>JBBAAI010000001.1:0-356709 GCA_041658325.1 Minisyncoccota bacterium
CTGTTTGCCAGGTAGTGCCTCCGTCGGTGGAGACTTCGAAGGATACTGAAGTGTTGGCTGGAGTGGTGGCGTTATATGTTAATGGACCCCAGAAAGTGTTGGGATCTCCGGAGTCGTAGGCAGAGGAAGTGAGGGTGCTGGAGTGGGCACCGGAGTAAATAAGAATACGGTGGTTTCCGGTTTCAGCAGTAAGAAGACGAGTACCGTCAGAAAAAATAGAAAAAGGAGTGCTTAAAGTACCCGCTCCGATGCCTCCGTTGTTAGCTGTGCTGGAAGTAAAATTGGGCTGACCGATAACTGCATCCGCAGCTGTAAAATTAACCGTAGGAATGGTATTAAAAATCAAAACTCTATTATTTGTTCTATCCACCACGAAAAGTTTTGTGCCGTCGGAATAAACAGAAGATGGCCTCTGCATAGAACTGGCACCTATCCCTCCATTGTTTGTAGTACTGGTAGTAAACAACGACTGACCGAGTACCACATCCGCTGAAGTGCTGTTAGCAGTTGGAATAGTATTGAAAATTAATACGCGACTATTCCCTGGATCAGCGATGATCAGTTTTGTGCCAACTGTAACGATTTGTCCATTAGCGTTTGCAAAAGAGCTACTAAAACCTAAACGATTAGCCGCGACACCTCCATTATTAGTGGTGCTGGATGTCATATTGGGTTGACCAACCACTACATCCGCCGAAGCGCCATTAGAGGTAGGAATAGTATTAAAAATAAGAACACGATTGTTGGTCCTTTCAGAAATAAATAATTTTGTGCCATCAGAATATACTCCACGAGGGCCACTGAGCGTATTCGCTCCTATGCCACCGTTGTTGGCAGTGCTGGATGTCATATTGGGTTGGCCTACAACCACGTCGGCAGAAGCATTATTAGATGTGGGAATAGTATTATAGATGAGAACACGATTGTTGGAATTATCAGTCACGAAAAGCTTCGTGCCGTCTGAAAATAAAACACCAGGAGCATTCAAGGTGTTTGCCGCAACCGTTCCACCTTGGTTAGCAGTAAAACTAGTAAAATCAGCTTGACCGATTACTACATCGGCTGCAGCATAATTTGAGGTTGGAATGGTATTCCAAATTAAAACACGATGACTACCTGAATCCGACACAATAAGTTTACCATTAACTGTAATAGCTGAGTTTGTACTTAATAATGTGCTAGCAGTATAAGAATAATAAGTATAACCACCATCTGTTGCAGTAAAACTTTGTTGTCCGACTACTACATCCGCTGAGGCATTGTTGGAGGTTGGAATAGTGTTAAAAATTAATACACGCTTATTAGTACTGTCATGGATAAAAAGCTTTGTTCCGTCAGAATAAACACCACCATATGGACTAGCTAAGGAACTAGCCCCAATCCCTCCATAATTACTAACAGCGGTGTCGAATGCTGCTTGACCGATTACCACATCGGCAGAAGCAAAATTGGATGTTGGAATAGTGTTCCAAACAAGAACTCGATTGTTGACTGCATCAGCCACAAAAAGTTTCGTACCGTAAGAAAAAACACTATAAGCACTAGCAATAGTATTCGCTCCCCTCCCACCATTGTCTGATGTGCTAGAGACCATATCTGGTTGACCCACCACCCAATCGGCTGAGGCACCGTTACTCGCAGGAATAGTGTCGTATATAAGGACACGAATATTAGTACCATCACCAATAAAAAGCTTGGTGCCATTGGAAGAAACACTGAGGGGGAAAGAAAGTGTATTCGCCCCTATGCCACCGTTATTAGCGGTGCTCGATATCATATCGGGTTGACCAACCACCCAATCGGCTGAAGCATTGTTAGAGGTCGGAACGGTATCATAAATAAGAACACGATTACTAAACCTATCCGCTATAAAAAGTTTAGTTCCATCGGTTCCAATAGTCGGATAATTTGCCAAAGTATTAGCTGCTACAGATCCACCTTGGTTGGAAAGATTACTTGTCATATCTGGTTGACCAACCACTACGTCTGCTGAAGCATTATTAGAAGTAGGGACAGTGTTGTAGATTAAAACACGACGATTCCCCCCATCCGCAATAATTAATTTTGAACCAACAGCAGTCACAGATGTAGGATAGTTAAGTGTATTCGCTCCTATGCCACCGTTATTAGCAGTAATGGATGTCATGTTGGGTTGACCGATTACCACATCGGCCGCAACACCACTTGAGGTCGGAACGGTGTTCCAAATCAAAACTCGATGATTAGAATAATCTGGAAGAACTAATTTACCCCCGACCACCACAGCAGGATTGCCATTTGAAGAACCAGTTAAGCTGTATTGAGAAGGAGCACTGACAGTAGTCGCGTATGAGGAGACTGCTGCTGTCATACTCGTCTGGCCTTGGACAAGATTGGCTAGTTGATTCATAGATACTTGGCCAGCAGTTAAACCATATTTAACCCCATCCCCTCCCGCAGTATTATACATAGTCGCATCAGACCAAGTCGCCTGGCCAGAACCACCTACCCAATCTGTTTGAGTCCAAGTAGTGGTAGCATAGGCAAAAGAAGTGTTCATCAAAAGCACTCCACTGACTAACAAAAAACTAATTATATTTTTTATTTTTCGCATATTGTGAATTCTTTATTTTTTCTTTGCTTTTTTAGGCTTCTTAACATCTCTTCTATACGAATTATTTCCTTTTCCCATATAATTTTTAAAAATTTATTTAATAAATATGACCGACTATTATTATATCATATTTCTTTTTTATAAAAATGTGCAACAGCGAGAAGGGCCAACAGGGCACCAAAAGCGGTAAGCGCTAACATCGGAATCGATATATATCCACCAAATTCAGAGACTAAACGCTGATAACAAGATACACCCGAAGCATCACATGGTAAATTCGAATTTCCTCCAAAATAATAAAAAAAGTTCTGGTAAACGGAAATGAGAAAACCAGCACAAAGTAAAGGAAGAGCATATCGGATGACTTTTCTGTCCTTGTCCCAGAGAGCGACACCGAACATCAGAACCAAAGGAAACATAAAAACCCTCTGCCACCAACACAATACACAAGGAGGGAAATTAATAATTTCAGAATAGACTAAGGGAAAAACTGAAGCAGATAAAGAAATAAGAAAACTAATCGGCAAAAAATGTTTATTAATAAAATCTAGATAAAAATTTTCTCTATTTTCTTTAAATCTAAAAAAAAGCAAGAAAAGCGCAACTACCGAAAATATTTGCAAAATAATCGCACCTGATCCAAGGAAAATATTTAAGTAATGTACAGCTTCTATATCCATATATAATTATTGAGGTAATACACAAGAAGTTTTGGCGGCTAAGGTTTCGAGGGTAACTCCAGCGGTGTTTTCATTTGGAATCTGTGTCCCATCTGCAAGAGTCCAGGTCGGATAACCAGTTATTTTTTTATCTGTACAAATCTGTGTCTGACCTTGTCCGTCTGCGGTAGAACATTCAACATAAGGTAATAATTTCTGGGAAGAACCGAAAAGTTTTTTCTGAGCTTGGCAATGCACGCACCAAAATGCTCCATAAAAAACTGCTCCTTTATCTTTCAAACAAGTGGCAAATTCATCATATTTACCTGGTCCCGGAGGAGTACTATTTAGTCGAAGCAATACTGTCCCCACGGTTCCCAAAACTAAAAGACCAATTATTAAAATAAAGATTTTTACATTGTTATTCATAGTTAAATTCTATCAATTTAAAAAATTTTAGGCAAGAAAACAATAAACCCCACAATGACTGCAACGAATACAGACAAAAGCACCGCGGCGGCGGCTACGTCTTTCGTATCCCTAGCAAAAGGATGATATTCTGGAGAAGTTAAATCTATGTCTATTTCTATCGCGGTATTGAAAACTTCTGAAACCAATACAAAACCAATAGCAAAAATCAAAGCAATCCATTCAAAACTGGAAACTTTGAAATAAAATCCAAAAATTATCACAATCAAGGTTGCCAGAAGGTGTATAAAGGCATGTCTCGTCGCCTTCCAAGCAACATACATTCCTCTGAAAGCATTGGAAAATTTTTCACTATATTTTACTTCCCGCCACGCTTTTTTTTCTTTAATAGAATCCATGTTATTCGTGATAATAGTTTGGCTGACTATCGTTACCATTTACCTCAGAAGATTCTAGCCATTTCTTGTATTCCTTTTCTTCGTTACTAAGGTCATCTAACTTTTTTGTTCTAATACCCATCGCTAGCGTCATTCTTTCGTCGCCTGAATATTCTTCAAAAGGCCTTCTTTCTAAAGGAAGCTTCGTCGTTTGCTGTGGTTTTTTGTCTAGCCCTTTCATATTCATATTATATTAAATTCTATTGAAATTGTATATAAACCGGTCGTGGGTTTAATTTTAAAAGAGTACTGGGTGACATTAATACTGTACCCTTTTCCCAAATATCATTTTTATAAAATAATTTAAAACCAGTAAATTGCACAGGTTCTTTGTAAATAAACTGCTGATAGGTATTTATCTTTTTTGCTTGTCCTCCCCAGCCATCCATATCCATCACAATTTGCACTTCTGGCAATGTCTTGATCTGTTTATAATTAGTAACCATTTTTTGAGTATAACGATGAACCATAAGAATTTTGGGAGTAAGATTGTTCTTTTTCACAAGACTAGCTAAATAATTTGAGGCGAAATTTATATCTGATGCATCTAGGGTACCCACGACCTTTCCGGGTCGAATGGTTCCCTTCATAGAAAATTCTGGATCAAGAGCCAAATGCACTTGGGGCATCTTCAAATATTTTTCCAATAATGGAACTTCTGCCTCTATGGTAGAAAAACCGACCTGAATATCGAGAAAAACAATAGCATTAATCTTTGCCGCCATTGCTAAAACTTTATCTATCTCAATATCAGGCATACGAGCCCTATATTTACCATCTTGACCAGCACCTGCTTGTGCTACAACAGCAATATAGTGAAGCGCTGGAATTACAGGAGTTCCAGGGTCAGCTTCTTCCCATTTTTTTACTTCTTCTTTTAATTTTGCCAACATTATAGCTTCTGGATATTCTCCGAGCACACCCATTTTAGTCGAATATAAATTTCCATAATAAGCGATGATGCGATTGAAAGGCAAAATCGCTCCAGCATTCGGATAAACAGTTTTCACAGGCCAAAGAGTGGGTTTCGGAGGAACAACTGGAGCAGGAATCTCATTTCCATCTTTGTCTTTTTGAGGAGTAATAACTTTGGGAATGGGATTATTCGCCATTTCATTTAATTTTTTATCATAAGCCACGAGATCAAGGGGCGGGACAACAGGCACGATTACTTTATTTTGATTTTGGATAGCATCTATGCTTTGAGCACTTTTGCTATAAGATACCGCACCACCAAAAAGTTCTGGAAAGGCGAAAAGAACAATAAAAAAAGATATTGCAATTATTAAAAAAATCCAGAATTTTTTAGCCATTTAAGTGAGTATAGAGTAAAAAACACATTATTGCAATAAAGAGTAAATTCTTTATTTTAATAACTTAGCATACTCCTCTTCAAGTTTTCTCAGATTGATTTCTTTCTGCGCTTGTCTTAATTTCTTTGCTGATTCTGTCTTCCATTCATGGTTCCTTAATAAATTTATGCCGGAAGCATAAAATTTTTTCTTTATTTCAACGTTTGATAAATCTAGACCCAATTCTTCGGCGATTTCCATTCTTTTTTCAAAAAAATCTTCTCTGCCAAAGCTACTCACATCTCCGTCTAAAATATATCCTAATTTACTTCTTTGTTTTAAAAGAAATAACTTATCATCTTTCATTATTATTTGTGTATCTAAAATATTTGCGATAATTTCTGCTTTTTCTTCTGTGGATAAAGTCTGAAAAGCTTTACTTTTTTGGAACATTTCTACTGCTATTGGTTCATTGTTATTGTATTCTTTTAAATAACCAACATCGTGCCAAGCAGCAGCGATTGTTTGCAGTTCTATGGTTTTTCTATCTAGTTCGTCAGCCAAGGCGAATAAAATCGTCTCTTTCATAACATCCAAGGTATGCCCTTTATCGTGATATTTAAGATTCTTAGGTAAGGAATCTAACAAATTCAAAGCTTCAACTATTGCAGGATTTTTTAAAAGTTCATTAAAAACAATTACCGCTTCGGTTTCCAACGATTTCTCCGGATGATTTTGCGTTTTTAATTCCATCTTAAACAAAGAAAAGTAAAATTACAAAAATGAGAACAAAACAAGAAAAAATTCCCGCAACTTTAACAAAGAAAGAGACAGCTTCTTGTTTTCGATTTTCTATGAGCAATTGTAAAGGTTCAGCTAAAAATAAAAATCCCATAACCGCAGCTGACAGTACGAATAGACTTAACATCGTCATCGGGATAATGATAGTATCGTTCTGATCCTTTAAAACAGAACCCACAAATTGAGTGACAAAAACTATGACAACGATATAAAGAGCTGCTGCTAATGCATTTAAAAATGGTTTTTTCATAGGTTTATTATAACATTAATTTTTGTTGTGTCTTCCAAACAAAATCCGAACTCTTTTCATCAATTTGTGGTGCTGAACACCTCGGTCTGGAACCTTTCCTTGCGAAACCTTGTAAGGGTTCTTTGAATGGTTTTAGTATATCAAATTGAGGCGTCTCGGTCAGGTCTGAATAGACACGATAGACACTATAAAAAGAGATGTTGGGGGGTTAACTTAAGAATTCTTTATTTTTGCTCTTCTGTTTTATTATTTTTTGCAGCATTGGCAATATTTCTTTAGCCGCCTTTTCCCCCGTTAAAATCTTATCTTGACCGTTAACAAATTGATACCAATAGTTTTTGCCGACGTCTATATCAATAACCACATCAGCGCTTGTCACATTTGAAAGTGCCAGGTGGTGACGAAGAATGTTCAATGAATTATTGGCAATGCCATACCATCCCGGTTTCCACTTTTCATCCTGATAATGATTGTCCAGGTTAACAGCAACAACTATATCGGCTCCCATTTTTCTAACAATCTCTACTGGAACAGGCATAGATAATCCACCATCAGCTAACATCTTGCCCTCTATTTCTACTGGCTTGAAAACTATAGGAATAGAAATACTTGCCCTAATGGCTTGAGCCATTTTTCCCTTATCCAAGATTACAACTTCACCTGTTTTTATATCTGTAGCAACTGCCACAAAAGGAATTTTACAATCTTCAAATTTTTTTCCATTAATATGTTTTTCGATAAAAGTTTTTACTTTCTCTCCGCCAACTAATCCTTGTTTTAATTGTGGATCAATTAGAGAAAACATTCTGTGCCAATCAGTTTCCAGGGCTATTTCTTCTATTTTCTTTATATTTAATCCAATTGAATAAAACCCACCAGCCATAGCACCGATGCTTGTACCAGCAATATAATCAATCGGTATATTATTCTCTTCTAACACCTTAATAACACCAAGATGGGCTAGTCCTCTTGAGCCACCACTCCCTAAAGCTAAACCGATTTTGGGTCGTTTTAATTTTTGCATATTGCAATTCTATCCTAGTATCTTCCTTTTAAAATTCTTTGTTAGGTTGGAAGCTTTGTTTTTTGCGATTAGTGCAAATTGACGTACAGTCTTACTTATTTCATCGTTGATATATTTTACGTTTGTATATTGCGATGGATAACCAACTAATTCCATAAAACCAACACCCCTTGCTTTTTTCCCGTCAAAAATACCATCAACCTGAAGTGGTCCTTCCCAATAATTAATTGAACCAAATAACATCTCTTGATTATCGATTTTTGTTGTTAGATTTAAATTTATATTTTTTGCCGGTATTTTAATTTTCCACGCTAGTGGGTAAATTGCTTTACTTTTTGTACTTACCCAGTGCTTTTCCAAAGGAATAACTTCAATTTCTTTATAGTTTTCTTGGCTACCGTCTGCGTAAGAAATATCAGCAAAGCAGGTTTTTACTTTTCCATCATCGTACACACAACAAACTATCTCTGTATCATTATCCAATTGGATAGAAAACCAATCCCATTTGTCCAACGAATAAGCAGTATCTGCCCACTGATGATCCATCCAAGACTTACCCGTAACGTCTATCCATTTGTTCTTTACTTTAATTCTACCCTCCGTTTTTAAATTGGTTAAAGAATAGTAATAAGTAGTTTTAGAATGTAAATCGAGAAATCCATTGCCGCCCTCCAGCAATGGTTTTTTCGTTGAAATTAATTTCAAATCAATATCTTCATTTTTTAACTGATAGGTTGATTCATCTTTTTTTTCAATAACACAGTTTGTATAACTATTTTTAACGGTTGGGTTAATGTAATTTATATAAAGCAAAGATTTAGAAAAACTATCGTCGGAGACAAGCGAAAGGGGGGTTATTCTGTGTTCAAAGTTTATATTTTTGAGGTCTGAAAGAAGAGAGTGGGAAAAATAGGATGTTTTAAACGGTATCTTGCTTAAAAATGGGATTTTTACCTTTTTAACATCAACCCTGAAAAGACAATCCATAAAAGAGTATTCGTTGCCCTGTTTGTCTTTCAGGTGACCATTAAAATACCACCATTCAACTATATAATCATGTGCCGACTCATCTTCTGGAAATTTTATTGGTTTATATTTTTTATGCATAAAATGTTTTTTAAAATAATAATATTACTGGACACTCAATTAAAAAAATTAAGTGCCCTAAATATTCTTATTGCCCGAATGGTCCCTTTTTTTCTACCCAAGCCCAGATTAGATAACCCACAACCGCGACAACAGCGACTATCCCTACTCCGATCCAAATGGTTGTTGGACTTGACCAATCGATATTTGTTAAGAAATTTGTTGACATATTTTTTTAATTAACTTATAAGACCTTTAAGGTGGACAGACCCTCGACCTTTAAAATAAAACAGCAATAATTTGATCTGCTATTTTTGCTGAATTTATTTTTTTATTAAGAAATGAATATTCTAAAAGCAAACCATCCATCATGCTGGTAAGCAGAGATGTTAATATTTGACTATCAATTTTTTTACTTAATTTTTTATTCACAAATGCCTCCTTAATCACTGGCTCTATCATGCTGGCAACCCCCTCTCTTAATTGAGCAATATGCTTTGTTATTTTTGAGTCAGATGGTGATAGTTTCAGCATTACGGCCTTAATAAGATTTTTTTCTTTAAAACCAAAATCCAAATAGTTTTTTACTAATTTATGCAGTTTTTTATCAATAGTAGACTCATCTAACGATTGAGTAATAGCTAAACTTAAATCGTTAAAAACATCATCAAGTACATTCTCATAGATTTCTGCCTTGCCGGTGAAATGATAATAAAGTGCCGCTTTGGTGATATTAAGCTTTTTGGCAATATCGTTCATCGAAACACCCAAATAGCTATATTCAGAGAAAAACCGACGAGCCGTGTTAATAATGTATTTTTTAGTATCTTCTACAATGTCTCCTGGTTGCTTTGCGATTGTTGTCATATTATTAGGTTAATTGTTCATATTACTTACCACTCGGTAAGTATATCATCAAAGGCAAAAATTTGTCAACAACTGTGGATAACTTTTAGGCTAATAATTTACAAAGAATTTTTTAAACGCGGTTATTATAAAGCTATTTTTGGGTATGCTTTTTACATTATTTACAGTGCTTACATAAAAAAATAAAACAGACATTTGCATTAATAATTTTGGTAGTTATATAATACCCTTATACTTAAATAGAGAAATTTAACTGTCCCCTTAAATGGTTATGAGTAGGATCGGTCGATCAAGGATCTCTGCTCAACATCGGGACTTTTTTATTTTCACCTAAACAGGACACCTAAGCGGACACCTAAATTGAATTAATAATTTAATTTTTTTATTATGCAAAATTTAAAAATCGTCTACGTCCCGATTGGTGAACTTATAAAGTCCGAGTACAATCCTCGTAAATGGAACAAGGAACAAGCAGAAGCACTTAAAGAAAGTATAACTCGTTTTGGTTGTGTAGATCCTCTATTGGCTAACAATGCTCCTGGACGTGAAAATATCCTTATCGGCGGGCACTTCAGATTGGAAATCGCAATGGAGTTAGGTTATAAAGAAATGCCGGTGGTATACGTTAACATTCCTGACCTAAAAAAGGAAAAAGAGCTAAACATTCGTCTTAACAAAAATCTGGGTGAGTTTAATTTTGATTTACTTAAAAGTTTTGAAGAAGAATTTCTGGTTGATGTAGGATTCACTACGGAAGACATTGACTCTATCTTTGACATTGACCCAACCCCAGAACAGTTTGATTTAAAACGCGAGCTGGATAAATTGAACATTACAGAAGTTAAAGTGCAAAAAGGAGATTGTTATGAAATTGATGGATCGATCGTAATGTGTGGCGACAGCTGTATCGAGTCGGACATGCTTAAGCTAATGGATGGAGAAAAAGCAGACCTTTGTTTCACTGATCCCCCGTACTTGTTAAACTACCTTAAAGGAAAAACCAAAGAGAAAGATGGCGTGACTGTCGGTTTTGGCGCAAAGAAGAATCGAAGATATCTTGAAACCGAATCTCTGCCTGAAAATTTTACCGACCTTTGGATGGCCAATGTTGCCAAAGTACAAAAACCCAACTTCTCCATTATTGTCTTCGAAAATCCTAAAAACCTAAGAACTATTTGGAACGCTCTGGAAAAGTATTGGAAATATAGAAATACAATCATTTGGCATGTGCCGAATAGGATGCAAGGTTTCTCTGCGAAGTATAAATTCTTTAACAAGCATGATATTGCTTTGGTTGGAACTGGCGGTGAGATTGAACTTAATTTGGATCCTGAAACAGAACCATTGTTTGAGAACGAATATGAAAATGCCCTATTTGCCACTTCTGGTAGTCCTACCTGGGAGAGTTATGGTAGAGGAAAAAAATATTGTCCAACTGATTTCATTGAACATATCGCTGCGGACAAGAAATCGTCTGGCCAAGATATTATCTTTGGCACCAAACCTCTGCCCCTTCTCATCCCCTATATAAAAGTTCTTACCAAGCGTGGTGACTTAGTGATTGAACCGTTTGGAGGTAGTGGGTCAACTTTAATTGCTTGCCTTAAACTGGGTCGAAAATGCCGACTGATGGAAAAATCTCCAGTTTACGTTGAAGTGATAATCAAACGCTGGGAGCAACACACTGGAAAGGCTGCAAAGAAGATTGATTAACAGCTCTAATATTTAGCTATATGAACTGGAGAGAAAGAGAAACCTCAAGGTATCTTGCTACTGAAAAACGAAAAAAGGAGGAGAGGGCAGAAAAGCTTCGAGAAATTGAAAATGAGAAATTTAAGAAAGAATTGGCTTATGTTGATTCTTTGATTTCTCCTCAAAAATATAAACGACTTACTAAAGAAGAAAAACGACTGAAAAAATTGGAAGACGAGACGGAAAAACAGAAGAAGGCACTTGTATCGCAACTTCGCAAAACACCCATAGTGCAATTTGCTTGCGAACGCACAGGCATTGGTCGTTCAACATATTATGATTGGCGAAAACATGACCTTATTTTTGCCAGGGCGGCGGATCGTGCTATTGAAGCGGGCAGGTTCTTCATTAATGATTTAGCAGAATCAAAACTCATACGATTAATTCAAGAAGATAATTTAACTTCTATTATCTTTTGGTTAAAACACAATCATCCAAAATATGCTTCAGTCAATCGAATCATTCATGAATACGAAACTGTAACCAACAGACCAAGTGTTGAAGAAAATAATGTTTCAACACTTGAACTGGCAAAATTGATGGCCTCAAAGATGATGCCCGAATTGAAAACTGAAGAAATACAGGAAAAGATTGAAGAGGAATTAAAAGAAGCGGAGCGCAATGCAGAATCAGACAAGAGACTTCAATCTTTTGAAGAAGAATAAGTATTTTATAGGGGGTTAAATTATTTTACAGTTTCTAACAATTACACTTCCGATGGACACCCCAGATACTGTCCCCTGAACCTTGAGAGCTTGTCCTTTTTTCAATTGAGCTAAACTATTTTCCTCCGTTGAATTAAACATGCATTGCACTTTATCAAAGGCGACAGACTCATTTGTTTCAAAAGTCACATATGCCTCATCTAATACATCTTTACCAATGGTATCTACTGTACCGGAAATTTCTACTAATTTCCCCTTATACAGATTGTCGCCGTTCACCTCATTAGATTTATATGCTTGCCTTAATGTTTCCGCTGCCAATTTTATTGCTTCGACTTTTTGCTCGGGCTTAGTTTGCGTTTCCGCTTGTTGAACATTTTTTGGGGCATCCTCCATTGATCCAACAACAATAAAAAATACAATCACTACGATAACCCAAAACCACCAACGCTTGTAAAATTTCTTCTTTGTTTCCTCCATTTCATTTTTCTTTTACGTTTTATTAATAAATACCAGTGATAAGACGCAAAAAGCCCATCACGGGTAGAGACCGAAGTCTCTCATACCAGTTTCCTGGTACGGCTTGTACAGCAACCCCATGACGGGTTCTTTATGCTGTACAAGACTTTATTCACCATGCCCCGCAAAAGGGTTTAGGCTACTTCTTATTTACTTGTAAAAAGATTATACCCCTTTTCAAGAGGTCTTGCCATCTTAGCTTAGACTAGGAATTTTGTGTAGTCGAGTTACCAACAGTTACTTTTTCTTTTTCTTATAGTGTTTATCGAATTCTCTAATTATAGATTCGCTATAAAAATGCTGCCGCGAGCCATTTTTGTTCTTTGGATTTAAGTACCTTACATGGGAATATTTACTATTTTCCATCAATTTCCTTTTCAATTTATGGAAATCTTTGTTGTTTTTAAAATTAGAATAGCGATTCGAAACTTTTTTTATTAAATCTGCGTATACTAGAGGATAATTTTTTAAGATGACCTCTTCTCTTACCGCAAAAGCTGATGGGTCATCGGTTAGGCGAAATTTAGAAGTATCCGATTTATATTTAGAAACTGTAACTGGTCTAACATCGCCTATTAACTTCAACGCTGTCTTACCCTTTTCAGAAAAATGACCTTCTTTTATAAATTTTAATTTAGCTATAAGTTTTTTATCAATCAGAAGTGAATTATTTTCCCCCTCGATAGTACCATTCACCATATCCATAATTACAGAATTCGATGGTCCAATTTTTGATACACGTTCAAAAAGATTCATCCAGCTTTTCCTCTCTTGATCCAGAACGTTAATAAATAATTTTTTAAGTTCAGGATATTTGATTTTATCGTTACGAGCATTATAACGATAATATATTTCTGCTTCCTTAACTTCTCCATCATTTTTTATCGCAATAACTGGTTTTTCCTCTGCGGGATGTGTATATATGATTCCTAGTTTTTTCCCATGAATTTTAAAAACAAATTTTTCGTACTGAATTTCAGGAGAAAAAAGATTATTTAGATATGAAGCAATAGTCGCTTCATCAAGATTCTCAAAATTTGTACCAGATAATCCAACAATTTTTCGTGGTTGATTTGTAACGCCAAAAATTAGATAGCCGCCTTTATTGTTTGTAAAAGCTGCCATGCTTCTAGCATACCTATCATTACTTCCCCAATTGAAAGTCTCTTTGAACTCAACTTCATTCGTTTCTCTTGCAGAAGAAAAAATCTTGCTTAGGCTTGATTTATGGTTGACTTCTTTCATTTATAGTTAAATCATTACACCTTTCAACACGAAATTGCAACCGTTTTATGGTCTTTTAGTTATCAACACATGCCTCCTGGACTCCTAAGAGCCATTGCGTCATTCCTTGATATATGGAAAACACACAGCCACAAGAGGTCCTACGGTACTGCCTCTACGCAAGAAAAAGCACCGAAGCGGAAGACAGACAAGCCTTATCAATAGAATCACAGGTAAAAGAAATGCAAACTCTGGCGGAACAGGGTCATCTTAACGTTGTAGAGATTAAACGAGAAGCACACTCAGCAAAAGAAGTTGGGCAAAGACAAATTTATAATGAAATGCTGAAAGAAATTCGAGACGGAAAATTTAATGCTATTCTAACTTGGGCACCAGATAGGTTAAGCAGAAATGCTGGAGACTTAGGAACGCTAGTTGATTTGATGGATCAAAAGTTATTATTGGAAATAAAAACATACGGACAAAAATTTACAAATAATCCTAATGAAAAATTTCTTTTAATGATACTGATTTCCCAATCCAAGTTGGAAAATGAAAACAAAGCAGTAAATGTAAAACGAGGGCTACGAACTAGATGTGAGATGGGTTGGAGACCAGGAGTAGCACCAACTGGATACTTAAATGAAAAACATGTCGATAAAAAATGCCAGTGCAGAATCGATCCGAGACGGGCACCAGTAATTAAGCAGATGTTTGAGAAGGTTGCGTATGAACAGTGGAGTGGCAGGAAAATATATAGATGGCTTATAGAAATTAACTTCAGTACTCATTGGGGAAAACCACTCGTACTTGCAAATATCTATCTAATTCTTCGAAATCCGTTTTACTACGGTGATTTTGAATATCCAGTTGGAGGCGGGCAATGGTACACAGGAAAACATACACCGATTATAGATAAAGAACTTTTTGAAAAAGTGCAGGTAGTATTAAGTGAAAAATATATCTCAAAAACCGAAAGTAAGGAGTTTGCTTTCACTAAATTAATGCAGTGCGGATACTGTGGGTCTGGAATTACAGCTGACGAGAAATTCAAAAAGCTCAAAGACGGTGGAACAAATCGTCATGTATACTACTTCTGCACGAAAGCAAAAAATATTGATTGCAAAAATCCATATATTAATGAACAAGGACTTATAAATGAATTAATAGAAATTATGGATACAGTTAATTTAGATGAATTTGGAATACGAATGAGAATTGAGAATGAAATAACTAGATTTAATAGATTTAAAACTGGCGTGTTGGGACATAAACAGGAAAAAGTATCTCTGGACATAGATGTTAGAAATTACACCAAATATCTATTAAAAGAAGGAACTTTAATTGAGAAAAGAGAGCTACTTGGGTGCATGAAGAGTAAACTTTATCTTAAAGACAAGAAAATAGTACTTGAATAAAAAAGTAAATTAATACCACCTAAATACTTAATTTGCGCATTGTCATTATTTTAATCGCTCTGCTTTTTTGGGAATTATATAAACTGTTTCTAACAAATTTTCCACAATATCAAAAGCTACATCTAGTTCTATGTCGGATGGTGCTTTTATTTCGTGAACAGCTTTATTCCCAAGAAGACGAGTTTTGTGCAAAATATCAGCATTTCTTTTTGTAAGAATTTCTTTTATCACCAAATCATCGATCCTCTTTTCAAGAGTCCTTCCTTTAGCCTTTTCTTCTGAGCAGACAGCCTCAATTAATGCCCTTATTCCAATTCCCGCAAGAATTTTTAGCTTTGTGCACAAAGCAGCATGTGTTTCCTGATACATTGAACGGACCTTATCAGGTAATGAGTATACTTCTTCAAGAGCTGTTCGGCCCATTAATCGACTAGGATAAATTTCTACGGTTTCTGGATGAATTAAGTTACCATCAGGATCCTGATCAACGTCATCGGAGTTACTAGAACCAATGCGGAATGATATACTGTCACACCCCGAGCATCGAATTATTTCATATGTATCGATTCCTTGTATGTCATCATTCCACCAAGAAAATTCCACAGAACTACAAACCAAATGGTTTGTAGTATTATCACAATGATTACACACGACTTCTCGTATTGCATCTTTCGTTTTATCTAAACTAATTTCTTTTGACATATTACTTTTTATTAATTAAATCATAAGCCAAGCTTGCTAAAGATATATAATGAATAGCTAAATTTTTACTAAGGTCTCCGGCGGGGGTGTGGGCTTTTTCATTTCTTAAAAATTGAATGGACATATGTAAAAATTTTACACCCTCAAAAAAATCTTTTTCAACATCGTCTTTAGGTTTGTGCCCAAAGATTTTTTCATAATTTGTTTCGCAAAAGGCATCCGTAGCTTTTTCTTTCCCCGTGATATCTTTTAATTTTTTCCTAACAATCTTATAGGATTCTTCTACTGCATTAAAATAGTGCCCATTATTAAATAATTTTTGAACGTGATCGAAAATGTCTTTTTGCAAAATTATATTAATTTTGCCATCTTTAAGAGTAGCTTCCAATTTATTTTTCTCATTATTTAATTTCCCGCTTAATAATTTATCCGCAATTTTTTTAACAGCCTCCACCCTATCATTTGAAAAATTGTCTTTTCTCAAATTATCTATAAGTATTTGACTCTCTATGTAATCTACAAGTTTTAATAAACTTTTGCCAACAATCTTATCCTCAGCGTTTAGCCACAACCCCCTTATGCGGTTAGCCTTTGATCCGCTACCATACATATACTTTTTGTTATAAATATCAATTCCAACGTCATCTCTAAAAAATTCTCCCATTGTTCTATCAGAAAAATTCAATACATAACCACCGTCCATTTGTAGCACTTTTTCTAATAGCTGTTTTTCGTTTGTAGTTATGTTTGCCATTCTGTCTTTTTAGCTCGTTCGAGTCCTAGGCAGGTCACGTATCCTGGATTCGAACCAGGCAATTTTTTAGCCTTGTAAAATATGACGCACCTCAGTCACTTGACTTAGCATGTGCTGGCTGGGAGACTTGGACTCGAACCAAGATAGCGTCCTCCAGAGGGACGTGTCCTACCATTAGACGATCTCCCAATATACTTAAATTAACATATTTATAATTGGAAACAAAGGATCTGTATAGTATAATTAAATATATTATGTTATCAAAAACAACAAAAATATTAATATGGGTCTGTATGCTAAGTGCAATAATTACATCCATATTATTTTTATTCGGCGGACATAGTCACAATAAAATGCTAAGTATATTATGGATATGGGCTATGCATATGCCAGCATTGATGGTGTGCATGTTATTTCCGTCTGTTTTTACAACAAGAGATATTTTGAAATCAATAAATACTTCAATAATTCGAAAAATTGGTTTAATTATACTAACATATATAATTATTTATGTTAGCTTCATTATATTTTTGGGTTGCACATGGTATTTGGCAGGAGGCGACGGTATGTTTGAAACAGAGGCAACAGTCCTTGTACCTTTTATGTTTTCAATGTTTTTGCTATTTTCCACGGGAGGAGGAATCATACTATCAATAATGGAAAAATTTTTCCCAAAAATAACATTACTAACAAATAAAGTAGTGCCGATCTTTGTGATTGTATTTCTTTTCACGATTCTATATATGCCAATCATATTTACCGTATCAACAATCACTAAAAATTCAACGCTGTGCTCACTAACCTTTAATAAAAACCAATGCATGACTGAGTTGTCGATCAAAAATTCAAATATTGATTACTGCCCACCAATATCTAGAAATTATTGCTTTTTAAACATGGCGCTGCAAACAAAAGATATAAACTTTTGCCAAAAAATGCCAAGTAGTTATGGAGAAAAAGACTGTTATATTAAAATTATATGTCCCAAAGGAAATCAAAATAGTTGCTCTTGGCAAGATAATGCCAGAATAAAATCACTACTTGAGACTAATCTAGACAAAAATAGTGAAATAATACTTAAAGAGTATTCATATTAAGTTGAGCTGTTTATTAACAGTATTTAAATTTTATTTTTTCTTACCAATACAAGCTTTAATGAAAGCCGTAAAAAGAGGATGAGGAGCAAGCGGATGCGCTAAAAATTCTGGATGGAACTGAGTACCTAAAAAAAATGGATGTTTGTTTTTAGGTAATTCGGCTATTTCCATCAAATGTCCGTTCGGCGAACGACCGGAAAAAACCAAACCCTTTGCTTCTAAATCAGCGATGAAAGATGGATTTACTTCGTAACGATGTCGATGTCTCTCAAAAATCTCTTTTTTGCCGTAACTGTTTTTAGCGATTGTACCGTCACGCAAAATCGCCTTATAAGCTCCCAGGCGCATAGATCCACCATATAAATTATTTTTTAAATGTTCTTTTTGTGATTCCATCACATCAATCACAATATTTTTTGAACTTGGATTAACTTCTCGAGTATTCGCATCTTTGAGTCCTAAAATATTTCGCGCATATTCTATCACGATCATCTGCATACCATAACAAAGACCAAAATATGGTATTTTGTTTTCCCGTACAAATTTTATAGCACTCAAATTCCCTTCTACTCCACGTGAACCAAAACCTCCTGGGATAACAACTCCATCATATTTTTTTAATTCTTTTAGCTTAGCTGGATTCTTTTCGAAATCAGTGGAATTTAGCCAAGAAATAATTGGTTTTTTATTTTGAATATAACTAGAATATTTTATCGCTTCGATTACCGAAAGGTAGGAATCTGATAAAATAAAATCTCCTGTTTCAAAATATTTTCCAATCATTGCTATCTTCACAGTATTTTTTTCATTGTGCGCATGGTGCGCAAATTTCTTCCAAGCATTCCAAGCTGTCATATCTGGCTTTTTACAAGTAATACCTAAAATACCACAAAGCTTGTCTGATAATTTTTCTTTTTCAAAATTAAGTGGTATGTCATAAATACTTTCCACGTCTGGAGCAGAGACTACTCTATCTGCTGGCATGTTACAAAACAAAGAAAGTTTTTCTTTCCTTTTTTCATCAAGATTGTTTTCTCCTCTAGCGATCAATATATCAGGTTGAATTCCCGAAGCGTTCAGTGTTCTGACAGCGTGTTGAGTTGGTTTAGTTTTCATTTCACCGACCTTGCTAGGTGTGGGTAGATAAGAAACCATCACGAATATGACATTTTTGGGATTCTCAATCTTCATCATTCGGGCTGCTTCTAAAAATAAAATATTTTGATATTCTCCGATAGTTCCGCCTATTTCAATAATAACAACATCAGCTTTAGCTGCTTGACCAGCTTTTTTTATACGCTCTATCACTTCAAGAGGAATATGAGGAACAACTTCCACGCATTTTCCTTTGTATTCTAAATTTCTTTCCTTTTCTATAACAGTCTTATACACTCGGCCAGTCGTCATGTAATTTATCCGAGTCAAATTTAAATTGAGGAATCTTTCATAATTACCCATATCTTGATCTGTCTCATCTCCATCAGAAAGTACAAAAACTTCTCCATGTTCAGTGGGATTCATCGTGCCAGCATCTACATTGATATATGGATCAACTTTTATAGCAGTTACATTGAGCCCACGATTTTTTAAAATAAGTCCAAGAGATGAAACAGTAATACCCTTTCCTACTCCAGAAATAACGCCCCCCACCACGAAAATATATTTTGTTTCTTTTTCTGCCATCTCTTTTTGTTTATTATTTATTTAAGTATTTTCTAACTGCCAGAAAGCTGGAGACAATACCCAGGGCTACGCCTGACAAGAAAAGCATTATAAAAATTTGGAAAAAATTAGAAATATAATAATCATACATATTAATCCCAAGAAAATCGGTCATATTGCGTCCAAGCCAAGCCGTCACTGGTAAAAAAAGAAGGATGGTAATTATCGTTGCGATAATACCATAAATCGCGCCTTCGATCATGAAAGGTCCGCGCACGTGCATCTTTGAAGCACCCACAAGACGCATCACTCCGATTTCTTCTTTAGATATAAAAATGGTTAATCGAATTGTGTTGAAAGTAATAATTATAGAAATAATTACCAGAAGTAATGTAATAAGAAAACCGAGTTTTTGCGCGCTAGAGATAATAGTGTTTAGTCGATCTATAACTAATTTATTTTGATGATAATTTACTTTATCTATGATAGAAGAAGAGCCTAAAACCAAAGTGTTGTCAGACTTCATAAAATTCGCAATATTTTCGTATTGAGAAACTTCTTTTGCTTTGACATTTAGATACGCACCAAGAGGGTTATCTCCTATTTCATCAAGAGCTTGAATCGTCGGATAATCATTGGAATGGCGATCACGGAAAATTTTTAACGCGTCCTCTCTGCTAGTATAAGAAACTTGCGCTACCTCAGGTAATTGTTCCAAGGAAGTTTTTAAAAGCATAATTTTATCTTCTGGAGCATCAGTAGTAAAATAAATTGTCACATCTACTTTGTCTTTTATTTGAGTGAGAGAAAAATGTAAAACTGCTTGTAAAAAAATAATTAAAGTAATAACAGAAAGAGTAATCGTGACTACAAGAACGGCCGCCCAAGAAACAAGTCCATTTCTTTTAAAGTTTAAAAATCCCCCTTTTATAATTCTTCTTAATGTGGTTATCGCCATAAACTTGATTATATCATATCTATTTATTGTGCTTAGTATCTCTCGTAATTTTTCCATTTTCCATCGTAATCACCCTTTTGTCGACAGATTCTATCACCCCACGATTGTGTGTAGTTAAAATGACTGTCGTACCAAAATCATTTATTTTTTTTAAAATCTGCACTATTTCATGCGTATTAACTGGATCTAAATTCCCTGTGGGCTCATCGGCAATAATGAGTTCGGGTTGATTAATGATAGCGCGAGCTATCGCTAGACGTTGTTGTTCACCCCCAGACATTTGATTCGGAAAATGAGAAATCCTGTGGCCCAGATCAACGAGTTCTAAAACATGCGGAACATCACTAGCTATCTCTTCTTCAGTCTTGCCGACTGCCTCCATGGCAAAAGCAATGTTCTCATAAGCTGTTTTATTAGAAAGTAATTTATAATCTTGAAAAACTACCCCGATGCGACGGCGAAGTTTGGTCAAATCTTTGTTTTTTATTTTGTTTACATCAAGTGACTCAAAAAAGACAGTGCCTTCGGAAGGATTTTCTTCCGCTAAAATCATTTTTGTGAGAGTGGTCTTGCCGGCGCCAGAATGTCCAACGATAGAAACAAACTCTCCTGCTTCAACCGTAAAGGTGAC
This sequence comes from Minisyncoccota bacterium, assembly GCA_041658325.1. Taxonomy (GTDB): domain Bacteria; phylum Patescibacteriota; class Minisyncoccia; order Phycocordibacterales; family UBA9973; genus UBA9973. The sequence continues at coordinate 20,821 of JBBAAI010000001.1, forward strand.
ATCTTCAAGGGCTACTGCATCTTTGTAAATTTTTGAAACATTATTAAAATAAATCATCTTTCGTCTATCTTATCATAAATTCTTCTCCGCCTCAATGAAAAGATCTAAGTCACCATCTAAAACTACATCAATATTGGAAGTTTCAACACTTGTCCTATGATCTTTTACCATTTTATAAGGATGCAAGACATAAGAACGAATCTGGTTCCCCCATTCTATTTCAGTATTTTTTGTTAATTTAATGCTTTCTTCTATGGACATTTTTTCTTCTTCCGCTTTTTTGAAAATTTTTGCTCGAAGAATAGCCATTGCTTGCTCGCGGTTTTGTTCCTGGGAACGTTCTCCAGAAGCATGTACAGCGATACCGGTAGGTATGTGCACCACCCTAACTGCTGTCTCTCTTTTGTTCACATTCTGTCCTCCGGGACCACCTGAACGAGCAAATTCTATTTTTAAATCCTCTGGTCTAAGTAAAACATCTTTCTCTTCAAGTTTAGAAAATTTTGGTAAAACTTCTACTAAAGAAAAAGATGTGTGTCGTAATTTTTTTGCATTAAAAGGAGAAATGCGAACAAGCCGATGCACCCCAGATTCATTTTTCAACAAACCATAAATATTTTTACCTTTTATCTCAAAAGAAACATTTCTATATCCTCCTTGATTATTTTTATGTTCATGAATAAAAGAAATCTCCCAACCCTTTTTATTTGCATACTTCATATACATAGACAAAAGCATTGCGGAAAAATCTTCTGCGTCATCCCCTCCGGCGCCGGAGATTATCGTAATAATGGCATTACCTTTGTCATATTTACCCATACCTTCTTTTTTTTCTTTCAATTCCGCAAGTTCTTTTAGAATTTTTTGAGCTTTATTTTTGTTATTCCAAAAATCAGAATCCTGCATTAGCGCTTCAATTCTATCTATTTCTTTTTTAATATCTTCTTTCTCCATAATTTTTCTTGAGCCGAGAGTGGGAATCGAACCCACGTTCCTACTTTACGAAAGTAGTGTTCTACCACTGAACTATATCGGCTTATTAATGTGCTCTACTTCACCCCGCCACGGCGGGGCAAGCTGAGCTAGGATGGCAAATCATCAGAATGGTTTATATTTTAACGCATAGAGCCGTTGATCGGGATTGAACCGATGACCTCGATATTACCAATATCGTGCTCTACCAACTGAGCTACAACGGCAAACAAAAACTCGTAAACGACCTACCAAAACAGCTACAACGGCAAACATATCTAAACATAGTAGTTTATTTTTACTTATTTTGCAAAAAAAAAGCGGGCAGTCACCTGCCCGCTTCGTACTTCGATGTGTTTCTAGTTCTTTACCAATCCGTCCCTGAAGCGGAGAGCGGGGCTATACGGACCCCACCCATGAGCCACAATGTTAAACCACATCAAGGACACCGTTCCGTCTGGAGAACAGAGACCGGGAACGAAAAGGGTATCATCCCTCTTCGCAACCGAGCGCCACGCGTAGATTCCCCGTTGAGGAAAAAGCTCTCGGAAAGTGACAATCTTGAGCTTGGCCTGAATGGCCAAGAGATCGACCAGACCGAGATGAGAACTAAGCTCCTTCTTGTTACTCTGCAGGTGCTCCCAGATCACAGACCCCCGTACGGAACCCCCGTTCTGTCCAGGGAAAAACCACGGCTCCACGTCTTCTCGAAGATTGAATCTCTGAGGACTCAACCCTTCGAATTGTGGATAAATCGGCCTCGCCCCATTTGGATACGGCAAGGGCCCTTCGTGCTTCACGGGTATGCTGAAATCAACGCCCTTCTCCCCTTTGTGGGTCATCTTGTCACCCTCCTTTGTGGATATTCCTGGTTGATATTGTTGGGTACTCTTATCTAGTATAGTATTATACTACTATACTAAAATATGTCAAAAAAAATAAATGGGAGAATTTCCAATTATTTATAAAAAGAATTATTTATTTATTGAGTTCTTTTTCTGCTTTATCTGCCAAGTCAATTATAATTCCTATTTCTTCTGTAGAAAGTTTCCTAGGCTTTGTATCTTTAACACAAAAAACACCTATCGGCTGACGTGTTTTATGATCAAAAAGAGCAACTCCTGCGTAAAATCTTATAAAAGGCTCGCCAACAACCATCGGGTTGTCTCTAAAACGTTCGTCTTTTAAAGTATCCTCAACGATAAAAATATTAGTTGCCAGCAATGCATGCCCACAAAAGGAAACAGCTCTGCTTCCTTCTTTTTTATCATAACCAATGCAAGACTTAAACCATTCTCGGTCAGAATCCAAAATAGAAACCATAGACATGGGAACTTTTAATTTTAATACCGCTTCTCTGGTAAGAACATCAAACCGTTCTTCCGGCTCAGTATCTAATATCGCTAATCGATGAAGAGCTTCCATTCTTGCCTCTTCATTGTTTGGGATAGGTGCTTTTTGCATACACCAATTATACAATTATCTATATTCAAAAACAAGAATAAATTCGCTATAACAAGTAAGTTTACTGTTGGTGAAAGAAAAATATTATATTAATTGTATTAAAAGTACAAGGTCGATTTAATATTAACAATTGATAAATCAATTAAAATGAATAAAACAAAAAAGGTTGTTTTAGGATTAGGAACACTTGCATTGGTTTTAGGTGTTTCTGGGGCAATAGCAAGCACTGCAAACGCTTATAGAGGAGACCCTAGCGTAAAAGGACCAAACTACTCTGTAGAACGTCACGTCGTCATGGAAAAAGCTTTCGAGACGAATGATTATCTCGCTTGGAAAAATCTTATGCAAAATCAGGGCAGGGTTACCCAAATTATTAATAAAGATAATTTTACAAAATTTGCCGAAGCACATAGATTAGCTGAAAATGGCGACCTAGAGGGAGCAAAGAAAATTAGACAAGAACTTGGTTTGGGACTAAAAAATGGCCAAGGACAAAAAACAATAAATATATTGGGGAAAGAAACAGGAAGAATTAATTGCGTAAACCAATAAATATTGGAAATACACCAACCCCCGAGTCAAATCGGGGTTTAGTGTATTAATTTTAAAAGACTGTTACTATATCAAAATGATAGAAAATCATGAACTATCAGACGAAGAAGTCATAAAAAGAGTAAGAACCTCTAACCAGGACTTATATGCTGTTATCATTGATAGGTATCAAAAGAAACTCATACGCTATGCTTTTAATTTAATTAAAAACGAGGATAAGGCCGTTGATGTGGTACAGGAAGCTTTCATAAAAGCTTTTATTAATTTAAACAGTTTTAATCTTGAAAAAAAATTCTCTAGCTGGATTTATCGTATCGTTCATAACCAAATAATAAATACAGTCAAAAAACACCAAAAGGAGGTTCCCCTGCTAGAAGATTGGGATTTCCAAAGTGAAGAGGACACTGAAAAAGATTTTGAAAAAAAAGAAATAACAGAAAAAATAGAAAAATGCCTAGAGAATATTCCACTACTGTATTCTGAACCTCTCTCCTTGTATTATATCGACGAAAAATCATACGAAGAAATTAGTGATATATTGAGAATCCCAATGGGTACAGTCGCAACCCGCATTAATAGGGCAAAGAAATTAATGAAAAAAATATGCCAAAAGAATTAAAAAACATAAAAGAAAATATCATGGGCCAAATCCATTTCGGCAAGATAAAAATGAAACCAAAAATATATTTTGTCGTCGGCTCTACTCTGACTTTCTTTGGCCTTGTTTTTTCTATAATAACTTCAGTGTTTTTCGTGGGATTGGTAAGATTTTCCTTGCGTATCCATGGGCCAATGGGTCAATTTAAATTGGATCAAATGGTATCAAATTTCCCTTGGTGGACAACCATCTTCGCTATTTTGTTTTTGACTATAGGCATATGGCTTGTTCGACAATATGATTTTTCATACAAAAAAAATCCATTAATCATTATAATTGGTTTTATTTTGGCTATTGTTTTTGCCGGATGGATTATCGATATGACCGGCCTGAATGAAAGATTAATTCAACGTGGCCCGATGAGGGGCATTATGCAAAATTATTTTCAAGACAAACCCGCCTGGAAAAGATAAATATACATAATATATTACAATCTAGTGAGGATATTATTTATCCTAAACTACTCAAACAAGATGTTGTTTATGATTTTCCTGAATCGTATTTTTATGTTTTTCTTTTATCTTACGATAAAGTGACAATAATTCTTTAGCAATGCGAATACTGTTAAATTGAATCGCTGTCTGCTTAGCTGCATTAGCCATTTTTAGACGCTTGACTTCATCCCCCAACAACTCCTTGGCGCGCATTTCAGCTTCTTTTTCTGAGAATACGATAAAACCATTTTCACCATTTTTTATTATTTCTGGAGCCACTCCAACCGAAAAGGATATTGGGACAAGTCCCTGAGACATACCCTCAACTAAACTTAGAGAAAAACCTTCATATCGCGAAGAAAGAAAAAGGATGCTCCCGAATAAGGGGGCAAGTGCTCCAGGAATAAGATCTTTGCGCAGATTCGTATACATATAATGCTTCGGAAAAGAAACACGCAACCAATCTTTTAATTTCCTGTTTGTGGTCATGCAAATAGTAGTTTTTGGTATATCAGGAAAAGCACGATAAAAATTAACTAGCCGAGCAAACCCTTTTAGTTTTAGAGTAAAGACATCATTTCCTAGTCTTCCTAGAAACACCAAGTGAGGCGACTGTACCGACACAACTCGTTGTGGCTCAAACCAATAATCTTCTATAGCATTGTGAATGAGAACTATTTTTTCTTGAGAAACTCCCATTTCCATGAGTTCATTTTTCACTTTATCGGATGTAACAACGCAAGTGTTAGAACGGGAAGCAGCAACTATTTCAATGTCCGCCACATCTTCCATAGGACGAAATGTTTTTAGGTCTAGTTCGGGAATAATATTTAATTTTGTTAATTCTTTAAAAATCTTTTTCTCTTCTTCTGGTAGTTGTTTTGTTGCCGGAACAGAATTTAAAAAACCACGACTGGTTGATCCAAAGTGACAAACAACCGGCACGCTAAAAGCTAAAAACGGAAGTGGGGTATATGTAGTTCCCTGAATAATATCGAATTTCAAAATTTTATCTTTGTGCTCCAGCATTGAATAAAAGAAAAGTATATTTGAAATTCCGCGCAAGTGTACCGGAGTGTCAGTAAGCCGATGCAACGGATAAAAGTTTTTAACTTGTACCCCTAGTACGACAAGTGCACGAGCCATAAGTTGATTAATTTGGGCAGCACCAGTGTGCATCCCCGTATGAATACGTTTTTCGTTGTGGATAAACGCGACTTTTATACCCGCATTTTTTATCGTCCTAGGAAGAGATTCGGTTTTATCAGAGGAAAAAAGCCTAAAAATTGAACGCGTAGTATAAGAAATATTTCTTTTAAAGTTTTTTTTATTCCTCTTCATTTAAATAATTAATTAAAATAATTTATAATCTTGGATCAATAAGGTTTGCAATTATTAAAACCACCCCAGCCCCTAAAAGACAACCTGCCATTTTGCCAATAGCTGAACCAAGCATGGTTCTTGATTCGGATATTTTACTTTCTCTTAATCTTTCTGCCATGTGACCTTCGACAAACCCAGCAATTCCATCAGTGACAGCATTGCCAACTACGCCCCCAGCAATTGCACCAGACAATCCAGCCATTTCTCCACCAACAACTATTAAGGCAGCCAGGACTCCATCGTCAACTAAGCCAAAGACAATATCTGGTTTCACATTTTTTATTGGTATATTAAAAAACAAAAGTGAGCCAAGGCACAATAATCCTAAACCAAAAACCACTAAGCCAATAATTTTTGCGTCATATATAAAAAAAGCACTAACCACAAAAATAATAACACAAAGAGTAACAACCTTTATCATTGCTACAATAAATTTTTTATTCATATCTAATATTATACCAAAATCTACAACTCTTGCGCGACCGAGCGGATTTGAACCGCCAACCTCTCGCGTGACAGGCGAGTGCTCTAACCAGTTGAGCTACGATCGCAAATTTTCAATTCCTCTACCATAGGGGGTGTCGGCGGGTGGAATCGAACCACCGACCTTGGGCTTATGAGTCCCACGCTCTAACCGTCTGAGCTACGCCGACATTATACATTAATTCGGCTTACAGACATATGCCATGTCACGTGGCCGAAATGTTGCGGGGCCACGAATCGAACGTGGGTCTTAAGGTTATGAGCCTTACGAGATGCCTCTTCTCTACCCCGCTATAAACATTATACAAACAAAGTAGTTCAGACATCTTGAAGGTTATTCGCGCTATTAGTCCTTTTGGAGATGCCTCTTCTCTACCCCGCTATATAAAAACTCATTAAAAAATGCCTCTTAAGGCACTTTTTAATTTTACTCTAAATTATCTAAAAAGTAAACTAAAAAATTAGATATATCCATATTCGTGGAAAATTCGTTCATAAAGGGCTATTATTCTCTTAGCCTCATGCTGTGAAAGCTCAAACGCCAAACCTTCATGCGCTATTCTGTTTCTAATAGTATGAACTTCCCAAGCAGTAGTAAGATTAGAAAAATTTTCCTGATTAGCGGATTTTAATTTATCACCCAAACTTTCTCCCTTAAATCCCATTTGATCCATTAAACTTTCCAACATAGAATCTGCTTCAATAATCGCAAGTTTCCAATCACTAGAATGTTGAGAAAAAAGATAATTGAGAGTCTTTCCCCAGCGTTCGTTTTTTGAACCACCAACTTCTTCGTGTAGTCTTTTTTCATATTCAACTTTGTTGTGAGCATATTCGGCTATTTCGTGATGTAAATGTTGATGTTCTTTTTTTCTAATTTCAAACATACGAACGATCGCATAACAAATTATTGTCATGAAAAACATTGATAAAAAGAAAAGTGTTGTTTTCCCAAAATTTATTACTTGGTCACTAGTAATAAATGTAAAAAAATTATGTGCGAACGTAAAACCTTGATTAAATAAGTATTCCGGATTGAAATAATTAGAATCAAGAAATGAACCGTTAAAAAAATTATTTTGGGTTACTGTTTCCATTTGTAAATAAATTATATCATAACTCTTTTTTATTTTACTTTTTCAAATTTTTCACCAATTTCAAAAAGTAAATCTTCTTTCCCATGTGACGTCATAAATTGAATTCCCAACGGCATTTTTTTACCTTCCACCAAAGAGTCACCAGAAGGTATAGAAATAGCTGGAATACCAACGATATTTGCGGTAACTGTGAAGATATCCGCTAAATATACAGAAATCGGATCACTTTTTTCTCCTATTTTCCATGCAACAAATGGCACAGTCGGAGTAGCAATAATATCCACTTCTTGAAATGCTTTTGTAAATTCTTTTCTTAATCCTTCTCGAGCAATCTGCGCCTTGCCATAATAAGCATCATAATAACCAGCAGAAAGAACATAAGTTCCAAGAAGAATTCTCCTTCTTACTTCTTTTCCGAAACCTTGCCCTTTGGTTAATAAATAATCTTCTAACAAATTTTTGCCATCTTTATGCAGGCCGTATCTAACTCCATCAAAACGAGAAAGATTGGTCGATGCCTCAGCGGGCATAATAATATAATAAATAGCCAAAGCAATATCAAGATTTTTTAAAGAAATATCTTTAATTTTAAATCCAAGAATTTTAAATTTTTCAATAGCTTGTTCAAAATTTTCTTTTACTTTTTGATCAACACCATCTCCATTGACTAAATCCCAAGGCACACCGATAGTTAAAGTATTTTTATTTTCTGAAGAAACCTCTTTGAATGAATTGAAATCAATCGAAGTGCTATCTAAAACATCGTATCCAGAAATCGCATTAAAAATTATCGACGCATCTTCTACATTTTTAGCAATAACTCCAATACAATCAAGTGATGACCCCATGGCAATAAGACCATATCTAGACACCCTACCATAAGTGGGCTTCATACCCACTATTCCACAAAAAGATGCTGGTTCTCGCACTGACCCACCTGTGTCAGAACCCAGTGCCCCTAAGGCAAGATTAGCGGCTACTGCAGCGACCGATCCACCGGAAGACCCCCCTGCTACTCGTGATAAATCATTTGGATTTTTTGTTACCCCAAAAGCTGAATTTTCTGTGGAACCACCCATAGCAAATTCGTCTGTATTTGTTCTCCCTAAAAATACTGCGCCTTGTTTTTTTAATTTAGCTATCGCCGTCGCGTCATAAGAAGCTGTATAATTTTCTAAAATTTTTGATGCTACGCCAGCTTTTCTGCCTTCAATCAAAATCACATCTTTGATAGCAAGTGGAATTCCTAATAATGGAAATGTTTCTCCTTTTGCAATTCTTTCATCCGCCTTTTTTGCTTGCTCTAAAACATCATCGTAAATTTCAAGATAAGCATTTAACTCACTGTTCTTCTTTTCAATTTCAGCCAAATAAGCCAAGGCTAAATCAACCGCAGAAAATTCTTTCGCATCAAGTTTTTTTCTTGCTTCTGTGATGGTTAGAGTATTTAAATCAATCATAAAATCTTTTTTACTTTTAGAAAATCATCTTTCGCGTCTGGAAATTGTTTTGTAATTAGTTCTTTTGAAAACTCTCTTGAACCCGTTTCATCTTCTCGCCAAACATTATAAAAATCCTGAACTGATTTTGTATCTTCCATTTCTACTTTTTCAATTACATTCACATAAGCTAAAATACCTTTCATATCTGAAAGTATTTCTTTTTTTTCATTTTCTGAAAGTTCGATCTTTGCAAGCTCTGCTAGATTTTCAACATCTTTTATGTCCATATAATAACAGTATACTCTAACCTTATTTCCCAATCAAAGCCTTAATTCTCTCTTCTACCGGCGGGTGGGTCACAAAGAAACCACTAATTTTTTTACTTACACTTGTGCCTTTTGGATCAGCGATATATAAATGCGCAATGGCGCCAGACTGACGAACCATGGGTTGACTATGCTCCGAAATTTTGCGAAGCGCATTGGCAAGTCCATCTGGATAACGAGTGAGCAATGCCCCAGATGCATCCGCTAAAAATTCACGTTTTCTAGAAATAGCGAGCTGAATCAAAACAGCAGCGAGAGGCGCCAAGATTGATAGGATAATCCCAACAATCATAAAAATTCCACCATTATTTTTGCTATCTCTTCCCCCACCGAAAAATAAATTTCTCCTAAAAACATCGGCAACAATAGTAACAAAACCTACTAGCACGACCACAACTGTTGAAAGCAACATATCTTTATTACCAATATGCGAAAGTTCGTGCGCTATCACACCCTCTAATTCGTTCTTTTCTAAAATCGCAAGAAGTCCTGTAGTCGCGCAGACGACAGCATGGTTTTTATCTCTGCCAGTTGCAAAAGCATTCGGCGATAGATCCTGTACTACATACACTTTCGGCATCGGCAATCCAGCGGTTATAGCCAGATTCTCCACGCTATTATATAGATCAAAATATTCTTCCCTTTTTGCTTCCTTCGCGCCTGCTAAAGTAAGAACAATTTTGTCTGAAAACCAATAGGAAAAAAAATTCATCAAAACACTAAAGACCACAAAAAAGTAAAGAATGTTTGGATTGCCGTAATAATAACTAAAAAACCAACCGAAACCGATGACCACCACAAAAAACACTGCCATTAATGCCCAGGTTTTCGTAACATTTTTTGATTGCTCGGTATAAAGTGTTGCCATTTAAAACTTTACTTCCACGGGATTCTGCGCAACGTCATTGTCAGCAAGATCGAAGAACTCCATTTTGGAAAAATTAAACATTTTTGCAATTATGTTACCAGGAAAAATTTCAATTGAAATGTTTAAATCACGAACATTTGTATTGTAAAATCTGCGAGCGGCTTGAATTTTATTTTCTGTATCGGAAAGTTCATTTTGCAGTGCTAAGAAATTTTGATTGGCTTTTAATTCTGGATAAGCTTCCGCGATAGCGAAAACTGATTTCAAGGCACCGGTCAACATATTTTCTGCTCCGGCCTTGTCTGCTAAATTACCTCCTGCACCCATCGCAGCGGAACGAGCTTTGGTAACATTTTCAAAAGCAGAACTTTCGTGAGTAGCATAACCTTTTACTGTGTTTACCAAGTTCGGAATCAGATCGTATCTTCTTTTTAACTGTACTTCAATATCCGCCCAAGCTTCTTTGGAACGATTTACCAAAGTAACAAATTTATTATAAGCAAAAACAAGCCAAACAATAACGATAAAACAAATACCTATTAAAATCCAAAAAAAATTATTCATAAAAAGAAATTCAAAAAAATTATACTAATAATAAACACACATTTATTGTATCACACAGGGCAAAAAGGTCTATTTTTTCTTTTGCCATTCTTCTACCAAAACTAACAATGGCGAAGCTAGAAAAATTGAAGAATATGTCCCAAAGAACATTCCAGCAGTAAGCATAAGGGCAAAATACTTCGTAGAGACAGGACCAAAGAAGAACAAGGCTAGAAGAACAAGTATAACTGTAAGGGACGTACAAATAGAACGAACAAATGATTGATCAAGGCTCTTACCCACAGTTTCACTAAAGTTTATTTTATTTACATTAGCTTGATTTCTTAAGTTTTCCCTAATTCTATCAAAAATAACTATTGTGTCAGAAACAGAAAGACCTAGAATAGTAAGAACTGCTACCACAAAAAGAGTATCTACTTCTGCCCCATAATAATGAGAAAGTAAAACAAATAATCCTACTGGGATAATTACATCATGTAAAAGTGAAACGATAGCAATAATTCCATATTTCCAAGAAGAAACTGGTTTAGAAACTTTTCTAAAAGCAAAAGCAATAAAACAAATAATCGCCAAAGAAATTAAAATAATCGCCAAAACTGCTTTTCTGGTAAGCTCTCTACCCACCGTCGGTCCGATGGAATTAAAACTCATTTCAGTCAAAGGATTTTGGTCTTCTTGGGAAAGTGTTTTCAAAAGCAGCGTATGTTCAGAATCATTTAGATCGCGAGTTTTTACAATATAACCAAGATCCCCTGTCGGCTGGAGGAGAATAGAACCAAAGCTAAGGGAAGCGAGAGATTTATCTAAAACATCTTGCGCTGGGCGTTCTATTTTATAAACAACCTCAACCAATGCACCCCCTTTAAAATCAATACCAATATTCAATCCAAATATAAATAATGACAAAATAGAAAGAACAACCAAAACCATTGATATACCGATAAATATTTTTTTGTATTTTATTATAAACATAATTTTTTATTCTTTTTGTTTGGCTACACCACTTGAAAGTCCACTCGAAAATAAAAATCTGGCAACTTTTCCTTCCCCCATAAAACTAAGCATAGAAAGAAAAATTCTGCTAATTGTAATGGCACTAAACATCGACACCATCACCCCCATACCCAGTGTCAAAGCAAAACCCTTAATCAAAGAAGTACCAAACCAAAACAAAATAATTGCTGTGATGAGACTTGAAATATTTGAATCTCGGATAGAAAACCAAGCTCTAGAAAAACCAACTGAAGTTGCATCTGCAATACTTCTTCCAGAGCGCAATTCTTCCTTAACACGCTCAAAGATAAGCACATTAGCATCCACTGCTATACCAATAGAAATAATAAATCCAGCAATACCAGCAGCAGTCAAAGTAACAGGCAAAAGTTTAAAAAGAGCTAATATTATTATGATAAAAATGCAAAGAGAAAAAGTGGCGATTAAACCTGGCAAGCGATATAAAAGAATTAAAAATAAAGCCACTAATAAAAATCCTACAATAGTAGCTTTAACTCCAGCATTTACTGCACTGTCTCCCAAAATAGCACCGATCGTTTGGGTAGAAAGAAGAGTGATGGGCACGGGTAGAGCTCCAGAATTAAGTCGGCCGACTAATTGTTTTGCTTCAGTGGGAGAAAAGTTTCCAGAAATTACCGCCTGACCATTGGGGATTTCCTCTCGAACAACAGGAGTAGAAATAGGAGCACCGTCTAGATAAATTGCTACCATTTTACCAATATTGTCTTTGGTAATTTGAGCAAAAAGTTTCGTTCCGATATCGTTAAACTGCAAACTTACTTTTGGTTCGCGAGTATTGGTATCAAATTCTAAAGTTGCTTTCTGCAAATATCGTCCAGTAAGTTCTGTAGAGACAAACTGAGAACTTAAATCTAAATTTACCTTTCCGTCTTTATCTACGGTCGCATTTTGAGGAGTATCCTTGGGAGCTTCAATTTTAAATTCAAGAAGTGGGGTCTGCCCGATCATTTCTACTGCCTGTTTAACGTCGGTTACTCCTGGAAGATCAACGATTAATTGTTCTTCTCCACCAGAAACAAAACCACCGTGTTGTACTTGTACTACTGGTTCAGAAACTCCAAAAAGATTTATACGTCGCTCGATCACATCACGAAGAGCGTTCATTGAATCTCCAACCTGATCAGCTGGAACTACAGAAGTATCAGCTTTATATATCAAATGACTACCTCCAGAAAGATCAAGGCCGAGACGAAAAGGATGATTCTTAAAAAACGAGCTGGCTGTAGCAAAATTCTTATTTAATCTAGGTTCAGATTTAAAAATAAAAAAGGCTACTCCCCCTCCTAAAATAAGTATTATTATAGTTAAAACAATCTTTTTCCACATAAATATAAAGCTATTCTATACACTTTTCACAAAATATGCAACCAAATAAGAAATTGTGCCACCTAGAATAAAACCACCAAGAATATCAATCGGGAAATGTACTCCAGCGACAATACGTGCCACCCCAATCAATAAAGCAAAAAATATAAAAACGTAGCCAGCTTTTTTATGCAGAAAAAATATTGAAAAAGCTAAAGCAGAGAAAAATGCAGCATGCCCAGACGGAAAAGCATAACTGGATTCACTGAAAAGAGCGTTTATGTTTGGAAATGCTAAGAATGGTCGTGTTGTATGAAATAAAATTTTTAATATTGAAGCTAAAAAATATGCCAAGAAACTAGAAAAGAATACAACTAGTATTTCCTTCTTTTTTTCCAAAAAAACACGAAACGGATTCTCTGCTCGCAAAATCTCATGATGAAACAGCAAAAAAAGTCCTGCTAATATAACTGCTACAAAAGGAAAATAAACAGCCAAAAAAATAATTAAGTTATCAAATAAGTTTGACTGATGCGCTAAATTATAAAAAAAGAAAAAAATTGCGTTGTTCATATTATTTTAAATTTTTTGCTACGATTAATACATTATTAAGGAGCATTGCGACAGTGACGGGACCGACGCCTCCGGGAACAGGAGAAACGTATCCGGCTACGTCTTTAACAGATTCCAAATCAACATCGCCCACGATTCCCCCATTGGATTCTGAAGTTCCAGCGTCTATTAATACAGTTCCTTCTTTAATCATATCACCCGTAAGATATTTCCCTTTTCCCATCCCCGAAATTATAACCTCGGATTGTTTGATTATTTCTTCTTTGTTGGGAGTTTCGTTAGTAATTATTTCAGGTGATAAATTTCTCGCGCGAAGGAGTGCAGTAACTGGTTTACCTACCAACATCCCCTGCCCTAAAACAACTATTTTTTTAGTAGTTAAATCTAAATTCAAAGAATCTAACAGAGCCATGCAAGAAAGTGCCGCTGGAAAACTTATCGTACTTTCTCCATTATAAAATTTTTCACTAGCAATAGTTCCCAAACAATCAACATCTAGTTTCGGATCAATAGCGTTTAAAATCATCTCTTGATTTAAATGAGAAGGCAAAGGAAGTTGAATAATAATACCGCACATATTTTTCATATTATTTAAAACATTTATTTCTCTAACCAAATTATCAGTGGTTATAGATTCAGAAAAATTTGCTTTATAGAAAGAAATGCCGACGGCTTCTGCGGTACGTTCTTTGATTTGTACGTATTGAATCGAGGCTGGATCTTCTCCCACTAAGACATCACAAAAAACTGGTTTAAAAGGAAGAGCAACTACTTCACTTTTTATTTTAGACAAAATTTCATCTCGTATTTTTCTTCCATCAATAATTTGCATATTTTTTATACTCCCAAAAATTCATTTTTCATATCATCTTGATGCGCAGACCTGCCATATTTACGCATACTCATTAAAATTCCTAAGCCGACAAATTCAGTCAACAAATGAGAACCTCCATAACTCATAAAAGGAAGAGGAATACCAGTCACCGGCAAAAGCCCTAGGTTCATTCCAATATTTATGATTATATGTCCCATAAACCAAATAGCAATGCCCATACCAAAAAGTATTTCAAAATTAGACGCACCCAAAGAAGCAGTGTAAAGAATTCGCCAAATTACAAGACTGTAAAATAATAAAATTAAAGCCGAACCGATGAAACCCCATTCTTCCGCATAAGCAGCAAAAATAAAATCAGATTGAGGAACGGGCAAAAATTTCAATCTTGATTGAGTTCCAAAACCCAACCCCTTGCCCATTATTTGACCAGAGCCTACAGCAATAGTTGATTGAAAAACATTATACCCTGTTTTTTGGACATCAGCTAAAGGATTTATAAAATTATAAATACGAGCTTTTTGATATGGAGCAAAAACAAAAAACCAAAGTGAAATAAAAATCAACACTCCAGAAGTAATAACTAAAAATAAGTGAACTTTAGAAATTCCAGAAACAAGTACCATTCCAAACCAAATAGCCAGAATAATCATCGCTGAACCAAAATCTGGTTGAAGTAAAACCAAGACCAAAGGGACAAGTGCGTAAAATCCAGAAATAAAAATGTGTTTAATATCTCTGATTTCTACATGTCGACGGGAAAAATATTTAGCCAAAACTAAAACCAAAACTAACTTCATAACATCAACTGGTTGAAAAGATAAAAAACCAAAATTAAACCAACTTTTAGGCCCATTAGAAACATTTACTAAAACGACAAGTATCAACAATATAAAAGACGTGAATAAAAATAAAAATACGAGTACATTCGTACGTTTTAAAAAACGAAAATCAATAAAAGAGAAGAGAAAAAAGACAGAAAAAGATATCAGAACCCAAATAATTTGTTTACTAAAAAAATCACTTGGATTTTCCAGTGATGAAAAAGACTTCATAGTAACAAGGCCTCCTGCAATTATCGGAACGATAAAAACAACTAGGAGCCAATCTATTCTTTTTAGAGCTTTTTCAGCCATCCCAATACTAAAATTTTAAGTTTTTATTAATAGTGGTCATTTGTTGTAATCAAAAATTTAGTACGGGACAAGTAATCCATTACTGTAATTTAGCGGTAAAAATGTCGTACATTGGAATTATTTCTTTAGCGACCACGGTACCAGAAAATGGTTCTGGCCAAGTAAAATTGATATCAGCGTTTTGAAGTGGAGTAAGTTCATTTAAATAAGTGCGACTAGTAGAAATGGCATTACCTAGAGCATCATATAAAACTGCCACCACCCCTACATTAGGAATAGTAAAAAGTGAATTATTCTTTATAGTGGCGGAAAGTCGTGGAAGAGTTTTATCATCTGAAAGTTGGATATTTGAAATCAAAACTTTTAATTGATCCATCTTTTCTTGTGGTACTTGTAGCCAAACAGGTGTTTCCGTAAATTCAAAAGTTACATAAACAGGAATAGAATTACCGATGTCTATGCCTGGTTCAAAAACCACGAAATTACCTCCTGGGGGAATAAAGGTGCTACCTTCTCGCTTTCCAATATATATATTTCTTGCATCAGCAAAACGAAATCTGTAATTTATTTTTTGAACTGCGGTGTTTTTATTATGATTTACTAGATAAGCAACAGCATTGTAACGCCCAGGTATCACCCGAAAAGCGCGAGACCAGAGAACAGAAACTTGATCTACTTGAGCAAAACAAGCTTTAGCACACGACCCACCACAATCTACTCCTGTTTCATTTCCATTTTGTTTCCCATCAATACAAGTCGGTGCTTTATTGAGGCGAGGATAAATTATTAAAAATCCAAATATTGAAAAAAATAAAACAAGAATAGTTATATAAAAAATTTGTCGTTTTAATGCCCAAGTCATTATCACCATAAAGATATAATAACACTAAAAAAATCCCTCGGCCATAGCCTACGGACGAGGCAAAAATAAACGCCTAAAAATGGTAAAAGCTCGGCGCGTCATAGACGGCCGAGCTCGATTTATTCTTTCCTTTCTTTTTTCCACCACTCAGGGTACAGTCTGTCCATGATACGGGCACCCTTCTCCTTCAAAAGATAATGAACAAAAAAAGTTGGGAGCGGGAGTTTTAGAATCTTCTCGGAAGGCAGTGCTATCAAGCACTCCATCCCAACAAGAAGCAACCCCGCTGCTGCGAACAAGAGACACAAAGGTAAATTCATTTCCCCTCCTCCTTTTCAGCCGGGAAAGCTGAGAGCTAAAAAGTGAATCTCCTCCCCGTTCCGATGACGCCCATCTCCTGCCCGCGACGATGGCGAAGGCGACGAAACTCGCGACGAGTTTTCCACCCTAGCCACACAATACGAAACTCCTTCCGGAGCCTGATCAGCGTCACCTTGATAGCCGTCATGGTCACCTCCCTATCCTTACATATTGTATCACACACAATATCAAAAAGTCAAGCTATATTTAAGCTTATTAAATATAGCTATTATTGATATTTTACCCGATAAGCCTTATTTGAACCAGCCGGAACATCTTTTATTTCTTCAAATTGAATATCCACTTCTCCCACCTTATTTCTAAAATCTTCGGTAAGCAATATCTCTCCTTTCTTAGAAATATCTTCCCCAAGCTTCGAGGCAGCATTTACTTCCTCTCCGAAAACATCCTGATCCCCAATACGAAGCATATGTCCGTACCCTAGACCAACACATAACAAAACTTTTTCTTCTTCTGGCTTATCGACATTATATCCCGCAACTGTCTTTTGCATGGCGATAGCAGCTTCAAGCGCTCTTTTTGCATTTCTAAAAATTACCAAAAAACTATCACCTTCCGTCTTGAGTAGAATTCCTTCATGGTCTTCTAATACTGGTATCAAAATTCTTTGAGATTCAGAAATAGTTTGGAGAAAATGAATAATACCGAACTTCGCTACGTGTCTTGAAAATCCAGAAAGATCTGTGAACATTACCACCCAATCCTCTCCGAAAAGATCCCAAATTCTCTGATCAATTTTTTCTTTGTTGGCTCCAGGAGCAAGACGTTCTAAAATAAGACCCTCTAAACGATCTTCGGACGCACTTACAATAATTTGTTTTTTATATGACATAAAGTTTATTTTACTCCCTATAATTAGGGCACGCAACAAAACCCGATCTTTCTAATCAGGCATTTTAGAATCAAGTGCTCGGTGTTGGCGACTGCTTACTTTCCCCATGAAGAGTATCATCAGCTCAACAAGGCTTAACTTCTCTGTTCGGAATGGGAAGAGGTGTGGCCCTTGCGATGAATCACCAACACTGAAAACTCGATTTTCAATGTTTGTTTTTTAATTTACCCCGTAGTGAGCTTTGCTCTACTACTGGGGTTGTGATTTACAAATTTCTTAACAGGAATCGAAACATTAGTACTTCTCAGCTTAACGCATTGCTGCGCTTCCACTTAAAGCCTATCAACGTGATCATCTCTCACGGTTCTTAACGATTCCTAATCTTGAAGCTGGCTTCCCTCTTAGATGCTTTCAGAGGTTATCCATTCCCGACATAGCTACCGAGCATTGCCCTTGGCAGGACAGCTCGTACACCAGAGGTCAGTTCACTCCGGTCCTCTCGTACTAGGAGCAAATCTTCTCAAGAATCAACGAGTGCAGTAGATAGGAGACCAACCTGTCTCACGCATCTACGTTTTACACTCCGATTTAATTCGGAGACCTTCATTACTGGAGGGATCGGACTGTGACATATTCCAAAAATCTTGGAATGCTAACATTCAGTCTCTACGGGCAGAATATAATTCTTTCCCTCGGCGTTATCCTTCGTTTTCACGAATAGGATTTCTCCGATATAAGTTAGCTTGCCACTTTGCATTTCTACAAAGTGCCGCCGTGATACTGCAAACAGCAGTATGGTTAATTTCGATTAAAACAGTTCATTTTTTAGTTCATGAATTCCTCTGAGGGTTCAAACTGTTTAAGATTCAAGTTTCCTTAATTCCTAAACGGTCTGAACCCAGCTCGCGTACCTTTTTAATTGGCGAACAGCCAAACGCTTGGCAGCTTCTCCACCGCCGCGCTAAGGTGAGCCGACATCGAGGTGCCGAACTCCGCCGTCGATATGAACTCTTGGGCGGAACTAGCCTGTTATCCCTAGAGTAGCTTTTATCCGTTAATCTTCCACCGCGTCTAACACGGGTGGTCGGTTCACTATGTTCTACTTTCGTACCTGCTCGGGATGTACCCCTTACAGTCAAGCAATCTTGTGCCATTACACTATCGGCACGGTTTCCATTCGCGCCTAGATTACCTTTAAACCCCTCCTTTACTTTTTAGGAGGGTACAGCCCCAGTAAAACTATCCACCATATACTGTTTCAATACGTTTTTGCCGTATTGGTTAGAACATGCCTTCGGTAAGAATGGTATTTCACTGACGAGTAGATTACAGCCAAAACCGTAAACATCAGACCTCTCCCATCTATTCTACGCAGACAAAAAACATGCTCAATATAAAGTTATAGTAAAGCTTCTAGGGTCTTTTCGTCTAACTGCACTTAACCGGCATCTTCACCGGTATTGTATTTTCACCGAGCTGGTCCCCGAGACAGTTCTCCAGTCATTACACCATTCGTGCGCGTCGGAACTTACCCGACAAGGTATTTCGCTACCTTAGGACCGTTATAGTTACGGCCGACATTCACCAGGGCTTACAACAATCACCAATAATATTGCTACTACCAACGTCGTTGTTTGACCTTCTGGCATTGGTCAGGTGTCACCCCCTATACATCCTCTTGCGAGTTCGCAGGGAGCTGTGTTTTTGGTAAACAGTTGCCAGAGATACTTTCGCTGCGGCCCTCTAAATTAATAGAGGGCAAGCCTTATCCCGAAGTTACGGCTGCTTTTTTGCCGAGTTCCTTGGGGACCACTCACTCGTTCGTCTTGGTCTACTCGACCTGATCACCTGTGTCGGTTTGCGGTACGGATTCTATATTCATAAGTTTAGAGAGTTTTCTTGGAAGCGTGCTTTATATCATTATCCTATGCCGAAGCATAAAACTTTTTGCTTCTCTTTCATGCGCCATCTAAGGCACTCTACGGATTTTCCTATAGAGCATAATCAAGACACAAACTTCAAATCCAATAATGAGCGATACATACTACACTCCGTCATCCCGTCACAAAATACAGAAGTCAGGGAATATTAACCCTGTGTCCATCGAGTACGGCTTTCGCCATTCCCTTAGGCCCGACTAACCCTTGGATGATTGACATTACCAAGGAAACCTTGATCTTTCGACGTGGGGCGTTCTCAACCCCATTGCGGTTACTTGTGCCAACATTCTTACTTCCACACGCTCCAGAAGCTCTCACGAGTCTTCCTTCACAGCAGAGTGGAACACTCTCCTACCACGTGAATTTCCCGAAGGAAATTCACATCCTCAAATTCGGTAATATACTTAGCCCCAATTATTTTCGACGCAAAATCTCTAGATGAGTGAGCTGTTACGCTATCTTTAAAGGATGGCTGCTTCTAAGCCAACCTCCTCATTGTTAAAGAAACTTCACCTTCTTGACTTACACTTAGTATATATTTAGGGACCTTATTTTGAGATCCGGGCTGTTTCCCTTTTGGCCAATGGAGCTTCGCCCCCATGGCCTAACTGCCAAGCTATGGTTTCTGGTATTCGGAGTTTGATAGGTTTCGCGAGATTGCTCCCTGTCGAAACCTTCCAGTGCTCTACCCCCAGAAAAAACACTTGACGCTAGCCCTAAAGCTATTTCGGAGAGAACCAGCTATTACCAGGTTCGATTAGCTTTTCACTCCTTACCACAAGTCATCGGAAGACGTTGTACGATCTACCCGTTCGGACCTCCATAGGTCTTTCGACCTACTTCATCCTGCTCATGGCAAGCTCACCTGGCTTCGGGTCTTATGCATGTTACCAATTACGCGCTATTAACACTCGGTTTCCCTATGGCTGCGCTGTTTTAGCCAGCTTAGCCGAGCAGCATGCATAAACTCGTTGGCTCATTCTTCAATAGGCACGCCGTTGTGGATATAAATACCCACTTCGACTCCTTGTAGACATACGGTTTCAGGTCTATTTCACCGCCCTAATCGGGCTGCTTTTCACCTTTCCCTCACGGTACTTGTTCACTATCGATCTTTAAGAGTATTTAGCCTTAGCGGTTAGTCCCGCCAGATTCCCCCCGGCTATTCATGTCCTGGGGTACTCAAGAACAACAATAAAAGAGATAAATTATTTTCACTTACGGGACTATCACCTCCTATGGTGTTGCTTTCCAGCAACTTCAGTTAATAATTTATTTTTTGACTCCTCTAGTAAACTACATTGTCGTCTTACAACCCCGCTCTCTTGCGAGAACGGTTTGGGCTTCTTCCTTTTCGCTCGCCACTACTAAGGAAATGCATATTTGTTTCTACTCCTCCTGGTACTGAGATGTTTCACTTCCCAGGGTGCGCTCTTTTATCATAAAGATAAAAGTTGTCGAGGTTTACTCGACAGGGTTTCCCCATTCGGAAATCTCCGGATCAAAGGTTGCTAAGCACCTCCCCGAAGCTTATCGCAGCAACGCCACGTCCTTCTTCGCCTCTTAAAGTCAAGGCATCCACCGTACGCCCTTAAATTTCCTGTTAAGAAATTTGAAAATCACAAATCCAAACTTTACGTTTGGAACAAACAAAGCCAGAATTAAATTTTTTTCACGACCGCTCGCTACTAAAATATTTCTCTTGGCTTTTTCCTGTTTCCAATAAAAAAGACCCTTCTAACATTAGAACAGGAATTTAGTTTTCAATATTCAAGCCTTGCTGTCAAACAAAAAACCGCCTTTTGGGCGGCCTGCACAGACAAAAGAAAAGTCTGTTATGGCCTGCCTTTTAAACTGTTTGTTGTGATTATCATACTGATTAGAAGAGTATATTCTAAAACAAAAAAGATGTCAAGGAATGACATCTTTTTTGTAAAAAAACTTATTGTTTTTAGATTCAGTTTTTAACCGTGAGTCTCTTCGCTGATCTTAGAAATGAATCTAGAAGCGTGATCTTTTGCACCCAAGCCAAAAGCCAGAGCTCCAGCCAATGCGAGCATAGCAACAATGCCGGTAAAAAGAATACTCATGTAATCTCCTAGACCAAGCTTGCCGAGAGCAATGATGATAGCAAAAATCCAAACAGCGTATTTAGCAACAGCGCCGAGCATGTGGGCTGCTTTTAAATTCATAGCTTTTGCAGTAGCTAAAACCATCTTGGAAAGACCTTCAGAAACAACCGCAGCAATAATCAAAACAAAAGCAGCTATTACCACCTGAGGCAAGAAGGCAAGAACGCTTTCACTTAAGAAAGCAGAAACTTCATTTAATCCGACTAGATTAAGAGAAGGGAGAAGGAAGACGATTATTATAAACCATCTTACTACTTGTCCAACAAAATATCCGGAATTAAGATTCATTCCAGCTTTTTTAAAGAAACCTTCTACTCCGATAGAGGCAAAAAGACTATCTATCTTTAAGCTTCCAAATACTTGCTCAATAGCCTTTGCAATCAAAGAACCCAAAAACCAACCGATTACGAAGAAAACAACTGCTACGATAAGTAACGGAGCAAACTGAACCAACCCAAACCACATATTTTGAAGTGATGCATTAAAAACATCTCCCCATGAAAGCCAAATGTTTGTCATAATTAATTATTAACTAATAAAAATACTTTTTTAAGTTTCGACCTTATTAAAGTTCTATCGCTATATTATATCAGTTTTTAAACTTTTTTTAAGACTTGTGTGGATAACTCTTTTGTCTGTAAAACAGTCTCGTGAGGGTAGTCTAATATGTCTCGAACCAATTTATCATACATATTTAAACGATAAATAAACTCTTTTGTGTCAAAAACAGCATAAGATAATTCCGTTCCAAGTTCAGCTTCAATTTTGCGAATTCCCTCTTCTATCTTATTTTTTTTCATTTTGTCTCCGACGATCAACAAATCTACCCGACTATCATGTTTCTTTATAAAAATACCAGAAATTATAATGAGTTTAACTCGTCCAACTTTTTTGAAATTATCCAAAATGGCTTCTTTGCTTAAGGTATCTGAACCAAGTAACAAACCTTCAAATTCTTCTCCATATTTAAACAAGGAATTGAAAGACCAGTCTGTAGTGCGTTTTTTAATAAAATTAACAGCAGAAAGAAGTTTGAGTTCTCGACGAACAACATCGAGGCTTACTCGACTTCTTTTTACGATATCTTTGCTGGTAAAACCTTTACCCCTATTAAGCAAAAAAAGACGCATAATCTTCACTCGCGCCGAACTACCTAAAATTTTACCCAAAACTTCCATCGTTTTATTGTAAAGCTTTTTTGATAAAAAACAAGCAAGCCCCGTCGCTCGCGAGCGACGGGGCTTGCTAACACACATTCAGAATGTTTAATCGCTAGTTTACTGTGAAATTCATAACATTACTTGTACCATTTGCATTTATCACTGAAACTGGATAAACACCAGGTTGAATCATTCTAGTAGCAATCATACAAGCAGGAGTTGAGTGCAAACAAGCTACATAATAACTAGAAGGGACGGTAAATGTAATACTCTTGTTGTAGGGACATGGGTATTTAAAACAAACAATACTATTTGCGTTGAGATTGTAAGCTGGATCATTTTCAGTATTAGTATCCCCAAATTTAATTTTATTACCCGTTGCCGTAAAATTATCACCGAAGATTGTAACTTGGCTACCGGTAACACCAGAAACTGCAGACAAAGAAGACAATACAGGAGCTGCAGTGATCACTTCTCCTACTTTCACACTCAAACTAGTACTTGCACTGCTATTGGGACACGGATATGCAACACATACGATATTATTCGTAACCGTAAATTTAGGTGTATATTTCCCTGCTACTTTATAAGTGTGAGTAAAGGTAGCAGTCTGCCCAAGTTCTGGATATTTGAATAAACCAGCTGAAGATGATGTTGCAGAAGCTTCATCTCCCCATACGACAGAGTATGAAAGCGTTCCTCCATTTTTATCATAAGCTGTTACTGTCCAGGTCCCTTCTTGGTTTACATTTAATGTTTGTGGTCCACTTACTCCGCTAATAATCACAGAAGATTGGACACTGGGTATCGCATAACATTTCAAACCCGTAGTTCTACTATATCCAGAAGCTGACTCACAACCTTCTGGGAAATTTCCTGAGTTTCCACCACGAGCAACCCAATTAGCGCGTGACTTAGCGCCAAACATACCATCAGCCATTAATCCCCATTTTAATTGCCAAGCCTTAACAGCATTTTTGGTTTTCGGACCAAATTTACCATCGGCGAAAAGTCCTAAACTTTTCTGCAAACAAGTAACTTCACTTCCTGTTGAACCCACACGAAGAGTACGGAAAATAGAACAATCAGGAACAGAAACTTCTGTTGCGCTAGACACCCTACCAAAGAACGTAAAAACAAAAACCAACACAGCTAAAAACAATATATATTTTTTCATAATTTTTATTCACCCCGCGAAAACGGGGCAAGTTAATTAATAATTATAATGAACTAATACCACATTATACTACTATATAAGACGTTATAATAAGTACTTTATTACAAATTAAAATACCCAAGTTTTAGCTTGGGTATTTTACCAATAAACTTTTTGGTTTATTATTTAAGTTCAACTTTGCCCCCTGCTTCTTCCACTTTTTTCTTTAAGTCCTCTGCTTCCGCTTTCTTCATCCCATCTTTCAAGGTAGAAGGCGCAGCATCTACTAAATCTTTAGCATCTTTCAAGCCAAGACCGAGAGCTTCTTTAACAACTTTCATCACCGCGATTTTCTGTTCACCGGCAGAAGTAAGGACAACAGTAAATGCGTCTTTTTCTTCTACGGCTTCTGCTCCAGCAGCTGCACCCGCTCCTGCCACTGCTACTGCAGCAGCAGATACTCCGAACTTTTCCTCAATAGCCTTCACCAAGTCATTGAGTTCCAAGACTGATGCGCTCTCGAGATCTTTCATAAATGAATCAAATTTTGACATAATAATTTTTTGTTTAATTGTTAATGAGGATTATATTGTTTTTGAGACTTGCGCAGGCTGACTGAGCCGAGCATAGAAAATTTTTAACAAAAAATTATTCGTGTCTTAAAAATAATAAATCCGAATGACTATTATTTTTTCTTCGCTACTTCGTTCACTGCTAAGGCCAATCGCTGCATTGGAGACTTAAGCAAGAATGCAATCTTAGAAAGTAAGACTTCCCTGCTTGGTATCGTTGCAAGCTCCATCATATAAGAACCATCAACAAATTTCCCATCAAAAATTCCACCAAGAATATTCAACATACCTTTGTGGGTTTTTTGGAAATTATATACTTCGCGTGGTGAAGAAATGGCATCTTTAGAATATGCAATTGCCACCTCGCCAGAAAGTTCAGGGATTTCCCCCGTAGCTTTACCCAAAAGAGCACGCTTGAGAAGTGTTTTCCTTGAGACTTTATAATTTACCCCCTCTGCTCGAAGACTACTCCTTAGCTTCGTTTCATCGCTCACTTTTAAACCATGGAAATTAACAAAAACTAAAGATTCAGAGCTTTTTATTGCCCCCTCTAGGTCTTTGACCATTTCCTCTTTTTTTGATTTTTGCAACATAATGTTTTTTAAATTAAAAAAACGGCTCTAGCCGTCAGAATATCGACCCACTAAACAGGACTTATTGTTTGCCTATTTTCTCTGCGGTAAATATAATATAGCACAATTCTGCTATTCTGCAACCTCTGTATTATCGTTTGCGTCTATCGTAATAGTTTCACCTTTGTCAAAATAATTTACAACAAAAACACCAACTAACCCTAGAATTATCATAAAAGCAAAAAGGGTTAGGGTCTTAAAAAAATGTTTAGTCATTAAACTAATTATACCCGTACTGAAACAAAATTACAAGAATAAGAAGAAGGACTAATATACCCAATAGGGTATATGTCCAATCAAGCAAAAAACCATGTTTCTCTAAAAAATTTTTAAACATCTTATATCCCTCTGTTATTATTAAAAACGGGAAAATAATAACAAAATAAAAGATTTTAAAAAATACTTGAAACATTTTTTATTTCTGAATCAAAATCGTAGCGACATTTTGAGATTTACCACAATCCACATACCACGTAGCTGGCAAAGTAGCACTTGAAAGTTTTATAATTTTAAAACCATAAGCCCCGACACTATACACCGAACCTATTTTGATAGAACGACTAACTGAAGCACGATTGTCGATCATCATATAAGAATTATTTTTGAATGTCATTTTGTCTGGGCTTGCCTGACATGCATTATCAAATTGAAGACGAGCATCTTTATATTTTACTAATGCATTTGTATAACTAATCGAGACTGCGGGAGAATTTGTGTTGGTATCACCAGAAGGAGTATCTGTTTTCGTCGTACTATCCTCGTCAATGGTAGCTGGAGCAGAAGCTGGTGTTGATTTCAACATAGACCAAAGTATCAAGCCAACGACAATTACTAAAATTACCGCTAAACTAATCCATAAATTTTTATTTTTTTTATCATCCATAAAATTTTTTAATAACCAACTATAATCTCGACCAAAAGACTATGACCCTTATTATATCATTTTATTAGGAGTAAAGATGCATCTGACTAATTTTTGGTTCTAAAAGAGACAATGTCGCCCGCGACTGTGCCGTATTGATTTCTCCCCATTAGACGATAATAGTATCTCGTTCCCCTATTTAAACCAGTTATATTTGTTGATACACTCATATTACTATTCCCACCCGCAAGAAGCTGAGAGGAACTACTTCCTATCAATGAGCTAAGGGAAGAATTTTCACTATACTCAAACCAATACGTAGTTTCTGCATTATTTGGATTGATACTACCATTGAAAGTCACACTGGTAGTGGTAACACTTGAAGCTGAATTAGTATTTACGGAAGGAGCAGAAGGCACTACAGGACCAGCGGTGGTAAAGTTCAAAATTGTTCCATTCACTGTGCCATATTGATTTTGGGCATTCAAACGAAAATAGTATTTTGTAGATGGACTTAATCCAGAAATAGACGAGGATACAGAAACGGTTGTATTTCCGCCTGCCAGTCTTTGCAAAACAGTAGATCGGCCGAAGTTGATATCTTTTCCATACTCAAACCAGTAATTTGTTTCTGCTTGATTTGGATTTATTTGACCTCTTAGATTAGCGCTAGTGTTAAATATATCTGTAGCAGAAAGAGTATGAGATGTTGGCATCGAACCAGACGGAACGGGAGTATAGTTGGTAGTTAGAGTATAGGTAGCGCCATTTACAGTAGCAAAACGATTTTTTGCACTTAATCTAAAATAATAAGTAGTATTGGCTTTCAACCCCATGATATATGCTGGAGTAGAAACCAAAGAAAATCCAGAACCAATGTCTTGTAAAATTGTTTTATTTCCTAAAGATGCCGTCTCTCCATACTCAAACCAGTACGTAGTAGCTGCCCCATTGGGTCTCACTTTTCCATTTACCATTGCGGTAGAAATAGAAGCAGAATAATCTACACTTGTCTTTACAGTAGGAGCTTGTGGAGTAGTTCCCACCAGAGGATCTGTCGTCGAAGAATCATCTGCCGGCAAAGCATTGTCTCCTTGGTCTTTTATGTTACCACCAAATATAAAAAACAAAACACCTAAGATAACGATTATTCCACCCAACAAACCAATAATTATGTTTTTATTCATAAAATGTTCCTAGTTAGCACCCTTTTATAGGGTTTTTAATAATAAGACACAAAAAACAAAAACCACCTTTACCTTATGGAGACGAGTGGCTCTTGTTTATATTACATAAATTTAATATTTCTTCTTATTTATTTTGGGCGGCTAAAGTTTCAGCAATTTTACTGCTTGCTAAAAGTGGACCATAAAAGACAACGTTGTCTCTCTCTAAACGTAAACTTTCTGGCGCCCATAGCGCTTCACTTATCGGTTGAAGTTGGAAATTGTTTTTAGTCGGGTCAGTCGCATCTTTAGTAACTTGTAGAATATAACTATCTTTCAATTGAAAAATAGGAAAGGTAGTTAATTTACCGACATACACTTCACCAGTTGTTAAATAAACTACAGAATAAAAATCTGCGCGTTTTGCTTTAAATTGTAAAACACCTAAAATTACAATTATCAAAACTAGAACACCCACTATCACAATATTTTTTTTAGACATCTTTTTTTCAGCCCAAGGCTAATCCGACTAAAGCGGAAACTATGTTTATAATAATACTATTATATACTATTCATTTATAAATACAAAAAACTACTCCTTGGAGTAGTTTTTTGCTAGTTTAAACTTTAAAGTTTAAATATTATTGCACCGAAGCATTCATTTTTGCTTTGGTAGCAGGACCTACTAGACCATCTACTACTAGACCATGGTTCTTCTGCCATACTTTTATAACAGCAATAGTTTTGGAACCCAAAATACCATCTACTACTAGACCGAGATGAAGGGTATCATTCAAGAATCTTTGTAATTCTTTGACTGCTTCACCCCTACTCCCGTATTTTAAAGTAGTAGAACCAAAATTGTAAATTCTAGCTGTCGTACTAACAGCATTTCCTACGCAAGATTGACCAGTCGTAGTACTGTAACCTGAAGTTCGAGTACCGCAACCTGCAATAACAGAAGATGTTGTTGTCGTGCTGACACACAATGCTCCCGTGGTAGTGCTATACATGTTGCCGGCAGAACAACCTTCCACAGAGGTAGTACTCGTGGTTTGAGTCGTTCCTGTTCCAGAAACAGTAATAGTATCTGAAATAGCAGCAGATATGTTACCAGCAGCATCTTTGAATTTAGCATAGACTGTCTTTACTCCGTCTCCAGAGGTAAGTGTCCAAGCTCTACTTGTCGCATATGTTTCCCAAGATGCTCCAGCAAATCCTGCATCATTTGAGATGATCATGTTAGTAGCACCTGTGGCTCCGAGAGTTAGGGCAACGGCTAGTGTAGCTGTGGAAGTTGCTCCTGCGCTGATAGAGATAGAAGTATCTGTGGGAGGAGTGGTGTCTCCAGAGGATCCGCCACCGCCGCTACCTGCACTATACGCACAAGCAGTAGCTGAAGGAGTAATGGTATAAGCCTGACTTCCAGTAGCAGTGATAACAACCCTAGAAGTAGTGTTACTGTTACATGTGATAATCACTCCAGTAGTAGGAGAAACTGCGAAATCACCGACAGCTACAGTAGAAAGAGTAAAGACGTCTCCTGAAGCAAGAGTCGGAACGATTGTTCCCGCATTTATTACTATACTTGAAGCTGTTGAGCCAGAAGCGATAGTAACATTTATATCAGGAGAAGATAAATCAATAGTTTGATCCACACTCCATGTCAAATCTCCGGCTGCGGCAAAAGCAGATCCTGCTACAACAGCGAGAGACAATACAGCGATAAGTAAACCAATTTTTAATTTTTTAATCATTTTGTTTTTAATTTGTTAATACAGAATTCGACCTAAAAGAAATCAGTCCAAAAATTCTGCATATTTTGATAATAGATTAATAAACAAAATAATTATTCACCACCTACGCAAATATAATTCCAAGCAGCGGCAGTTGTGTCTGAAGCGTGTGTGATGGTCAATGCTGTTGTTGAGGTTGTACCCCAAACTCCACCAGCAGATCCTACCAATGCAGCAGCGGCTGAGTTATCAGCAGAAAATGTACAATAAGGAGCATTTGCATAAGCTTGTGCAAATGTTACGACAACTGTTGTGTGAGCAGTAGTATCACTTATAACATATCCAGCATGATCAGTAGCATAAGCTGAAGCTGTTGGAGTACCTGCACTTTGTGTAAATGTTGGTTGAGCACCCAAGGTAACTACATGGCCAGTAAGATCAATACCACCAGTTCCAGAAGTTATAGCAACTGTGGTTGCACCAGTAGCATTACCAACGGTAATAGTCTTTGCGGCTGCGTCTGCACCGATGTTGATAGCACCAGTTCCTGTGATCAAACCAAGAGTTCCGTTAGTTGTAGTGATAGCTGATCCTCCAGTTCCTGTATTTATATTTACAGCAGTTGCGCCAGTAACGTTACCAACGGTAATAGTTCTTGCGGCTGCACCAGTACCAACATTGATATTTTGAGCAACAGCATCATTACCAATTCCGATAACTCCTGCTGAAGAATTCAATTCAAGAACTCCAGCTGCATCTACTAAAACAGTATCGGCAGAAGCAACAACGAAATCACCAGCGCCTGTTGTTGTAACAGTGCTTCCTCCAGTTCCTGTATTTATATTTACAGCAGTTGCGCCAGTGATATTACCAACGGTAATAGTTTTTGCGGCTGCGTCTGCACCCAAGTTGATAGCGTTTGCTCCTGAAACAAAACCCATAGCACCAGCAGAAGTAACAGTAAGGGCACCGTCACTTGTCACTGCCAAGGCAGCCATAGTAAGAGCTGCGTTCGCACTACCTGCTCCTACTCCTACGACGAGAAGAAGAGCCATCAAAACTAAACCTAAACCTTTAAATATATTTTTCATATTTTTTTCTAATAATTTTATCCACCTTATATGGCAGAAAAGTTAATAATAATAATAATTAATAAACATTGATAATATTTTTTTAATTACCCAATAATGCATTTAAGGATAATCAAAAACATTCAAAAGCGCATTCGACTCGCTAATGTATTTGTAATTATACAACATAAAAAAAATATTAAAGCACAACGAGCATGTGGATAACTAAAAAACGAAGATTATATCTTCGTTTTTTGTAATTTTATTAATTTATTTGTTTAATCTATCAATCTCAGCTTGGTAAATAGAACTATTTTGTGGATAAAGCTGTTTTGCATATTCCCATAAAGCGATAGCTTCAGCTTTTTGCCAGTTTCTTTCAGCTATCCCTGCAAAATGAGTTACTAAGTTTATTTTTGTCTGTGGATCTACCTTTGGAAGCCCTTCTTCGTAGATTCTCTTTAAATCAATAAAAGAAACACTGGTTTTTTCATCTAGAAAAATCAACTTAGAATTCCAATACTCTGCGACAAAAGGGTTGAGTTTTATGGCGTTATCAATAGCAATTCTAGCCTTATCTATGTTGTTTTGAGCACTATAGACAACAAAAAGCCCAGAATAAACTGTGTCTGTCTTATAATAAGACAAGGCTTCGTTGTAATATCCTATTGATTTATCATATTCCCCCTTACCGAAAGCAGTGCGAGCATTCGTCATCGCCGTATTCCATTTAGCCTTTTTTATAGCTTCTTGGGCTTTAAATTCTTCAGAATTTGCCAAATCTGCTTTATTTTGAGCATTTTCCTCGGCCGGAAGCAGAGAAGTATCTGTTTCCTCGGGAATTATATCTTCTGGCACTTCAGCCTTGTTTTTGTAATAGAAAATCCCTAAAATAATTAATAATAATCCAACAGTCACCATAATAATGCTAGTTTTTTGTTGTTTTTTCATATTATTTCTATTATACAAAAAACTAAAACAAAAAACCACCCCGAAGGGTGGTTTTTTGTTTGTGGAAAGATATTCGACCATCTATACCACAGTTTAGTTAATTAATATTAACTAGGGAAGTTCAAGCTACCTGAGATTGGAAGATTTCGAACACCGAAATCTGTTGTCCAGTCAACAGTATCCACTGTGTGACTAGCCGCAGACATATCTGACCAAACGATAGGAGCATCAGTATCGCCAGAAGCAATAATAGTAGTTGCGTCATCAAGAGCAACAACTGCTGAAGTATTGTCATTAGCAAGAGTTACTGTTACGTAATCACCAGCTGCGTTAGCAGCAGTAATTGTACCACGCAACTCATATGTCTTTGAACCTGAAATAACTTGTTCGGCGGTAGGAACAAACTTAATTGAACCTGTTGTAGCCACATCTCCAGTTACTATACCAGTGTTGGTGAAAGTACCTGCAACAGGAACTCCTGTTGATGTATCCACTAGACTAATACCTGTTGTGGCATTAGTACCAGCAGCGGTGGTTCCATCGGCAGCTGTATCAAAGTACAACATAGCCCATGCTAGATCCCCACCAGTAGCTGTCATTGTGAATTTCAATAGAGTTTTTGAACCATTGACAAGCACTGTATCAGTAAGAGGAACATTAGTAATTACTGGAATAGCAGCAAATGCGCTAGTTACAGCAGAAGTTGGATCGTTTTCTTGTGATTGACCAGCATCGTTAGCAGAAGCATCTGATACTCCACCAGTTACAGAAGTAAATACAGTTAACGCTGTAGCAAGGCTAGCTTCAGAAGTACCCGCAGCTACTCCGATTGATCCAAGCTGTAGTTTTACAGTAAGAACCTTATAAGTATTAGCTGGTACTGGGAAGTTAAGACCAGAGAACGTTACTGAAGTAGTTCCGCCTGGAGCTGTGGCCAATAATGTTGCACCATCGTAAAGCATTACATTCTGAGCCACTGTTGCGCCTGAAGCAGTAAGAGTCAAAGTAACATCAGTGACAGTAAAGGCACTGGTTACTGAAGAGAACTTGAATGCGCCAGAAGTTACAGTTTGGTTATCATAAGTAATACCTTTAGCTGGAGAAGAAGCATCTACTGTAGCAGTCAATGTAGCTGCAGCGTATGCAATATTTTGACCAGCTGTATCAGCACTGGTTGCGGTAATAGCTGTTCCGCTTGCAGAAGTACCGGTTACAGTAAGATCTGTAACGAATGCATCTGTTGCATCAATAGCATCTGTACCACCAGAAACACCAGCAACTTTATCAAGAGTGTCGTCTGCAAGATCTGCAAACAATTCAATTGTCAAATTAGCATTCTTAAGAATGGTGTAATTGATTGAATAGTTAAGATCTGCTCCCGTACCACCAGTTGAAATAGGTGTAGGTTGAGCTACGACAGCACCAGAAGCATCTTTCACAACTACGTAGATATTTGTCATATCACCTTCGTCAAATTCTGTTCCTACTGCCTCATCCACATCAAAGGAAAGAGTAGACAATAGAACATCTTCTACTGAAGAACCAGCAAGATTGTAAGAACCAATCTTGAAGTTATTTATTGGAAGGGTTGTAGTTTGATTAGTATATGTTCCGTTTTTTGTCAAAACTACAGCTGTTGAAGCGATAGTCAACGTGTTTGAACCGACAGCAGAAGCTGGAGCACTAAATGAACCTAGAGAATCAACTCTTTGTGCATTTGAAGAACCAGGAGCTATCGTAGCATTGATCGTATCTGTGCCTGCTGAAATGCTATCTGTGCCATCATTATCAACGATGTCAGCACGCAATTCAAGCAAGATTGGAGTTCCAGGAACAACAGTATAATTCAAGGTGTATGAAGTATACGCTAGTGTTCCATGACTGTCTTCGTTCAAAGTAGCTGTTGAACCATATTGAGAACCATTAATTAAGATTCTTCCGTTTCTTAATTGAGTGATGTTAGCATCACTTGCAGTAAAGGTAGCTCTGATGGTTTCTAATTTAATAGATTCACCATAAGCTGTTACTTTGAATACTCCGATAACAGCATCGTTAGCAGCGTTTACAAGATTTGTTGAAGGTGATGAAACATCCTTAGCAATAGTCAAAGTACCACCCGCGGTTCCGCTGATTGTGTTGGCGGTTACTGCTGTCCAAGGCAAAGCATTGCCTGTAAGAGCAGGGGTAATATTTACGCCAAAGCTTGAGTCAACAAAGTCAACATCAGCTGCGTTTCGAAGAGAGAATTGTATTGTACGTGATGCACCTGATACAACATCAGCATCCATGCGAAGCACGCGTGAGCCTGCTGCAAGTAATACTGGAGATGCGTTAAGGTCAAATGTTACATAACCGTTTGCGTCAACTCCGATAGCTGTACCAACTTGTACTCCATTTACATAAAGTTTGAAGTTTGCAAATGAAGCAGCTGGAGCAGAACCTACATTACGCAATGAAAGTCTTTTCATCCAAACATCTCTGTTTGAGATAGTAAGAGTTGATTGCCATAGTGTAATGTTTGCAGCAGGATCGATTGTTGCTGCAGTAGGGGTAACTGTACCACCGGTAACTGTTGCAAGTGTTGCAGAAGCGACAGTGTGAATGTTTCCTGAAATATTTGCATTCGCAACTGTACCACCTGTTACTGTAAACGTAGCGAGCATAAATCCTACAGTTTGACCTGAGGTAGAAGCCGCAATATCAGACTTTACAGCAATGGTCCTTGAACCAGCAACTGTAAATAATCCTGAAGCGTTGTTGAAAGTAACAGTACCGTTGCTTGCTACTGAAGCCGCATCTGTCAAACGAGTAGCCCCATCAAAGAGGTAAACATTTGAAGGTGTTGTGTCAGCAGAAACACCGATTCTTTTTAGAGTTACGTTTGTGACTGTTCCAGTTCCAGTGAAAGCAAAGTGTGCGAGATCAGCGGTAGCTTGACCAGCAACCAATGTGCTAGAAGCAGGATTGTTTGCAGCAAGCGCTACTGATACAGGGCCACTGGATGTTACGGTTCCAGAACATGGTAAGCCAGTCGTAGCACTATATCCTACGGTTGATGTACAACCTGCAGGAAGTGTATTACTTACAGCATAACATGCTCCACCAGTTACAGGACTGTAGCCGGTAGCTGAAGTACAACCTTCAGGAGCAAAGCTTCCTGAAACAGTACCACTAGCTAACCAAACAGCTCGTGACTTGGGACCGAATATTCCATCGGCAACTAAGCCCTTAGCAGCTTGCCAAGATTTAACAGCAGCTTGGGTCTTTGGACCAAATTTGCCATCTGCGACAAGACCACCAAGTGATGTCTGAAGACATGAAACTTGAGTGCCTACTGAACCTACTCTTAATGTAACTGTGATTGAACAAGTTTCTGCTGCAGCTGGGGTTGCTTTAATAGCAACAACTCCAACGAACATAACTGCGACAATCATAATTCCAAGAAGAAATTTTGATTTAAATTTACTCATAATTTTTTTCTAATTTCTACGCCATTAATTAGTTTCGACAAAACTAAAAGCGTATTTTTTCTTATCATTATTTCCATCCACCAATAACTAATAAAATATAATAATGGAGCGGATAAAAAATAATGAACAGAGATAAACTAACATTGAAAATAAAACAACTTATTTAATTTTCAATGGGCATTTATTTCCACCCGGGTCTTCCTTGAAATTTTTTCGACGAAATCGCAAGCAAGAATCGAAGTGAAAACAAATATAATTTGCGAATATAGAATACACAGACGTGTACTCTGTAAACACAATAACATTATAATATAGTCGTATAGACTACGACAATACATTATGTGGATAACTCTGATATTTGCTGAGCAAAATCAGAGTCCGAACTTGTGTCGTACCACCTAATTATTAAGACGTAAGAATGCCTCAAAAATTTCATGCTACGCACGAAGAACGAGATAAACTCCACATACCCATATTCTCACACTTTTTATCAAAATGCAACCCACGCAAATACAACATTTTAGATGAATAGATAATTTATTTGATGAAATATCTGCTCCAACGTTTCTCCCCCGTTTTATTAAGGACACCGTCTTTTACCATAGAAACCAATTCTCTTTGAAGAGTCTTTTCCCCACAAGAAGACAATGACCCATATGCCCCATTTTTTATGTCCGTTATGGTAGCGTTCCCTCCATTCTTTTGTATAAGATTGGTTATTTCATTTCGTCTTTGTTTCTTTAATATATCAAAACTCTCCGTAGCAATATGTTTTATTTTTCTATCGTACCCGTCTATCGGACGTGAAGACACCTTGATTCCACTTAGCGCTTTCATGAGAGTATTCCCCTTTTGGACACCAATGCTAGTAGACTGATGATGTCCGATAGAATTAAATTTTTTATCAGACTTATTAAAAGAAACATCATTCGTTAATGGTAATTCTTCTCTTAAAAAATCCACTAGGTTTATTTGTCTATTTATCCCCTTAACTCTGCCCGTAGATTCTTCGATTGATCGATTTAATTCTAAAAACTCTTTTCTAAGAATATTACAGTTCATCTCAGAAATAACATAAACAGCAGAAGCAATATCTAAAAAGGACATTATCTCTGCTATTCTCCTACAAGCATCAGATGGAGAAAAATTCATGTCCGAGATAATTTCCGTCCCTAGTGTCCTTAATTTATTTCTGAGCGGTTCATCTTTGTCTATTATGTCCGTAACCATATAAAGAGCCGTAATGAGTTTATTTGTTTTTGTATAAGAAATAGAAATAGGGGTGTCCTTTATGGTTATGTCCGAGTTGGATGATAGGTCCTTGAGGTTTTTTTCTTCCCTAAACATCTGTCCATTATATATAGGACAGGGAAAAAAGCAACTACTTTTATTAAGAACGAAAACAAAGTTTTTAAGGGGTTTTGAGCGCGACGGCCCGAGCATAGCAAATTTCCAACAGGAAATTATGTGCGCATTTTAAAAATTCATTCTTAATTTTCGGCAGGTTAAATAAAATTATGTTAAAATAACTTTATATGGCAAAAAATGAAGGTAGTAAAAAAAATAATATAAATTATAAGAGAGTTCCTTCAGGATTAAAAACCGAAACTAAACATGGAATCATCGCAGTAGCATTTTTTGTTTTTGCAATATTTTTCCTAATGTCTTATTTTGATTTAGCGGGAAAAGCAGGAACGTTCGTTTATGAAAAACTTTATCTTCTGCTCGGTATCGGGTATGGCCTCCTTCCAGCTCTTTTTATTTTACTGGGGACCTCTTTTATAAAATCAGAAGTGCCAGACATCGGCTGGACACGCACCGTAAGTGGAATAATGTTTCTACTATCAGGATTGGGAATCATAGATATCGCTTCAGGCACTCATGCTGGTGGATTTTTTGGAGAAATTTTATCAATACCATTTGTCTCTCTCTTTGATGTATATGTGAGTCTTGTCTTTCTAGGCGCAATTTTAATAATTTCGATATTGATAATGTTTGATGCAAAATTAAACCTCGCCCCATTTTTTCTAAAAATTTGGTCATTTTTAAAGAAAAAAGAAAAACCTACTTCTTTAAACGAAGCTGAAATAACTGAAGTAGAAAAATCAATACCAGAAGAAGAGGAAGAAACTACTGGAGAGAAAATCAAAAATGCTTTAGGCGTCGGAAAAAAGAAAAAAGTGGAAGAGGAGGAAGAGGAAGAAATGCCAATCAAAAAGAGAAAGGGTGGTCTAGTTTCTACTTATGTCCCTCCCCCGCTATCATTACTAGAAGAAGATAAAGGTAAACCAAATACTGGCGACATCAAGGCCAATGCAAATATTATCAAACGCACTCTCGCAAACTTTGGCATCGAAGTGGAGATGGATGAAATAACTATCGGTCCGACTGTTACTCGTTATGCCCTAAAACCAGCCGAGGGAGTGAAACTTTCTCGCATCGTAGGTCTCCAAAACGACTTGGCTCTTTCTCTAGCCGCGCACCCTATCCGCATAGAAGCACCGATTCCGGGCAAATCTTTGGTAGGTATTGAAATTCCAAATAAATCCAAATCTATCGTCGGCCTCGCTACTCTTCTTTCAGATGAAAAATTTACAAATTCTCCAAAACCGCTAACGACAGCCCTCGGTCGTTCTATTTCTGGCAAAGCCGTGTTCGGCAATTTAGCCAAGATGCCTCATATGCTCGTCGCTGGAACAACTGGCTCCGGAAAATCAGTAACGATACACTCTATGATTACTTCCCTCTTATATAGAAATGGACCAGATGATTTGAAATTTATATTGATAGATCCAAAACGAGTAGAACTTACTCTTTACAATAACATCCCGCACTTGCTTACTCCTGTGATAACAGAAGCGAAAAAGACAATCCTAGCCTTAAAATGGGCCGCTAAAGAAATGGACCGTCGTTATGATATTTTAGAAGCAGAATCTGTACGAGACATAGAGTCTTATCACAACAACGTCTTTAATAAAAACCCAAAGAAAATGAAGACAAATAGCGACGGAGTTGAAGAAGAAATAAATGCTGATCGCCTACCTTATATCATCATTATCATAGATGAATTAGCAGATATCATGAGCACTTACCCAAGAGAGCTAGAGTCTGCCATCGTGCGTCTAGCCCAAATGTCTAGAGCAGTGGGTATTCATTTAATACTTTCTACTCAACGACCAGAAGTAAATGTCATTACTGGATTAATCAAAGCTAACATCCCCGCTCGAGTAGCCCTAAAAGTATCTTCGCAAGTAGATTCACGCACAATATTGGATGCGGGTGGAGCAGAAAAGCTTTTAGGTGCTGGTGATATGCTTTACTCTTCGGGCGAAGCTCAACCAGAACGTCTTCAAAGCGCATTTATTTCAGAGGGAGAAGTAAAAAAAGTTGTAAAATATCTTGCCGATACTTATAGAGATGAAGTATCTGAAGAGATAACCTTAACCTCGGGTTCTATCGGAGCAGATAAAAGTATTTTTGAAAGTACTTTAGACGATGAAGAGGAAGATGATGACGAAATGTATGAGGAAGCTCGAATTTGTGTGACAGAGGCTGGTAAAGCATCAACTTCTTATCTTCAAAGAAAATTAAAACTTGGTTATGCAAGGGCAGCCCGACTAATGGATAAATTAGAAGAACGTGGAGTAATCGGCCCGGGAGATGGCGCCAAACCTAGAGAAGTACTAGAGAAGATAGAACGTACAGAGACTGGAGAAAATATAATATAACGGGATGAACAACAACGCAAAAAAGATAGTAAAGATAACTGGACTTTCTCTTTTTTTTATTTTAATTATTATTTATGCTTTTTTTGTTTCTAAAGATTTAATCTTTGGAGTAAAAATTAAAAATGTAAATCTTATAGATGGTTCTACGGTTACAGAAAATGTAGTAAAAATAACTGGAAATGCGAAAAATGCGATTAATTTAACCCTAAATGGACGAGAGATTTCTGTAGATCAACAAGGCAATTTTAATGAAACAATTGCGCTTCTTTTGGGATATAATATAATCAACATCAAAGCCAAAGATGAATTTGGATATGTGGATGAAAAAAATTATAAATTAATGTACAAAGAGCAATAATTACTTTTATTCAGGTCCTCGGTTCTCTGGGTCCCCTACCCCAGCCAGACCATTCATAAAAGCAATTATTCCTCTTTTAAAAAACAATGCAAAAAAAGAAAGAAAAAAAAGAAGACAAAGCAGTAGGCGGAGCAGTATTGAATGACACACTAAAAGCTATTCAGACAAAATTCGGAGAAGGTTCAATAATGAAATTTGGAGATTCACCAAAAGTAAACATAAGTGTCATCCCGACTGGCTCCATCGGGCTTGATATGGCGCTCGGTATCGGCGGAATTCCTCGAGGCAGAATTATTGAAATATTTGGGCCAGAATCTTCTGGTAAAACAACTCTCTCCCTACACATCGTAGCTGAAGCACAAAAACTCGGCGGAGTTTGTGCATACATAGATGCCGAACACGCGATGGATCCTGATTATACGAAGAAACTCGGAGTAAATATAAACGACTTACTCATTTCTCAACCAGACAACGGAGAACAAGCTTTAGAAATAGTAGAATCTTTGGTGCGAACTGGAAAAATTGATGTTATTGTGGTGGATTCTGTGGCCGCCCTTACTCCGAAAGATGAAATCGAGGGTGATATGGGAGCCTACCATGTCGGAAAACAGGCGCGTCTGATGTCCCAAGCGCTCCGCAAGCTCACGGCCATCGTAGCTCGATCTAAAACTGTTGTTATTTTTATAAATCAAATCCGTATGCAAATCGGAGTAATGTTCGGCAATCCAGAAACTACTCCGGGAGGAAAGGCTTTAAAATTTTATACTTCCGTACGACTTGATATACGTAAAATCGCCCAAATCAAAAAGGGAGAAGAAATCGTTGGTAGTCGTACTCGCGTGAAAGTAGTAAAAAATAAAGTGGCCGCTCCATTTAAACAAACAGAATTTGACATTATTTACAATGAAGGTATTTCCAAAGAGGGAGAGATCATGGCCTTGGGTGAGAAGTTTAAGATTATTGAAAAAACTGGAAATTCATATTTCTACCTGCCTGCGCAGACAGGTACACCAGGCGGAGAAGCAAAGGAAAAAATAAAATTGGGAGTAGGTTATGATTCTACTCGAACCTTCTTAAAAGAAAATGAAAAAATTTCTAAGGAAATTCTAAAAGAAATTCGTAAAAAATTCGCCGAAGAAGCGTAAAAATGAAAACTGAGGAAAAAATTACAACTGATCATATTATCGATACACCATATATTGGTTATAGTAGTGTTTCTGGTTTGGATTATTTTAAAACAGCTACTTCTTGCGGAATTTGCGCAGTCGGAATGATTTTGTCTTTACAAAAAATTCCAGTGAATATAAATAGTTTAATTGAAAATGGACATAATAATGGTGGGTTCACGCCCCTTGGCTGGCTACACAGTTATTTAGTTGGATTGTTGCAAGAAAATGGCTTGAATTATGCAAGATTAGAGAATTGTCCGATAGAACAGTCTCTTCAGCAAATCAAGGAAGGCATTTTGGATGGAGGTCCTGTTATCGTTTCGGTAAACAAACTATGCCTTGAGCAAATTAGTTTTCATATTGTGCTTATCGTTGGAATCAAAATTAATCCCGATAAGTCCATCGCGGGATTTTTCTATCATGACCCGGCAGCTTCAACTAAAGAAAACGGATCATTACACTTCGTCTCAGTTGAAAACTTTATTAAATTCTGGAGAAAAATGATGATCACAAAAATATAAACTTATGCAAGAAAATATTGGAGTACGTAGAGATAAAAAAGAAGTGGGTCCCTATTACACAAACGTAGAATATCAGTCGCAATATTTAGATATTGGAGACAAGATGGATGCCCTAACGGCTTGTGGCATTACTTGCCTTTATATAACAATAAAAACATTCAAAACAGATACTGAAATACCTGGGCTAGAAGAAATAGTCACAAAAGGAAAAGAAGATCCGAAGGGATACATTCCCAAAATAGGCTGGGTTCATCAATATTTCGTCGATACAGCAAAAAAATACGGTCTCGATGCTTACAGAAAATCCCCTTTTAGTGTAGAGGAAATTAAAAATGAATTAGACAATGGAAAATTGATTATTTCTTCTTGCGATAGAAAATTTCTTGGCAGAACAGTATCTACTCACATGATTGTCGTTACCGGATATAGTCCTGCTGGATTTTATTATGTAGATCCAGCTTCTATTACCAAAGAACAACAAAAAGACCACTATCTCGCCACCTACGAGGATTTTGAAAAAGACTACAATAACCGCTCCATAATAATCGGCCTACCAAAAGATAATATTAAATAATACTAGTTTATTTTATGCCCTCTCAACATATTCTCCCGTTTCAGTATTTACTCGAATAGTATCCCCTTCGCTTATAAACATCGGAGCGTTTAAGGTTGCGCCATTTTCAAGAGTAATGATTTTATTGCCCCCTTTTGAAGTATCTCCCCTCACCGCTGGTGGAGCTTCTTTTACTTTAAATTCCATTTTAATCGGCAAAGATAATTTAATAGTTACTTCTTCTCCATCATTGTCCCAAACCAAAGCAGTAACATTCCCGTTTTGTTTTAAAAATTTTCCTGCATTTCCAATAAGTGCTTCATTCAATTTGAATCTGTTACTTTTATCTTCTGGATCACAGAACCAATATTCTCCCTTGTTTTCATATAAAAAAGTAATATCACGCTTTATGATATCTGCCTCATCTGCGGAATCAGAAACATGAAAAGTAGCGGGGAAAACTTTCCCTGATATCAAACTTCGTAATTTAACCTGATTCTGTGGTTTTCGTTGTTGGGTGCGAGCAACATGTGACTCTACCACTTCACATGGTTCATCATTATGAATTATTATTTTCTTTTCGCGAATTTCGTTGTATTGAAGTTGTGACATAATTTTATAAAAAAGAATATTATTTTTAGGGGGTTTCGAGGCTGTCGAGCCGAGAACTTCAGGATTTTTTAAGCTTAAAAAATCCGTACCCTAGAAACAATATTCTTTGTAAGTTATTTAACTACAAATGGAAGTAAACCCAAAAATCGCGCATGCTTGATGGCTGAAGCTAAAACGCGTTGATTCTTAGAAGTCACTCCTGTGCGCTTGTGACTCACGATCTTACCGTTCGGATTCAAAAATTTCTTTAGAATTTCAATATCCTTATAGTCTATATACTTTATATTGTTGGCTGAAAAATAATCTTGTTTCATGATTTTGTAATTAATAATTTCTAATTTTTAGAAAGGTATGTCTTCGGGATTAATGTCTTCTTCTGGATATTCTATCGCATCAACTTCTTGGCTTTCTGCTGCTGGAGCTTTTGAACCTGCATTCGTCGTTCCTCCTCCAGTTCCCGCTCCACCCTTCGGTCCAAATTGAGTGCGATCAGCTACTATTTCTGTACGATATTTCTTTTCTCCACTAGTCTTGTCATCCCAACTTCTTGTCTGCATTCTTCCTTCCACTAAAATAGAACTTCCTTTTTTCATATATTGCGCAACGGTTTCTGCTTGGCGTCCGAAAACTACAACATTATGATAATCAGTTGATTCCTGTCGTGCGCCGTTCTTGTCTTTCCAAACACGATTAGTAGCAAGAGAAAATGTACAAACTTTTATACCAGAAGGAAGCGAGCGAAGTTCTGGGTCGCGAGTAAGGTTTCCTATTACGATTGCTTTATTTAAATACAT
This sequence comes from Minisyncoccota bacterium, assembly GCA_041658325.1. Lineage (GTDB taxonomy): Bacteria > Patescibacteriota > Minisyncoccia > Phycocordibacterales > UBA9973 > UBA9973. The sequence continues at coordinate 62,602 of JBBAAI010000001.1, forward strand.
GATTATTTTTTAAATTTAGGCTTCAACTAATGCATCTATTTCTTTATCAATCTCTTCTTTGTTTATCGGAGTAGCTGTTTCATTGCTTTCATTTTTCTTTACCATCGGTCTTCGACGTGTTTCTCTGCTTACAAATCTTTTTGTCGCAATTGTATTTTCTTTAACTGTTTTTAATATCAAAAATCGAATAAAATCCGGATCAAGATCAAGCTTCTTTTTCAATTCTAAAACCTTATCGCTATCCATTGTGAATTTAACCCAACCAAAATAGGCTGTGTTAAATTTATTGCGTACGTTTGATACAACTTTCGTCATTGAGTAAGCAAGATTTATCATCTTAGGCATTTCGTCTGAAATAGCGACACCTCCGAAAGAGGATATTAAATCCTTTAAATTGCCATAAACAATCGGCAAATTTTCCTCTATTATAGTAGGCGCTAAAAGATATCCAACTTCGTAAACTCTCGAATTTGTATCTTCTCCTATTTCATTTTCACTTTTATTTTCCACTTCCGACATGTGTTTCATAGTAGCAAAAAGCCCTTAAAAAGTAAACCCCCACACTTATTTTGTATTACCTTTTAAAATAAGTGTGGGGGTAAAGCCCTTCTAAATTCCAAAAACTCGTTTGGCATTTAGAACAATAGCTTGTGCGACCTCTTCTTCTGGTAGATTTTTAATCTCAGCAATTTTTTTGATAATTTCTATAACCATGAATGGTTCACAAGTTCCGCCACGATACGGAACAGGGGCTGCAAAGGGAGCATCGGTTTCTGCCATGATTAATTCTAGGGGTAAAAATTTAATAACTTCATCATAATCTCTGGCGAAGGTTATCGGACCATCGAAAGACATCGTAAAACCCAAGCTTAGTGCTTTTTTGGCTATGGACAAATCACCGGCAAAAAAATGAAAATTACCTTCCAGTTTTTCTCCTACTTTATTTTTATATTCCTCCAAAATAGAAAGCGCATCTTGATAAGCATCCATGCTCCCCTTCGTGGGGCGCACGTGCATCATAAGTGGCTTGTTTGAAACAACAGCAATTTCAATATGTTTTTTAAAAATTTCTTTTTGCTTGTTTTTTTTCTCTTCGTCCTCCTCTCGAAAATAATCTAAGCCACATTCACCAATACAAACTACTTTTGAGTTTTTTGCCAATTCTAAATATTTATCAAAATCAAAAACTTCGTTAACGTTGTCCGCCGGGTGTAACCCAACCCCAGCCCAAATGAAATCATATTTTCCTGCCATCGCAATTGCTTCCTTGGAAGTCTCATAATCCACGCCAATAGTGATGGCGCCAATCTCTTTTTCAACCATTCTATCAATAACTTCTTTCAAGTTTTCCTTAAAAAATCTAGAATCTAAATGCGCATGTATGTCTATGTATTTAGGCATTTTATTCTTTCCTCAAAAATAGTGGTTTTTCTGGTTTTTTGTTCTCTTTGATTAAATGTCTAATTTTTTCAGAAGTCTCTGGTAAAAATGGTTCTAGCGAAACTGCTATGGTAAATAATTGTTGTACGTTGTTTTTAATAAGAACTTTCCCTTTCTCTAAATCAGTTTTAATTACTTTAAACGGTTCTGTGTCTTGAATGTGTTTATCGAGATCATTTACTAAATCAAAAACACTTTTTATCGCAAACTGCACATCATATATATTCAAAAAATTGCCCACTTGCGGGACGGGAGCAGGAATTCCATCGGCAGGACTATCTAAATATTTTTCTGAAAGGGTCATTACTCGACTTACCAAATTCCCTAATCCATTTGCCAGCCCTGAATTATAAGCCTCTTTAAATCGCTCCATGGTAAATGGACTATCTTCAAAAGAAGAAATCTCGCGCAAAAGGAAATAACGAAGAGCATCGGTCCCATATTCGGCGACTATTTCTTTCGGATCAGCTACGTTACCTAGAGTCTTAGACATTTTTAAGCCATGTTCAGCCGTAATAAAACCGTTTATAATAATTTGGTGTGAACAATGTTTATCGTCGCCAAAAGCGGCCATTAACATTGCTTGCCACATCGCCGATTGAAATCTTAAATTATCTTTACCACAATATTGTGTAGGGTTGCCGTTCATCCAAAATTTTTCAAAATTTTCTTTGTCTTCCGGCCAGCCGAGAGTGGAAATATAATTTACCAATGCATCAAACCACACGTACATCACATGCTCATCATCCCCCGGCACAGGTATTCCCCACGACATTTTAGATTTCAAGCGTGAAATAGAAAAATCTTGCAGACCTCTTTCTACAAAAGCTTTTATTTCATTGAAACGAAAATCCGGTATAACAAAATTTGGATTTTCTTCATAAAATTTCAGCAATTTTTCTCCGAAGGCGCTGTATCTGAAAAAATAATTTTCTTCTTGAATTATTTCTAGCGGACGTCCAGGATGAATCGGACATTCATCGTTTACAAGCTCTGAATCACTTTTTGTTTCCTCACAACCGACGCAGTATTTCGCTTCGTAATTTTTTTTATAAATATACCCATTATCACTTACCCGTTTCCAAAATTCTTGCGCTGTTTTTGTGTGGTGTTCATCCGTAGTACGCACAAAATGTAAATTCTCTTCATCCATCCCAAAAATCTTTACCGACTCTTTAAACTTCAAAAAACTTTCATCTACAAACTCTTTAGGATTTTTTCCTAGAGATAACGCTTTCTCATATATTTTCATTCCGTGCTCGTCTGTACCGGTATTAAAAAACACATCAAAACCTTGAAGTTTTTTATAGCGCGCGATGACATCTGCCCGCACAAATTCAAGAGCATGCCCTAGATGAAGATCTGCATTTACATATGGAAGTGTCGTCGTAATGTAGAAACTATTTTTTTTCATTACTTGCATGAGCTAAAATTTTATCTTTTTCCATGTCATTCAAAAATTCCATCACAATAACAGCTAATGGAATAGCCAATATTGCTCCCCAAAATCCGCTTAATTCAAAGCCGATAACTACTGAAAGAATGATAACAATCGGGGAAAGGCCAACAATTTTTTTTATTATCAGAGGAGCAAAAAGAAAAACTTCAAATTGATGAACTATGAGATACGCTCCTGTGACCATAAGAGCGCTCGAGACTCCACTGGAAAGATAAGAAAAAGCAAAAGCTGGAACTAGAGCAACCCAAATACCATAAGGAACCATTTCCATTATTCCTGCAATAATAGCTAAAAGAAATGCATACTCTACACCAAGAAGAGCAAGTATTAGATAAATTAAAATACCAACGACAAGACCAATAAGTAATTGCCCCCTCACCCAAAGACCTATTTTATGACTCGAACGTGTCCACAAATCTGCCACATAATCATCGTACTCCACAGGAACGATAATCTTGAGAAAATTTTCTATTCCTTTTTCTTGGATCGAAAGATAAAAAGCAACTATGACAATAAGTACAAAATTGAAAATACCTCCGAAAGCTACAGAAAGAACTTGGAAAAATCCGCCGGAAAGATTTAAGACAAAAGCTTTGGATACAGACAAAAGGCTAGCAAGTGAAAAATGCCCTGAAAGAGAACCTACTATTCCTTTAGCCCCTGAGAAGGCTTCATTTTTGAAAAAATTAATTAAAGAAATATCTGGAAAATAAGAAGAAAGAAATGAAGAAAAATTATAAATTTCAGTTATCAATAATGGAGCGAAAAGATAAAACAATGCAAACATGGAAAAGAGTGACACGGCATAGATGATAACAATCCCCAAAATTCTATTAATTCCATATTTTTGCAAATGAGGAACGGAAGAATCGATAAAAGAAGCAATAACAATAGCTGTCAAAATTACTAAAATCAAATCTCGCAAAACCCACGCCAAAAATATACAAATGACGACTAAGGTAGCACGAATCATCGTACCAGTAGATATGGAAATATGAGTAACGCTACTTTTTTCAAGCATAAAAATATAATACCACAAAAAAGACTAAAATCTTAATATTTTTAGGAATTTAGTTTTTTCTTTAAAGGGTCCAATAAGTGCTAAATTTAGTTTATTGTTTTTAAAAATATCTTTGGCTAGATTTTGCACTTCTCCTACAGTCACCTTGCGTATCTCTGTCGCCTTTTCTTGTGCACTCTTTGTTTCACGTTTCAAAAGTTCTTGCCCTCCATAAAAATTCGCAATGTCATCACTTGATTCTAGCGAAAGCTTCATGTTCCCTATTAAATATTCTTTTACTTTATTTAATTCTTCTTCACTCGCTTTTTCGTTTTTTAATTTGTTGCATTCTAAAATAACGGCTTTAATCACTTCTTCGATTCTTTTATTGTCCACCCCAGCTGAAATTTGAAAAAAACCATGATCTGTATAGGCGTCATTGTATGCGCGAACATAATATCCAACACCCATTTCCTCGCGAAGTTTCTGGAAAAGTCTTGAACTCATTCCTCCCCCGAGTACTCCACCCAAAACGGAAAGCACAGCATTTTTTTTATTAGATAAACCGTAAGTACGCACGCCCAAAACAAAATGGGTTTGGTCTGTTTTTTTGAAATTTATAAGTACTTCTGGCTTCTTTTGAATTTCTTTTACTTTTCTTTTATTTACTTTTTTACCTCGTGCAACTTTACCAAAAACCTTATTCACTTCGTCCATTACTTCTTTTTCTGTTACCGCTCCAGCCACTATAAGTACGGTGGCTTCTGGTAGATAATGTTGTTTTTTGTATTTTACAAAATCATCTCGTTTCATTTTTAAAATATTTTTCTTTTCTCCTGCGATGTTCCAACCCGCTGGTTGATCTCCGTAAAGGAGTTTCATTATGAGATCTTGTACATGTCTCTGGGGCATATCTTCATACATATTTATCTCTTCAATAATCACACCTTTTTCTTTTTGCATTTCTGTGTCTGGAAAAGTGGAATTTAAATAAATATCCGAAACAATATCAAAAATTTTATGAAAGTGTCGTGCATCAGACTTCGCATAATATCCTGTATATTCTTGGGCGGTGAAAGCGTTGTATTGACTCCCAAGAGTATCTAATTCTTTTGAAATATCAATAGCCTTAGGTCTTTTCGCCGTCCCCTTGAAACACATATGTTCTAAAAAGTGTGAAATACCATTCACTTTTTTTTCTTCGTATTTAGATCCAGCCTCCACGAGCACCAAAACAGTAGCTGTGGGGTTATCCTTCATCGGCACGGTTATCACTCGCAGGCCATTGTGTAAAACTTTTTTTGAAAAATTCATTCTTTTGTTTAATTTGTTTTTTCTTTTATGTAATTTTTTAAATCAGCAACTTTTATTCTTTCTTGTTCTCCTGTATCTCTATCGCGGACCGTCACAGTATCATCCGAAAGCGTATCAAAATCAACTACAATACAAAATGGCGTCCCGATTTCATCCTGACGACGATAACGCTTGCCGATGTTACCATTGTCATCCCATACCACCCAGCCAAATTCATTTTTTAATTCTTTAAATACATTTTTTGCATAAGAAACAAGTTCCGATTTATTTTTCAACAACGGAGAAACACAGGCTTTATACGGAGCAATAAAGGGAGGCAGTTTTAGATAAACTCTCACGTCATCTCCAGCTCCATCTTCCCTATAGGCAGAACAAAGAAGCGCCAAGATAGCTCTATCTATACTGATAGTCGGCTCTATAACATGTGGAATAAATCTCTCTCCTGTTGTTTCGTCCAATACTTCCATTTTTTCACCGGAAAATTCTTGATGTCTTTTTAAGTCAAAATCTCCCCTGTGTGATAAACCAGTCAATTCTTTGGTTCCAAACGGGTACTCAAACTCTAAATCTATTGTTTTTATACTATAGTGGGCCCGTCCCTCCTTTGGGTGCTCAAAAGCATGAAGTTTTTTTACGTCAACACCAATTCTGGAAAGCCACTCTTTTTGTTCCAACAGAAAATTATCAAAATAAGACTCCCATGGTGCACTAGGGTGAATAAAATATTCAAACTCCATTATCTCAAACTCGCGTAGCCTGTAAGTAAAATCTCGAGGAGTTATCTCGTTTCTGAACGCTTTTCCGATTTGCGCTATGCCAAAAGGTATTTTAGGAGATAATGATTGTAAAACATTTTTAAAATTAACAAACATGCTTTGAGCTTCTTCCGGCCTTAGGTAAGTTTTGATTGCCGTTTCTTCTGATGCTCCCATTTTGGTTTCAAGCATTAAATTAAAATTATTCGGTACACTTAATTTTCCGCCGCAATTTGAACAAATTTCTTTATTTTCTATCTGGTCAGTGCGAAAACTGTGCCCGCAAGACTTGCATTTTGAAACAGGATCTGCAAAATTCTCAACGTGTCCTGAAGCTTCCCACACTCTCGGGTGCATCAAGATGGGGGTGTCTATCAAATAAATATTTTCCCTGCTACGCACAAAATAATTTACCCAAGAATCCTCTATATTCTTTTTCAACAGAGAACCAAGCGGACCATAATCATAAGTCCCTGCTAGACCACCATATATTTCCGAACCTGGAAAAATAAATCCCCGTCTTTTACAAAGCGAAACTATCTTTTCCATTAAATCATTATTTTCTTTTTTGTTTTTATCTTGCATTTTTTTAATTTACCACAACACCTCCATTGCCAGGGAAAGCCGCATCACTATCAAGTCTTGTGTTTAAGCCTATTTTATTTACTTTCACATCTACATTAGCAAAATCATCATGCCCAGTCAAAATTGCATCATTTATAATAGTTGGAATTGTGCCTACTTGAGAAAGCGACGGAGTGAAAGATACTTGAAAAGAAACGGTTCGCGAAGGCCCTGTGATTCCTGCCCCCTTCGGAATTCTATCAACATTCCAAACAACTCCTTTTGTAGAAGAGTTGTAAGTTAAATTTTCACTAGCAGGTAAAAATGGTCCTACGAAAGTTACCCAAGGAGGAAGAGTGGAGTTGACTTGTACTCCCGAAATACTATTTGCAGTATTTGAAAGAGTCCAAACAATAGTGTAGGTCGTAGCTTTTTCAGCCTTAGGAGGGATCAGCCCAGTATTAGTAAAAGACCCAGAATAATAAAGCGCTTTTGCAGAAAATCCAACATCAGAAATAATTCTTATGGTTGCAGAGGAAGAATTATTCAACTCATTAACTGCAAAACCTTCGGTCGCTTGTTTGCCAGAAATATTTACTTCTATATTTATAGTAGGATTGGAAAGAATTCCTCCCGAGGCAGAGAAAAGCGAGAGTGGAGAAACGGAAAAAGTAACAGATCCAGAATCACCCGGATTTACTTCTTTAAGTTGATTTTTAGAATTTTGATTCCAAGTTACTACATCACTAGATGAATCATAAAATCCTTGCGTCGCTCTTATCGTCTGACGATTGGCGGCATTCCCAGAAATCTTTGCTTGTATTTGTAAATCATCTACCTTGGTATCTAAATTATTAGCATAACGTATTTCAACATTAACTGGTGTCTTCCAATCTGTGGCGTATTCTCTTTTGGATATACCATTTACAAAAATATTTGCTTCAACAAAAGGTTTTTTTATTGTAATAATGTTTTTTACTGAATTGAAAACAATACCAATTACAGATTTGTCCGTACTGGATTGTAAACCACTCAAGGTATTAAAGGTTTTTTCTTCTCCATCAAAAACATCAATCATTTTACCAGTGATAGAAATACTGTGTTCCACTCCTGGAGCAAGGTCTCCTAAATTCCAAACATTATTACCAAAAGAAGGTGCTGGTACAGATTTTATAAAAGCAAATCCTACAGGATAATCAAGCTTCACAAGTATTTTTTGAGATGGTTCAGTAGAGTTTAATGTTGCTTTCACATTCAAAGTAATTTCTTGATTAGGACTTATAGAAAGCGGAGCATCTACTGTTAAGTTTATTGGCGTGGAATTAATATTTACTTCGTAAAGTTTTTCTTTTACAAAAATAGCATTAGACCCCGCTACTCGATACTCAATAGAAATTTTTATAGGACGAGTACTTCCCTGTTCTCCAAAGAGTACTACTTTCAAATTTTCATTATGAACAGCCCCCCCTGAAATCGTGCCAAGTGATAGACGAAAACGTTCAGTGTCAGAAGACAAATCAGACGAAGAACCCTTTGGGTATTCCACGATAAGATCTACTAGATCTAATGAAGAGCTGTTTTTGTTTGTAATCCCCACGATTAATGAAAGTTCTTCCCCTCCAGCTGTAAAATTATTACCAAGAATGGAAATATCGATATTATCATTGGAAACAGTATTTCCTCCAGCAAAAAAAACATAAGCGGCATATCCTAAAGCCAAAACAAAAAAAATCAATGAAAAAACAAAAAAATTCTTAAATTTGGAAGTTTTCATAAAAAAATTTTCAACACTTTTGGAATCAATTTTTTCTTCAGTTCCCCAAGAATCCGACACATCCTCCCTGCGAGGGTGAGAAAAGATATCTCGATGTTCTATCTTAGTTTGATAATTTTTACTGAAGAGTTTGCTTTTTAAATCTTCAAGTTTGTTAAGTTTATTTTCGTCTCCTAGCGACATACGTATAATTGTAGCATCCCGAACGAAATTTAGAAAATTTCTTACGGGACAGATATTTTACAAATGCGTCTCCTTGAGAGCCTTGTTTATCTGATGTAACACCTGAGATCTTGATTTAGAAATTTCAAATATCAAACTCTCTTCAAATGGAGATTTAACAAGGTTTTGTAGCATTTCATTTCCTCCTATATATCCTAAATTGTTTAGAATGCGTAAAACAATAATAGCTTCGATATTCTGCAAATCAGCTTTTCCCTCTATTTTTTCTAAAATAGATAAACCATTTATCAAATCATTAAACAGAGCCTCGTTTTTTTCAACGCCAGCAAGTAATCTTTTTAGTAACCTAGCGATGTTAGAAACAACTTCAAAAGTCTCGGTTTTTTTTAAGAGCTGTTCTAGAGCATTAGTTTTTGAGGCGCTAGTTACTCGCCAAAAATTTTTACCTTGCACAAGATCAACTTTGATATAAGCAAAATCCTGTAAAACAAAACGTAATTTGGAAGACATTTTGCGCACACCCTGTGCCGAAGCATAAATCATTCCTAGGTCGCGAGTAAAAATAGAATAATATTTTCCTGTTTCACCAAAATTTTTACTTCCTAATATTATTCCCTCTGTGTGATAAATGTGATGCATATTTTATTTTTCAATTTTTACTTTAAAAATTAAATCACCTATCTTCACCTCTTTCCCCTCGTTTCCTTTATATTCAATTTTAGACACGAGTACAACTTTTTTGATTTCCACTTCAAACTTTTCTATCAATTTTTTACCCATATCATTGGTTTCGACAACAAGGGTAACAACATCACTCGGAGTAAGCCCTATCTTCTTTCTTATCTCTTGTAGGGCTCGCGCCAATTCTCGATAATCTCCTTCTTGTTTTAATTCTCCGGTAATTTCTGTGTCTAGCAATACTTCTGTTTCTATATTTTTATTTTCTTTGATTTCTTTTATGTTTATTTCATCTTTTATGAGCTCCATATACTCTTCTTCTAGGTTGAAATTCTTTATTTGTAGTTTAGCAAGTGGTTGACGAACTTTTATCCCAGCTTTTTGTCTTGCCTCGAGGCCAAGAGTCACAATATTTCTAACTGCCTCCATTTTTTCTATAATTTTTGGTTCGCCAAATCCAAAAATACCAAAGACGGTCTTTAACACAGTCGGCCTGCCTGCGCAGGCAGGCCATTCTGCTAAATGCACACTTTCTTCATCTTTTTCATTTTTTAATTTTGACCAAATATCCTCTGCCGAAAATGGTGCGAATGGGGCAATCAATTTTGCCAGAGTTTTTAATATAAAATAGAGAGTTTGTTTTGCTTCGTTATCTCCTTCTTTTATTCTTTCACGCGAACGACGCAAATACCAAGTAGAGAGATCACCAACAAAATCTCGAAATGCCCTCGTTGGCTCAAGTAATTTGTAATTATCAAGATTCTTTGTTGTAAGTTCTATTAATTCATCCAGTCTCGTCAAAGTCCAAATGTCTAAAATATTTTTTGATTTAGGTTTGTTATTTTTTTCTAAATTTTTATCTCTGTAAAGTTCATAAAACGCAAGCACGTTATAAAGCAACCCAAAAACTTGTTGATGCAACAAGGCCACAGTTTTTTCATCAAAATTCTTTGACTCACCTGGCTGATTAACTGAATACATCCAGAGACGAAGTGTATCAACACCATATTTATCCATCGCTTCCCATGGATCAACAATATTACCGAGAGATTTAGACATTTTTTTACCCTTAGCATCAAGTAAATGTCCTAAACAGATAACGTTTTTAAAAGCCTTCCCTCGCCCCACAAGCATTCCCACGGCGTGCAGAGTGTAAAACCATCCGCGTGTTTGATCTATCGCCTCTGAAATGAAGTCAGCAGGATAACCTGGACCATCTACCCAATTTTTATTTTCAAATGGGTAGTGATCTTGCGCGAAAGGCATCGCACCGGAATCAAACCAAACATCCATCACTTCTTTTGTTCTTACCAAATTACCACTACAACTACAAACAAGCGGCACTTTGTCTATGTACGGTTTGTGCAAATCTAATTCATAATTTTCATTATGTGGGAGAATTGAAAAATCTATTTCTTTAATTTCGGCATTCTTTATATTATCCTTTTCGCCCCGAAATTCTATAGTGTTTTTTTTATCAAGACCCAAAGCCACAGATATAAGCAAAAAGGCAGTCACTTCGTGTGTTACTAATAAAATATTTTTATTAGTATATTTAGACTCAAGCTCATAAATTAATTTTCCAACTCTGTTTTTAACATCGGTATAGGATTCTCCACCTTCTGGTCTTTTTTCAAAACGTATCAAAGTATGAGGAAACTCTTTTAGTAAGTCATCAATTTTTTTACCATTATATTTGCCGACGTTCCACTCTAGCAAAGAATCCTCTTCGATTGTCTGCTCCTTCTTTATTCCGAGAGACGAAATAATAATTTCTGCAGTTTCTTTCGTTCTCGTTAAGGGAGAATATATGACTAGATCAATTTTTGCATTTTTCAATTCTTGCGCACTTTTTCTTACTTGTTCTTTCCCCTTTTCAGTAAGGTGGTAGTTGTCGTTTAGAGAATTAGATAAAATATTTTGAACATTGTTTTCTGATTCTCCATGTCGCATCACAAAATATTTATTCCCAGATTTTTTTGTCTTTTCTTTTATTTCTTCCAAACTCCCCAGAACATCAATTTTTTTACATTTTTCACATTGCCAAACCGGAAGCGGGGTTCCCCAATATCGCTCGCGAGAAACTGCCCAGTCTTTTATCTCCCTTAGCCACTCACCGAAACGTCCATCACGAATATGTGCTGGTTCCCAATTTATTTCTTTGTTTTCCGCAATCATCTTTTCTTTGATTTTTGGATCAGTTACTCTGATATACCAAGAATCCCGCGCATAATAAATGAGCGCAGTATGACAACGCCAACAATGCGGATATGAGTGTTCATATTTTTCTTTTTTCAATAACAATCCGCGGTGCGCCAAATCCTTAATAACATCAACTGCCACTTCTTCGTCTCTTACAAATCTGCCTTCAAAAATATCTGTGCCAGGCAAGAATTTACCATCTAGGCCCACGAGATGCTGTTTCGGTAAACTAATTTGCGTTCCGAGAGCAAAGTCATCTTGCCCATACATCACCGCCGTGTGCACAACACCAGTTCCATCTTCAGTCGTCACGAAATCTGCCCCGTAAACTTTGTATGCTTTTTCTAATTTCGGTTTTTCGCTTTCAGAAATAATATTGGCAAGATACGGATAAAGTGGTTCGTATTCTAAGCCGATTAAATCTTTGCCTTTCATTTCTTCTGTAATTTCATATTCACCATCAATTATGGAAAGTCGGGCCTTAGCTAAGATAAAAATCTCGTTGCCAAATTTAATTTTCACATAATCAATATCTTTACCAACTGCCAAAGCAACGTTCCCCGGCAATGTCCAAGGAGTCGTCGTCCAAGCTAGAATATATGTATTAGCCGAAGCCGTATGCTTGTGCGAATGGTCTGGCTGGGGTTGGGGACCCAGAGAACCGAGGACCTGAGCAGAAGCATCGGCGAAGGCCTTTATTTTAAATTTCACATAAACAGACAAATCTTTTACATCTTCATACCCTTGGGCTAGTTCGTGCGAAGAAAGAGCTGTGCCACAACGCGGACACCAAGGTACGACTTTATAATCTTTATAAAGTAAATTCTGTTCGTTTATTTTTTTTACGATATTCCAAACAGATTCAATAAATTTATTGTGATAAGTAACATATGGATTTTCTTGATCCACCCAATATCCGATACGCTTGGTAAATTTATTCCAAATTTCCAAATATTCCCAAACGCTTTCTTTACATTCCTGATTAAATTTCGCAATTCCATATTCTTCAATCGCCTTTTTGGAATTAAGTCCCAATTTTTTTTCTACTTGTAATTCCACAGGAAGACCATGCGTATCCCATCCGCCTTTTCGGCGCACGTGATATCCCTGCATCGTTTTATATCTCGGGATTACGTCCTTGAACGCTCGCGCCTCCAAATGGTGAATCCCCGGCTTGCCGTTTGCCGTCGGTGGACCTTCGTAAAAAATAAATTCCTTCTTCCCTTCAGTTTGTTCTAGAGATTTCTCAAAAATTTTCTTTTCTTTCCAAAATTCTAAAATTCTTTCCTCGCGCAACGCCGTTTCACTTTTTTTGTTTGTCTTGTTTGTTTCTTCTTCTTTCATAATTTATATCCCTACAAACTCCAGTTTGTTGGTATGTTATATTTTGATAAATAAAAAACTCGTCCACGTACAACAATAAAAATTGTTATACAAGGACGAGTTTCTCGTGGTACCACCTTGTTTACTTCTCATTTAATGGGTTCTACTCCCCTCGCGGGTTTCTTCCCAAAGCTCTAGGGTGATTTCCCCTTCAACGCTTGTAAAGAAATAATAACATAAATATCAAAACAGCTCAATTCGGCTAGAGCACAGAGCTTGTACCTATAAAATCGATACTTGAAACCCGATAGAACAGACAATTTTAAAAAATTATCTACATCCAAAGTTATCACAAATATTTTCACACACAGGAGAGTTACTTAAGTCATCTTTACTGCCAACAAAACTACATTTGTACCCACAATCAAACCTTTTATATTGAGTTGTTCCATCTCCGTAATAAGCGTTACCGGCTGATAAGCAAGTTTCTTTTGATTTATAATCTATCCGCATAAGAGTTACACCTTCTCCGTAAAGATTTAATTGCCAGGGCTTACTAAAATAAGTATAAGCTCCATACATTAACACAACCAATATTAAAACAACTATTATTTTATTTTTCATAATACATTTTTTCTAATTCTGCGACTTGCATATATCTACATTTGTTTTAAATGACTCCAAGTTTAAAAGATTCTCTTGTGGAACAACATCCAGGCATTTTTTGAAAACAATATTTTTACGATTCAAATAATACATAAGGAAGGAATTGATCACTATTAAAATAAACACAAACAACACAACACGAATTAAAATATTTTTATGCTCCATTTAATTTAAAGTTAGTATTAATACTTAAATAATACAACTAATACCACAAAAAACAATCTACATCTTCCTCGGTGCTTCGATACCGAGCAAGTGCAGTCCAGTTTTCGTTACAAATGAAAATGCGTAGGTTAGGGCTATTTTGTATGAAGAATATTGATCATCTTTGCTAACAATAACAGTATTTCCATAAAAACTATTAAATGAGCGGGCGATTTCTATCAAATAATTCGCAATGTGGTGTGGCTCATATAATGAAGCGGAACGAGAGACGATTTCTGGAAATTTATATAACAATTTTTCCAATTCAAAAATTTCTTCCGGCACCTTTTCAAAATCCGGCAAAATATTTTCTTTTTGCGCTTTTTCTAATACGGAATTCGCGCGAGTATAAGAATATTGCAAATATGGTCCGGAATCCCCTTCAAAAGAAATAGACTTTTCAAAATCGTAGATAATATCTCCGCCGATGGATTGTTTCAGAATGGAATATTTTATCGCCGCCACTCCGACTTCGTTAGCAATTTTTTCTTGTTCTTCAGGCGAAAAATTTCGATCGGTCATTTTTTCTAAAACCATATCGTGAACATCGCCCATAAGTGACTCACCAGTAATCACATTCCCTTTTCTAGAACTCATTTTCCCACCCACAAAGCGCATCATGCCGTGGGTAATGTGTTTCATTCTATTTTCAAAATCTGGATGAATTATTGAAAGAGCTTTTGCCACGACCCGCATATAATCCATTTGTTCATTCGCAGTGATGGTTATGGATAAATCCATATTGGGTTCTGTTTTAAATTTTTCCTTAGTTAAACCCAGCTCTTTCGTCTCGTAAGTCGGCAAACCTTGAGAAGTGATGAAAACTCTTGTATGTAATTTTGGGTCAAATTTTTCTGCTTTAAAGATCACAGCTCCGTCTGATTTTTCAAAAATTTTACCGATATTTGCTTGAACAATTTCTTTCCCTATATCTGTCATTGCACTTTCCAAAAAGTAAAAATCAAATTTCGTGCCGAGAATTTTATACAAATCCTCAAAAGCTTCCATCGTCACATCAAAACCCCATTTGTATATTTCGTTTATTTTCTCGTCGCTCTTGTCATAAAGTTTTTTATTTATTTCATCTATTTCTTTTTTCGCTTTTTCGTCTGTTTCATAAAGCTCCGCGCCTCGAGAATATGCATGTCCGATATTTCCAGCCTGGAGAGCGATAGAACCAGCCTTGTTTTGGAGTTTCTCATTATCCAATAGTCCATAAATAGCTTTCGCTACATGCAAACCCACGTCACCTTGATAATTCGCCCTAGCGACCAGTGCGCCAGAGTGTTCTAAAATTCTCGCGATGGATTCACCGATGGCATTCGTCATTAGGTGCCCGATGTGAAAAGGCTTGAAAGGATTAGGATCGGTATATTCCACCATTATTTTTTTGCCCGAGAGCAATTCATTTTTTCCATAGCCGTTTCCTTCGTTTAAAATTTCCTCAATGCTTTGACTAAAAAACTCTCGGGATAAAAAAAAATTAATAAACTTGCCGGCTATCTCTATTTTTTCTATTTCTGCTAATTTATTTTTTTCTAATTTCTCCAAGGCTTCTTTCTCATTTTCTAAAGACGAAAAAAAAGCATAGTCACCATTTTTAATATCCTTGGGATGCGCTAATACAAAATCTCCCTCAATCTTTAAAATTTCTTTTATCCAATTTTTTATTTTTTGTTCCATATTTATATTATTTATGCCCCGTACTACCAAATTTACCATCACCCCGAACTGTTCCCGAAACTTCATCCACTTCTAGTATCTCACAATCTTCAAATTTTTGGATAACCATTTGGGCTATTTTATGTCCCTTCTCTATTATAACTTCTTTGTCCGAAACATTTAATAGATTCATAATGATTTCTCCTCGATAACCAGCGTCAATAACCCCGCCCATCACCTTAAGTCCAAGATTAAAAGAAATCCTAGATTTATCCCAAATAAGCCCCACACATCCGTCTGGTATTTCAATCGCTACACCCGTGGGAACATGCATTTGTTTGCCTGGCGGAAAAACGACATCTTCAATCGTGTAAAAATCTATCCCTGCATCACCCGGATGCCCATGTGTGGGCAACTTCGCATCTTTATGTAATTTTTTAACTTTTATTTTCATTTCAAAACTTTTTTAATTTTTTTATAAACTTCTTCGTGAATATCCTCGCGAGTTCTCATTTGTCCTTTTTCTTCACAATTTATTCGAAGCCATCCTTTTTGTGTCCCTGCGAGCCAAAGTGCGCTCTTGATAGAATTCTTCATAAACTTTCTATCTTTCTCATGAGCATCTTTCTTTCCTTTCAAATACGCTCTGCTCTTTTTTTTATTTCTCTCTTTTATCAATTTCAAAACCATTTCAATCGGCAAAGATAAATATATAGTGAGATCCGGCACAGGAATTTTGAAAACTTTATATTCCATTTCGGCGAGCCACTCCATAAAGGCTTCGCGTTTTTTCACATTCGCGATTTTTCCGCCCTGATGTATTTGGTTGGAAGAAATGTATCTGTCTAAAATCACGAGATAGCCTTCGCGGAGCCATTTCTCAATTTGCTCTTTGGATTCCCATCGATCTGCTGCGTAAACTATTGAGGCGATTTTCGGATGAATGTGTGTCCAATTATAATATTGCTCGGAAAGACAGTGCCCAATAAATTTACCAAAAAAATTATCCTGATAGCGCGGGAAATCCATAATTTTAACCTTTTTTCCATCTCGACGAAGATGCTTGATAAGCAAATCTGCTTGCGTATTTTTCCCGCTTCCATCCACTCCGTCTATTACGATAAGTTTTCCGTGTTTCGCCATATTATTTTTTTATTATTATTTCTTCTTCTGGTTTTTCGAGTTTCAAATTATCAATTATTTTTTCAGCCACAAAATTAGGATCCATAAATTCATCGTAGTTTTGGGGTTTGTTTTCGTCAAATAAATTTGTTTGCATAGCTCCCGGATAAACTCCAAAAACTTTAATTTTCTCGCCGTCCACTTCTTTCATGAGAGACTTAGTAAATCCAGACGCGGCGAATTTGCTTGCACAATAGGCTGTCTCGTTTACTTTTCCGTCTAAACCACTGGTAGAAATAATATTTACAATAGAACCAAAACCCTGCTTGCGCATATGCGCCAAAGAAATTTTGGAACCATAAACTGTGCCAAATAAATTAACCTCCATTAAATCGTGGGCTCTTTTCCAATCCGTTTCTTCGATCGGTTTATGTGGCAACCAGATGCCCGCATTATTTACCCAGATATCAATTCTACCAAAATCACTAACGACTTTTTCGGCTAATGCTTGAATTTCATTTTCCTTCGTAACGTCTACTTTGACGCCCACAATTTCGCTTTCCAAATTTTTCAACTCCTCTTCATTTCTAGAACAAACTACAACCCTAGAACCATCTTTCAAAAAACAAAGAGCTAGGGCTTTGCCTAAACCCTTACTTCCTCCCGTTATAACTATAACTTTATCTTTTAAATCCATAAATTTTTATACAAACTTTTTAGGTATTGGAAACTTTTTGGCTAATTTTTTAATTTCTTTATGCACAGATTCTTTTATTTTTTTATCATCTTTGTTTTTTAGGACTTCAATCATTAATTCCGCGATTTTTTTGCACTCTTTTTCTTTAAACCCACGCGTAGTGATGGCTGGAGTACCAAATCTTATGCCTGACGGATCAAGAGGTTTTCTCGTATCTCCTGCGATAGCATTCATATTGAGGGTAATCCCTACTTCATCTAAGACTGTCTGCGCTTCTTTGCCAGTCACTCCAAGAGAACCGAAAACATCAGCTAAAATAAGATGATTGTCTGTGCCTCCGCCGATCATCCTAATTTTATTTTTATGAAAAACTTCTTCCATCGCTTTTGCGTTTTTCAAAATTTGTTTGGCATATTTTTTAAAAGCCGGTTTCATTGCTTCTCCGAAAGCCACGGCTTTCGCGGCAACAGTATGCATATGTGGACCACCTTGAATTCCAGGAAAAATAGATTTATCAATTTTTTTGGCAATTTCTTCATTCTCCCGAGTGAGAATTATCCCTCCGCGTGGACCGCGAAGTGTTTTATGCGTAGTGGAAGTAATAATATCAAAACCATCATCAAATGGATTACGTAAAACTCCCGCAGCAATGAGCCCGGCGATATGCGCCATGTCTGCCATGGTGACAGCGCCGACTTCGCGCGCAATTTCTACAAATTTTTTATAATCTAGCGTGCGTGAGTACGCAGAAAATCCAGCTAGAATTATTTTAGGCTTTTTTTCTAGGGCAACTTTGCGTAAATCTTCGTAATCAATCTCTCCTGTTTCCGGATCTTTCATTTTATAGGTAACAAAATTATAAATTTTTGCCGGTAAGGTCATCGGATGCCCGTGAGTCAAATGTCCTCCGTGTGATAAATCCATACCAAGCACAGTGTCTCTAGGATTTAATAATGCTGCATATACAGCCAAGTTCGCCGGAGCGCCAGAGTGTGGTTGCACATTGGCAAACTTGCATTTAAATAATTTACAAACACGTTCAATCGCCAAACGCTCCACAGCATCAGTAAAATCCTGTCCGCCATAATACCGTCTGCCTGGATATCCTTCAGAATATTTGTTGGTAAAAACTGAGCCGTTGGCCTTTAGCACATCTTCCGAAACATAGTTCTCGGAGGGTATCAATTCCAGCCCTTCTTTTTGTCTTTTCTCTTCGCCTTTTATCAGTTTTTCAACTAGTTTATCTCGCATACGCCCATTCTAGCACATTTTATAATTATTGTGCCGAGTAAATCGGTGCGGAAAATTTGGACGCCAAATTTATTTAGTGTATTTAAAGTTTCCTGATGTGGATGACCATATTTATTATTTTTGCCATCTGAAATAAGCGCGTAGGTAGGTAAAATAGTTTCTACAAACTGGGTAGAGGTAGAAGTGCGCGAACCATGATGCCCGACTTTTAAAATAGTGCTCGCTAATTGCGTTTTTGAATTTTCTGCCAGAATAATTTTTTCTGTTTTACTCGGCGCATCCCCCATCAACATTATGGATTCCTCGCCATAAGTTAAACGCGCCACTACGGAACCATCATTCGTCGCCCAAGCAGAAACATCACGGTTCGGAAATAAAATATCAATAAATACTCCACCGCCCAAATCCAACCTCATTCCCCTTTTAGCTAAAATGTCTGGAATATTTTTCTTTTTTATTTCTTCTTTCAAATTTTGATAAGTTTTAGAGTCAGTTAAAGTTCCTGGCTCAAGAACAACTCCAACTTTATAATTTTTTAAAATATCCAAAAACCCACCGATATGATCCGCGTCTGGATTGGTTATGACAATAGCATCAATGCTTTTATCAAAAGGCGACATAATTTTTTGTAGTGGTCCCAAAACTTTCCGCGCCGGCCCTGTATCAAACATAATTTGCGTACCTGTCGGTGATTCTATAAAAAGTGCGTCACCCTGACCGACGTCCAGCATGGCAAAAGTAAATTGCCGGTGCGAATTTTGCCAATCCAAATAAACCAGAAAAACAACGATAAATAAAAGAAAAAATACGAATATTGATAACCAATATTTTTTAACAGAAAATTCGTTTTTTCCTTCCATGCTATAATGTTAGCATATTAGTAATTAACTAATTAATAAAAATTATGCAAAAATTTGAAGAAATAAAATTTAATATTCTGGAACTAAAAGGCATCTCCAAGAAAAATATTGAGGAACATTTGAAACTCTATGCTGGATATGTAAAATCCACTAATTTGATTTGGGAGAAAATCGGCGAACTCATGGCGGACTCCGAAAAAAATGTTTACGTCATCGGAGAAATGCAAAGAAGATTGGGTTTTGAATTTAATGGTATGCGAAATCATGAATATTTTTTCAAATCATTGGAAGGTGGAGTGAAATCGCTTCCAGAAAATTCTGAATTTAAAAAAGAAATAGAAAAAGATCTACCATTTGAAAAATGGCTAGCTAATTTCAAAATGCTTGCGATGACACGTGGTCCCGGCTGGGCAGTACTTTATTGGGATAAACAGACAAAACAATTCGTGGCTACGTGGGTAGACGAGCATCATATGGGTCAACTAAATAGCCTTTCCTGGATTCTCGGCATTGATATGTGGGAACATGCTTTCGTTTATGATTACCCAACGTCGGAAAAGAAAAAATACATAGAAGCATTTTTCGAAAATCTAAACTGGGAAGTAATTGAAGAAAATTTCAAAAACGCTCAGTAAAAAATTCTTTTATATTCTTCCCAAAAAGTCTATAAATAAAATAGATGTAAATTATCAGTGTAAGCCAAAGCGGAAAATTCGGGAAGGAAAATGAAGCAAAGGGTAAATTAGAGAAAAAACTGATAACACCAAGTTCATAATGCAAGAATAAATACGAGATAAAACCAAATGGCACAGCCAGAACATACCAAATTAAACCAACAAAACCTGTGATAAAGCCGAGCAACATCGTAAACGGAATAAACGGCAAAATTAAAATATTCGCCGGCAAGGCAACGAGTGAAAAGTTCCCCATTTTATAAAGAATAAAAGGAAAGACAAAAATATACGCAGCACAGGTGACAGAAACAATATCCCGCAAACCGAAACTTTTCGTAACCCAGGTAAAATATTTTTCAATTCTAGGCGCCAGAAATATTACGGCAACGGTGGCGATAAAAGAAAGTTGAAAAGAAACATCAAAAGCAAGAAGAAAGGGATTTAAAATTATCATAAATACTCCTGCGAGAATTAATGCTCTCGCTACATCATAATTTCTCCCCGTAGCCCGCGCAATGAGCGCCAAGGTCGCCATTATCCCCGCGCGGATAGCCGTCGAGCTCGCGCCTGTCATTAAAACAAATAACATAATCGCCAAAATTCCAGTCCAAATAGCAAAATTTATCGGCAAGAAAGCAAATAATTTCATAATCCACTCTGCGACGATGGTCACATTATAACCAGAGAGCGCAACGATGTGTATCGTGCCAGTATTCACAAAACTTTGTCGCATAGGTTCATCAAAAGCAGATTTTTCCCCTAAAATAAGCCCGCCCATTAATAAATTCTCCGGAGTATTTATGGCAAAGTTCATTTTTTCTAAAAACTTTTCTTTCACAAAGAAAAGTGCACTCT
The DNA here is from genome assembly GCA_041658325.1 of Minisyncoccota bacterium. Taxonomy (GTDB): domain Bacteria; phylum Patescibacteriota; class Minisyncoccia; order Phycocordibacterales; family UBA9973; genus UBA9973. Next base: position 83,285 of record JBBAAI010000001.1, read on the forward strand.
GTATAAAATTGCCATTACCACGTGAGATGATTTCAATTTTTGGATAACCCATTACATATAAAATTCCATCTTTGCGAAGATAATTTACATAATCAAATTCTTTGCCCGTGTCGGTAATAAAGTCCTCTGGCTTTTCCAGTTTTCCGGAAAAGTTTATTTCATCTCCATATTTGTATTCAGTATCTAAACCAGTAGTTATTAAAATTTCAGTTTCAACATTCCCTTCCTCTGTTTCCACTGTTAGTTGCTGACTGTTTTCTTTAATATTCGGCTCGTCCACAAGTTCTCCGAAAAAAGAAACTTTCTGCCCTGCCTGCGCAGGCAGGCTCACCTGCGACTCAAATACGGGTGGATTAGGTACATCAACCATCTGAAACCTAAAAATTCCAAAAGAGAAAGCTAAAATAAAAATTGAAACTAAAATTCCCCACTTGTTCTTGCTAATTAAACTAAAAAATAAACATAAAGCTACGGCAATAACTGAACACAAAATAGCAAAATATAAATTTACAAAAACAACGGAACGCAAAAGGACTCCGAACAAAAATCCGAAGCATGTTATGTAAAAAATTTTATCCCGCATATTTTTTATTTTTTAAGTTTTACGGGTGCGTCATCGGCGAAACTGGTAGCAATCTCATCTACTCTGTCATTATGTTTGTGTCCACTGTGACCTTCTACATAAGTCCATTTTGGTTTTAATTCTTCGGTAAGTTTATATAACTCTTCCCAGAGTTCTCGATTTAGGACTGGTTTTTTCGCGGCGTTCCGCCAGTTATTTTTCTGCCAATTATAAATCCATTCAGTAATTCCTAAAATTACATATTTTGAATCAGAGAAAATTTCTATTGCACCACTTATTTTGTGTTTTTTCGCATACTTAAGCGCTTCTGTCGGAGCGGTTAATTCCATTTGATTGTTCGTCGCGTGATCTTTCCTGCCACCAAGCTCAATAGTCTTACCATCAAAAAACAAGATGACCCCCCACCCCGCGGGCCCCGGATTCCCCCTCGCTGCTCCATCAGTATAAATAATTATTTTATCTTTTATCATAAATTTATATTATATCAACAATTCTTAATCTTAACTCCTCTCTGCCCCTAAACCTAGATAAATCAAAAGTCGCAAGTAGATTTACATTAATGCTTTCAGCCAGAGTTTTTTCAAAGGAATCATGATTAGAAAAAAAAGAAATACCTTTAACTTTATTAGATGAATCAGAGAAGACAATTTCTAAATGCTCCCCGGATCCATTTTTGCCAAATTTTTTTATTTTTTCTATTTTTACATTTTCAAAAAGAAAAACTAGCTTTGGATTTCCAAATCCAAAAGGTGACATTTTTTCTATCTCCTTCCAATTTTTCATATTTACTATGCTCAAATCAGATTTGATATCATAATTTACTACTTCTTCTTTCTTGCCTCGTTTTACTTTATGAAATGAAAGAGAAAGTGCTTCTTCTAAAAAATGAATTTTCTCATTATGCACCGTAAAACCTCCTGCGAGTTCGTGCCCACCGAAATCAATAAATGATTCACTGGTTTCTGTCATAAGTTCCACAATGGACACTGAGCCGTCGCTCCGACAAGAGCCTTTAATACAATCATTCTCATCTTTACCCCAAACAAAAACAGGTTTCTTGTATTCATCTGATATTTTCCCCGCCACCAATCCCAACACACCCACTTTCCATTTCGGATTACCTATCACCATTACTTCTTTATGCTCATAATCTTCTAACTTCTTGTGCACCTCACGCATAATAGAGGTCACAGTAGTTTTTCTGTCATCGTTTATCTTGGATAAGTGGTTTGCAAGAGTGCCTGCTTCAGCTTCATCGTCGGTAGCCAGAAGTTCGTAAGCGCGCATCGGGTCATCCATGCGCGAGGCAGCGTTGAGTCGTGGAGTTACCATAAAACCAATGTCGTCCTCGGATAAATATCTCTGGTCAATGTTCATTTTCGCTAGAAGTTTTTGCAAACCCGGACGCGGAGATTTTTTCAGGACCTTCATCCCAAAATATGAGATAACTCTATTTTCATCCACAAGCGGAACCATGTCGGAAAGCGTCGCGAGCCCCGCCATATCCAGCATCCATTTTTCTTTTCCTTCTTTGATATTAAAATACTCGCCATATTTTTTTATAAATCCTTGCGCCAGTTTAAAAACCACACCCGCCCCACATAACATTTTCTCTGGATAGGCATCTACTTTTGGATTCAAAATTGCATACGCTCGAGGTAAATTTTCTTGTGATAAATGATGGTCCGTAATTATCACATTAATACCATCCACTTCCGCCTGTGCTACTTCTGCTACAGCCGTAATGCCAAGGTCAACAGTAATTAAAAGTTTCACTTCAGATTTCGCAAATTGTTTTATCGCTTCTAGATTAAGCCCGTACCCTTCAGAGTTTCTTTGTGGTATATAAACTTCATAATTTTTATACCCGACTAATTTAAATAAATCATTCAAAATCACCGCACCTGGGATACCGTCACAATCATAATCTGCATAAACTACTATTTTTTCTTTCGCCTCTATTGCTTCAAATATCCGCACACAAGCCCTCTCCATATCTTTCATCAAAAAAGGGTCGTGAAAATCACGTTCATAATCAGGGTTCAAAAAAATCTCGGCCTGTGCTTGATTGTTTATTCCTCTCTTCTGTAAGAGCTCTCTCAGTAATTCGCCATATTTTTGCATAGGTGAAATTCTAACATAATTTGATATAATAATCTTATGGAAAAAAATGATTGTATTTTTTGTAAAATTGCCAAAGAGGAAATCCCTAGCGAAAAAGTCTATGAGGACGAAGATTTTTTTGCTTTTATGGACAATAAACCATTAAATCCAGGACATGTACTTTTAATTCCTAAAAAACACGTTAAATGGGTAAATGATTACGAGCCGTTTGCTAAATATTGGGAAACTGCAAGAAAATTATCCCGAACAATACAAAAAGCCCTTAACCCGATTATTGTCTCCTATATTGTTTATGGATTAGGCGTGTCTCATGCGCACATACATTTAATTCCTAAATTTGATGGTGATCAACAAATTCACGGTCCAGACCCAGAAAAAATAATAGAATATAAAGAAGGCGAGATGCACGAGGTTGCTCAAAAAATTATCCGAGCGCTTTGATGCCTGGCAGAGTTCCATTCGCAAGAAAATCCAACGTGGCTCCACCACCAGTAGAAACAAAAGAAAATTTCTTTTCCATTTTCATTTTGGAAATTATAGTAACTGTATCACCCCCACCAATGATACTTTCCGCTTTCGATGTAGCAACTAATTTTAATATTTTTTTAGTAGATCCCGCTCCCCCATCTTCATACTTGCCAAGTGGTCCATTCCAAAGAATAAGTTTTGATTCTTTAATTAGAGAGGTCAGTTTTTTTACCGACTCTTTTCCAATATCTAAAATAATTTCATCTCTCCCAATTTGATTTATTTTTTTAGTAATTAATTTATCCCCCGATTTTACAATCACATCACTCGGCAAAGTTAGTTTTTTATTCTTAATAATTTTTTTAATATCATAATCTGCACCGTCAACGAGAGACTTTCCGATTTCATATCCTTTTACCTTTAGAAAATCATCTGCGAGCGCTCCACCCACAAAAACATAATCTGCTAACTTTAAATATTTTTTAATTAACGGCATTTTAGTAGAAAATTTAGCTCCTCCTAAAATAAACAAAAACGGATGCTTAATTTTATTAAAAGCATGAGATAAATTTTCCACTTCTTCTTCAAGCTGAAAACCAGCAAAACTTGGAAGATATTTCGGCAGTGAAATTATCGAGGCATGCTCTCTGTGAGAAACTGAGAAGGCATCATTCACATAGATGTCTCCCACGGCTGCCAGCTCTTTAACAAAAATCTGATCGTTTTTCTTTTCACCAGGAAATTTTCTGATATTATCTAAAAATGTAACTTTGTTTTTAGCTATTTTGGAAACTGCAAAAAATTTTCTTATTACTGGAGCAAGACTAGCGGTGCCATCTTCCCCAAGATGAGTAATTAGAATCACTTTTGCGCCTCCTTTAAGCAAAAAATTAATAGAAGGTAAAGAAGCTCGAATACGAAAATCATCTTCTACTTTGCCATTTCTGATGGGCACATTAAAATCCACTCGCAAAAGCACAGTTTTTCCTTTTAGGTTTTTTATTTGTTTAAGGTTTCGCATGTTTTAATTATTTCTACAAACTTTTTTACATCTAAAGAAGCACGGCCGGAAAGTAACCCATCTACTCCGCCGTTTTGCAAAAAGTCTCCCGCGTCCTTTTCGTTAACGGAACCTCCATAAAGAATTCTAGTACGAGATGCGTCCTTGCCGAATTTGTCAGAAAGAACTTTACGAATAAAAATGCTCATCTCTCTTGAATCATCTGCGGTAGCATCTTTGCGGTTTGGGGTGCTAGAAATCGCCCAAATCGGTTCATAAGCAATTATTATTTTAGAAATTGAACTCTTTTGGACCCCAGCTAAACATTCTTCCAACTCTATCTTAACTAAATTAAAATAGCCATGGTTTTCATCTCTTACTTTTTCTCCTACACACAATATCGGCCGTAGTCCGGCCACAAGTGATGCTTTTATTTTTTTATTTATATCATTGTTGTTTTCTCCCATTGCTCGTCTTTCTGAATGACCCAAAATTACATATCTAACCCCAATTTCATAAAGCATTTCAGGGGATATTTCGCCAGTAAAAGCACCGGTATCTCCTAAAAAGGTATTTTGAGCACCTAAAATTATCTTCCGAGAAAGTTTTTTTAATTTTTCTACATATAAAAAAGGCGGACAAATTATAATTTCTGTTTTTTTAATGTTAGAAATTTCTTTGGCCACACCAGAAAACAATTTTTCCGCTTCTTTTAAAGAAAGAGGGTTCATTTTCCAGTTTCCTGTAATAATTTTTTTAGACATGAGAGAATTGTATCATATTTTAAAAAATATATTTTATTGGCTTTCCATCCAACTATCCACCACCCATGAACCAGAAGGACCACTTGTAAAAATAGGGCCAATCAAACCACTACCATAGTCAAAATGAGTATTATTACTTAGCTCTATTTTTTTGCCTACTGCTTCTTTAACCGAAGCATTATTTTTAAAATAAACTGTACCCTTTTGGGCGTTTACGATAGCTATGCTCGAGTTGTTCATAACTTCTATGGCACTATGCCCATTGCAGGGATCTTCTAAAGAACTGGCATCGCACGTGCTATCTGATAAAAGCAAAATATAACTACCAACAGTACCAGAATCTTCAAAAATTACATTATTATTAATAATGATGTAGCCATCAGACATGATAATCCCTGATGTCTCTCCAAAAGAAGAATCCAATTTAAGCGTACTATTAATAATGACATCCCCTGTTACATATATAGTATTTGCGATAGTAAGTGTACTGTTAATAAACAAATCGCCAATTATTTTTCTTGGACCAAGGATCGTCGGAGAGGAAATTGTTACATTGCCGTTTGTTATTCCACCATTTTCTGCATCAATTTTCCACTCAGCTATTTGCTCATCAGACAAAGGAAGATCTTGAACGACAGGATCTATTTGCGATGTATCACAAGCTTTATTGTTGCCAAAACCTATCTGACAATAAAGAGCACCAGTAACAGTAGAGTTCATAACGCTATGAGCGTGTGCCTCACCAATATTATCATAACCAATACGCATATTTGTAATTGATCCAGTTGCGCCAGCAACATAAGCATCGCCAGTAACATATGCACCATTTGAGCCAACAATATTTCCGTTAGAATATAAACTACCATTTATATATGAATTGTTTTGAAAAACAAAACCACCTTCCCCGGCCTGTGTGCCATATTTAAAAACAACTCCCTCTCCTGTTTTGAGTATTATGTTAGTTTTTCTTTCTAACCCCATCACGTCGCCAGTCGAAATAATTTCTTTGGTATTACCTAAAAGAGTAATTATGGTCGTATTCACTGAGTTAGAATCAAGTGTGATTGTTTCACTTTCTCCGATCGTCATGTTCTTCATAATGCGATATGTTGCATCCTCACATCCAGACTCTGCTAAAAAATACGATTTTTTTGAATTTAAGTTCACGTTGGCATTTCTAAATTCTCGAATTGTAGGAGAAACAAGTCCAGAAATTATTGCTAAGGAGATAAAAAGAAAGAAAATCACAGATATAAGCATGGCTGCACCCGACTGATTGTTTATTTTTCTTGAATTTTTCATTTTTTCTTTATAACTTTCTACTTTATAAACTTTTTAACTAATCAATAACTACCTCTTAAAACAACTGTGTCATAAAAATCTTGCGTGCGACTCAATATATCATTGGCAGACTTAATTGTTAAAAATACCCTTATCGCTTTTCCTTTAGCTGTGGTTATTTGAGTAAAAGTCAGAGCTGAGACAATTATATTCGGTGTGTTCAAATTTCCAATATTAATTCCAGCATCCCAAAGCTGGATATCTGAACCAACTAATTTAAATTCTATTATTTTTTCTACCCCATCATCATCTTTGGTGTTGAGTTTTAAATCAGCCTCTGTGCTTGTCACATCTATATCATAAGATGTCCTTATTTCTCGCGACATTCTTTCCATCATAGTTCCGCTTTGTACAAACTCTGCTTGGATAGAAGTTTCTCTAAAAGATCTAGCCATCGTAATCATGGCATCGATAACTACCAAAGAAAGAACGACAAAAAGAGAAATATAGAAAATAAGTTCTAAAACAGCATAACCATTCCCCTTTTTTTGTTTTTCAAAAATTTTAATCATGAAAAAATATTCATTATATAAAATTGCAAGGTCTTTGTTATCGTGACTCCTCCTTCTGGCCAAGATACAGTAACGACAATTAATTTTGTTCCAGGATCATCTGTTCCTATAACAGAAATATCTTTAGTGGTATTGTCACGATTTACACTCGAAGCAACAATTGCCCTAGTGAAAATACCTATTTGCTCTGAAGAATTCAGCGTAGCCGCATTATTCCAAGCATTATCTCGCGCAATTCGCGCATTCTCTGCCCCTTCTTCAAGCAAAAATGCCGCCTGAGTTGCATGAAACGCCTGGCGAGAAACATAAACAGATTTTTGGGCGACCGCCATCGCAACTAAAATAGAAACGGTCATAATCGAAACAGCCATCAACACTTCGACTATCATGAATCCGTTATTTTTAATTATTTTTTTCATTTTATTTAATTCAAATTTTTCTAAACATTAATTTTCACTGACAGCTCCCGTAGTAAAAATTGTAATAATTTTAGAAAAAGAAGAAGTGGAAATAGTAACAGTGCCAGTTTGATTTGATGACCCAGAAAGACGATTGAAATATACATCTCCAGAATTTCCACTTATTCCAGATAAAGTAACATTTGAAATAGTGGCAGGAGCTATGATGTTTATCGTTTCATTGTTCAAATCATCAACAGAAAAAACTATACCTTTAAAAATTATAACTTTATCAGACTGAAAATGCACACCATAAGAAGAAGAATCCATAGATGCCAGTGTTTGCACTCGTGCTTTATTCAAACTCGACAAAACATCATTTGTTGCACTTTTAAGTACCTGATTTTCTCTTATCTTAGAAAATTGTGGAATTACAATTGCAAAGATAATACCCAAAACGGCGAGTACAACCAATAATTCTAAAGCTGTTATTCCCCTCTTGAAATGATTTATTATCATACTATTAATTTATACTACCTAAAATTGAATATAATGGTGAAATCATGGAAATAGCAAAGAATCCTACTCCTGCTCCGATAACAATCATTAATAGTGGTTCAATAATTGTGGAAAGATTTTTCGTTTTATTTTCTACTTCCTCTTCGTAAAACAAAGCAATCTGGAGCAACATATCTGATAATTTCCCAGTTTCCTCTCCGACTTGTATCATTTCTGACATCATTATTGGGTAAAGTTTTGTGTTTGCTTCAAAGGCCTGAGAGAATGGAGCTCCTTTTTCTATCGCTACCTTGGCATCGTTTAAAACTTTTTTATAATAAATATTCTGTACCACATCTTCGGTTATTTCTAATGATCGTGTCAAAGAAACCCCGGAAAGTAAAAGTGAAGAGATAGTACGCGCAGTGCGAGCAGTATTCAACTCTTTTGCTAAAGTACCAATCATTGGAATTCTCACAACAGCAAAATCAATATATTTTGCCATGAACTTAGCTCGGAAAAGAGAGAACAAACCAAAGGCCACGCCGATTATAATCACAAAAGTTAATATTAAATTATTTGAGAAAAAATTTCCCAAAAAAACAAGAATACGAGTAGAGAGAGGCAAGGTAACTCCAAGTTCTTTAAAAGTATTTGCTAATGTCGGCACCACAAAAGCAAACATCAAAACACCGATAACAACCATCGCGGACATTATCACCCCAGGATAAATAAGAGCTCCGCGTATTTTTTTGGTTAAAGAATGTGCTTTTTCCAAATTTAAACCAATGTCGGACAAAGCACCTGTAAGATTTCCAGATTCTTCACCAGCTCTAGACATAGAAACAAAAAGTTTAGAAAAAACATTTGGAAATTTTGAAAGCGCTGAAGAAAAAGGTTCACCAGAATTCACGTCCGCGGCCAAAGACACAAATATTTTATTAAAATTTGAATTTTTTGTTTGTTTTTGTAAAACTGACAAGGCACGATAAAGCGAAAGACCTGCTTTAAGCATTCCACTTAAATTTTTTGTAAAAATAATTTGTTCACTCGTACTCACTTTTGAAAAAATATTTGAGAAATAAGAAAATTTATCCATAAAATTTTTACCCTTTTCTTGAATTGAAAGAGGAGTAAATCCACGGGATCTTAAATCACGAGCCAAAGAAAAACGATCCACCGCCTCTCCGGTATCTTCTGAAATTTCTCCTGTTTTTGATTTTACTCTATATAAAAAAAGCATTTTATTTATGTAAGATTGCCAAACTACTCAGAAACAACTCTAAACACCTCCTCTAAGGAAGTTGTTCCAAGTACCGCTTGAAAAACTCCATCTTCAATCATGGTCATCATTCCTTCTTTTTTTGCTTGAATTTCTAAATCATCTTGTGAATTACCCTTTAAAATCATTTCCCTAATTGCTTGAGTTACTGTTAATACTTCATGTATACCCACCCGACCACTATACTCATCTTCAAATTCAGCGCCCTTGACTGCTTTGTAAAATGGAACTTTATCCATGGTATCACCCGCTCCAATGATTTTTTCTTCTTTCAAAAAACCAAGTACTCTGTCTAAATCCACAATTTTCGAAAGATTTTTTATTTCCACAGATGATAAGAAATATTTTTCTTTATTGGAAGTAAGTCTACGCACCAATCTTTGCGCAATAATCGTTTTAATTGTAGCCGTTATCAAAAAAGGCTCAGCTCCCATATCTATCAATCTTGGTATCGCCCCTGCTGCAGAGTTAGTGTGAATTGTGGAAAGAACTAAATGACCTGTAAGAGACGCATTGATAGCCAGCCCTGCAGTTTCTCCATCACGAATCTCTCCCACCATCACTATATCTGGGTCTTGACGCAAAAGAGAACGAAGCCCGTTAGCAAAAGTTAAGCCTATCTCTGGTTTAACTTGTGTTTGATTAATTCTCGGCATTTGATATTCAATCGGATCTTCCACCGTAGAAATATTAACTTCTGGCCTATTTAAAATATCAAGCATTGTGTAAAGAGTCGTCGTCTTTCCACTACCCGTCGGACCTGTGGCAAGAACCATTCCTGTTTTTTGTTTTAAAGAATTATGTATTCGTTCTAATCCTTCACCGTGGAAACCAAGTGTTTCTAAAGAAAACCCATGCGCATTTTCTTTTAGAATTCTGATAACTGTTTTTTCTCCAAAAAAAAATCGGCAAAGTAGAAACACGAAAAGAAATTTTTTCTCCATCCTGTTCTATTTTAAATCTGCCGTCTTGAGGCAATCTTTTTTCATCGAGTTTTAAATTAGACAATACTTTGATACGAGCCGTTATACCTAAACCTGCATTTTTATCGAGCACCATTGCGTCGTGTAAAATACCATCTATTCTATAACGTACTGTTAGATCATTCTCTCCAGGTTCAATATGAATATCTGAGGCATTTTGTAAAATTGCGTGAAAAATTAAAGAATCTACAATTTTTACCACTGGTAAATCTTCCGCCATTTCTTTTAGCTCTAGTTCGGATTTTTCTGTCGTCTTTTCCCTTTCTTCCCCAGAAGAAGGAGTTAGCGAAGTAGATTCTTTTTGAATAAGATCCTGAAATTCACTTGTTAAACTTTGTCTATATTGGACTAAAACAAATTTGATAGAAGAAGTATCAGTAAGTCTAGGTAAAATTTTTAATCCGGAACGTTTCTTAATAAAATCAATCACCGGCAAATCGTCTACATCTAGCATCGCCACCTCTAAACCTTTTTCATTTTTTTTATAAGCGACAATATTGTAATTACGCGCGATCGGCTCAGGGATAAGAGAGAGTACAGAAAAATCTATTTTTTGATTGGTTAAACTGATGAATGGTATTCCTAAAACAAAAGCCTCCATTCGCTTCATGTCTGTTTCTGATATTTTGCCTTCAGAAAGCAAAACATCGCTGATCTTTTGCTTTTTACTCTCAGCTTTTTTAAAAGCATCCTCAACGTCTGCTTTAGAAACTAAGCCTGATTCTAAAATAAATTTCTTTAGATGTTCTTCATTGATTTGCATTAAATATATTATAGCAAAAAAATTCCCCATATGGGGAATTTTTTTGCTTATATTTTAGTCTTCTATAAAACTAGGTTTTTTAATGCACTTAGTGCCGTTCCACACGCTAGGAAAGGTACAAGTGCCAACACAAGTATCTTCCGGTGGCAACACAGCAGAACAAGTAATACCATCACATCCATAAGTCCCCTCAAAAGTGCCACAGGAATTAGAAACTGAACATAGATTGCCCTGATTAATTGAACAATCAGCAACAACATTCACATCCGTCCAAGGACTACAGTTATTGTTTTCATTTGATTCTGCAATCGTACCATTTGGTTGCGGAGGTAAATCAGCACAAGCTCGAATTGATTGAACACCAATAGATGTAAATTTATAAGATTTGCTAATATCATTATTAGCCCCTGCCTCAAGAGAATTCATTGAAGATTTTAAAAGATCAGTTATTGTTCCTCCTCCATTCGGAGCGCTTGCTATCTGAAAGAAATCGAAGAAACTAGCTCCTGTAGAAACATTTCCAATGTTTGAAATAGTTGAAGTAAAGGTTTTAGTTGCACCGACTTTAATAGTAACTTGTGTAGGTATTGGAGCAGAAACTGTAAGATCTGGAGCAGGATTACTTACAACCACAGTTGCCCAAGAACCACTACAGTTATTATTTTCATTTGATTCAGTAATAGTTCCAACAAAAGAAATATTATTGTCTGCGCAGGCACGCACATACTTAGTTCCGACAGTACTAAAGGAATGTGAATTAGAAACTGTAACGGGAGCCCCAGATGTAATTGTATTTGTGCTTTGTGTTGTGCCATAAGTTACCCCAGAAGCATGGTCTGCATCATCATCATATTCAAACAAATGGGTGATTGTGCCTGAAGCTGAAACATTTCCATTGTTTGAGATATCTGAATAGTATGGTTGAGCAACACCAACAGCTGCTGTGGACGGTGCGGGGATAGAAGCAGTGAGATCAGGAGCCGGAACACCTACCACTACCTCCGTCCAAGAACCACTACAGTTATTATTTTCATTTGATTCAGTAACAACCCCACCTCCAGCACTGGATGTTTTATCAGCACAAGCTCTTATGTAATACGTACCAGTAGAAGAAAAAGTATAAGATTTCTTAGCTGTTTTTGATGTTCCTGCGTCTATCGGTGTCGTCATCGTAACTGATGAAAGATCTGTAAAAGTTGCACCTCCGTTTGTTGATATTTGAAAGAAATTAGAAAAAGAAGCTGGAGTTGAACCAGTAGATTCTGTGCCAATGTTTGAAATGGTTGAGGAAAATTCTTGAGAATCATTAATGGCAGCCGTATTTGGAGTAACAATAGAAGCAGTGAGGTCCGGACCAGATTGCGATGGAACGATGATAGTTTGCGTAACGAGAGCTGAATCCATTATCACATCACCAACAATTCTATCAGCTCTAATTGCCACAGTGTGTTCTCCAGATACAGAATAAGTTTTAACTGGGTTATTAGGTGGAGGATTTTTACCTGGATAATATTGAATCCAGGTATTTAAGCCTGAAGAAACATAGTCAAATGTGTAATAATACTTTATCCCTGTATAAACATCACCATCAGTTCCGCAACCCTCACCTAATTCACAGGGCTGAGCTCCACAATTCGCACCTCCGGAATACCCTCCTGACGGTGGACAACCAGTACTATCACAACATTGTGCTCCAGGAATCCCAGAACCACAACAAAGGGCAAAGGCTTTTTTGCCAACAATTTCTTCTTTTAAAGAAGACGCAAAATTACCCAAAATAGAACTTTCCTCTTTCTGTACAAGAAACTTTTCTGCGGGAAGAGAAGCGAGTTCCATGTTGCTTAATTTGGTTTTAATAGTAAATTCATTAGGATTTGTGCTTGACTGAACTACTGTCAACCCTAATTTATCAAAAACAAACGAAACGGCAGTTGGTAAAATTTTAGTTGTAGCATTCCCGGCATGAAAAACGCTTCCTCCATTAATACTAACACCAGCTAAAAGATACCGATCATTGTTTACAGGATTATCATATTGGACAGTAGCTGTATATTTACTGGTGGCAAGAGAGGGACATCCAGTCGACGGACAAGGGTACAAAAATTCAGTAGGAACGTTTGAATTATTAAAAAGCGTTTGGTTGACAGGCTTTGTTATTTTTACATTTACGGGTATCCCCTCAAAAGATACTGGCACCCCAGTTTCTAAGCTTAAAGAATTAATCTTTAAGCCTTGATAACCATCAGGGGGATCTATTGGATCTGCTGGCCACTCTTCTCCTCCATCACCTGGATCTATAGAATCAAGAGCAAATACCTGACCATTCATCACCAAAAAAATACCACCAACGATTATTGTTAATATAATTAAAAATAAAGCGAACTTACTTTGAAAATAATTTTTCATAAATCAATTATACTATAAAATAAAAACAATATTGCATTAAAATGTGGATTATGATATGCTTCCCCTATATGAGTCCTGTCAGAACAGGGCTTTTATTTTTAAAAACTTAATAAAATAGCCTTATGTTAGATCTAAAAACATTCAAATCTGCATTAGAACAATTAGAGGAAGAAAGGAAAATTCCTAAAGAAAAAATATTAGAAGCCATAGAACAAGCGATGGCGGCGGCTTATAAAAAAGATTACGGCAAAAAAGGACAAATTATCCGAGCTAAGTTTGATATGGAAACAGGCAAAACGGATTTCTCTCAAATAAAAATCGTGGTAGATGAAAGCATCGCTATCTTAGATGAAGAAGAAGCGCCGAAAGAACCAACTCATAAGAAACATGACATAGAATATTCCACAAAAGATGCGGACAATGAACGCGTGCACTTCAATGGGGAACATCATATTCTTTTAGAAGATGCAAAAAAAATAAAGAAAGGGGTAGAACTCAACGATGAAATCATTTTTCCATTGGAGGCGAAAGATGATTATGGGCGCATTGCTGCTCAAACAGCTAAACAAGTTATTATCCAAAAAATCCGTGAAGCAGAACGCACTTCCATCATAGATGAATACGGAACCAAGGAGGGAGAAGTTATTTCCGGCATAGTACAAAAGGTGGAACGAGGCAATGTTTATGTTGACTTCAATAGAGCCACAGGAATATTACCAGCTGAAGAACAAATCCCAGGAGAATATTGGACTCGAGGTCAGAGAATACGAGCTTATCTTTATAGTGTAGAAGATACACCAAGAGGTATCAACCTGCGTCTTTCTCGCGCTCATCCAAAATTTGTAGAGAAACTTTTTGCTATGGAAGCCCCAGAAATAGAGAACGGCATAGTAGAAATAAAATCTGTTGCGCGTGAGGCTGGTGCACGATCAAAAATCGCCGTTCATTCAACTGACGAACATATTGATGCTGTCGGTTCTTGTGTCGGGCAAAAAGGCACTCGAGTAAACACCATTACCGGAGAACTTTCCGGAGAAAAAATTGATATAATTCCCTGGTCTTTGGATCCCAAAGAATTTGTTTCCAATTCCCTTTCTCCAGCAAAAGTTATTTCTATTGAAATAGATGAAAAGGAACACAAAGCAATAGTAGAAGTGGGCAACGATCAACTATCCCTCGCCATCGGCAAGGGTGGACAAAATGTACGCCTAGCCGCTAAACTTACTGGATGGAGAATAGATATTAAGGGTGATGGTAAAGAAGTCGCTAAAACAGATGGAGAAAACGTTGAGGTAATAGAGGAAAAATAAATTATTAGCTTGCCCCGCCATGGCGGGGTTAAATAAAAATAAAAACATGAATTCATTTTTATTGTTTGCAGTTATCAGTTCGGTTGTTGCCATTGTTTATGGTCTATTTTTAGCTAAATCAATTTTTAAAAAAAGTCCTGGAAATGAACGCATGCAGGAAATCGCCAAAGCTATCCAAGATGGCGCCGGCGCATATTTGAATAAACAATATAAAACTATTGGTCTGATAGCTGCGATTCTTTTCTTTATTATTGGCTTTATCCCAAAACTCGGCTGGACAATGGCCTTTGGATTTTTAGTTGGAGCTATCTTTTCTGCCCTTGCGGGATATATCGGTATGAATGTATCAGTTAGAGCAAATGTCAGAACAACAGAAGCTGCCAGAAAAGGAATTAACGAAGCTCTGGCTCTGGCCTTCCAGGGTGGAACAGTGACTGGACTTTTGGTTGTCGGCCTTGCACTTCTCGGTGTAACTTTATTTTATGCAATTACTAAAGATGTCACTGCCCTTGTCGGACTCGGTTTTGGTGCTTCTCTCATTTCTGTTTTCGCTAGGTTGGGTGGAGGAATTTTTACTAAAGCCGCTGACGTCGGAGCAGACCTTGTCGGGAAACTTGAAGCAGGAATTCCAGAAGATGATCCAAGAAATCCTGGAGTCATTGCCGACAATGTCGGAGACAATGTTGGTGATTGTGCTGGTATGGCCGCTGATTTATTTGAAACTTATGCTGTCACTTCTGTCGCCACGATGCTCCTCGGTTCGCTTCTTTTTGCCAATTTTGAAAATGCAATTATTTATCCATTAGTAATCGGAGGAATGGCAATTTTTGCCTCAATCATCGGTACTTGGTTTGTACGTTTGGGTAAATCTCAAAATATAATGGGTGCTTTATATAAAGGCCTTATTGCTTCCGGCATTATCGCTGCTGTAGCTTTCTACCCCGTTACAAAATTATTAATGTCAGAAAATGAAAAATATTCAGTAATGGCTTTGTTCATTTGTTCTCTCGTAGGACTTTTTGTTACTGGAGCTCTTGTGGTTATCACAGAATATTTCACCTCTACAAAATATTCTCCGGTAAAATCAATCGCCGAAGCATCTGTTTCTGGACACGGCACAAATGTTATTCAGGGTTTAGCTATTTCAATGAAATCTACTGCCCTTCCTCTTATCACAATCGTTCTAGGAATATTGGTTAGTTATCATTACGCTGGACTTTATGGCATAGCGGTTGCTGCGATGTCCATGCTCTCAATGACAGGAATAATTGTAGCTATTGATGCATATGGCCCTATCACAGATAATGCTGGAGGTATCGCCGAAATGGCAGAGCTTCCAGAATCAGTTCGCAATGTTACTGATCCATTAGACGCTGTGGGAAATACCACTAAAGCTGTCACGAAGGGTTACGCTATCGGCTCGGCTGGTTTAGCGGCTTTAGTATTGTTTGCTTCTTATACAGAAGAAATCGTAAAAGCCGGAAAAGCTATAACTTTTGACTTGAGCAATCCGTATGTAATTGTCGGACTCTTCTTGGGGGGTCTTCTTCCTTATTATTTCGGCGCTCTTTGTATGGAAGCAGTAGGAAAAACTGCAGGAAAAGTGGTAGAAGAAATTCGCAGGCAGTTTAGAGAAATAAAAGGAATTATGGAAGGTACGGCAAAACCTGATTATGCAAAAGCTGTCTCAATCATTACCGGTGCAGCCATAAAACAAATGATCTTACCTGCTCTTATTCCAGTACTCGCGCCAATTCTAGTAATTTTAATTTTTGGAAAAGATAATGGTTTAGTAGTTTTGGGCGGACTTCTTGTCGGTTCTATTATTACCGGACTCTTCGTGGCAATCTCAATGACTTCCGGTGGAGGTGCCTGGGACAATGCTAAAAAGCACATTGAGCAAGGCAATCATGGAGGCAAAGGGAGCGACGCTCACAAAGCTGCTGTTACTGGTGACACTGTGGGTGACCCATATAAAGACACCGCTGGTCCTGCTATTAACCCAATGATAAAAATTCTTAACATTGTTGCTCTCCTTTTGGTGGCTTTCTTAATCTAATTTGTAATATTCACACCCTCACAACGTCATATATGGTGTATAATAAATAAGTGTCGAATTTATTTATTATTATTTTATAAATTATTAATTTAATAATCCGCTAAATTAGCGAAAAAAATATTTATGAAGAAACTTTTAGCATTGTTTATTGTTTTGGCTGTGACAATTTTTCTCGGTTCAAAAATTGTTCAAGCAGAAGAGGAAAATAGATTTTCTAGCGACGTTGGGATAAAGTTTGAATTATCAGATGACGATGACGAAGACTCCGACAAAGACGGACTTTTTGATAAAGAAGATCAAGATGATGACAATGATGGCAAAAGTGATGATGACGAAGAAGAAATGAATAGAGAGGCAGCTGAAAAAGCGATAGAAGCTATTCGTGAAGAAGCAAAAAGAAAAATGGAAGCTATCAGAGAAAGTATTAAAAATGAAAGAGACACATTGAGAGCAAAAATAAAAGAATTGAGAGTAACTGGCCGAGAAAAAGCCTTAGAGAGATTTGATAAAGCAATAGAGAGAATGACTGACTTAAAAACCAAGGTTAATGAAAAGATCGTTAAACTTGAAGCCAAGGGAGTAGCTGTTGTAAACGCAAAAGCTTTTGTGGCAACCGCCGAAACAAAACTTACCCAAGCAAAGAGTAAAATTGCGGAAATAAATGCATTGCTTGTTGTCTCAGTCAACGAACTTACTCTTGAAAACAAAACAAAGATAAGAACACTTTCACAAGAAACACAAACTCTTATCGTAGAAGCTCATAGAGCATTAAGAGATGCTGTAAAATCTCTAAAAGATGAAGTAAAAATAACAATGGGATTACAAACGAATACTATAAAGACCGACGATAACGACTAAATTATAAATTAATTCGCTTAAATTAATAAATATGGAACCAGAAAAAAAATCAAATGGAGCATTTATTGGATTAGCCATTATAATAATAATTCTTGTTGTCGGTGGTATATATATGTGGCAATTGAATAAAAAAACTACAGAGACACTTCCAGAACCTGTTACAACAGAAGATTCCGATGCACTGAGTACACTAGAAACAGATATTCAAGCAACGGATACAAATATCAATGCAGATGTAAATGGTTTGAAGTAAATAAATTAATTTTCTAAAAAATACTCCGATTTCTGGTCGGAGTATTTTTTTTGACAAAAAGCACAAATAAATATAAACTGAAAATCTATGAAAATATCAGTCAAAAAATTACCAAAGAGTGAAATAGAGATTGAGGGAGAATTAGAATCTGAAATATTTGAGTCTTATTTTGCCAAAGCACTGAAGAAAATCGGCGAAACGGTCAAATTAGATGGTTTTAGAACAGGCAAAATACCAGAAAGTGTTTTACTTTCTAAAATACCTGAAATTCAAGTTTTGGAAGAAATGGCAGAAATGGCCCTCGGTGAATACTATCCGAAAATAATTGCAGAGGAAAAAATAGATGCCATCAGTCGTCCAGAAATTTCTATTACTAAATTGGCACGCAATAATCCTCTAGGTTTCAAAATCAAGACTGCCATCTTGCCGGAAATAAAACTCCCTGATTATAAAAACGTTGCTAAAAAAATAATCTCTGGAATTACAGAAGAAGAAAAAAATACCGAAGTTTCCGACAAGGAATTAGAAGATACGATAATGGATATCCGCAAATCTCGCGCGCCCAAGGTGCACATGGCAGAACATGAACATAAAGAAGGTGAAGTTCATGAACATCCGGAGCCAGAATTACCAGAATTCAACGATGAATTCGTAAAAGCCCTTGGACCTTTTAAGGATGTAGAAGATTTCAAAATCAAATTAAAAGAAAATATCAAATTAGAAAAAGAAAATAAACTCAAAGAAAAAACACGCCTAAAAATAATTGAAAAAATAATTGATGAAAGTAAAATGGATTTACCGGAAATCCTCGTTGAGGTTGAATTGGATAAAATTTTATATAGAATGGAATCTGATATTGCTCAAATGGGTCTCAAATTTGATGATTATTTGAAACATCTAAATAAAACGGTGGAAGATTTGAGAAAAGAATTTCGAAACGACGCTGAAAAGAAAGCTAAATTTGCTTTAGTTTTAAATGAGATAGGCAAAGCAGAAAAAATTACCGCTGATCCGGAACAAGTAGCTAATGAGGTCGCCATGATTTTGGAACATTACAAAGAAGCCGATCCTGAACGCGCTCAAATGCATGCTGAAAACGTCCTCACGAACGAAAAAATCTTTCAGTTTTTGGAAACACAAAAATAAACGAAGAAGCACTCGGCTCGCCGAAGCGAACCGAGTGCTGAGAATGTTTTTCTGATACCTAATGTACAAACATCGGAGAAATGTTTCGAGAAAATATCCGTCTTCCCTCCCTCCACTTCACCGAGTTGTCCTTGTCCACATGCAGACTCCACCCATTTGGGGTTGAGCAGAAACCACCAACGAAAGGAAGTCCTTCACGGTCGCTGGTGTAAAAAAGATTCGCGAGTCCACCATTCAGGAGGAAACCCTTCTTTTCACACTCTTGACTCTTTGTTAGAAAAAAAATGTCGGAAAGCTGAACACCTCCCCTTTCTCTCCCTCCCAGAGAGAGCAGAATACTTTTGTCTTCTGCTGGATAGAGCAAATCGCCAAAGTAAAGCACATGATCCGGGCTTGGTCCCTCCGTCTTCCCGAGGAACCTTTCGTAAAAAATTTTTTCCGCAAAAACTATGCCCATTGAAACAAGGTCCTCTTCACAAATGACAAAGGGGACCGTCCTTTCGGGGATGTTTACTGCAGAGATATTTTTGAAGATTTCGAGAGGGCTCATAGTGGGCCTCCATTTCATTTACAGGTTTTGTCGCCCAAGTTTCACGTGTTTCGCCACAGCAGGAAAAATCCTAAAAGATAAGATACTTTCTGCTGTGGCAACCCTCACAATGTAAAAGAACTCTGTCTCTTCATACTAAACACCCAACAGCAACTTTTGTCAAGTTACTCAAAATTATAAATTGGGCTATAATGCTCACATGTTAATACCAACCGTTATAGAAAAAAGTCAGTTTGGGGAGCGAGCTTACGATATTTATTCTCGTCTTTTGCGTGAAAGAATTATATTTCTCGGAGGACCGATAGACGATCATACTGCGAACATCGTTATTGCTCAACTTTTATTTCTTGAATCCGAAGACGCGAAAAAAGATATTCATCTTTATATAAATTCTCCTGGTGGATCGGTCACCTCTACCATGGCTATCGTAGACACGATGAACCACGTACGTCCTGATATTTCTACTTTCTGCGTTGGTCTCGCCGCTTCTGGTGGAGCCATCATTTTATCTGCCGGCAAAAAAGGTAAACGCTTTATCCTTCCGAATGCAGAAGTTATGATTCATCAACCAGCCGGAGGAGTAGAAGGTCAAGCAACAGATATCGCTATTACCGCAAAACATATTTTAAAAACAAGAGATAATCTAAATAAACTTTTAGCAAAAAATACTGGTAAATCATTTTCTCAAATAGAAAAAGATGTAGAGCGGGATTTCTTTATGGACGCAGAAGAAGCGAAAAAGTATGGGATTGTGGACGAAATAGTCACAAAATCCAAAAATCCTACCCAAAAACAGGGTAACTAGACCCGGTAGTGAGATTCTCTACTGCCGGGTAGACATCTTACTCTTTGTTTGTTATACTTAAAAAGTTGAATTTTAAAAATTTTTTCGCTTAATTTAAGTCGGTTCGCAAGAATATTCCATATATTATGAAGTGTTTAAAGGAAAATTTTCAAATCTTTTGCATTAAAAAGGAGAGATCGCAAATATAGTGGCGTGTTTTTGTAAGCTGACACAAAGCTTATGAATATAACAATAATTTTAATTGGAGTCGCGGTGCTCCTTTTTGGCGTTGGAGTAGGATATTATCTTCGATTAATAATCGCCCTAGGGAAAAGAAGATCTATTGAAATAGATATCAAACAGATGATGGTCGGCGCGAAAGAGGAAGCGCAAAAAATAACCGACGAAGCTAAAAAGAAATCTGAGGAACAACTTTTCAGCTTAAAAGAAGAAGAAAAGAAGAAAGAACAAGAATGGAGAGAAAAAGATATGAGACTTATCAAAAAAGATGAGTTTTTAGATACACGACAAATTGAAATAAACAAAGAAACAGAAAATATTAAGCTAAAGGTGGAAGAAATAAAAAAGATCCAAGAAAAAGTCTTAAAAATAGAGGGAGAAAAGATAGTGGAGTTAGAAAAAATAGCTAAACTAACAGAGGAGGAAGCAAAAGATGAACTTCTTAAAGACGTTGAAAAAAAATATGAAGAAGATATTTTAATCAAAATACAAAAACTAGAAAATAACAATGAGGAAAAATTAGACAGGCGAGCAAAAGAAATTCTAGCTACCTCTATCCAACGTTTAGCTTCAAGCACCGCTTCTGAATTAATGACAACGATAGTGTCTATCCCAAACAACGAAATAAAGGGTAAAATAATAGGAAAAGAAGGCAGAAATATTAGAGCTTTTGAACGCGCGGCTGGGGTAGAGCTCATTGTGGACGATACTCCTGGCTCTATCGTCATCTCTTCTTTTGATCCTATCAGGAGACAAGTGGCTCGTTTAGCGTTAGAGAATTTAATTCTGGATGGACGTATTCAGCCAGCCAAGATTGAAGAATTAGTAGAAAAAGCGAAAGAAGAAATCAACAAAATAATCAAAGAAAAAGGCGAACAAGCCGTCTATGAATGCGGAATATTTAATTTTGACCCACGCATTATTGCTATAATCGGACGATTATATTTCCGCACAAGTTACGGACAAAATGTTCTACAGCACTCTATTGAAATGGCGCATATCGCTGGGATGATCGCTGAAGAGCTGGGAGCAGATGTAGCTATCGCTAAAGCAGGAGCTTTGGTACATGACATAGGTAAAGCCTTAGACCACGAAGTGCAAGGAACCCATATTGAAATAGGAATGCGTATCTTACAAAAATTCGGAGCAGATGAACGCATCATCACGGCGATGAAAAGTCACCACGAGGATCATCCTTATGAAACAATCGAATCTGTTATTGTCCAAACAGCTGATGCTATCTCTGGCGGACGCCCTGGTGCGCGTCGAGATTCAGTGGAAAATTATTTGAAACGTTTGCAAGAACTTGAAGCCTTGGTAAACGCCTTTCCTGCTGTAGAAAAATCATATGCCTTACAAGCTGGACGTGAAATTCGTATTTTTGTTACCCCAGAGAAAATTTCTGACGCCGAAGCTAAGCTTATGGCTCGTGATATCGCTATAAAAATAGAACAAGAACTCAAATATCCAGGCGAAATAAAAGTTACCATGATCCGCGAAACAAGGATTATTGAATACGCCCGATAGTAGAGCTTTGATTCAGAGTCTCACTACTGGATACGCTAGATAAAATTGCTCACAAGGAAATACGTTATATAATATATCCATGACAAAATATCATTGGTTCCTGGTGGTGTCATTTCTGGTGGTTTGGGTTTGAGCAGCGATAAATCCGCTTTTTAGAGACGGTTGGCTGTTGGAAAATTATCTGATTTTCCTTTTTGTGCCAATTATTCTTATCTTAGGTTATTATTTTAAATTGTCGAAAGTTTCTTACACTTTGCTAACAATCTTTTTGATTCTGCACGTCATCGGCTCACATTACACATATGCCGAAGTGCCCTTCGGTTTCACTTTACAAGACTGGTTCGGTGAGACTCGCAATATGTATGACCGATTGGTACATTTTCTGTGCGGATTTTTGCTTTTCTACCCGATTCGAGAAATGTTCATGCGCCTAGCGAAGGTAAAAGGTTTTTGGTCATACATCTTGCCGATAGATCTCTGGGGTTCTTTCGCAGCTATTTATGAAATTATAGAATGGCAAGCTGCGAAAAACGTGGACCCGGCCGCTGG
The DNA here is from genome assembly GCA_041658325.1 of Minisyncoccota bacterium. Lineage (GTDB taxonomy): Bacteria > Patescibacteriota > Minisyncoccia > Phycocordibacterales > UBA9973 > UBA9973. The sequence continues at coordinate 105,683 of JBBAAI010000001.1, forward strand.
GCTCGCCTTCCTTGGTAGTCAAGGCGACATTTGGGATGCACAGAAGGATATGTTTCTAGCCATTATCGGCGCCTGTATCGCCGCCCTCATCATTGCGTTAATAAACATGAAATATAAAAAAGATTTCTGGTCTGAAATGAAAGAAAGTTTCAAATTATCTGAAAATGATCATCCTTTGGGTGAAGTAGAACTCGAGAGGATGATAAAACAATAAAAATTGTCTAGTTTGTCTTGGACTTGCCTTAAAAAACCCTTGATATATAATGAATGGGTAGTAATTATATAGGTTAAATGGCCCTCCATAGGCGGGCAAGGTCGAACTGATTATAAAAATAACTTTTAAAATATATGAATAAACAAGCATTAGTTGAATTTGTACACGGAAAACTCGGTGGTACAAAGGTTCAAGCAGAAGAAATTGTTGACGGAATGTTTGATGCTATCATCCAAACCTTGAAAAAGGGAGGTGAAGTTTCAATCGCCGGCTTCGGAATCTTTTCCGTAAAAGCTCGCGCTGCTCGCATGGCTCGCAATCCAAAGACTGGAGAACAAGTCAAAGTAGCTGCAAAGAAAGTTCCAAAATTCCGACCTGCAAAAGGTTTGAAAGATATGGTTGCCTAAATTTTATCTCGAGATAAAAAACAAAAACACCCAATAAGGGTGTTTTTGTTTTTTATTGATTACGCTATATTTTTTCTTTTATACATGCGCATTAAACATCGCCTGTATGAGTGCATACTCTAAGGAATTTTCCTCTCCTTGGGGAATAATTTCATATCCTTTTGCCATGAGAGCATTTTTTGCTTCAAGATTTTCTTTTTTATCTCCTGAAGATTGAACTAAGCTTTTGGCTTTTGCAATAATTCCTACTAATAATTCCAATTTGGCAATCCTCTTGTCCAACTCGGCGATTATTTCATCCTGTGTCTTTGGAACCCCTCCTTCCTTTACTTTTTCAATTTCTGGCTGTCTGAAAATATACCCTTCTCCTTCGATCTTAACGATAATCGCTCCTATGTGCCATTCCCTTTCTTGAATTTCTGCTTCCTTTTTCTTTTGTTCTGGGGTTTCTATTTCTACTGGCCCTTCTTTTTTTTCCATAGTTTTGTTTGATCTAATTATTATATAAACTCGACTTTCAATACTTTTTATTTTAAACCCATGCTTCGCAAATCTTCCTCGGAAATTTCATTAACAGAATGTTCTTCTTCTGGGTCACTTGATGCCCCAAATGGATTTTTGATCTTTTCTTCTAATTCTGTAAATCTGCTTTTGCCGTCTATCTTTTCTATCTCCTTGGTAAGAGTACTTATTTTTGTTTTAAGCGCTTGTTTTTCTCCAGAAGACATACTATCAAAAACATTCTTAAGAGTAGGTATTGATATTTTTTCCAATAAAGAAAGGAGTACAAATGGACTTAAATTTTCAATTAAAATATGAAAGTTCACTTTTCCCAACCACAGGAGAAGGTTCTCTCTTTTTTCTTTTGCTGAATCTGAAAGAAGCCAGTTCTGAAATTCTTCTTTTTTTTCAGGCTTAGTTTGTGCGACTGCGTATGAATGTGGATCTACTCCAAACTGACCTCCAAAATCCATTGGTTTTTGTTTTTTGGCTCGTTCTGATATTTCTCTTATTTTTTCCCAGTCTATCGATTTTGGTATTTTATCTTCCATATATGTATTATATTACAAAATTAAACTTTTTAACACCTTTAAATTACCTCCACATTATACTAATATGAAGCTTCTTTGTCAAGAAATTATGAATTCACTTTCGGTCGATATTGTATCGCCTCTAGAATATGATTCTCTTCTACGTTCGGGGAATTTTCTAAGTCTGCTATGGTACGCGCAATTTTAATCACTCGATGATAAGCTCGAGCGGAAAGACCAAGGCGCTCTGCGCTGTCATCCAACATATCTCGCACCTTGCCACCCAGACTCACCATCGTACCTAAATCTTTCACATTCATTTCACTATTTGTACTAATTCCCCTATTAAATTTTTTGAACCTATTTTTTTGAATTTCCCGCGCTTTGGTCACTCTTTCTTTTATTTTTTCACTTTTCTCACCGTTTCCTTCTCCGCCGAGTTTTTTGTAATCCACGTTGCCGACAGAAACCCAAAGATCAATACGATCAATTATCGGCCCCGATAGTTTTCTTTTATATCTATCTAAGTCAGACGGTTTGCAAATACACGCTTTTTGTTTATTCCCGGTGTTACCGCACGGACATGGGTTCATCGCTGCCACCAAAATAAAATTAGAAGGAAAACAAGCCGAACCTTTCGCACGAGAGATAGAAACAATATTATCTTCCAGCGGTTGACGGAGAGATTCGATAACTCTTTTTTCAAATTCTGGAAATTCATCTAAAAATAAAACTCCTCGATGCGCAAGGGTGACTTCTCCCGGCTTCGGGTAAGTTCCTCCGCCAATAATAGAAACATAAGACGAGGTGTGGTGCGGAGCGCGAAAAGGTGAAAAACAGACAAGTTCTCCATGTGTACTTCCAGCCACCGAATGAATCCCTGTGATCTCTAATACTTCCTCAATATCTAAATCCGGAAGTAGTTGGGAGAAAGCTCGCGCCAACATCGTCTTGCCTGTGCCTGGCGGACCGTACATAGCGATATTGTGCCCGCCAGCTGCTGCGATCTCAAGTCCTCGTTTAGCGCCCTCTTGTCCACGAATATCTGAAAAATCCGCACCTTTTGATTCTTTTTTATAATTTACCTTAGTTTGCGGTTGAGCTAAGATTAGTTTTCCTGTTTTATTGGACTCGTTGAAACTAAGATGTTCTACCACTTCCTTTAAATTATTCACTCCAAAAATACTAATCCCTTCTACAAGCGCCGCTTCAACTGCATTTTCTTTCGGTAAATATATTTCTTCAAAACCCATTCTTTTTGCTTCTTGGGCAAGTGGTAAGGCGCCTCGAATTTTACGAAGAGTCCCATCAAGCCCGAGCTCACCGAGAAAAATTTTCTTCTCTGAATTAAATTTGATATCTCCAGCCGCGAGCATATAAGAAAGAGCTATTGCTAAATCAAAAAACGGCCCTTCTTTTTTTAAGTCAGCCGGAGAAAGTGAAACAATTATTTTTTGATTTTTTGCTTTAGGAGATTGAAAACCAGAATTTTTTATTGCTCCACTTACTCTATCTTTGGATTCATCCACTGCCTTATCTGGAAGACCAACAACATTAAAAGAATGCAGACCCCGTGACAAATCGACTTCTATCGTTACGATAGTGCCCTTCAGCAAATTAACTTGTGCGGAATAAACTTTAGCAAAACTCATAAATAATTATAAATTATTAAAAATTTTTTAGTTTGTTTTTTAGGGGGTTTCGAGGCTGTCGAGCCGAGAACTTCAGGATTTTTTAAGCTTCAAAAAATCTGTACCCTAGAAAAATATACTAAAAAATTAGCCCTCAATGTGCTTCTTGCAAGTTCGAGCTGCGGGATTTGCTTCCAGGCGTGTCATCTCAATATCTTTTTTGCAAACTTCACATCTTCCGAAAGATTCTCTGTTTAGTCCCTTTAAGGCTTTCAAAATATTATCCAATCTTGGCTTTAAGGTTTTCATCATGGAGCTTCTCGCCTCAAAATCCTCAAAGCGGTCCGCTTTATCGTTGTCATCTGATTCTGGAAATTCTAATTCTTCTGGGATTGTTTCCCATTCCTCTGTTTCTTTATCTAACTTACCCATATCTTTCATCTGCTCAAGCAATTCGTCTCTTTCTTTCTCTAATTTCTCTTTAATTTTTTTCTTGTCTAACATAGGCAAATAATAGCATTTTAATATATCACCGCAAGTGCTATACTCATAATCATGTTTTATAAGCATAATGATAACTACACTGTAGAGAGCGTTACTTCCGGCCATCCGGACAAAATTTGCGACCAAATATCAGATGCTATTTTAGATGCATATTTAGCAGAAGATCCGAAAAGCCGAGTCGCTGTGGAAACTTTCGGAGGTCATGGCAAACTCACGATAGGAGGCGAGGTTACTTCCAAAGGCAAAGTAGATTATGTAAAAATTGCTCAAGATATTTATAAAAAAATTGGTTATGAAAATGAGCTAGAAATTTCCGCCCACCTCGTCACCCAGTCTCCAGAAATAGCTCACGGCGTGGATATTGGTGGAGCGGGAGATCAAGGTATCATGTATGGTTTTGCGACCGACGAGACACCAGAATTTTTGCCAAAAGGTGTCGTCCTCGCGCACAAACTTGCGAAACGTTTAGAAGAAGCGCGAAAGGATAGCGAAGCGAATTTGCTTCGACAGGGTCTCTCGCAGACCGACGGGCCGAGAGTGAGCGCTGCGCCAACAGGCGCAGACAGCGACCCTGTTGAAGCAGAATTCGTGCAGCCACCCAGAATCTCATGGTTACGACCTGATGGTAAAACCCAAGTCACTCATGTTGATGGAAAACTGAATACCGTTCTCGTAAGCGCACAACACGCTCCCGATATTTCACTGGAAGAAATTAGAAAAGAAATCACCGAGAAAATAATTTATCCTTTACTCACTTCCGAGGAACAAAAAAACGTGAAAATTTTAGTAAACCCGACAGGAAAATTTATTCAAGGAGGATTTGAGGCGGATACCGGATTAACAGGACGAAAAATAATGGTGGACACTTATGGTGGCATCATTCCGCATGGTGGAGGATGTTTCTCAGGAAAAGATGCGACGAAGGTAGACCGTTCCGGCGCTTATATGGCGCGCTTCGTCGCGAAGAATTTAGTCGCGAATGGTTATGGTAAAGATGTTTTAGTGTCTATCGCTTATGCCATCGGTATGGCAGAACCACTTATGATAGAAGCCATAAATGAAAAAGGAGAAGACCTCTCGGAAGTCGTTCGTAATAATTTTGATTTTAAGCCACTTGCTATCATCGAACGCCTAAATCTTCGTGCCCCGATTTTCCTCCAAACCGCCACCTACGGTCACTTCAGTAAACCGAATTTGCCATGGGAGAAGATAGAGAAGATAAAATAAAAAATAAATGGTGACTGACCTCGACCTCCAAATTAAAAGCGCATAACCCTTTTTTTACCTACCAACTTGAGAACCTCCAAAAAGAGTAAATACTCCTAAAATAAATCCAACGTGATACCAATAAGTACTATTAAATTGCTCGTATATCGTCATGTCTGTCCATATTAACTTTAAAAAAAGTCTAAACGGAAAAGTTATACCCTGCCAAAGACCAGACCAAAAACCAGCATCCCCATAACCTGCATGAGCTAATTGTGGGATTAATATACCTGCGATCAAAATAAATGAAACAATATACATCTTGTTTTTCATAAATTATTTTTTATTTCCGTAAATTATATATAAAATAATTTTATTATAGATAAATAGAACTATAAAGATATATAACAACAGCCCAATAATGCTTAAAATAATATCTAAGATGAAACCAATGAAATTGTTTTCATATCTGTAAACATTATATTTATAAATATCTACTGGTCTTAAAAAAGTATATTTAGAAGTAATTCCATTCTCGTTTTCAACACTATAACTATCAACCATCACGCACTTTATATCATTGTTATACAGATAAGAATTAAAAGCATCTATGTTAGTAGATAATGTATTAAGAGTTGGGTTGGTTGTAGAAAATAACTTTATATTATTTTTATTAACTATATCTATTATTTGTTTGTCTAGTTTATTAGAACAAAAACTTTCAGTATCTTCTAGAAATATAGGTGAAAATGGTAATAGATAATCTTTATCTTTTAAGTTTGGAAAATAATCTTTGGTATATATATCACTATCACCAATTATTTCTTCGTCATTATACAACTGTCTCATTGAAAGTATTTTGCCAGAATTATCATTCTTACTTAATCTTCCTGATAAAACATCAACAAAATTCCATTGATTAACAATTCTCGGATAAGAATTAGCAAAAAGTGTAATTACATATATGGTCAGAGAAATTACAGATATAATAAACAAAACTTTCAAAAACCTATGCCACCATTTATTTTTTAAATCTAAATCTCCCCCAAACAACCAATTAATGATTTTTTTCATAAGATTTTGAAATTAGTTAATAGCATTTTAATCATACAACTAATACTAGAAAAAAGTAACGGGTATAAAAAATGGTATTACCACATAATTATTTTTACAGATTGGTTTTTGTGGTTTTAAGCAGGCTCTTTCTATAATGGTTGTTTTGTGGTATAGTATCTCCGTTATAAGGTTTATATGATCGACATAACTAAACATCCAGAATACGATAACCACGAGCTTGTTTCTTTCTTTTTCGACAAAAAAACAGGACTCCGAGGAATCATAGCAATACACTCAACCATACTTGGACCTGCTGTAGGCGGTACTAGATATTTCAACTATAAAACAGAGAGCGAAGCGCTAGATGATGTTTTGCGTCTTTCACGCGGAATGACTTATAAGTGCGCTATCTCAAAAGCACATTTTGGTGGTGGAAAGGCAGTCATTATTGCTGATCCAAAAAAGAAAAAAACAAAAGAATATTTAAAAGCTTATGCAAAACAAGTCAACAGACTAAATGGATTATTCTTTACTGGAGAAGATGTTGGTATGTCTATGAACGACATCAAGGTTTTAATAAAAGAATCTCCTTTTATTATTGGAAATCCTAAAAAAGCAGGTGATCCTTCACCGTGGGCTGCCCTTGGCGTATTTTATGCAATAGAACAAAGTTTAGAAATTATTGATAAAAAAAGAGGGCTCGCTGGTTATACTGTGGCTATTAAGGGTCTCGGTAAGGTAGGGATGGAACTTGCTCGTTTACTTTATAAACAAGGAGTTATTTTAATCGGTGCGGACGTAGATATCCTTCGCAATAAAGAATTTTTACACCGTTTTCCGGGAAGTAAAATCGTTCCTGTTTCAGAAATTCATAAACAAAAAGTAGATGTTTATTCTCCTTGCGCACTTGGGAAAGAATTTAATAAAAAAACAATCAATCAGCTTAAGTGCCGTGTCGTCTGTGGCTCAGCAAATAACCAATTAGTTGACCCTAAGGATGGATTGCTGTTGTATAAACGTAACATTATATATATTACGGATTATTTAGCGAACGCCGGAGGCCTCATCAATGTCATTGCTGACCTAAATCAAAAAAAATATAGTAAAAAAACAATTCAGAAAAATGTTTTTAAAATAAAAGCTACCGTTAAGGAAATTATTGCGCTTTCCAGAAAAAACAAACAACCTACCAATATCATCACTGATCTCGTTGCCGAACAATTTATTCTTAAAAATAAAAAAAATAATTAAAAAAATTATATGCCTCTTCCTCAAAAATCTTCTCAAAATAATTTCACCCCGGTTTTTTTAGAAGACGAGAAAGAAATACAAACGTTATTACTAAAAAACCCACATATTGTTTTAATAGATGCCTTTTCACATCAATTAAAAGAACTTTTTGTTATTGAAAATCCAATTTATGCTGGTGAAAGAAAAATAGAAGGCTTTCAAACAGAAAAATTTAAAGAATTTTGTGACCAACATAAAAATAATTTTACTCATGTATATTATTCGTGGAATCATTCGATTGTAAAAACAGTAAAAAAAGAGGCGTATTTAAAATTAAAAACAAACCGCAATCAGGATTTGATTACTGCCGCCGAACAAGAAAAATTATCGCAATGTCGTGTTGGTGTTTTTGGTATGAGCGTCGGAAGTAATATTGCTCTTGTATTAACACAGGCAGGCATTTCAAATGACATTATCATTGCTGATTTTGACGAACTTGATACAACTAATTTAAATAGAATTATTGCGGGAAGCCATCAAATAGGCTTAAATAAATGCATTATTTCTGCTAGACATATTTATGAAGATAATCCATTTGCTAACGTTACAGCATGGCAAGATGGTATTAATGAATCTAATCTAGAAGAAGCTCTTAAGTTAAAAAAAATTGATATTATTGTGGAAGAAGTTGATAACTTAGCAATAAAAATAAAGACTAGAGAACTTGCACAAAAATATAAAATACCCGTAGTGATGATTACAGACAATGGAGATGGGGCAATGCTTCATATTGAACGTTATGATTTGGGATACAATAAAATCTTCAATAAATCATTTGAATATTGGAGGGAATTGTTCCAAACAAAACCAAGCATGGAAGATATCGGTAAAGTTATCATCGGTGATGTGTTGGGTGGTCCGCAAAATGTCTCTCCGAGGGTTTTTGCATCAGTTGAGCGCATAATGAAACACGAGCTTGTTTCGTGGGCACAGCTTGGAAGTGCGGCTGTTTTGGGGGGTGTTGTTACAACAATCGCGATTAAAAATATTGTTTCTGGAAAAGACACTGCCCCCTATGTAGAGAAAAATATTCAGATTGAATTTTAGTTTATTTTGAAATAAACATTACTATGAAAAAACAAGACATTCTAAAAAAAATATCAACAGCAAGTGAAGCATACTGGGAACAACTCCTAAAAAAAGAAAAACTTCTTGTTTTTAAAGAAACATATGAAAAAGTACCAGCGTATCGAAAATTTTTAAAAACACAAAAATATGATAAAAAAGTAAAAAAAGAGACTGATTTTGCAAAATTGCCCATAATGACTAAGGCAAATTATTTAAGAAAATACCCACTCCATGAATTAGTAATGGGCGGTTCACTCGCCAAACCACTAATACTTACTTCAACCTCAGGCTCAACTGGAACATCTTTTTATTTCCCTCGCACAGAATTAATTGACAATGAATATTCTTATATTCTTGAACGATTTTTAGCAGAAGGTGGTCCGCAAAAAAATGAACCGACACTTATATTGATTTGTTTTGGTATGGGAGTTTGGATTGGTGGAGTTATTACTTATCAAGCGTTTGAAACGGCAAGTCGTCGCAGTAATCTTCCTGTATCTATTCTTACTCCCGGAATTAATAAAGCTGAAATCATTAAAGCACTTAAGTCTATTGCACCAAATTATACCAACATAATCCTAGTTGGATATCCCCCGTTTATAAAAGACATTGTCGACGAGGCGATAGCGGAAAAAATTAATTTTTCAAAATATAATACCCGATTTATTTTCGCTGCTGAGGTTTTCACTGAAGGATTTCGTGATTATCTTTGTAAAAAAACTTATGTAAAAAACATGTATCGAGACACATTGGCAATCTATGGAAGCGCTGATATCGGGGCAATGGCTTGGGAAACTGGAATACTTATACTTTTAAAACGTCTCTTGCAAAAAAAAGAAGGCCGAATGGAAAAATTCTTTGGCACAAAACACGCAATGCCAACAATAGGGTATTTTAATCCGGCTTGGCTCCAGTTTGAGAGCGAGAATGGTGAAGTTCTAATCAGCGGAAGAAACGCTATTCCTTTTGTGCGCTATGGCATAGGAGATCATGGTGGCACTTTTACCTTTTCTGACATGAAAAAACGTCTCGCCATACTTAATATTGATTTTGATTCTGAAATAAAAAAGACTGGCTTGAATGATGCTGTATTAAAATTGCCGTGTGTTTATGTATATGAGCGAAATGATCTCTCAACCACTCTTTATGGACTTCAAATTTATCCCGAAATCATTCGTGAAGCACTCCTTCATGTTGCCCTCCACCCATATATCACAGGGAAATTCAGCATGATAACTAAATTTGATAAAAAACAAGATCAATATTTAGAAATAGTAATAGAAACAAAAAAAGAAATAAAAAAAATACCAAATCAAAAAAAGAAACAAGCTCTCAAGAGCATCATTGAAAATCTACATAAAAAAAGTTCTGAATTTAGTGAGCTTGAAAAACATTTAGGCAAACGAGCACATCCTAAACTTGTTTTTGTAACACACGAGCATCAAGATTATTTTAAGCCTGGAATAAAACAAAAATGGGTGAGAAAATAAAGTACTCATGTTATAATGCCTATGTTATTTTAATTTCAACTTATGAAAGAAAATTATAAAGCCTGGGCAATAGATTTTGACGAATTTTTTAAGAAAACTACCGATACTGAAAGAACACGTTTTTTTCTTTCTTTTGTTTTACTTGCCCCGTCAGGGCACAATAGTCAGCCTTGGAAATTTAAAATAAAAGATAATATCGCAGATATTTTTTTTGAAAAGGAAAGACTAGTTACTGCAAGTGACGAAGAAGGAAGACAAACGTTCGTTGCTCTTGGTTGTCTAATTACTAACTTTTCGGAAACAGTAAAGGCTTATGGATATACGCCCATAATCAAATATAACAAGGACTTATCAATTACAAACACATCATCTTTGGTGCAGCTTTCTTTTATAAAAGAAAGCAAAAATATTCAGCCCAATCTTGTTGTTTTAAAATCGATGACAGATAGACACACTGATAGAAATAAATATAATCAAAAAGAATTTCCTGATCAATTGTTAAAATATATTTCACAATTATCAGATGATTCTTTCCTCGTCTCGACAGTTTCTGACACAATTAAAAGGAAAATTCTTGCCTCGTATGCAGTTGACGCGCAAATAGATATTATGGAAAAATTTTCGTTTAGGAATGAATTATCTCATTTTATAAAAAACACCCTTTCCTCTTCAAAATACGGGATGACCGGCAATACGCTCTGCTTGCCTTTATTTGTTTCATTTTTTGCTTCAAAACTTATCTCTAAAATAAATTTATCAAAAATAACTAAAAAGAAAGATTTTTCTTTGCTTTATAAATCTACTCCTTCCTTTTTGTTTATTTCTTCAAAAGAAGATACTCCTCTTGCTTGGATTAAATCTGGAGAATTACTCGAGAATATATGGCTAGAATCAACCAAGCATTTAATCAGCTGTCATCCTCTTGCCGCAATAATACAAAATAAATCTTTTAGACAAAAACTTTCGGAAGAATTGAAAACTGATTTTTATCCAAATATTTTTATCAGGATTGGTTATTCGAAAGCTAATTTTTTTAAAATACCATCGAGCCCGAGATTTTTAGTATCAGATTTGATAATATAATTATATGGAAATAAACATAGAAGTTTTACTTATAGGGATTACAATTTTTTCAAATTTATTTTTAGGATTTTTAACATTACTGTCTTCAAGGCGAAACCCGACCAACATCTTTTTTTTCCTCCTAACTTTTGTTTTAAATATTTGGATTGTAATAAACTATCTTTCATATCAATATCTAAATCCCGATAAGGCGTTTCTTCTAGCAAAACTAGTGCTGTTTTTTGCCATTCTTATTGGATATTTTTTCTATTTATTTATTGATACATTTATAAAAAACAGGTTTAGCTTTCGATCAACTACTATTGCCCTAACGGCGCTAGCGATCATCAATCTTTTTTTAACACTAAATTCAAAGTTTTTTTCTGGTATGTTGATAATTAATGACTCTTTTAAACCCGTTGTTGAGCCGTGGATAATTTCATTTTCCATACTTCCTGTCGGCGTAATATTATATAGTATTTTAAAACTCGCAAGAAAAACAATACAATCGGAGTCTCTTGATAGAAATCGATTAATTGATGTTTTGGTTGGAAGTGGAATTATGTTTTTATTTATTATTTTATTTGACTTTGTGCTTCCATCTTTCTTTTCAAATACAATTTTTATTCCCATGGGAACTCTTTTTACTATTCCCTTCACTGCATTTACTGCTTTCGCCATTATTAAATATAAACTTTTTAACATTAAGGTCATTGCCACTGAATTAATCATTTTTTCACTTTGGATTTTTCTTTTAATACGAACTCTTACTTCATCATCGCCAGAAGATCAAATTATTGATGGTGGACTTTTAATAACTACAATTATTATAGGGGTTTTACTTATTAGAAGTGTTATGAAAGAAGTAAAACAACGAGAGAAGCTCGAGATCTTAACTGGAGAACTAGAAGATGCAAACGACAATTTAGAAAATCTAATCAAACAACGAGAGAGCTTGGTGCACCTCATTACCCACAAGGTGAAGGGTTCATTTACTCGCACCAAGGTTCTTTTTGCCAGTATGCTGGACGGCACTTTCGGAGAGATATCTCCAGAAATTAAAAAACGGGCAGCACAGGGGTTAGAATTTGATAATGGCGGTATTCAGACAGTTGATTTAGTTTTGAACGTTGCCAATATGCAAAACGGCCTCATCAAATATGATCTGAAAAATCTTGATTTTAAGGAATTAGTTGAACAATCAATTTCTGAAAAAAGAATTCCGGCAGAAGCAAAAGGATTGAAATTAGAAATAGAACTTGAGGATGGTGTTTATAATGTCCTCGGCGATTCTATTTGGCTCAAAGAAGCAGTAAATAATTTAATTGATAATTCTATACATTACACGAAGGAAGGAAAAATTGTTGTGGAACTTAAAAAGAAAGATAATCATATTTTATTGTCCATCAAAGATACTGGCATAGGTATAACCGACGAAGATAAACAAAATTTATTTAAAGAAGGTGGCCGAGGTAAAGATTCTGTTAAAGTAAACGTAGATAGTACTGGCTACGGTCTCTTCACTGTGAAACTAATCGTAGAAGCGCACAAAGGCCGTGCCTGGGTAGAATCCGAAGGCGAAAACAAAGGCTCACAATTCTTTGTAGAATTGCCTGTGATATAAAACACGGGTATTGATTTACTTTATTTAACTCTAAAAATTTTCAAAGCTGACAAAATACAAAAACAGAATATATCAAAATATAAAATTCATGATAAACTATAATTATGAAAAATGAAATTGAAGCAACGTTTCTTTCAGTGAATAAAGATTCTGTGCGAACAAAGTTAAAAGAAGCTGGTTTTGAGTTAAAAACACCTGAATACATGATGAGGAGAAAAACGTTTGATTTTTCTCCTATCGCACCTGGACGCAGTAAATGGGGTCGCGTACGACAAGAATCGGACAAAATAACAATGACTGTTAAAGAAGTTCGTGGTTTAGGTATTAATGATACTTATGAAACTGAAATCGTAGTAAATGATTTTGATGCAGCATCTGCTCTTTTTGAAGCTTGTGGTTTTCCCGCAAAAGCATTTCAAGAAAATATGCGCGAGGTGTGGACACGGGAAGAAGTTGAAGTAACTATCGACACGTGGCCTAGCTTAAAACCGTTTGTTGAAATTGAGGGAGAAAATGAAGATATCGTAAAAAAAGTGTCTGAAGAACTCGGTTTTGATTTCGATAAAGCAGTTTTTGGAAGTATCGATCTCGTATATGAAAAAGAACTTGGTGTTTCTGCAAAAACAATTATTAATTTGCCAGAAATAACATTTACAAATCCACCAAAAAAAAACGTCACGGAAGCTTGAAAGCTATCAACGTGACGTTAGATTACTTCATGATAAGAAGTGTTGGACGAATCTTCGGGTAAAGATACTCACCCGGTTCTTCCATACACCATCCCTCTGTCGCACCGGGCACCCTGCAGTTGAAATTGCAGTACGGTGTCACAGTAAGACGCAGCGGGGTTTTAGCGAGAAGCTTCTCAATATTAGCTTCTCCAATTACTTCTTTGAGCTTCTGTTTCAGCTCCTTCGGCCGACCGAAGTACTCCGAGACATGGAACCCAATGTCTCTGCGCATGTAGCAGAAATACAAATGAAGCCGCGGATCAACTCGCACATAGTCACCGAACGCCTCTTTGCAAACATGCTTGAAAGAACACGAAGCGCAAGGCTGGTTACCACGGTAGAGCTTATCACCAAGCTTCACCTCGACCGATCCGCCTCCCAGGAGGTGAAACTTTAGACGGCCACGACCGAGATTCTTCCGCACGCGCTCAATCTTGAGTGTGTGCGGAAGTACTGCATCACGTACAGGCTGGTGCCAGTCCTGATAATATGCCGTGCGTGTGGCAACACTTTTGGGCGTCCACAATAGTGTAAACAATTTGAGCCGACTATTGTAGCGCTCGATGAATGCCAACTGTTCAGGCAAATCATCTGTAAATCCCCGCATGAGTACGCGGTTGAAAGCCACCTTAATGCCTAACTCCAATGCAAGTGTTACACCACGAAGGAAACGATCGTAATCTCCAAAACCACCAGAGATCTCGCGGAACATAAGTGGGTTTGTTGAGTGCCAACTGGTTCGAATGAGAGAGAGACCAGCACGATCTAGATTCCCAGCGAAGATGTCTAGCAATTGTCCGTTCGTGGTCATAGAAACCTTGAAGTCACGAATGGTCAGTGCACTAACGACGTCATGAATGCGGTAAGGTCCATCGTTCCAAAGAAGTGGTTCAAGCGCACCAATTTCTGCCTCTAGCGCACCACCCATGTCACGCCAGACATCAGCCATGGCAATGATATGCGCATAAGAGAGTGGTTTGAGGTTGTTCATACCCCCCCCTTTCCTTCTACAATGTTTCTGACGGTGGCAACAACCTCTTCAACAGTAACATCACTCGTGTCGACGGAGATAAGACCAAGAGTCCGAAAAACTTCGTTGACCTGATCGAGAAACGCACCATTGCGCTCCAAGGTTGCGTCACTTGTGATCGTTGCACGTTTTGCCATGCGATCCTTGCGCACATCCGAACGTGCTTCGAGTAAGAACGCGAAGTGCGGAATCAGTAGCGTCGACTCTTCGTGAATCTCGCGGATGCGCGGGTCCATTGCGAAGTGGTAAGCCGCCGTGGATGCGATATACCGATCGCATATCACCGAAGTGGTCTGTAATAGTTGGGATATCTGTGCTGAGTCATGTTGCGAGGCTAATCGGTAGAAGCAGTAGCGTTCGAGCGGTGTAGCGTGTAGGTCAACTTCACTTCGTAACTGCGCGAACATGCCAGAGGGCGACTTGTGATAGTGATATCCGCAGTCGGTGGCAAATAATTTTGCCACCGTTGTCTTTCCCACGCCATCGACCCCATCGATACTAATAAAAACGTGTTTTGATTTCATTTCAACCTCCTTCAAGTTACCGAAACGACATTAAACCTTTTTGTTGTCTCTTGGATTTTGACTTCCACTTCGTCGCCTGCAACAGTGCCGATAAACGCACGGGCCATAGGCGCACCAATGCTAAGAGTGCTGATTTTTTCTCCATCCACTTCGTAGGTATCTCCACCACCTACTGGTAGCAAGAAATACTTTGACCTTACTCCATCATCAAGGTTTTCAACCTCGACGATGGCACAACTAGAACCCTTGGTGGTGGTTGGCAGATGATCCATGAAGCGCTTAAGTGCACCCAATGCTTGCCGGGTTTCAAAAAGTGATTGTTCTATCGCTTCAGCACGTCGGCTCATCTGCCATTTTGTTGTGTCGCTGTGCGATTGCATAGCCCCAGGAGCTTCTATCGCCGCCTGCTTGGTTGTTTCAAGACTCTGTTTAGTGCTTTTTTCCCTTTGCGTGAGCATTTCAACAACAAGCTGTAAGAGCTTTTGTTTGTTCATTTTTTCCTCCTATTCAATTGTGAAAGGGCCTGTTTTCCGCTATTTATTTTAAATTACTTTAATCGTTTTGTCAATTCTCCGTTATTTTTAACGTAAGCGATTTTTGTTTATAAAGATAGTATAATTTAATTATGAAACTAGAAACAAAAAGGTTAATTCTGAGAAAACCAAAAAGGAGTGACTGGAAGGATGTTGTTGAAGGAATTGGAGATTTTGATGTATGTAAAAATATGGTAAGTGTTCCTTATCCATATCACAGAAAAGACGCTGAAAATTTTATAAAATTTCAAATAAAACAACCCGAAGAAAAGAAACCAAAAAATTATAATTTTTTTCTTGAGTTAAAATCTGAGAAAAAAGTAATTGGCTGTCTTAGTGTCGTAAAAATAGATTATTTTTCGGGGGTTGGAGAAACAGGCTCTTGGGTAAATAAAAAATATTGGAGAAAGGGGTATATGACAGAAGCAAAAATTACTGTGAATGATTTTGCATTTAATAAATTAAACTTGAGAAGATTATATTCTCCAGTTTTTACTGATAACGCAGCATCAAATGCCACCCAACAAAAGATGGGATATAAACTAGAAGGAAAAATGCGAAAATGCGTAAGAAGTAAAGCAACAGAAAAAATCCACGATGAAAACATCTATGGTTTGTTAAAAGAGGATTGGAAAAAAATCAGACCCAAGCTTCTAATAAAAAATAAAAAAATATTTATATGAAATACGAAGTAGAAGTTAAGGCTAGGGTGAAAAATTTTGATGAAATAATTCCTAAACTAAAAGAGCTAGGTTGTGTTTTGTCAGAACCAATAATGCAGGATGATTATATATTCAACCAAAAAGGAATTGATCTTTATAAGGGTCACGGTGATTTGTCAGTTTTAAGAATTAGAGAACAAGATAAAAAAATAATTTTTACCCTGAAAAAGAATCGCAGTAACGAACTTGATTGCATAGAAAAGGAAATTGAAGTGAATGACAAAAACACCCTAAAAGAAATTATTGAGTTGCTTGGTTTTGAAAGTAATGTTGAGGTTCACAAAAAGAGGATTAAAACTAATTACAAAGATTATGAAATTTGCTTGGACGAAGTTGATGGATTGGGTACATATATAGAAGTTGAAAAAATGTCTGACGAAGATGGAGAAAAAGTACAAGAAGAATTATTCGGTTTTTTGCAAACACTAGGAATTCTCAAAGAAGATAAAGTATTTAACGGCTACGATACTCTGATTTGGCTAAAAAATAACCAAAAATAAAATATTTATTGCTTCTTTGAAGCGGAAGCGAGACGGAGCATTATTTCATGCACGGCGGGTTGGGAGTTCGTGATAACAACAGAATTTTCATCTGCAAACACATACATTAGTACTATTTTCTCATCTTTATCGCGAAGTATTCGCGCATTTTTGTTTTCTATAATACCATCCTCAAAATCTTTCGTGAGAAGATAATTTGTCTCGCCGGAAAGATTAATTCCCAAAAATCCACGTAGATCAAAAAACATCTTTCCTTCCCAGGCACGCAAAGCATCAAAAATATCAGCTGTGGAACGAACTTTAAGCAGAATAAAAAAACCTTCACCCATTATTCGAGTTTCACTTATTTTACTATTTACTACACCCATTAAAAAATTATCATTAACGAGAAGTGAATTAGCCTCTGGAACAAAATTACTCTTAATTATGGAAATAAAACGCCTCAATCCTATAATTTGTTTATTTTCTGTAAGATAAATTCCTTCTACTCCCCCATTTTTTACTTTTGTGGTATTAACTTCACTCAAAACAGTTTGCATTATTTCCTCTTTTTTAAATCCTGAGACTTCCAAAAAAGTTATCTTATCGTTAAAAACTAAAGGAACAAATTGTTTTTCCACTGGAACAGTATTTATATCTTTTTTAAAAAAGAAAAAAGATAAGATCGCCAAGGAGAACACAATTAATAAAAAACTGATAAACATAAAAAGCTTATTTTTTTTCGATTCTGGAGATAAATTTCTTTTTTCAGCCTCATGTTCTTCCTCTCCGTGAATTATTTTTTTCACGAGACCCTCTGTGTCATTTTCAAGAACCTTCGCCATGTCCTCAGCATAAGTTTGAACCATCTTGTTCTTTACTTCGTCTTTGTCCATATTTTATGATTTTGGTTTGAAAAAATCTTTATCAGCTTCCTTGATAGATAAACTAATCTTACCTTTTTCATTATCTATCTTTATAACCTTTACGGGCACGATAGTACCTTCCTTTATTATATCTGATACTTTGTCCACACGGAATGGTGCCATTTCAGATATATGCACCATGCCATCCGTGAAGGGATTCAAGGCAACAAAAACTCCAAAATCAGCAAGCTTTACCACCTCTCCTTTCAATATTTCTCCAACTTTAAATTCGTGAGTCATCTCTTCGACTATTTCTTTAGCTTTTTCGGCTGCTCCATCCTTTCCAGTCAAATATACTGTCCCGTCATCTTCGATGGTTATTTCCGCGCCAGATCTCTCTTTGATATCTTTAATGGTTTTTCCGCCACCACCGATAACCATACCGATTTTCTCTGGATTGATTTTTATAATCAAAATCTTCGGTGCGTTAGAAGATATACTTTCTCGTGGTTTGGAAATTTCTTTTTCGATTGCATCTAAAATATGAAAGTGCGCTTTTCTAGATTGCTTCATCGCTTCAGCTAATATTTTTATCGGAACACCATCCACTTTCACATCGAGTTGTATAGCGGTAACACCATTTTTCGTCCCCGCAACCTTGAAATCCATATCACCGTGGTGGTCTTCAGGTCCTTGAATGTCAGTTAAAATTTTATATTTATTTTCATTTTCAAACATTAAACCCATAGCAATACCGGCAACGGGAGCTTTGATCGGCACTCCACCATCCATCAATGCTAAGGTTGAAGCACAGATAGAAGCTTGAGAAGTTGAACCGTTGGATGCCATAGATTCAGAAACGATACGAATAGTATAAGGAAATTCTTCGGTGGTTGGTAATACCATTGCAATAGCTTTTTCAGCGAGTGCTCCATGTCCTATTTCTCGACGATTTGTAAAACCAGAACGTCCAGTCTCTCCCGCAGAAAAAGGAGGAAAATTATAGTGGTGCATAAATCTTCTTTCAGAGGTCACATCCATTCCATTCACCGCTTGTTTGTCTCCTGGTCCGCCTAAAGTCAAAGCAGAAAGAACGTGCGTTCCTCCACGATAAAAAATTCCAGAACCATGTAATATTTTTGATAACCCTCCAGCTTGCGCGTAAAGATCGCGGACTTCATCCATTGCTCGTCCATCTGCCCTTTTATTTTCTTCAATTGCTTTTTTGTGCAACATTTCATTTTCTGTATTATCAAACAAATCGTCTTCCAGCTCGTAATCTTTGTTGTCTGGAAATTTTTCCATAACCAAATTATTCCAAATGGTATGCAAAGCATCTATGTGTTTCTTCCCAGCTCCGGCAAAAATAGCTTCTTCCATTTTCGGTAAAATATTTTCTCTAAATAAAGTTTCTGCTTCAGGATTTATAATTTCTTTAGGAATAATTCTTTTTTCTTTACCAATTTCTTTAGCAATATTTTTTTGGAATTCTTCCAATTTAGAAATTTCAACACTCGCACTCCTTAGAGCTTCTTCTATCTCTTCTTCTTTTACTTGCCTGGCCGCAGCTTCAATCATGTTGATATGTCCCTCTCTTCCGCACACAGTCAAATCAAACTTATATGGATATTCTTCTCCTCTGAAAACCGTAGATGGATTTATTTTTAAGGTCTCATCGTCATATTTTCCAATACGCACACAGCCGACTGGTCCCCTCCATGGAATATTAGAAACAACGAGAGCAAGAGAAGCCGCATTGACGGCAAGCATGGCTGGATCATTATCATCACAAGCGATAACCGTCACGATAACTTGCACTGCATGTCGTAAATGATTATCAAAAAGCGGGCGAATGGTTCGATCAATAACTCGACTCGCCAAAATCGCTTCGGTAGATGGTTTACCTTCTCTTCTAATATATTGAGAACCTAAAATTTTTCCAGCAGCATAAAACTTTTCTGCATAATCAACCGTCAAATTAAAAAAACCCAAACCTTCTTGTTTGTCATGAGACATGCAGGCAGTGGCGAGCACAATGGTCTCACCATATTTAAGCATTACACTACCGTGTGCTTGATCTGCTAAATCAGTAAAAATGGCGGTTAATTTTTTACCTCCGATTTCCACACTATATTCTTTCTTTTCCATATTTTTTTATTTACTCCGATATGACGAAGCGAGATTCCCCTCCAGAATAAAGTATTGTTTCACAAAAAAGTGAGACATTATCTCTATCTAAAGGCGAATCAAATTAACTGATAAACTAAAAAGGACCTCTCGGTTATCCTAGCATTTTTCAGCTAAAATGCAAAAATTATTTTGTACTCATCAAATATTTTCTGGGATTTTCAGATAAATCCACAAAATCATCTACCACTTCACGAAGTTTACCAGAAGTTGATTTACCAAATGAAACAACTTCCACCTGCACTCCAATAGTTTGTAAATATTCCACCAATGGTACAAAATCTCCATCGCCAGAAATTATCACTACTGAATCCAGTCGGGGCGACATTTTGATAGCATCTACAGCGAGACCAACATCCCAGTCTGCTTTTTTTGCACCGCCAGCAAATATTTGTAAATCTTTTGTTTTGGTTTCAATCCCCAATTTACTCAAAGCTTCAAAAAAATTCTTTTCGTCTCCCGCTTCGGTGGTAATAACGTACGCGACTGCACGCACAAGCTTTCGCCCCGCTACGGCATCTTTCAATACCGCACCGAAATTCACTCGCGCTTGATATAAATTGCGAGCTGAATGATATAAATTTTGAGTATCAATAAAAACTCCAACTCTTTGTTCTTTATGTTTTATGACTGTCATATTTAGATTATAACACCAAAAAAGAAACTCGCCATTTACGCGAGCTCCATTTTCTTCATTAGGGCCGTATAACGAGGTTTGCTTTTGCGTTCCAAATATTTCAAATGAGTGCGTCTGTCAGCTACCATCTTAATTAACCCTCGACGAGAATGATTATCCTTTTTATGTTTCTTTAAATGTTTAGCTAAGGCATCAATCTGCGTAGACAAAACAGCCACCTGTACTTCCGGAGAGCCAGTATCCTTTTCGTGAATTTGATGTTTTTTTATAACTGCTTGCTTTTTCTTTGTTGCTAACATATTCACATATTAGCATAAACAACCCAAAATTGCAAGGCTTTAGACTAAACAGAAAAAAGGCTTTGCGCAGATAGCCGAAGCAAATGCGCAAAGCCCTTTAGATCCTAATTCCAGCAAAATACCATCCTCTTTCCCAGATACGATAAGGGAAACGAGGACCGACATCCACCTTGCGTTCTTTTTTGAATTTGCCAACCTCAAACCGGCAGATACACCACACACCTTTTTCATTTCGCCAATGGGTTCCAGTTCTGTAGTTCATCAAGAGAGAAGGATCTTCCTCGTGACATGCCGACAAAACATACGGATCAGCTGGAATACTCTTGTTTATTTCATATTCCTCCTTCAACCCTTCTTCATCTACTCCATGATCGAGACTAAAAAAACCAACTTCAACTTTTTCTATTTTTTCTCCACCTCCTGGCATTTCGTTGACCGTGCTTGAATCAACCCACAGCCTACACCCCGTCGCGGAAAGAACTTGAAAAGAATCTCGTCTTCTGTCGACAAGAACTTTTCGAACAAATTCAAACCCTGGTTCCATGAGCCACCTCCTCTCTTATGGGTTTCGAAGAACTAAATACATCGTCATTATACACTAACAAAACTAAGTACACTAAAGGGCATAGTGTCGCACAATATATGCTAAAATATTAAAGTGATCACAGAAATAGATAAACTCAAAAGAGAATTTTTAGAATATTTAGAAATTGAAAAAGGCTCGGCCTTAAGGACGGTGGAAAATTATGAGCATTATCTCACCCGCTTTTTTGAATTTGGAAAAATAAAAAATGCAAAAGATATTACAGATTCTTCGGTGCGAGAATTTCGTCTCTGGCTCAATCGACAAATAACGGGCAACAACAGAAAAACCGGAGAAACAGTTTCTAAAAAAACTCAAAATTATTACATGATTGCTTTGCGAGTTTTTTTGAAATATCTGACAAAAAGAGGAATCAAATGTATTTCTGCGGAACAAATAGAATTGGCGAAGGTCGGAGAAAGATCACTCGACCTAATTACTCACCTAGAATTGAAAAGATTATTAGATTCTCCAAAAGAAAATACTTTGAAAGATTTGAGAGATAAGGCGATTTTGGAACTTTTGTTTTCTACCGGGCTCCGTGTTTCAGAATTATGTTCACTCACTTCAGATATTGATTTACGCTCGGATGAATTGTCTATCCGTGGAAAAGGAGGAAAAATCCGCGTAGTTTTTATCTCGGACGAAGCAAAAAAATATGTCAGAAATTATTTATCTGCACGTAAAGATATGGGCGATGCGCTTTTCGTGCAGGTTGGTGACAAAAACACTCCCCCGCTCACTCGCCGATCCATAGAAAGAATTGTAAAACAGCACGCCATAAAAGCAGGCATTTCCAAAAAAGTTACTCCGCACGTAATGCGCCACATGTTTGCGACAGACCTACTCGGCAATGGCGCTGACCTTCGCTCTGTCCAAATAATGCTCGGGCATGCCAACATCGGCACCACACAGATCTATACTCACGTCACCGATAAAGCCCTTAGGGAAACCCATAAAAAATTTCATTCTACAAAATAATAAAATAAATAGTATAATAAAAGAATGGGATATCTTGAACATAAAGAACATTTTAATATTGCTTACAAAACAGGGGCAGATACCTGGACGCATCCATCTACTACCTTTGAGGGGAAAAAATTTATAGAAAAACTATCTCCCGGAGCAAACATTTTGGACGTTGGTTCCGGGCGCGGATTTTTTGCCAAACATTTGGCAGATTTAGGATTTAAAGTAATCGGCATTGATTTTGCAAAAGAAGTCGTAGAAAAAGCAAATGAAAATATCGCTGATTGGGGGCTAGAAGGCAAACTTAAATTTGTGGAGGGAGATGTATTAAGCATTCCATTCGTGGATGCAGGCTTTGACGCAGTTTGCGACTTCGGGCTTTTTGAAACTTTGTACAAGGAAGACTGGCCAATCTATGCGAAAGAGATAAACCGTGTTTTAAAACCAGGCGGAATTTATTTAAATGTTTCTCTTTCCCGAGAAACACATCATTTCTTTGAATTCTCTCCTAAGGCAGGAGTGGACGTAGACTTTGAAAAATACGGCATACATTATCATTTTTTCGGAGAAGAAGAGATGAAAACTATTTTTCTGGATAAATTTGAAACAATTTCACAAAAAACTGAACTGGCTAAAACAGATGGGAAAATTGTTCTTCTGGAAACGCTTTTTCGAAAAAAATAAATGAAATTAATTTCCTGGAATACAAATGGGCTCCGAGCAACGGCTAAACAAGGATTTTTCAGTCCCCTTTTTGAAAACAATCCTGATGTCTTGTGTTTGCAAGAAACTAAAGCAGAACCTGACCAATTGCCAGAAAATGTACGAAATGTACCGGGATATTTTTCCCATTTTTCATATTGCAAAGTTAAAAAAGGCTATAGTGGCGTAGCAATTTATACTAAAGAAAAACCTCTGGAAGTATTTTATGGTATGGATATTAAAAAGTTTGACGATGAAGGCAGATTGCTTGGGGTTAAACTTAAAAAATATACGATTATAACTAGCTATTTCCCAAACGGCGGAGCCGGACCGGAGAGATTAAAATACAAATTGGAATTTTACGACGCTTTTTTAAAATTTATATTAAAACTTCGTAAAAATG
The DNA here is from genome assembly GCA_041658325.1 of Minisyncoccota bacterium. Taxonomy (GTDB): domain Bacteria; phylum Patescibacteriota; class Minisyncoccia; order Phycocordibacterales; family UBA9973; genus UBA9973. The sequence continues at coordinate 128,931 of JBBAAI010000001.1, forward strand.
GCGAAAAAGTAATTTTTTGCGGAGATGTAAATACTGCCCACGAAGCGATAGACCTTGCTCGCCCGAAAGAAAACGAAGAGAATACTGGATTTTTGACCATAGAGCGAGCGTGGATTTCCAAAGTAATTAAAAACAATTTTTTAGATACTTTTAGAAAGTTCTACCCCAAAAAAACTGATTCATATACTTACTGGGATCAAAAAACCCGCGCCCGAGATCGCAATGTCGGCTGGCGACTTGATTATTTTTTCGCTGATGCAAAAATTGTGCCAAAAATAAAAGACGCAGGAATGCTATCTGATTATTATGGCTCCGACCACTGCCCCATTTGGCTAGAGATTAATTAGTTTGTGATATAATAATCAACATGAACCACACAAGATTAGATCAGCTATCCGACGGTATCTTTGCGATAGTTATGACGATTCTCGTTTTTGAAATTAACATTCCGACTATTTGGGGACCTGTAGATAACACGACTCTCTATTTTGAGATTAAAAAATTATTACCCGTTTTCTTAAGTTATGTGCTTAGTTTTACTTTACTCTTTACCTATTGGAGAGCGCATCACTTTTTCGTTTCTATTTATGCAAAAAATTTAGATTCAATATTAACTAACATAAATGCCTTATTTTTTATGTTGATAAGCTTGGTTCCTTTTTCTGCCAATATCCTTGGTCAATATAATAAAAATGAATTATCAGTAATAATCTTTAGTATACACACAATTCTAATCGGTCTTACTTTATACTGGATGCGTAGATATGTACTATATTCCCCGCACATCAAAAACCCAGAAATAACAAAAAGGGAGATTCGTGGTAGTACCATCCGTACTCTAGCCCCCGTATTTTGCGCCCTTGTCGCTATTCCGTTTAGTTTTTACAGTATCAAACTGGCAATAATTTTGCTCACTCTGGCTGTAATTTTTAATCTTTCTTCTTACAGTACTCGCCTTTTTGAAGGTATTCTTAAAAAACTCCACCATCTTTTCTTCGGCGAAGATACCAAGGGCCACTTTGCGGATTAGCTATTTTCTCCCGACTCCGTGTTTGGTGTGTAATTTTTCTACTTCCTTGTCCTCTAGTTCCTCTTTTTTTTCTTTTCCACGCTCGCCGAGAGTACGAAGTTCTTCGTCGCCTAGCATATTTAGTGATTTCACAAGTTCTGAGAGATGCTCTATGGTATTTTTTTCTGGAGCATCTAAGATTTCTTCTAATAATGCATGCAAAATCCAGCCCATTCGAGGTCCAGGGGCTATTTTAAGCTCTTTTTGCATATATTCCCCATTGATTTTGAGTTGTCCGACAGAAATCGGATCTCTCAAGGACTCCTCTATCATTGCGAAATATTTTCGCAAACGATACGGCGCTTCTTTTTTCTTCATCCCCACTCTGTCGCACTCACGGACATTCATCAAGGACCAAATATTTTCTTTACCTACTTTGTTGATAATTCTTCGCACCGCAGAGAGAGTAATTAATTCTGTATCAGAAAAAAACATATGTGAATAAATTAATTTTTCCACAAGATCAATTTCTTTTTTCGGAAATTTTAATCGCTCCATTATTTTTTTTGTCATCCGCGCGCCGACAACTTCGTGGCCGTAAAAAGTAAATTTCTTTTTGCGCAAGGCTGAACCTGTGTGCTTTTGTGAATGGTCTGGTTGAGCCGAGCTTGGCGACCCGAGGACCTGAGCAGAAGCACCTGGCGAGGCCCTTCTAGCTCTTGGCTTGCCAATGTCATGAAAAAGGGCAGAAAGCCTTATCTCTAAAGGCCAATTCTTATTCGCGGCATGTTGCACCGCGTGAAGTAAGTGATTCCAAACATCATAAATATGTTCGCCTGATTGTTCACAATTAATCCCCTCTTCTAATTCCGGAATTATATTTTTTAGTAAGTTATATTTTTGCAACATTACGATTCCAACGCCCGGATTTTCTGACATAATTATTTTTATAAACTCATCACGAATTCTTTCGGCAGATATTTTTTTTATTAAATTTGAATTTTTCAAAATACTTTCCGTTGTTTCATACGACACAGAAAAACCGAGCTGGCAAGCAAAACGGACAGCGCGCAACATTCGGAGCGCATCTTCGGCAAATCTTTCATCGGGGCTTCCAACTGCTTTTAACATCTTGTCCTTAATGTCCTTTATCCCATCAAATAGATCTACAAGATGTCCTTTAGAATCTAAAGCTAGCGCATTGACTGTAAAATCACGTCTTTTAAGGTCATCTTCCAGCTTATCGCTGAATTTAACCTCATCTGGGTGTCTAAAATCACTATATTTTGCCTCAATTCTATAAGGAGTTACTTCTATTTGCCGTAATGTTTCACGAGAAACATCCTCCTGAATAACAAGCACTGTCCCGAAGGTGTTCTCATAAACCGTTTTTTCAAAAAGACCGATAATTTGCTCTGGCTTAGCATTTGTGGTGATATCCCAGTCTTTTGGATCTTTTTCTCCTTCAACTTCGTTCAGGATCTGCGACATTAAAAGATCGCGGACACATCCTCCGACTAAGTATGCTTCAAAGCCAGCCTTCTCGAGCGTCGTTGTTACATGTGAAACTTCTTTAGGAATTTTTGCTATTAAATTTTTAGTGTTTTGTTCCAATTTGTTTTGTGCACTCGGGGGGATTCGAACCCTCAATAATAGTTCCGAAGACTATTGTGATATCCATTTCACTACGAGTGCAAAATTATTTATTAATACTGATATTTTACACTATTATTAAAATATAGGCAAATAATCCTTATTTTATAAGCCAATTTTACAATTGCATTAATATAAATTAAATATTATAATTAAGAAACATTTTTGTTTGATTATAATACATAAAGAACGTTGCGGTTATGGTTTAGTGGTAGAACACGTCCTTGCCAAGGATGAGACGGGAGTTCGATTCTCCCTAGCCGCACATATTTAATAATTTATTCATGTCCCTTATCAAAAGCTTTGTACTACAAGGATTTAATGAAAAATGTGGATAACTATGTGAGTAATGTTTATAAGGGACAAGATAAAAACTGTCTTTTAAAACACGTTTTCTTTAAAATATGTTGAAAAATAAGGATATTTTGATAAAAGACATAAAAAATTAGTAATTTGTTTCACGTGAAACGTGTTACACATGAAACTAGGAAATATGTTATAAAATAAGCTTATTTATGCCAAAAGTATTTACTTCAGAAGCCCAGAAAATAGGAAAAATTGGGGAAAATGTAGCAGAAAAGTTTCTCGTGAAACATAGTTTTTCCATATTAGACAGAAATTACACTAAAAAATGGGGCGAAATAGATATAATTGCAGAAAAAGCTGATAAATTATTCTTTATTGAAGTAAAATCCGTTTCTAAACCAAGCCTAAATATCATTACCCGTGAAACATTGGATCAATACCACCCAGAGGATAATATGCATCCGTGGAAATTGAAAAGAATGTCGCGCACAATACAAACTTATCTTTTATCCAAAAAAATACCAGATAAAAAAGAGTGGCAGGTGGATTTATTGGTTGTGTTTCTTGATATAAAAAACAAAAAAGCTAAAATAAAATTAGTCAAAGATATAATTTTGTGATATTATTGCTCATAGTTTTTTACAAATTTTAACGGGCCGTAGTATACCGGTAGTACAAGTGCTTTGGGAGCATTTAGACTGGGTTCAATTCCCAGCGGCCCGACCCCAGGGGAGTAAAATAAGCATTGCGGGATTAGTTTAATGGTAAAACGTCAGTTTTCCAAACTGAGGTTGGGAGTTCGATTCTCCCATCCCGCACATGATAACAACATATCTATATGCGTTTATTGGTGTCAGCGTAGTGAGTATCGTTTCTTTTGTTGGAGTATTTTTACTTGCTCTTGGGGAAGATGAGGTAAAAAAATATGTTAAATTATTTATCGGCCTAGCCATCGGAGCTCTTTTGGGTGATGCTTTCATTCACTTAATTCCTGAGGTTTTAGAAAAATTTTCAAACAAAACTTTAGCTAGTATTTTGATTATCGCAGGAATTATAGTTTTTCTTATCATTGAAAAATTTTTACATTGGCATCATCACGAAAACGACATAGGAGAAAATCATATCCAACCAGCAGGGAAGTTAATACTTTTTACTGATGGTTTTCATAATTTAATAGACGGCATAATCATTGGGGCAAGCTTCCTTATAAGTACTCCTATAGGAGTAGCTACCACCTTAGCAGTAATTTTGCATGAAATTCCACAAGAGATAGGGGACTTTGCTGTCCTTATACATTCTGGATACACAGCCAAAAGAGCCTTATTTTTTAACTTTCTTTCAGCCCTAGCCGCCATTCTCGGAGTTCTTTTGGCTCTAATTTTCGGCAGTGTAGCGGAAATTTTTACTTTATGGATTTTACCTATTTCCGCTGGTGGATTCATCTATATTGCTCTAGCCGACTTAATCCCAGAACTACAAAAAACAAAAGAGTTAAAACATTCTATCTTTCAAATTCTGACCGTACTTCTTGGAATTTTAACGATGGTGGCTTTGCTTTGGTTAGAATAAAACACAGAAATTAAAAGAACCCCACGACCTAGGTCGTGGGGTTCTTTTTTGTTTATCATTATTTATTTTGCCCAAGACCAATCTGTTCCTGGGTTTTTAGCATTAAAAATCTCAAAGTGTACATGTGGCCCAGTAGAACGTCCAGAATTTCCCACCAATCCAATTACTTCTCCTCGTTCTACTTGTGCACCCATACGAGTAAAAACTTTTGACATATGCGCGTAACGGGTCTTGGTTCCGTTCGGATGCTGTATGTCTACTAGATTTCCATATCCTCCGCCACACCTAGACCTTAGTGATCCCTCACCACATCCTGTTTTTACCGCAACGACAACCCCTGGTGCTGAGGCATAAAGATTTGTGCCCCTAGGGGCTCCTATATCAATACCTCTAAGCCCTGGACCATGCAGACCTTGGGTTTTGTGCCCGGCTGGTAATGGATTTATAAAATACCCAATAATGTTTTGGAGCAAACTCTTAGCATAATAATTTTTGTCCTTAACTTCTGTTTCTTTTAAGTTCGGCGCCGGCTTATCACCTCCTTCGTCCATCATTTCTCCGTCAGGAATGAGAAGTTTATCTCCGATGGACAATTTAGCGTTTTCCGCAAGATCATTATAAAAAGCAATATCACTCACCTCTGCTTTATAAAGTTTAGCTATACTTTGCATGGTTTGACCCTTAGCAACAGTATGTTCAACACCAGAAATAGGTAAAATGAAAAGAATGTCTCCCTCCATAAGCTTGTCTCCTTTTTTCATGTCATTCGCCCAAAGAATGGTGTTTGTAGAAACACCAAACATGTTTGCGATAGAAGAAAGAGAGTCTTTTTTTCTAACCACATACACACTTGTTTCCTCTAAAGAAGGCAAATCAATGATTTCTTTTCCTCCTGAAACACCCATTGGGCCAGTTGCTGGAAGCATGGCATTATTTGAAACTATATTGATATTTGAATCAATTTGATCACTTTTGTCTTGTAAAATTGAGACGGAAGAAACATTCGCTTGAAGAAGGGCTATATTCTGAGAATTACTATCGAAAGAAGGTGTTTCTATCGCGGTTGGGTTAACTTCTGCATAAACTTGATCTCCCACACCAAAAAGGGAAGAGAAAAAACCAGCCTCTGCTTGAACAGGAACAAAAAGGGCCCCTGATAACAGGGAAAAGGCTAGAATAGATCTTAATATTTTTAATTTAGGTTTTATAAAACAAACTAAATATCGCAAGATTTCCTTTTCTGCCCTTTTAAATAAGGCTAGAATTACAGGACGACCAATAGGTTCTGCAAACAAAGGTTCTCACGATGGTTACTGTCAGCTCTATCTTTCGGTCAATTTGCACCATACTTCTCTCCAGGGCTATGAGATTAAGGATAGCTCAAAATAGCCCAAAAGTCAATCTGACAAGAATCAACTGTGGATAACTGTTTTGGGGGCCAAAATTGCTCTCAGTAATTAAGGTACTTCGAAAAAGTTGTGTTATATTGAGAAGGTGACCATAGACAAACAATACCTAAAAGGCTTAAATAATGAGCAGAGAGAAGCGGCGCTTCACACAAAGGGGCCACTCCTTATCGTGGCTGGAGCGGGGGCAGGGAAAACCAAAACTATTACACATCGCATTATAAATCTAATAAAAGAAGGCATCTCTCCAGATAAAATCTTAGCTGTAACCTTCACTAACAAAGCGGCAAAGGAAATGAGAGAGCGAATAATGTCGGCTTTAGATAGAGAAAATGCTCGCGAGCGAACCCTTGGGAGGAGCGACGGCGACGGACAGAGAAAATTTTCAACAGAAAATTTTCGTGGTGAGTCCGAGAGCACTTTCTCTGGATCTTCTGCGCCTTTTGTCAGCACTTTTCACTCTTTGGGAGTTTATATCATAAAAGAAAATGCTAGATTGCTAGGATTAACTAGATATTTTACTATTTTAGACGATGGCGATGCGACAACTTTAATAAAAAACGTCTTGAAAGAACTAGGAATAGATCCAAAACAATACGATCCAAAAAAAATAAAAAACATAATTTCTAGAGAAAAAGGAAAGTTTGTGCACTTGTCTGACTACGCAGAAAAAGAAGAGGGCGGGGGAAGTTCTTTGGGGAAAATAGTGGCCCAAGTTTGGAATTTATATGAAAAACAAAAAACAAAAGAAAATTCTTTGGATTTTGATGACTTACTTTTGAAGGCGACGAAACTATTGAAAGAAAATAAAGAAATTAGAAAATTTTATCAAGAAAAATGGGATTATATACACATAGACGAATATCAAGACACAAATGAAGTGCAATATTTGATGACTAAATTGCTTTCCGAAAACAATAAAAATATTTGTGTGGTAGGTGATGCAGATCAGAATATTTATTCTTGGCGGGGGGCAAACTTGAAAAACATTTTAAATTTTGAGAAAGATTATCCGAATGCAAAAATAATTCTATTAGAACAAAATTATCGCTCTACTAAAAATATTCTGGAAGCGGCCAACGAAATAATCAAGAAAAATAAATATCGACCAGACAAAAACTTGTTTACTGATAACATAGAGGGTGAAAAAATTGGATTATATGAGGCATTGGATGAAAACGATGAAGCGGACTATGTTGCAACAAAAATATTAGAAATTTTAGACTCCGCCGGACAAGATGTTGCCATCCTTTATCGCGCAAATTTTCAATCTCGCGCACTGGAAGAAGCGATGCTCCGATATAATATTCCATATCAAGTTTTAGGTGTTAAATTTTTTGAAAGAAAAGAAATTAAAGATACTCTCGCTTATCTGCGCGCTGCCTTAAACCCCGAAAATCTTTCAGATATAAAAAGAATCATTAATTTTCCGGCTCGAGGTATTGGCAAAGTTACTTTGGTAAAAATTTTTGCGAATGCTGTGGAAGATTTACCAATAAAGGTAAGAATAAAAGTAAATAATTTTTATAAAACCCTAGAGGAAATAAAAGAAAAAATAAAAAATTCAAAAACAAGCGAAGTAATAAAGTTTGTAGTGAAAAAGTCTGGGATTGAAGGAGAACTCAGCAGTGGAGGAGAGGAAGACATAGAAAGATTGGAAAATATAAAAGAGCTAGCAACACTCGCGTTAAAATATGATAATTTAGAAAACGGACTGGGAGTGGAAAAGCTTTTAGAAGATGCTTCGCTTGCTTCGGACCAGGATTCATTAATGATTACAGAAGAAAAAAAAGAAAAGAAAGAAATAAATGCAGTGAAGCTAATGACCGTGCACGCCTCAAAAGGCCTTGAATTTAAATATGTTTTCGTCACTGGAATGGAAGATGGCCTCTTCCCTCACAACAAACAAAATGAGGCACAAACAGGCGAAGACAAAGAAGAAGAACGCCGACTTTTTTATGTAGCGCTTACTCGCGCCAAAGAAAAATTATTTTTATCCTTTGCAAATTTCCGCACTATTTTCGGGGCGCGTAATATAAACGCACCGTCAGAATTTATTGGAGATATTCCCACAGATTTATTAGAAAAAGAAGGCGAAGCAAGCGGAATAAAAACAATTTATTTATAAATATATGATACATAAAGCAAAAAAATCATTAGGTCAGAATTTCTTAAAGTCAGAATTGGCTCTAAAAAAAATTATTGAAGCTGGAGAAATAAAACCCGAAGATATAATTTTAGAAATCGGCCCGGGAAAAGGCGCACTTACAGAAAAATTATTTGAGCACTCAAATAAAATTATTGCAGTTGAAAAAGATAGGAAACTTTATGAATTTTTAAAAGAAAAATTTTCTCTACAAATAAAATCAGGGGCCTTGTCGCTTTTAAATCAAGATATTTTGGATCTCAATATCAAAAATGAATATAAAATAATCGCCAACATCCCTTACAATATCACCGGTGCGATTTTGAAAAAATTTCTGACAGCCAAATATCAGCCAGAATGCATGGTGCTTATGGTTCAACACGAGGTGGCCAAAAGGATTATTGCTCGCGACAAAAAAGAAAGCATTTTATCCATTTCTGTCAAAGCCTACGGAGAACCCAAAATAATAATGAAGGTACCCGCCCGATATTTTTCTCCAGCACCAAAGGTAGATTCGGCCATAATAAAAATAAACAACATTTCTCGCAAAATTTTTGAAGAAAACAAAGTAAACGAAGAAAAATTTTGGGAAATAGTAAAAACTGGGTTCGCTCATAAACGAAAAAAACTCAGTAGCAATCTAAAAAAGATAGATAATATTTCTGTGGAAAATCTAAAAAATAAAAGAGCAGAAGACTTGAATCTTTTAGATTGGTTTAATCTTGCGAAAAACTAATTAGCTAGGAGATGATCCTACCATTTTGCCGACAGTGCCCTGAGTAGGAATAGTAACAGTATAAGGACCAACTTGGTATCGACAGTTACCATTGCCCGCATAGAATCCAAGTAGGTTTTTTGTATAAGGTATATTATAACTAGCAAACCCTTGTGTCCCCGGAGTATAACTTAGAAGAACCACGTATGTCGGGGGAAGAGGGGTTATCGTTATCATCCAATTCCCGCTTACTGGACAGTAAAAAGGGAAAATTAAAGTTCCTCCGAATGGCTCACCCACTGCCGCCTGAGCTACACGCGGGACAATTCCTAAAAAGGATAGGGCCTTTGCTAAAACTTTATCAAAAATAGTTACAGATGATTGCAAAACATAGCTCGCGTTTGCTTCATTAACAAGCATTTCTTTAAATTCTTCATTATAATTTATCCTACTACTGGCGACTTCTTCTCTGAGAGAGTCAGCTATAATGGTCACCTCGTTTTTATTTAACCCCTTTTCTTGCGCCACTAGAACAACGGTTCCAATAAATTGATCTAAATTCGTAAGATCTGGATTTGTGTTATTGGTCTGCTCTACAGGATCGGGCGCGGTTAGACTACTGGTATTACACTTTTTACCAGTTGTTACGCTGTATCCATAAAAAGAACTGCAGCCTGCTGGATAAACATCCCCAACCGTTGTGATACTATTAATTATCGTGCGGGTTAGGGGTCCAACTATTCCGTCAGGCAACAATCCATGTCCTGACTGCCAAAACACAACAGAAGCTTTAGTCATGGGGCCAAATTTACCATCCACTTTTGTTCCGATTCTCTCCTGAAGACATTTTACTTGTTCGCCCGTTGAACCCACTCTTAATGTTGTGGTGATAGGACAAGAAGGAGAAAATGCGGACGCAGAAAATCCAAAAAACGTCTGTGAAAAAAAGAAGAGAAGAGAAAAAATAAATAAATAAAACAATTTCATTTAAATAAAGTATACCACAGCCATAAAATCATACATAGATATCCCCAAAAAACTAGTTTCTTATATAAATAAAGTATATAATTATACTGTTATAAGAATATTTTTGTTAAAACACAAAAGGACAATTTCAATCGTTTTTGCGGTGTTGTTTCTTGTTGCTCTTTTTTTAACACAAAGAACATCTATATTTAAAAACACGATTAGTTTTGTAAAAAATAAGCAAGAAGGTTTATCCTACGATGCAAAAATAGAGGACCTGGTAAATAAAGACACCGACGGAGACGGAGTATTGGACTGGGAAGAACCTTTGTACGGGCTTGACCCAACAAAAAAAGAAACTACTCCTGGAATACCAGACATCACGGTGATAAATAAATTAAGAATTAACCAGGGATCTGATACGGAAACTAATCAAAACATAGAGAATCTAACCGAAACAGAAAAATTTTCCAGAGAACTTTTTTCTACGGTTGCCTCGCTTAACCAAAATGGAGTGATGGATCAAGCAATGGCAGAAAAAATAAGCAGTTCCTTGTCCGAACAAATAAAAAATTCTGCTCCCAAAAAAGTATTTCTGTATTCTGATATAAAAATCATAAATACTAATAGCGCAAAAGCTATACAAACCTACAAAGATACTTTGATTAATATTTTTGAAAAAAATAAAATGCCGAGCTACACAGCGATGGATGTATTACAGAAGTTTATTGTTGATGAGAATAGCGTTGATGCGAGTGTGCTAACCGCGCTTGACCCAATCATAAAAAGCACGAAAGGAATAGTGGAAGCATTAGCTAAAATGAGCGTGCCTCAATCTCTCGCTTTTGCGCATATAGATTTTTTAAATGGATGGGAAAAAATAATGGAAAATTTAAGCGACATAAGACTTTATGATACCGATCCAGTTCTGTCACTTGGTGGAATAAGCCAATACGAAGACAATTCCAATTTTTTGTTTTCTGCTGGAGAAAATCTTATGGAATTAATCAACTAAAAGCTTCCTCATTAGACTAAGATGGGTTATAATAAAATATAAAAAAATAAAAAATGACATTAAAAAATAAAACAATAAAATTAATCTCCGCCATCTTAATTATTTCAATAGTTGCGCCTGTCGCTTTATTTTTCCAACCTAAACAAGCAAGCGCGATAAGCGCATGTCCTCCAGGAACGCCAGACCTTAAATCTGTTCCAATTGTAAATATGGCAATAAAAGGAGCAACGGGAACAACGTGTATCACTACGGTTAAAGAGTGGGTACAAAAACTCCTTGAAATAGCTCGTATGGCTATCGCTAAAAAGGTGATAGAAAAAATCACCCAAAGCACTATAGCTTGGATAAACTCAGGATTTCACGGATCACCACTTTTCTTGGAAAATCCAGAATCTTTTTTCAAAGACATAGCGAAATCCGAATTGAGAACGATGGTAGACATGTTCGGTTATGATAGATTGAAATTTCCTTTCGGTAGAGATTTTGCCTTAAATGCTATAAATAGTTACAAAAGCACCCTCGAAAGAAACGCCTCTTATACCCTAAGTAGTGTTATGAACCAACAACAAGCGGAAGCCTTTAGAAATGATTTTAATGTTGGTGGATGGAACGGTTTCCTTATTAATACTCAATATCCTCAGAATAACTATATGGGGTTCCAAATGATGGCAAACGAGGAACTTGCTAGGCGACTTCAAGGAACGAGCCAGCCTCCCGCCCTAGAAATAAAAGCACAGCTAGAACAAGGAAATGGTTTCTTGTCTCCACAAAACTGTCCAACAAACTCTGCTTATAATAATGGTGTAAATGAATGGAACCAACCAAGCTTTGACACAGCGGCATATAATCAATCTCATCCATATAACCCTCCAAGCGGAGTCAGCGTTGGACCAAAAACACCAGAACAGCAAGCAATGGATGCTGCTTATGATGAAACTTATCAAATGAATCTTCAAAATACGAGAGATTCTTGGGCCCAAACAAACACTTGCCCTGGAGGCTTGCAGAACACTACTCCTGGTTCTGTGGTGGCGAATCAAATAATGATGTCTATGAGTTCGAGTGTTCGCCAAAGCGAGCTTGCTATGGCTCTGGGGAATAGCTTGTCTGCTATTTTTGATGCTCTCCTTAATAAATTTTTGGGTGATGGCTTGAATGCATTAACAAACGCAGTAAGTTCACAACCCTCAACAGATAATTGGAGTTATGACGGTGTTACTTTGGATGGAGATGTAAATAATCCTCCCGTCATTGGAGCTTTGGTTATTCCACAAAATGTCTCGGTTAATGTTAACCAATCAACCAGTACAAATATTTCTGGAGGCACAGCGCCTTACAGAATAGAAACCCCTTCAGATGCCACAGTAGCGAATGCTCAGATTTCTGGTTCTGCCCTTACCATCACCGGTATCGCTCCAGGCGAAACCACTACCGTTGTGAAAGATTCATCTTTACCAATTAAAAGAGTGACAGTAAGAATTACAATAGTTGACCCTGATGGTTTGATGGTCCTTCCGGCAAGTATTAAAATCGGTATTAATGATAATCTCGTCACGACTATCTCTGGAGGAGAAAAACCTTACAGAATATTAGTAAACCCTAATGAAACAATAGCGACAGCCCTCCTTGATGACACAATCCTAATTGTCACCGGGATCACCGCCGGACAAACTTCTCTTGTAATAAAAGATTCATCTTCAACCCCTAAAACCGCGACTGTCAATATTACAATTATTAATAATCAAACAGAAGGCCCAACAGTTACCTTAAGTGCTGACCCCTTAAGAATTCAACCCGGGCAAAGCTCTACTCTTTCTTGGACTTCTCAGAATACAACTTCTTGTTCCTCTTCTTCTTTGGGATTAAGAACCGTTCCCTTAAACGGAGAGACAACAGTTTCTCCGACTTCTACAACCACTTACGATATCACTTGTTATGATAGAAATGGGGAAGACACAACTGATTCAACAACGGTTACAGTTGCAGGTAGTTTATAAAATACAAATATATAATGAAAAAGTTTTTACCTTACATTTTAATAATACTGTTTGTGTTAGTCGGGCTTTTTGGTTCGACAGCAAAAGCGAATGCGCAAGGAGTACTAGTAAATTGCAAATTTCCAGATGGCACAATAGAACAAATTAATTATGCAGAATGTTTAGATAGAGGCGGAGGTGCATTAGTGACTTGTGAACTATCTGATGGCACACAAGAACAACTTACCCAGGAAGAATGCAATGAAAGAAACGGGGGGACAGTTTCTGAATCAAAACCAAACTCTAGATCAGACTTTGAAAAAGAAATCACAAAAAATGAGTGCTCAATGACCCCTGTTGGAGATGGCACTTTTTGGCCTGGATGTTTTATCCAAGCATCTTATGGCATTTTTTATGCTATCCCTGCTTTTTTGCTTTGGCTTTCCGCTTATTTTTTCAACGTTTTAGTATCGATTACTTTATATAGTAAATTGTTTGCTGGATCTACTTTTATCTCTGAGGCATGGGCAGTAGTTCGAGATCTTTCAAATATTTTTTTCATCCTTATTCTTCTTTATATAGCTATAAAAATAATTTTGGATCTAGGCGGGGCAGAAGCTAAAAAAATGATAGCAAGGGTCATCGTTATAGCTCTACTTATTAATTTTTCTATGTTTTTTACTGGAATAATAATAGATTCAGCAAATATTTTGGCATTAATTTTTTACAACAAAATAGACGTTCAAACAAAAAATGAAAATGGAACACCCAGAGACTATAGCAGTGCAACTGGAGAGAAAGATGTCGCGGGTGGCTTAGTAAAGGCTTTTGACCCCACCAGATTATTAACCAAAGAATTTTTTGATAAAGCTAAAATACAAGAAGTGCCAGGATATAGCCCAATCATAAGAGACCAAGTGCCGCCTGGAATACTAATTGGAATTACAATTGTCGCGGGGTTACTTATGGGTTTTGCTGCTTATTGTTTTTTGTGGGCAGGATTCGCTTTTGTGGGCAGAATGATTGAGCTTTTTGTTCTAATTATTTTTTCTCCTTTTGCTTTTATGTCCTTCACGGTGCCAAAACTAGCAAGTATTGAATATTTGGGGTGGGAAGCATGGCTTAAACGCCTCCTTAAGGTATCCTTTATGGCGCCGATTTTTATGTTCTTTTTATATTTTATATTTATGTTGGTTAAAAAAGATATTTTTGGTGGCTTTATTGATCCATCAAATGAGAGCATGATAGCAACCATATTACTTATTGTAATACCAGCAACTATTATTCTAATTCTTCTTCTAAAGGCTACCGAGTTTGCCAAAAAGGGCTCAGGAAAGCTGGGAGAAGTATTAATGACTGGCGCAAAAGTAGTGGGTGGTGTTGCTCTTGGTGCTGTAACAGGTGGAGTAGCTTTGGCCGCGACTAGTTTGATTGGAGGTACAGCAGCCAGCGTGGCAGGTAGCGAAGGACTAAAAACGGCAGCAACGAAAGGAGGACTCAAGGGGTTTGGAGCTAGAATGGCCTTAAAAACAGCAGACTATGGCTCTAAGGCTTCTTTTGATTTAGGAAAAGCTCCTGTCGCTGGAACATTAATCAAAAAAGCGGGATTAGATTTGCAATCAGCAAAAATATTGGGCTTGGGGCCTAGAGAGGGTGGATATAAAGGGGCAGTAGAAAGACAAACAATGGCTTTGAAAAAAGAATCCGAACTTTATAAAACAAAAAAGACAGACAAGGAGTTATTGGCAGAGCAAGAAGAATATGACACAAAAACAGGAAGAAAAGCAGCGCTTGAAACAGCTAAAAAGGCTCATGGTGGAAACCTTAATGATGAACAACTATCAGCCTTCAATAAAGAGTTTGAAATAAAAAATGGCCCGAGACCATATGCCACAACCAGAGAAACAAACGACGCCAGAATGAGAGCATTTAAGGATAGCCTTGGAAGTCGTTTGAATTTTGGTATTGGAGCAGATGCTGGAAAAGCTGCTTTCTCTAAGGATCTTGAAAAGGGATTTGGCCAAATGAAAAAAATAACAGATAAAATGGATGAAAACAAAAAAGAAATGGGTCGTCTTACTGATTTTATGGAAAAATTTGTAGACCATGGTTTGGTAATCAAAGACAAAAATGGAGCTCTAAGCGTGGATATGGATGAAGTTGGAAAAGCAATAGCAAAATCGGAACTTAATGGACAAACAGCAAAAACAAGATATGAGGATCTTGTAAGGAGAGGGGTCTCTGAAAACGACGAAAGAATGACATCATTAAAAAACACCATGTTCCAAAGCACGATTGATCTTAACGAATTAAACAAATTAAAAACAGCACCAGAAAGAATTAAACAGATCAACAAGGAAAACTATGATTATGGTAAGGATCAATCAGCCCTAGCAGAAAAACAAGCAGCAGAAGCAAAACCAAAAGAAAATCCAAAGAAAGAAGGCGGAGGACATGCTCCGAAAGCATCAGCACCAAAACACGAAGAACATCCACCCGCAGCACCAGCTGCTCATCCGACTCCTCCAGCAGGTGGCGGGGAACACGAAGCATCAAGCGGAGGACACGGTCATTAAAAAATTATTAGCTTAATAATCCCAGTAGTAGAGAAAAGCTCACTACGGGACAAGAAAATTATGGAAATAACACTAGAAGAAATACAAAAAAAGTTTGAAAGTTTGCCCGAAGATTTAAAATGGGCAATTATGGCGGCGAATGTGGAAGATAATATTATTGAAATAGGGCAGAATCAGGGTCTGAAAGTAGAACAAATGGGCCAACTGTCTTTAGCCACCCATATGGTAATGTTTGGTTTTACACACCCAGATAAATTTGAAGAATCTGTTAAAAATATTTTGAAATTACCAGATGAAAAAACCCGAGCATTAACAAATGCAGTTAATGAAAAAATTTTAAAAGAAATCAGAGCAAAAATGATAGAAACTTCTGGTGGCACAGCAAAGGTATCAGAAACACCCAAAATTCCTGAAGAGGAAAAAAATGACACGCAAATATTAGATTCCGCAGGTATTCAAATTATCCCAGAAAATGATGTCAGTGAAAAAAAACTTAAAGAAGATGTGCATGGCATTTTAGCTCAAAAACTATCTGTTCCTGTGCAAAACCCTATGGTAAAGACAGAACACACTATGGATAATATTACAAAAACAACCACCTCTAACCCTTATCCACCAAAAGGAGACCCGTATCGTTTACCACCGGAATAAAAAAATGCAATTCAAAGTTCCACAATTTTTAGAAATAGAAGATAAAATTTTTGGCCCTTTTACCTTTAGGGAATTTGTCTATTTAGCAGGTGGAGCGGGCTTGTGTTTTACTATTTATAAATTATTAGGACTTGCTTTGAGTATTATTCCGATTCTAGTTGTCGCAGGGATAGCTCTAGCTCTTACTTTTTATCGGCCGAACAATAAACCATTTCTCAATATGGTTGAATCTGGTTTTAAATATTTTACGCAGAGTAAGCTTTATATTTGGAAAAAAGAAAAAAATAAAAAAACGCACAATCAACTGCAATCCACAGATAAAACATCAGAAAAATTTGGTTCAAGGTTAAGTAGTAGTAAACTGAAAGACTTGGCCTGGAGTTTAAATGTATTGGACTTAAATAAACAAAAAGATAATACCCAATAAATAATATGGCCCTAAAAGCAAAAGCAACACAAGAATTCATACCAATCAAAGAAGTTCGCGACGGAATAGTCGTGTTGAAAAACGACGAGCTCCGGGCGATAGTGCTCGCTAACGCTATTAACCTTTCTTTAAAATCGTCTGATGAACAAAAGGCGACAATAATGCAATTCCAAAATTTTCTTAATACTTTAGATTTTTCTGTACAAATATCGGTTCAATCCAGAAGACTAGACATCCGACCATATCTTCTGCTTTTAGAAAACAGAATCAAAGTGCAAAATGAACCCCTATTAAAATTACAAACCAGAGAATATATAGAATTTATTAAAAATTTTACCGATGCGGTCAGTATAATGACAAAGAACTTTTTTATTATAGTACCCTACACTAACACTGTACTAAAATCAGATTCTGGGGTTTTTGATAAAATATTTTCAAGAAAAAACAAAGAAGAAATAAGAGCAGCAAAACAGGTGGCCTTTGAAGAAAAAAGATCTCAACTAGAAGAGAGGGTGGCTGTTATCCAACAAGGACTCGGACGTTGTGGTATAAATTCTGCCCAACTCGGCACCGAAGAGGTGGTGGAAGTCTTTTATAAAGTTTTCAATCCGGGAGAGCTAGAGGGAAAGATAAAAATAGAATAAACTACGAGCTTAACGCCACAAAAATTATATGGAATTTTTTAAAAAATTATTTGGAAAACAAAATGCGACTAAAGGCGAAGAGCCCCGAGCTTCTGTTTTAGCTGTTCTACCAGAAGAGATCTATGAATCTGCAAACTTAGAGCTTCAGGATGTCATCGCGCCATCCGCTTTAAAAATCGAATCAAAATCAATAAATTTGGGTGATAAAATAGCTCGTACTTTTTTTATAATATCTTATCCACGATTTTTAAGTGATAATTGGTTTTCTCCAATAATTAATTTAGATAAAGTTTTTGATATTTCGATTTTTATTCATCCGATAGATACTTCACTCGTGTTGCGACAGTTTCAAAAAAAAGTTGCTGAAGTAGAAAGTCAGATAAATGTAAGGCAATCAAAAGGGATGGTTCGCGACCCGATGCTAGACACTGCTTATCAAGATTTAGACGGGCTTCGCAACAACTTGATACAAGCGCAAGAAAAAATGTTTGATGTGGGTGTTTATATCACCATATATGCTGACAATGATCTTGAACTTTTCAAAATAGAAAGTGAAATAAAATCAATGCTTGAATCAAAGCTAATATATATCAAGCCAGCACTCTTCCAACAAGAAGAGGGGTTCAAGAGTGTTATTCCAATAGAAACAGATCTATTGAAGATTCATCAAAAATTAAATTCGGAACCACTTTCAAGCGTTTTTCCTTTTATTTCTTCTGACCTTACTTCTGATAAAGGAATCCTTTATGGAATAAACAGACACAACTCTAGTTTAGTTATTTTTGATAGATTTTCTTTAGAGAACTACAATTCGGTAACCTTTGCCAAGTCTGGTTCTGGAAAATCTTACGCTACTAAGCTAGAAATTTTAAGATCCTTGATGTTTGATACTGATGTTATCGTGATAGATCCAGAAAGGGAATATGAATTTTTATCTGAAGCTGTGGGTGGACGATATTTCAACATTTCTCTTTCTTCGGACCACCATATCAATCCTTTTGATTTGCCAATTCCCCGAGAAGACGAAACAGCAGAAGATGTTTTGCGTTCAAATATCATAAACCTCGTAGGACTTTTTAGATTAATGCTAGGCGGGCTCACTCCAGAAGAAGATTCGATGGTAGACCGAGCTATTTCAGAAACTTACGCAATAAAAGATATTACCCCAGAATCAGATTTCTCAAATATTGAACCCCCGCTTCTTTCAGATTTTGAAATGGTTCTCTCTGGTATGGATGGCAGTGATTCTGTGGTTGCTAAGTTGGCGAAATACACACGAGGCTCTTGGTCAACGTTTTTAAACAGACCATCTAATGTGGATATTAATAAAAAATTTGTAGTATTTTCTGTTCGTGACATGGAAGATGAACTAAAACCAGTCGCAATGTATATCATAATGCACTACATCTGGAATACCATACGAAAAAATCTTAAAAAACGCCTGCTAGTGGTAGATGAAGCTTGGTGGATGATGAAATCTGAAGATACTGCGTCGTTTTTATACTCAATAGCTAAAAGAGGTAGAAAATATTATTTAGGTCTTTCCACCATTACCCAAGACGCGGGAGACTTTATGAAATCTCCTTATGGAGTACCCATAATTACCAACTCTTCAATCCAACTTCTATTAAAACAATCTCCCACTACCATTGATCTCTTGCAAAAAACTTTCAATCTTACAGACGAAGAAAAATATTTACTCCTAGAATCAGGACTAGGGGAGGGCATCTTTTTTGCTGGGTTAAAACACGTCGCTATAAAAATAATCTCTTCTTATACGGAAGATCAAATCATTACTTCTGATCCTTCTCAAATTTTATCAAACAAAAAAGCCAAAGAAGAACAAGAGATGGCGAGCGTCGCAGAGAAGTAAAGTAATAATTATAAAGTTGTAAAGTGAGTATGATATAATTATATTATGTTAAAAGGACTTTCTAAATCTTTATTTATATGTTTGTTTTTCTGGTTGATGGGTTTTTTTATTCTGCCATTTAATATAAGTGATGCTTCGGCTACTGATATATTGGTTAATATAGCCCCAGAAAATCCAGCTCCAAGAGAAAACACAACCATTACCCTAAATAGCTATGCTTATAATTTAGATATTGTTTTGATCTCCTGGTCTATGAATGGGAAAACTACTTTGTCTGGAATTGGTAAAAAATCTTTTTCCCTTAAAGCTCCCAGCGCCGGAGGAGAAACAAACATTACCGCTACCATAGCTCTACCAGACGGCCAAACAAGCCTAAAAATAAAAATAAAACCAAATATTATGATTCTGCTCTGGCAGGCAAATGATTCTTATGTTCCACCTTTTTACAAAGGGAAAGCAATGCCTTCACCAGATAGCCAGATAAAGGTTGTCGCTATTCCAGAAATAAAATCTGGGTCTCAAATAGTAAATCCTAAAAATATGAATTATGTTTGGAAAAAAGATTATACTAACAACGTAGATGGTTCGGGTTATGGAAAAAGATCCTTCATCTATACGAGCGATTATTTAGATGATTCAAACAACATCAGTGTAACAGCTTCAACTGTTGACCAAAAATATTCATCCAAAGCAAGTGTAGATATCGGCGCTTTTCAACCTAAAATTTTATTTTATAAAAATGATGCCAACCTTGGAACCCTTTGGGAACAAGCACTCCAAAATGGACATAGGGTGCAAGGAGATGAAACAATAGAAGCTACTCCTTACTTTATCTCACCTAAAGATATAAGAATTCCGCTCCTTAAATGGAACTGGTCTATTAATGACAGTTCTGTGGATACACTTAATTCTACAAAAAATTTGATGCCCCTAAAAATACAGGAGGGAATTTCTGGAACAGCTAAAATAAAATTGGAAGTTGAAAATATATATAAAATTTTTACAACAGCTAGTAAAGAAATTACTGTAGAATTTTAAAATGAAAAAAAATATATTTAAAAAAACAATAGCATTACTATATCTGACTTTTATTTTAATTAGTTTTACTACTCCTGTATATTTTAGTTTAGCTGCTACTGTTTGTAGACCCCCAGAAGTAATTTCCCCTGATGGTAACTCGTGTGTACCACCAACAAGCACAGATTACGTTCTTTTGGCACCACTTCCAGGGCTAGAAACAAGTTTTGACCCAACACAACAAGGTAATTTAGGGGCATATTTAAACGTAATGATAAAGCTGTTCATCGGCATTTGCGCTGTGTTGGCTGTAATAATGATTGTCATGGGAGGAATTGAATATATGACGAGCGAATTAATATCAAGCAAGGAACACGGGAAGGAGAGAATTAGAAATGCAATTTTAGGGCTTCTTTTAGCCCTTGGCGCCTATACTCTTCTTTTTACAATAAACCCAGATTTATTAAAAACTGATTTATCGAGCTTAAAACAGCAAACAGTAATTGTAGATCTAGGTGGCGAAGGATCAGCACCCTTAACCCAAGCGACATTGGACCAACTCGCAGCTATCGGCATAAATTGTCCCAAGAGTGGCGGGTCAGATGCTCTTCTTTCTATTGCTCAATCTTATGTTGGTCGCTCAGACTACAGCAGGGAAAACAGAAATACAATAAGTAATGGCACAGCCCATGTTGACTGTTCTTCTTTTGCTGAACAGACTTATCGTTGTGCAGGATTATCAAGCCCTGGTAGTACCTCTGCTGGTATCTTTGGCCCTGGGACTAGAAGTATCCCCGTTACGAGTGTCAGTGCAGACGGCACAATGATAAATGGCCTGCCTATACAAACAGGAGATTTGATTGGATGGACGGCGGGAGGTAGTGAAAAATATGGGCATGTAATGATTTACATAGGAGGAGGAAGGATGATAGACGCCCAAGGACAAGGAGGGGTAGGAGTAAGACCCGTAAGTTCTTACGCAGGAAGAATAAAATACGTTAATAGATATCCATAATTTTTATGTCAAAAAGAAATTTTATACTTTTAATAAAAGTTTTAATTCTCGCAGTAACAATAGTTTTGGGATTTTTATATTTTACAAAACCATCCAGCCAAACAGGGGAGGACACGAGTGGAACGAATTTTATTGCGCAGTTTAATCCATTTGGAACGAATAAACCCGCAACCCCTCCAGTAGTTACCCCTCCGGCAGATATTTCTGGATATCAACCAGAACCTACTTCAAAAATTATTGTAAAATTACAAAAGGTTTCTAGTATGCCCATAGCTGGATTTACTGTGTTTAATAAAGAAAGATTAAAAGAGATACCGGTCGTTATCCCGACCCCAACCAACACAGACACTCCTCCTTCAGCTTCTTCTACGACGATCAAAAAAATAACCAAACCAACTCCACCACCGACTGAATTTATGCCCGCCTTGAGATATGTAGATAGGGCGACGGGAAATATTTACCAAACTTTTGCAGACAAAATAGCAGAAAGGAAGTTTTCGGGAACAATAATCCCTAAAGTTTATGAAGCCCTTTTTGGGAATAAGGGGCAATCTGTGATTATGCGATATTTAAAAACAGATGGAAGAACAATTATAACTTTCGTCGGCAATCTTCCTAAGGAATTATTGGGAGGGGACACTACAGAAAGCAACGAAATAAAAGGGTCCTTCTTGCCGGAAAACATAAAAGACATGAGTTTATCCTCCGACACAGGAAGTGTTTTCTATTTATTTAATACCGGGGACAGTATGGTAGGTACAACCCTCAACCTCACAACAAATAAAAAGGTTCAAATTTTTGATTCACCTTTCACTGAATGGTTATCTTCCTGGCCAAATAGTAAAATAATTACTCTTACCACCAAGCCCTCATTTAGCGTGCCGGGCTATATGTATACAATAGACCCAAATACTAAAAATTTAATAAAAACCATTGATGAGGTGCCGGGGCTTACCACCCTTCCTAGCCCTAATGGAAAACTTGTTCTTTATAGTAATAATACTTTATCTCTTAATCTTTTTCACACAGACACAAAAACGAATGATTTATTCGGAGTAAAAACTCTTCCAGAAAAATGTATCTGGGGTAAGGCGAACGATGTTGTTTATTGTTCCGTTCCAAAATATATTAGTGGCGGACAATATCCAGATACTTGGTATCAAGGAGAAACATCTTTTTCAGATCAAATCTGGAAAATAGATATAAAAACTAGAAATGCCACCATTATTGCAGACCTGGCAACTATTACTGGAGGGGAGGAGATTGATGGTATTAAATTAATGCTGGATGAGGGTGAAAATTATCTATTTTTTGTAAATAAAAAGGATTCTTTCCTTTGGAAACTCCAATTAAAATAAAAATTATAAATTTCCAATATATTTTATAACCACACGGCGATCACGCCCCGTTCCCATAGATTCTGTTTTTAGATCAGTTGCTAGAGATAAAAATTCATGAACGACCCTACGTTCAAAAGCAGACATCGGATCAACTTCTATATTAGATTTAAAATAACGCGCTCTTTCTGACATCATGTGCGCAATAGCGCGAACGTTCTCCACTCGTTTTTTTTGAAAACCATTTACATCAATAAGAACACCTAACCCCTGTGATAAAACCTCGCCCTCCTGCCTAGGGGTCTTAGCTTCAATAATTCTATGAACGAGGTGATTTAGGGCATGTAACCCTTCACCCTCGCGTCCTATAAAAAAATGTGGTTCGCCAACCTCCACCGAAATCCATATATTTTTTGGTCCGTCTTCTACAACAGAAATTCCATTTAATTTTATGGTAGTTTTTTCAACTAGTTCTTTTATTAAATTTTGGATTTCTTCCTTTTTCATTCTTTATTATTTAATTACCGTTTTAAATGTTTTTTCTTTTTTAACATAAACTTGTTGGACAACCATAAAAAGATTGCTTGTAATCCAATACAAGGCAACTGCGCCAGAAACACTGTAAGCAATAAAGGCCACAATGAAAGGAAAGATATATTTCATTTGCATACTCATACTTTTAGTAAAACTATCTGAAAAAGAGGAAGTCGAGCCACTAGAGACTGGAGAGGTGGCTGGTTTAGGGGTAAAGTGAGCCTGTAAGTATTGAGAAATTCCCGCTAAAATCGCTAAAATTAAACTTTTTCCCCCAACATCAAGAATTCCTAAAAACATCATATTTACGTGTTCTGGAATATGAATAAAAGAATAAAGAAAACCCCCATCAAATTTTATTCCCTTAGAAAAAACATAATATAAGGCAAAAATAACAGGAATTTGAAGTAAAACCAAAAGACATCCAGAAAATGGGTTCACTTTGTGTTTTTTGTAAAGATCAAAGGTAAGCTTTGCTTGTTCTTCTTTTGAGGCCCCGCCTGCTTTTATCTTATTGAGTTCTGGTGTTAAAATGTTCATTTCCGCCTGACTTTCAATGGATTTTTGAGAAAGAGGGAAGAGAATAATTTTAACTAAAATAGTAAGAATAATGACCGCCAAGCCAACATCTCCGCCTGGGATAATTGAAACTAAAAAAGCCAAGGCGTTTAATAATGGCTGATATAAAACAATATTCCAAATATTTGAAATCATAATCTAATCTTATATTAAAATATTAAAAAGTCCACAAAGAAGACTTTTAAGAGAGTCTATTTAACAGGGTCAATGTGTTTATTTTGCCACGGGTGACAACGTAAAATACGTAAAAAACCTAAATAAATTCCTTTTAAAATACCATATTTTTCTATGGCTTGTTTAGTGTATTCGGAGCAGGTAGGATAAAAAACACAACTTGGTTTTATAAAAACCGAAATATATTTTTGATAAAAATTAATTAATTTTAGAAAGAATTGTTTTAATTTCATTTTCAAGAATTAAAATATCCTCTTGATATTTTTTAAAAACAAAAACACCCAGTATCCCAGCAGGGAAGACTTTAAAATATTTTTTTAGCGCTGAATATCCTCTTCTTCTTAATAAATTTCTCTGGACGGCAAGTTTAGCTATACTTTTGGGCGCGACAAAAGAAATCCGTGGTGTTTCCAAATCTCTAATAATTACAAATTTAAAAGTTAAATTTAGAGAGTTTAAAAACTTACCTTCTTTAAAAATTTTTTCTATTGCCTTTTTGTCGGCTCTGTTTTTTTTAGGAAGCATGCCTAAACAGATAGTTTTTTTCGGCCTTTTTGGCGTCTTCTTAAGAGAACCTTTTTCCCTGTTTTAGTTCTAGACCTAACTAAAAATCCATGAGATCTAGCTCTTTTTCTCTTTTTGGGTTGATATGTTTGTGACATATAATAGAGTATACCCGAACATTTGTCTTAAGTCAAAAATTAGCTGTTTAGATAAATTAAATTATTAAAAAAGTTTTACACAGATTATCAACACGGTTAATAAGTTTTTAAAGGTGTCATCTAATTCATAAATAGTATAATATACAACTATGAACACAAAACAGTTGTGGAAAAATTGCTTACTAGAAATCGAATCTGGTATATCTAAGGCAAATTTTAGCACCTGGTTTAAAAATACATCTATTACAAAAGAGGAAGCGGGGATTGTTTATATTGGTGTACCAAACGAATTTGTTCGTGATTGGCTTATAAACAAATATCACAGACTTATCACTAAAACCATAGCGGATTCCTATGAGAATATGCGCGCTGTAGAATATATTATTGTTAAAACAGAGGTAATAAAACAAGAGATATCAACCATAAACGAAACAGCAGAAAAAGAATTACCTTTACGGGATTTATATATAAATCCGGAAGACAACTTAAATCCACGCTATCATTTTGATTCTTTTATTGTGGGAGCATTTAATGAGCTTGCTTATGCCGCAGCCCAAGCAATAATAGAGTCTCCAGGCACTAAATATAATCCTTTTTTTGTTTATGGGGGCACAGGGCTTGGAAAAACCCACCTAATCCAAGCTGTTGGAAACCTTGTAAAAGAAAAATATCCCAATAAAAAGGTTCATTATATGACCTTAGAAAAATTCGCAACAGATTTTGTAAGCTCACTTCAAAGTAATAAAGCAAATTCTTTTAAAGAAAAATATCGCAAATATGATCTTTTAATTATAGATGATATCCAGTTTATCGGTAAAATGGAAAAGATTCAGGAAGAACTTTTTCATACATTTAACACTTTTTATGAAAGTAATAAACAAATTATTTTTTCTTCTGATAAACATCCAAACTATATTCCAGAACTAGCAGATCGTTTAAAATCTCGTTTTGCGGCTGGTATGATTGTTGATATTTCAGAACCAGAATATGAGTCTCGTTTAGCTATTTTAAAAGTAAAACTTCGCGAACTTAATCTTATTCTAGAAGAAGAACTAGTAGAATATGTTGCGGGCGCTGTACAGGGAAATATTCGAGAACTTGAGGGGAGTTTAAACCTTATTGTTTGCCAATATCGCTTGAAAAACAAGCCTCTTTCTCTTGTAGAAGTAAAAAATTTACTAAAAAACAATATGAAGCCTAAAAAAAATATGGCTATTAAAGATGTTGTAAAAATTGTAAGTGAATATTATAAACTTGAAGAATCTTCTGTTTATGAAAAAACCAGGAAAAAAGAAATAGTAAAAGCTAGGCAGGTTGTAATGTATTTACTTCGAGAAGATTTCAATGTTTCTTACCCTTTAATAGGACAAAAACTTGGGGGGAAGGACCACACAACAGTAATTCATTCGTGTTTAAAAATTAAAACGGATTTAAAAAACGACCCACAACTTTTACAAGAATTAGAACAGATAAGAATTATGTTCAAATAGTTGTTAATAAGTAGCTTAAAAAGTATTTATAAATAAAATAAAAATGTTAATTAAAAAATCAAATTTATTTTTTAAAAAAGATATAAACAAAATAAGATTAGTTGTTGGTTTAAATTAAAAATGAAAAAACATAATATCTTTATATAAAATAACTTAAAATATATTTATCCACTTATCAACACAACTAATATTATTAATAAATTATATATAAAAAATATAAACAATATATGAAAATAGAATGTTCAATTGAAAAAATCAAAAATGCTATCTTCCAAACAGAAAGAATAACTGGTAAAAATCTTACCTTACCGATTTTAAATTCAATTTTATTAACTGCCTCTGGTAAATCATTAAAATTAAGATCCACAAATTTAAATCTTGGTGTTGAAATTGAAATTTCCGCAAAAATAGAAAAAGAAGGAAGTTTAGCCATTTCAGGAACAGTATTGAACGCTGTTTTTTCTAATGTTTCTCAAAATGAAAATGTTTTTATAGAAAAAAAAGATGAAAATTTATTAATTAAAACAAAAAAGAGTCAAATAAAGTTAAAAAGTCAGCCACACGATGATTTTCCAACGATTCCAATAGTTACCGGGGCTAGTTTTGAGATAGAATCAAAAAAACTAATTGAAGGTATTAAATCAGTTTATTATAGTTCTTCAGTTTCAGATATTAAACCAGAAATTTCGAGCGTTTTTATCTACACGAAAGAAGATAGTTTAGTTTTTGTTTCTACGGACTCCTTTAGGTTGGCAGAAAAAAGAATAAAAGTAAAAGGAGTTGAGGAAATCTCGGGAATTTTAATACCCTTCAGAAATATTGGGGAAATAATGAAAATTTTTGGAGAAATTCAAGGAACAATAAATGTTTGTTTTAATAAAAATCAAATTTCTTTTTCTTCCGATGGTGTTTATTTAACCTCACGGATAATTGATGGAATTTTTCCAGACTATCGTCAAATTATTCCAAAAGAATCATCCACCGACGTGGTGGTTTTAAAACAAGACTTATTAAATGCCTTAAAACTTTCAAATGTTTTTTCCGATAAATTTAATCAGGTTAATCTTAAAATTTTACCAAAAGAAAAAGTTTTAGAATTTTCTTCTGTAAATAATGATATTGGAGAAAATAAAACATATTTAGATGCTGTTATAAACGGAGAAAATATTGAACTAGGTTTTAATTATAAGTATTTTTTAGATTGTTTCCAATCAATCACCACCGACAGTGTTTCTATAAAATTTTCCGGGAATTCTAAACCAATAGTTGTTTCTCCTGTTTCCGACCCGTCTTTTACTTACCTTATTATGCCAATGAATAAATAAAATGATTGAAATTAAAGATTTATTAATTGGGTTTAATAATCTTCTTTTTTCTGAAAAAATTAAAATAGAGGCTATTAGAAATGTTATTTTTGAGGTTGTTGGTATTGAAATAAAAAATCAAGATATTAAAATAAAAAATAATATAATTTATTTAAACATTAAACCTATTTATAAAAATGAAGTTTTTATAAAACAAAACCAAATTCATTTAAAACTCAAAGAAGTTTTAAATAAAAAATCTCCCCCAGAAATAAGATAATTGTTATTGTACCCTAAAATTTAGGGTTGATTCACTGCGGTTGTATACTGTGTCGTAAGATATTATTTTTAGTGTATTTTCTGCTTGAATGTTTCCTATTTCCCTTGGGGTAAAGGAAAAAATAAAAGGTGATTTTATCGTTTCTATATAAATATCATTTATAAAAACATCTATTTTTAATAAAGGAAAAACACCAAAACTTGAAGTTTTTAAATAAATTTTTTGGTCTTGTGGGTAGTTTATTGTGTTGTTTGGTTCAAGAATTAAAACTGTTGGTTTTGATAAATCTGTGTGTATGTCATCTGTCATGGTTGGTTTTTCTTCCCATGTTGTTGTTGAATATCCATTTTTATTTTGGGCCCACCAGTTTTGTACAGGTATTTCCCAATGATTAAACTGAGGGTCACTCTCTGGGTTTATTGGGGCTAAACCAAGAATATCGTTTTTGTTTATCCAAAACAAAATTGAATGTACATTTGTTATTACTTTTTCTTGCAGGGTTTCTTTGGGGGTGAGGGGGGTGGCCAGTTTTCCTGAAAGTTTGTCTATGAAGAAATTTTCATTTCCTTGCCAAAAACCACGTAGGGCTGGTTTTATTTTTTTGGGATCAATTTCTGTATCTGGTTTTTCAAAACTTTCATTTGGTAAGTTTTTTAATGCTTCAATTATAAATTTATTCCAAATTGGTCCTGCCATTGTTGAACCTCCTTTTTTCATCGGAGCGTTTTCATTATTACCAGCCCAAACTCCCACTACAATAGATGGTGTATATCCAACAGTCCAGGCATCTTTATTACTATTAGTTGTTCCTGTCTTTACCGCCACTTTTTTCCCAGCTATTTGAAGAACTGAATTTGTTCCAAAGGTTGGAATCCGAGCTTCATTGTCAGATAAAATATCAGAAATAGTTAAAGCAGTGTTTTTAGGTAAGACCTCTTGTGTTTTTGGACTAAATTCTTCTAAAATTTTTCCATTTAAATCTTCAACTTTTAAAATTCCAGTATATGGATTTTTAAGGCCGCTATTTGCAAAAACTCCATAAGCGGAAGTCATATCAAGAAGAGATACTTCACCACCTCCAATAACAAGAGTGAGTCCGTATTGTCCGACATCTTTTAAAGTACTAATTCCCATACTTTCTGCTGTTTTTAGTGAATCAGAAAGTCCTGCTAAATAAAAAAGTTTTACTGCTGGTATGTTGATTGATTGAGCTAAGGCATCTCGTAGTGCCATTGGCCCACGATATTTTCCATCATAATTGTCTGGCATATAACAGTCCTTTTGACTGTATCCAGGGAGGGCTTTACCATAAGCGTTACAGGTGGTTTGAAATTCTGTAGGTAGATCAAAGAGTACTGTTTCTGGAGTAAAACCCTTATTGAAGGCTGTGGCGTAAATAAAAGGCTTAAAAGAGGAGCCTGGTTGTCTGTTAGCTGTGGCTATATTAAAATTACCATCAATTGTTTTATCAAAATAGTCTCTTGACCCAACCATTGTTAAAATCTGTCCAGTTTTTGGGTCTATTGCTACTAATCCCGCATTTTTTCCACTCCAATCTTTTTCGTTTTTAAGGGCACCCTCTTTTACAATTTGTTCCGCTTTTGTTTGTAAATCAATATCAATAGTCGTAGTGATTTTAAGTCCTCCATTTTCCATCATACTAGATCCATATTTTTGTTCTAAATAATCTTTAATAAAAAAAACAAAATGTGGCGCCTTAATTCCTGTAGTTGCTTGTGGAACAAAAGCAACTACTTCATTTTTTGCTTTATTGTATTCTTCTTTTGTAATAAACCTAAGTTCCAACATCCTAGAAAGTACTAAATTTTTTCTCTCCTCTAATTTATTTTTATTTTTTCCATAAGGAGAAAAAAAAGTTGGAGACTGGGGGATAGATGCTAAATAAGATGCTTCCGCTAAGGTTAAATCCTGAGCATTTTTATTAAAATAGGTTTTACTGGCTGCTTCTATTCCATAAACATTTCCGCCATAAGGAATTTCATTTAAATAGGCTTCTAAAATTTTTTCTTTTGGCATAGATTTATCAATTTTTATTGCCAAAACCCATTCCTTTATTTTTCTAATATAACTCTTCTTTTGGGTAAGAAGAGTGTTTTTTACTAACTGTTGGGTGATGGTTGATCCACCTCCCCCGATTCCAAAACCAAATAAATTTGAAAGAAATGCTCGAACGATAGAGGTTATTCTTATTCCTCCATGAGTATAAAACTCAGAGTCTTCAATGGCGACGGTTGCATTTTTAATGTTCAAGCCCATTTGGTCAAAAGAGATATCTGTTCTTTTTGTATCTTGATGTATGTCATAAAGGAGAATTTCGCCTGTACGATCATAAATTTGAGTCGAATTTACAACCTTTCTATTTTTAAAAGAATTAAAATCAGGAATACTCATAGAAAAGATCCAAATAATCACAACACTAGAGATTAAAACAAAAAGACCCGCCAAAAAGAATACTATATTTTTTAATAATCTTTTGTTTTTATATATATTTTTTAATATTTTAGATATTTCTTTCATCCCTTTAATCATAGCAGAAAATATGTTATTATCCAGAAATATGAAGATTATTACAGATGAGAAAAAAATAGAGGAGGTTTTAACTCGGGGAGTGGAGGAAATTATCGTCCGTAAAGATTTAGAAGAAAAATTAAAATCAGGCAAAATATTACGAATAAAATTAGGAATTGACCCAACGAGCCCAGACATTCATATAGGAAGAGCAATTCCTCTTTTGAAGTTGCGAGATTTTCAAGAACTAGGACACAAGATTATTTTTATTGTTGGTGATTTTACTGGAGTTATTGGAGATACTTCAGACAAAGACAGTGAAAGGCCAATGCTTTCGGATGAAGTAATAAAGAAAAACATGAAAGATTATGTTGAACAAGCCGGCAAAATTATTGATTTATCAAAATGTGAGATTTTTTACAACAGTAAATGGTTGAGTAAGTTAACTTATGGTGAGATAGGAGTACAGGCCGACTGTTTTTCTTTGTCTGATTTTAGTTCCCGTGAAAACATAAAAAGAAGATTAGATGCGGGAAACAGGGTATCTTTGCGCGAAGTTTTATATCCATTAATGCAAGGATATGATTCTGTTGCTGTAAAAGCTGATGTGGAGATTGGGGGAACTGACCAAAGGTTTAATTTATTAGCAGGAAGAAAACTGCAAGAAAAATATGGACAAACTTCTCAAAATATAATAATGAATCCATTACTTATTGGAATTGATGGCAGAAAAATGAGCTCAAGCTGGGGTAACACCATTAATCTTAAAGCAGAACCAAGTGATATGTATGGCAAAGTTATGTCTTTGAGTGATAGTCTTATTGTGCAATATTTTGAGCTTACTACTCGCGTACCTATGTCTGAGGTGAAAAAAATAAAAGAAATGAATCCACGAGACGCTAAGATGCGTCTTGCTTTTGAAATTGTAAAAATTTATCACGAAGAAAAGAAGGCAAAAAAGGCTGAAGAAAATTTTATTAAAACTTTTCAAAAAAAAGAAATTCCGGAAGAAATAGAAGAAACAAAATGCAAAAAAGGAGAATTATTAAGTGAAGTTTTAGTAAAAAATAAGATTTTATCTTCAAAAGGTGAGTGGCGCAGGCTTGTTTTAGAAAATGCTGTTCATAATTTGTTAAAAAATGAAAATATTAAAGATATAAATTTAAAAATTTTAGAAAATTTAACTTTAAAAATAGGAAAGAAAAGATTTGTAAAAATTATACAAAAATAAAAACACCCTTCAGGGTGTTTTTATTTTTTTTGTTATCTATCTTTATCTGGATCTTCTTCGTCTAAACCAAAATCAGTCATTCCCTCAGGAATATCTAAATCATCATCACCGTCCATTTTAAATTCTTCTTCCTCTACTTCGTCTTCGTCACGCATATAAAATTTTATTTTAAATTTTATTTAAATCCGCTTTTGGCGGAAAACGACCTACTAATAATTTCCTACTTTGTAACAAAATCTAAAAGAGTTAGCAACAGAATATGTGGATAACCTTTGACAAAAGAAAGACAACCTAAAATCTCATATAAGCAAAGGCCGTTAACGCGATAGCAATAGCGTCTAACTCATCGTCAGAGGTTTTAGATTTATCTATTTTTACAAGAATTTTTACCATTTTCATAATCTGCGCTTTGTCAGAAGCACCATAACCAGTCGTTGCTATTTTTATTTGGGGAGGAGAAGCCTCAAAAATTTTAAGTCCTGCGCGAGAAGCTTCATAAATTACCACTCCGCGCGCTTCGGCGACGCACATAACTGTTTTATGATTAGTGGTTAAAAACAGAGTTTCAATTGAAAGAACCTCTGGTTTATATTTTTTTATTATTTTTTTAATTTCCCCTCCTATTAAATTTAATCGATCTCCAAATTCTAATTTAGTAGAGGTTTTAAAACATTCTGAAAAAAGAACGTGCTCATTTTTATCGTTTTTATTTTTTTCCAATACAGAGATACCTAATCTCTCATACCCTGGATCTACTCCTAAAATTCTCATAATATTAAAAGTTTAACACTATTCTGCATTAGTATACACATCTTGGACATCATCATTTTCTTCTAAATCTTCCACTAATTTGTCTAATAATTCTAAATCAGTGTCAGAAAGGGAAACAGTGGTTGTTGGTACCCACAGAAGTCCTTCGGAACTTTTTTCTTTTTTAAATGCCCAAGCAACCGAACCAATTCCACCTAAGGCAAAACCATTTTTAGAAAGGACGTGTTTTATGTCTTGGGCTGTTCTATTTTTACTATCTGTTAAAGTTTCAATAATTATTCCTACTCCTCCTGGGCCATATGCCTCATAAACAATTGCATCCATATGAGCTCCCGGCTCACTTGCTTTTTTGATAGCTCTCTCAATGTTTTCTGCCGGCATGTTTACTTTTTTTGCTTTTTCAATTGCTGAGCGTAATCCAGGGGATTCTTTACCCCCCGACAATTTTGCTTCTACTGAAATAAAACGCACTAGTTTAGAAAAGATTTTACTTTTTTTTGAATCAGTAATTGCCTTCTTGTGTTTTATTTGTGCCCACTTATTGTGTCCTGACATAAAAATATTTAAAGTAATTTTTTTTGTAAATCTTCTGGAAGATCAAAACCTAAATGTTCATATGCTTTTTTAGTAGCAATGCGTCCGCGAGGGGAGCGTTCTAAGAGGCCGAGTTGAAGTAAGTATGGTTCTATCACTTCTTCCACTGTGGCCTCTTCTTCTGACATTGCAGCACCAATTGTTTTTAGCCCCACTGGTCCGCCGTTAAATTTTTCAATCAATATTTCTAAAAATTTTCTATCAGAGGAGTTTAATCCAATATCATCAATTGCAAGCATATTAAGGGCTTCTTTAACTGTTTTTTTATTTAAATCTTTTTTATGTACTTGGGCAAAGTCTCGACAACGTTTCAAAAAATAATTTGCGGTACGTGGAGTAAATCGACTTCGCTCGGCAATTTCTTTTATGGCTTCATTTTCTAGTATCGTTTTTAAAAGCTTACTGGATCTTTCTATTATTTTTGCAATTTCTTCATTGGAATAAAATTCCAATCTGAAAACTCCACCCGAAAAACGAGAACGAAGGGGAGAGGAGACCATGGCGACTCTAGTGGTTGCCGCAATTAAAGTAAAAGGAGGAAGATCTAGTTGAATGGTGCGAGCGGACGGGCCTTTGCCGATAATAATATCTAAAACACCAGACTCCATTGCTGGATAGAGTATTTCTTCTACCATTTTATTAAGTCGATGAATTTCATCTATAAATAAAATATCTCCAGAAGAAAGATTTGTAAGGATAGAGGCTAAATCACCTACTTTTTCAATTGCCGGACCAGAAGTGATCTTCATTTGTCTACCTGTTTCCTTGGCTATAAGGTGCGCAAGGGTGGTTTTTCCTAATCCAGGAGGTCCATAAAATAAAATGTGTTCAGGAATATGGCCACGCTCTTCTGCCGCTCGCAGTAAGATTTTTACGTTGTCTTTTATGTGTTTTTGGCCGATATATTCATCCCAACTAGTAGGGCGAAGAGTTTGGTCTAAAAAAGAGTCATCAATAGTTGTGTTTTTTTCTGGGGTTATTTTATTTGGTGTTTTCGTGTTTTTGCTTGACATTAGTTTAATATTATGCTATATTTGAAATGTTGTTGTTTTATTAACACAATATACACATAACTATGCACATTATAGCATTTGTTGTTCTTTCTATATAGTATAATTATTTTTGTGAGATTATTTAAATTACCGCCAGGGCGGAGCAAGAAGGCATTAATCTCTAAGCAATCAGCCATCGGTTATACGATTTTGCATAGGACGTTCTGGTACTTTTATTAGTTCACTGGGCCTATCCTATAATAATTTGTTACTCTTGGGGCCCAGCCCCGAAAGGATTGTTTAGAGATTAATGCTTTTTTTTATTTCTATTCTTCGCGTAGGTCAACAACGCTTTGTACTTCTTCAAACGAAGTAATGCCATTTATTATTTTTACCATTCCATCTTGGCGCATAGAAAGTATTCCTTGAGCTCTCGCAACTTTTTTTATTTCTCGTTCACTTGGATTTTCTGTCATAATTTTTTCTATGGCCTCGTCTGTTCTAATGGCTTCAAAAATACCCATTCTTCCTTTAAATCCTGTCATGTTGCATTTTTCACAGCCAACAGAAGAAAAAAGCTTAAAAGGAACATCTGGATTTATTTTATAATTTGAAAGACTTTTCCCTTCTTCTTTTATGCTATTTAGAACAGATTTCATTATTTCTTCCTCTTCTTTGTTTGGGGTTTTTCCTTTTTTACAAAAAGCGCACAATTTGCGTACTAATCGTTGGGCGATAGAAAGAGACAAAGCTGAAACTAAAATTTTTGGGTTTACTCCAAGGTCGATAAGTCGGGGAATAACACCAGCGGCATTGTTTGTGTGAAGAGTAGAAAAAACTATATGACCAGTAAGGGCTGATTGAACTGCTATTTCGGCGGTTTCTTTGTCGCGAATTTCTCCGACCATTACCACATCTGGATCTTGACGGAGAGCTGAACGTAGTCCTTCTGCAAAAGTATAACCTCTTTGGTCATTTGTTTGAGTTTGAGTTATACCGGTTAAGTGATATTCAATCGGATCTTCAATGGTTATTATTTTTATTTCTGGAGAATAAATTTTCCTTAAAAAGGCATAAAGAGTAGTGGTTTTTCCAGAGCCGGTCGGACCAGTAACTAAAATTAGGCCATTTGGTTTTACAATTTCTTGTTCTATCACAGAAAATAAAAATGGTTCTATTCCTATCTCTTCAAGTTCTATTTGAATAGACTTTGGATCCAAAATACGCATGACGATTGATTCACCATATGCTCCGGGGATAAGAGAAGCACGAATGCTTATTTCTTCTTTTTCTTCCATAATACTAAAACGTCCATCCTGAGCTATATTGGAAGTTAATTTCATTCCAGACAATAATTTAATACGCGAATTTAATAATTTATAAACATCCGTTCCAAAAAAACTTACATCTTGTAAAACACCATCAAGACGCAGGCGCAATCTACCCCTTTCTTGTTCTGGTTCTATGTGTATATCAGAAGCTTTAATGGCTATTGCTCCAGCTAAAATTACTTCTAAAAGACGAGAAATTTTATGAATTTTATTTCCCTCTAAGGCCTCCGTTATCATTTTTTGAATATCCTGTATTTTTTGTATTTTATTTGCTGTCTCTCTTAAAACTTCTCCAGAAATATCCAATCCTCCAATCTTTGAAGTTTCTGCCATTGAAATTTCTTTATATCTTTCCCAAACTTTATTTATACTGGCCGTGGATACCATGTAAAAAGTTGGAATCAGATTTTTTCTCTCCATATCCTCTTTTAACCTTTTTATAAGATCGTCTTTTGGAGAGTGCAAGGCTATAAAAATATTTTTTCCAAAAAGTTTAAAAGGCGCTACGTTCATTTCCCTAGAATCTTTTTCAGATATTGCTCGAAGTGCTTCATTGTCTATACCTAGTCGATAGAGGTCAATATAAGGAAGACCATATTTGGATTCCGCCAGGGTTGCCACCAACTGCTCCTCTTCTTGTTTGTGTAAATCTTCTAGTTGTTTATTTTGTTTTTCTTCATCAAATAAAGCCATTTACAATAAAGTATATCTTAAATGGTATAATTTACACAATGCCTGAAAATAATAAAAAATTAGTACTACTAGATGCTCACGCTATAATACATCGCGCATATCATGCGTTGCCAGAATTTTTGTCCTCAAAAGGGGAGCCCACTGGAGCTCTTTACGGTCTTTCTAGTATGTTAATGAAAATAATTACTGAATTAAAACCAGACTACATTGTTGCTTGTTATGATTTACCACAGAAAACTTTTAGGCACGAAGCTTACGATGGGTATAAGGCGGGTAGAGCAAAAACAGACGAAGCTCTCATCTCTCAACTAAAGAACTCGCGTCAAATTTTTGAGGGATTTAATATACCAATTTATGATGCTCCTGGATTTGAAGCCGATGATATTTTAGGAACAATAGTAGAAAAATATAAAAAAGATAAAAAACTAGAAATAATTATTGCCTCGGGAGACATGGATACTATGCAATTAGTGGAGGATAAAAAGGTACAAGTTTATACTCTAAAAAAGGGAATCAATGACACCATTTTATATGACGAAGACGCAGTAATAAAAAGATTTAACTTTAAGCCGAAATTTTTACCAGACTATAAAGGTCTACGAGGTGACCCTTCAGATAATATTATTGGCATTAAAGGGATAGGTGAAAAAACTGCTGAAATTTTGATTACAAATTTTGGAACGATAGAAGAAATATATAAGAAAATTAAAAAAGACGACGAAGTCTTCAAAAAAGCAGGGATTTCTCCGAGAATAATTGAATTACTAAAAAACAATGAGGAGGAAGCTTTCTTTTCAAAAACATTAGCAACAATACGCACAGATGCACCAATAGATTTTGTTTTACCTACAAAAACTTTTTGGAAAAATGTGGACCCTAAAAAAATAGAAGAAGTTTTTATTATTTTTGAATTTAGAAGTTTATTTGCACGATTAAAAAATTTTTTAAATTCTTCGGTAAATCCAGCAGAATTTTCTCAGGTCCTCGGTTCTCCGGGGCCCCGCACCCCGGCCAGACCGTTCGAAAATTCTCTGGATTCACCAATCAACATTAATACTCAAAAATTACAAGAAGCTAGTATCGCGCTCTGGCTTATTAATTCTGATATTTCAAACCCAGGATTGGAAGATATTTTGCTTTTTGCTAAGACAAAATCTTTTGAGGAGGCATATGAATTTATTTTTGATAAATTAAAAGAACAAAAATTAGATAAAGTATATGAAGAAATAGAAAAACCGATTATTCCCATAGTGAAAGAAATGGAAGATTTTGGAATTTTAATAGATAAAAAATATTTTGAAAAATTATCTAATGAATACCATAAAGAATTAGATATTCTAACTAAAAAAATATATAAAGAAGCTGGCGCAGAGTTTAATATTAATTCTCCAAAGCAAATGGGTGAAGTGCTTTTTGGAAAAATGGGGATGAAGTCTAGTAAAAAGAAAAATGCCAGCGGATCGTTTTCCACGAAGGTTTCAGTCTTAGAGGAGTTGGAAGAAAACAACCCTATCATAAAAGAAATTTTGGCTTATAGAGAGTTACAAAAATTACTTTCTACTTATATTGATGTAATTCCAAAAATGGTTTCTGAAGATGGTCGATTACACGCTAAGTTCTTGCAAAATGGAACTACAACTGGTCGATTTTCTTCTCAAGATCCAAATTTACAAAACTTACCAATAAAAACAGAACTGGGCAGAAAAATTAGAGGTGGTTTTATTGCTGAAAAAGGATGTAAACTCGCGGCCTTTGATTATAGCCAGATTGAATTACGTGTAATAGCGATGCTCTCAGGGGATAAAAAGATGATCCAAATTTTTAAGGACAAAAAAGATATTCATGCTGGAGTGGCTTCTTTTGTTTTTGGGGTGCCTATTGAAAAAGTAGATGGAGAAATGCGTCGCAAGGCAAAGGTAATAAATTTTGGTATTATTTACGGAATGGGGGTTTCCGCCTTAAGAAAAAATCTTGGAGGTACCCGGGAAGAAGCTCAAAAATTTTATGATAATTATTTTAATCAATTTTCTGGTGTGCGAGATTATTTAGAAAAAGTAAAAATAGATGCTCTTAAAAAATTTTATACAGAAACTTTATTTGGTCGACGTAGATATTTTCCAAACATAAATTCTAGAATTCCATTTTTAAAAAATATGGCTGAGAGAACAGCAATGAATGCTCCTGTTCAGGGCACGGCAACAGCAGACATTATTAAGCTTGCCATAAGATACGCAGAAGAAGATCTGGAAAAAGAGGGTTTATTAAAAAAGACTCATCTTGTGCTTCAAATACATGATGAATTAGTCTATGAAATAGACGAAAAAGCACTACCACAAGCCTTAAAAATAATAGAAAGTGCAATGAAGGATGTGCTCAACAGGTCATATTTACACTATAAAACTGATATTCCACTTGAAGTACATTCTGGTTCGGGAAATAATTTTATGGAAGTTAAATAATATATTGTGTGATACAATAAATAAATGGAAAATCACAGCAAAACGGATATTCAAAAACAAAGTGTGCACAAGGTTTTAGCGCACTCATATTCCGTTTATTTAATTTTATTTTTAACTGGCGTTTTTCTTGATTTAATTTTTAATTTTAAAATTTTTAATATTTTTTTTATTGTTCCCATGGGTATTTTTTTCTTAGCGTTTGGTACAGGTTTGATTATTTGGGCACAGTATACCTCTCTTAATTTAAAAGTAGAAAGTGTGACCAAAGAAACTTTTTGCAAAGGGCCATATTGTTATACTAGAACTCCTACTAATTTTGGACTGTTTTTTTTAATGTTGGGATTTGGAATGATAATAAATGCTTTTTTTATAATTTTATTTGCCTTTATTTCTCTTGTTATTACAAAATTCATTTTTTTAAATAAACAGGAAAAAATTCTTGAAGAAAAATACGGAACTCCCTATCAGGAATATAAAAAATCAGTTAAATTCTAATTTTCTTAAAATTTTATGTTGTATCTTTTTTCTGGAGATGACGCTAAAAGTAAAATTTTAAATCATGAAAAATTTATAAAATCTATACCAAAGAGTACGGAAATTTTTTCTGTGAGCCGAAACAGTTTTGATCCAATTCAAATTGAAAGTTTTTATTCTGGGGCGAGCCTTTTTTCTCCTAAGTCTGCAGTAATTTTTCAAGGGATTTTAGAACACGAAGAGACCCGTGATTTTGTTTTAGAAAAATTAAATTTAATGGGAGAGTCAGTCAATTCCTTCGTTTTTTTAGAAGGTAAATTAAATAAACCAATATTGGATGCTTTTAAAAAAGCCCGAGCTGAATTAAATGTTTTTGAATTACCGAAAGAAAAAAAGGAAAAATATGATAATTTTTTAGTAGCAAACGCTTTTGCGAACAAGGATAAACTTAATACTTGGATTTATTTTAGACAAGCGGTGGATGTCGGGGTCTCCTTAGAGGAAATCGTCGGTGTCCTTTTTTGGAAAATTAAAGATATGATTTCGAAAAGGAATTTTAGTAAATTTAAAGAAGAACAACTCAAAGATTTTGCTGTTCGTCTTTCTTATCTTTTACCCGAAGCACGCAAAGAAGGTAAGGATGCCGAAGTGGTCCTTGAACAATTTTTACTTGAAGCGTTTTAAAAGTGTGGTATTATCAAAACTACGCGCCCGTAGCTCAGCTGGTAGAGCAGATCCCTTTTAAGGATAAGGTCCTCGGTTCGATCCCGAGCGGGCGCACAAAAGGAATTTTAACTACTCATGTCAAAAAGTATTTTTAAACTACATAGTCCTTTTAATCCCGCGGGAGATCAGCCGGAGGCCATTTTGAAGCTTCTAGGGGGTCTTGAAAAGGGCATGAAAAAACAAACCTTGCTCGGTGCTACTGGCACAGGCAAGACTTTTACGATGGCCAATGTGATAGCCAAGTATAATAAACCGACTCTTGTAATCGCGCATAACAAAACACTTGCAGCCCAACTCGCGCAAGAGTTTCGTGAATTTTTCCCCGATGCCGCTGTTCATTATTTTGTTTCCTATTACGACTATTATCAGCCGGAAGCATATATGCCTGTTTCTGATACTTATATTGAAAAGGATGCGCAAATAAATAAGGAGATTGATCGCTTGCGTCATGCGACGACTCAAGCATTGCTTACGAGGCGTGATGTGATAATCGTCGCTTCTGTTTCTTGTATTTACGGACTCGGTTCTCCTGAAGAATATGAGAAAGTAAATTTAAAACTTGAGGTTGGGATGAAGATGGACAGAATGATTTTAATGAAGAAGTTGATTGAAATTCATTTTGAGCGGACTAATGCAGACTTAAATCCCGGAACTTTCCGTTCTGTCAGCGCACGAATAGAATTTATGCCAGTTTCAGAAACTTTTATGTATCAAATGGAATTTCAAGATGGAAAAATTTTAAAAATAACAAAAATTGATCCAGTTTCTTCCAGTATTTTAGCAGAAGAAAAAAATGTTTTTATTTTTCCAGCGAAACATTTCATTACCGAGGAAGGCAAATTAAAAAAAGCGCTAGCTAATATTAAAAAAGAGTTGACCGAACAGTTAAAGAAATTTGGAAAAGGAGGAAAGTTACTAGAAGCTGAACGGATAAAAAGAAGAACGAATTATGACCTCGCGATGATAAAAGAAGTCGGTTACTGTAGCGGTATAGAAAATTATTCTAGACATTTGTCTGGGAAAAAAGAAGGTGAACCGCCGGAAACTCTGCTTTCGTACTTTCCGAAAGAAGGTTTTTTAACTATTATTGATGAATCGCATGTTACCTTGCCGCAACTGCAGGGTATGTATGCCGGAGATGCTTCTCGCAAGAATACATTGGTGGAATATGGTTTTCGCTTGCCTTCAGCGAAGGATAATCGACCGCTTAAGTATGAAGAATTCCAAAAACGGATTGGTCCGGTAATTTATACTAGCGCGACACCCTCCGAACAAGAACGCAGTCAAAGCGAACAAATCGTGGAACAAATCATTCGCCCGACAGGGCTTGTAGATCCAGAGACAATTGTTAAACCAGTCTCAGCGAGGAGGAGTGCTCTCCAGAATTCGCGCTCTATCTTGGAAGGGCAAGTTCTTTCTGATAGTAGCGAAGATTCCTTCGAGCACAACTCCTCGCCTTACCCCGGCCAAATTCAAGATTTCATTATTGAAACAGAAAAGACAATTAAAAAAGGTTTCAGGGTTTTAGCTACCACGTTGACAAAAAAAATGGCAGAAGACCTTTCTGTTTATTTAAAAGATAAAAAAATCAAAGCAGACTATTTGCATAGCGACATAAAAACGATGGACAGAATAAAAATCCTCACCCAATTTAGAAAAGGAGTATTTGATGTTTTAGTGGGCGTGAATCTTTTGCGCGAAGGGCTTGATTTGCCGGAAGTGGCGCTGATCGGGATTTTAGATGCGGATAAAGAAGGGTTTTTGCGCTCAGAAACATCTTTAATTCAAACAATTGGCCGTGCTGCGCGCAATAGCGAAGGAAGAGTGATTCTTTATGCTGACTCAGTAACCGGCTCGATGGAATATGCCCTTAAAGAAACTGCTCGCCGTCGAAACATCCAGCTTGCTTATAATAAAAAACATGGCATCACCCCGAAAACGATTTCTAAAAAAATAAAAGATATTACCGAAGAACTGGAAAGCGAGCACGGCAAAGCGGTGAATGCTGAACTTAATCTTGATTTAGAAGTATTCAAAAAAGCGTATTCAAGAGAACTGAGCAAAGAAGAAAAAGCAGGAAGACAAAAAGTTAATTCAGAATTTTGGAATAAAATTTTATCCAACGAAGAACGTGGTAATCTTATTTACGAGAAAATAATCAAAATAAAAGAGAAGGAAATGAATAAAGCAGTCAAAGAACTCGACTTCGAGTCCGCCGCAATTTTAAGAGATGAAATTATTGTACTTAAAGAAAAATTAACAA
Organism: Minisyncoccota bacterium; assembly: GCA_041658325.1. Lineage (GTDB taxonomy): Bacteria > Patescibacteriota > Minisyncoccia > Phycocordibacterales > UBA9973 > UBA9973. The sequence goes on from JBBAAI010000001.1 coordinate 170,318, forward strand.
AAAGTTAATTCTGTGATATAAATTATTTAGTTTAATATTGCAAGAAAAATTGCTGTCACCCCCTAAGAACAAGGTCGGGTGTCATTGCGTTGTATATGAACAAATTAGATAAGAACATAGATAAAATAACAATAAAGGGGGCGAGGACTCACAATTTGAAGAATATAAATGTGGAAATGCCTCGCAATAAAATGATAGCCATTACTGGTGTTTCTGGTAGTGGTAAATCATCCTTGGCTTTTGATACCATTTTTGCCGAAGGGCAGAGGAGATATGTGGAATCTCTCTCTTCTTATGCGCGTCAATTTTTGAATCAAATGCCGAAGCCAGATGTAGACGAGATCACGGGACTTTCCCCGGCGATTTCTATTGACCAAAAGTCCCGTTCCAACAATCCACGTTCTACTGTAGCGACGATTACAGAAATTTATGATTACCTGCGCGTGATGTATGCGCGTATCGGGCATCCGCATTGTCCGGTATGTGGGGAAGAAATAAAAAAACTTTCCAACGAAGAAATATTAAATTTTGTTTTGGAAAAAATAAATACTTTAAGCAAAGAAAAAAAGAACAGCAAAAAAGTAATGGGGGTTGAATGGGACGAAACAGAAATCAATATTTTTTCTCCAGTCGTTCGCGGACGTAAAGGGGAATATTATCAATTGCTTTACGATTTACTCGGAAAAGGTTTTGCTGAGATTCGCCTAGACGGCAAAATGAAAAAGCTTCGCGAGCAAATAGTTCTTTCTAAAAACAAAGCGCACAACATTGATATTTTAGTTGATCATTTTGCGGTACATGAATTTTCCGACAATAAAGACGCGAGTAGAATGCGTCTCGCGGAGGCGATAGAACGGGCGCTCATTGAATCCGATAGTTTAGTGACAATAAAAATAGGCGATGAAGAATTTATCATGTCCTCAAAGTTTGCTTGTAAAAATGATGGTTTTTCTTTTCCAGAAGTTGAGCCGAGATTATTTTCCTTTAATTCCCCGCACGGCGCTTGCTCAGAATGTCATGGTCTTGGCTCAAAATATTTTATGGGAGACGAACCCTGTGATGTCTGTCATGGAGCACGCTTACGTCCGGAAGCGTTGAATGTGTTTTTAACTGCAGGGCATAAGAAAATAAATATTTTAGAATTGTCTTCTCTTCCTATAAAAGACGCGCATGATTTTTTCAAAAATCTAAAATTGTCGGAACAAGAAAAAGAAATTTCTGTTCCAGTGACGAAAGAAATAGAGGCACGATTGCAGTTTATGCTCGATGTGGGTTTAGATTATTTGCAACTCTCCCGCAAAGCGAACACTCTCTCTGGCGGGGAAGCGCAACGTATTCGTCTGGCTTCACAACTTGGCTCTAGACTCGTCGGAGCGCTTTATGTGCTTGATGAACCAACCATTGGACTACACCAAAGAGACAACGACAGATTGATAAAAACCTTGCAAAATCTTCGCGATTTGGGAAATACGATTTTAATTGTTGAGCACGACGAAGATACTATTTATGCCTCAGATTATATTGTTGATATTGGACCAAAGGCAGGGATACATGGTGGAGAAGTGATCGTTTCTGATTATTTAGAAGATTTATTAACTGCTAAAAAAAATACAAATAATTCTAGAACCCTTGCCTATTTGCGAGAAGAAATAAAAATAGAAATTCCTAAAAAACGTCGCCAGGCGAAAGGGATGCTACGGGTTGCCGGTGGAAAGATTTTTAATATTAACAATATGAATGTGGAAGTGCCTTTGGGAGTGATGACTTCTATTACCGGAGTGTCTGGTTCCGGTAAAAGTTCTTTTATGTATGAAATTCTTTATAAAAATCTGCAAGCTCGTTATGAGCGTAAATATCGCACAGCTAAAATTTTTAACTGTTCTTCTTTTTCCGGCACAGAGTATCTTTCCCGCGCTATTTTGATTGATCAGTCGCCGATTGGTCGCACTCCACGTTCAAATATTGCGACATATACAGGCACCTTCACTCATGTTCGTGATCTTTTCGCCTTGACGGAGGATGCTCGACTTCGTGGATGGAAAGCGAACCGTTTTTCTTTCAATGTGAAAGGTGGACGCTGTGAGGCCTGCGAGGGGAATGGAGAAATTGCGGTAGAAATGCATTTCTTGCCGACCGTTTATGTGACGTGCGATGTTTGTAATGGCAAACGTTTTGACAAAGAAACACTCACAGTGAAATACAAGAAAAAAAATATTTATGAGGTACTTAAAATGACCGTGGAAGAAGGACTAAAATTTTTTAAAGATATTCCGGCTGTTTCGGATAGATTGCAAACCCTTATGGATGTGGGCCTGGGTTATGTTGAACTCGGCCAATCCGCCACGACACTCTCTGGTGGGGAGGCACAACGTGTAAAAATATCTAGCGAGTTATATCGTCCGCATTTAGAAAAGACGATTTATCTTTTAGATGAGCCGACGGTGGGGCTACATTATGATGATGTGCAGAAGCTTCTAGAAGTGCTTAATAAATTAGTTTCAAAAGGGAATACCGTTGTACTTATCGAACACAATTTAGATATTATCAAAAGCTCTGATTATATTATTGATATCGGCCCGGAAGGGGGAATAAATGGTGGTAATATTGTGGCTAAGGGCACCCCCGAAGAAGTGGCAGGTAATAGCAAATCATATACTGGTAAATATTTAAGGAAAGTATTGCGTAAATAAAACCATGCAAAAAGAGTATCTAAAAAAAGTAAAATTGCCTGATAGGACCGGAGTTTATTTTTTTCGAAAAGGAAAGGAAATAATTTATATCGGCAAAGCAACTTCTCTTCGAGATAGGGTAAAAAGTTATTTCAGCAAAGATCTCATAGAAACACGCGGGCAATTCCTTGTGGATATGGTTTTCAAGGCAGATAAAATTGATTGGCAAACTACTGATAGTGTGCTCGAAGCACTAATCCTCGAAGCAAATTTAATTAAAAAATATCAGCCGAAATATAATTCCAGAGAAAAAGATGATAAAAGTTTCAATTATGTTTGCATCACGCGTGAAGAAATTCCGAAAGTTGTGCTCGTGAGGGGAAAAGAATTGGAGGGCTCTGTCGAGCAAAGCTTTTCTCGGGCCCTCGGTTCTCCGGGGCCCCGTGCCCCGGCCAGACCAGCTCGAAAAGCCCCGCTCGGCTTCGCGAAGGTTTTTGGACCCTATCCGAATGGCGGGCAATTGAAAGAAGCTATAAAAATAATTCGCCGGATATTCCCATTTCTAGACGAGAAGAGTAAAAATTATCTTGAATTTTATAAGCAAATAAATTTAGTGCCGGATTTGAAAGACAGGAAACTATATTTGCAGAATATTAGAAATATTATTTTATTTTTTGAAGGGAAAAAGAAAAAGATTTTGAAAAATTTGGAGAAGGAAATGAAAGAATATGCAAAAAGGAGAGAGTTTGAAAAAGCGGGAGAAATAAAAAGACAAATTTTTGCGTTGAAACATATAAATGACGTAGCCCTAATCAAAAATGGTAGCTCTGCTTCTTCCAATTTTCTGCCCCTGCGCCCTTCTTCGGGCGCTACGGACTCAAAGCGGGACCCTCGGGGACAGAAAACTGAAAGAAGCTACGCTAGAATAGAGGCGTATGATATTGCGCATATGGGAGGCAAAAATATGGTTGGGGTTATGGTCGTTGTAGAGAATGGTGAAGTAAACAAAAACGAATACAGAAAATTCAAAATTAAAACTCAAAAAAATACAAACGACACAGGAGCGTTAAAAGAAGTCATAGAGAGGCGTTTAGCGCACGCAGAATGGACATTTCCTTCGTTGGTAGTTGTGGATGGAGGAAAAGCGCAAATTAATACAGCAAAAAAAGTTATACTTAAGGCGGGGTTAAATATTCCGGTGGTCTCAGTTTTAAAAGACGAAAAACATAAACCGAAAGATATTTTAGGCGACAAAATTTTCGCTCGGAAATACGAAAGGGAAATTTTGCTTGCCAACAGTGAAGCGCACAGATTTGCGATTAATTATCATAAAAAAATGCGCAATAAGAACTTTTTAAAATAATGAAAAAACAAACGAATATTTTAATATTGCATGATATCCGAAGTGTGGAGAACGTCGGGGCGATATTTCGTACAGCCGACGCGGCGGGGATAGATAAGATTTATTTGACTGGTTACACTCCAGCGCCGCTTGATAGATTTGGTAGAAAAAGAAAAGATTTAGCAAAGTCTGCGCTCGGGGCAGAGGAGTTTGTCCCATGGGAACAAAAGAAAAATATATTAACCCTGCTCTCAAAATTAAAACGAGAAAAATATAAAATTATTGCGATAGAGCAAGATAAAAATTCAGTTGATTACAAGAAAGTAAAAACAGGGGAGAGAAATGCTTTCATTGTTGGTACTGAAGTTTCTGGCATTCCTAAAAATATTCTCAAAAAGTGCGATATAATCGCCGAAATCCCAATGCGAGGTAAAAAAGAATCCTTAAATGTCTCTGTCGCCACTGGAATAGTTTTATTTAGAGTGCTTGGTGTGTAGAACAAAAATGCGCGCTGCGAGAATTGAGAATGATTCTTTTTATTATTCCTTTGCAGCCTTTCTTTCTACATTTTTCTCCTGTGCGGCGGTAAGCTTCGTGGTGTAGTTGGAATTTTCCGGGTAAACCATAAATATTTTTGTAATCCGACATTGAGTCCCCACCGAAATCTATGCCTTTCTTTAGTGTTTCTTTTATTGCTTTATATATTAATTTTAATTCCTCATTTTTAATTCGAGAGACTTTCCTCTCCGGATGCACACCAGCGCGCCAAAGAACTTCATCGGAATAAATATTGCCTATGCCGGCAATAATACCTTGATCCATTAAAACGGTTTTAATTTTGCCGTTTGGTTTTTTATTTAAGCATTCTTTTAGTTTTTCTAAAGTGAATTTCTTATCTAGCGGTTCGGGGCCAACAGTATTTAAATGTTTGCTGTCATGAGCAATTTTGGTGTCTAGTAAGATAACTTTTCCAAATTTTCTTATATCTGAAAGCACTAAGTAATTTTTATTTGATAGAGAAAAGACAACATGAGCATATTTAATTTTTGGGTCTTTGCCGTAAAAGAGGTAGCCAGTCATTTTTAGGTGTACTAGGATTGTCTTATCCTCAGAAAGGTTTATTAAAATATTTTTTGCTCGCCTTTCTGCTGAAATTATTTTTCTATTTAAAACTTGTTTTTTAAATATAGGAAAATATTTTGGGTCAGCGATGGTGCCCTTTTTTCGCTTATCCTTGGTGGATAAATCGGTCCAAACGTCTTTTATAGTAAGGTTCACCACGGTTTTCCGCAGGCCACGTACAGTTGTCTCTACCTCAGGTAACTCTGGCATGCTATTATCATACTATGAGAAGAATATTATTAACATTTTTAATTTTTGGTCTTTTTTTAACGCCAGTGTTTTTTGTACGCGCGGCAGAGCCGATCAAAATTCTCTTAGTTCCAGGGCACGATAATGAGATTTGGGGCGCGCAATATGGAAATATTAAAGAGGCGAACATGAACCTTGCTTTAGCTACTAGAATTTATAATCTTTTGAAGAAAGATAAACGGTTTGTAATATATATTACTCGAGATGAAAATGGATACACGAAAGAGTTTGCAGATTATTTTGCTAATCATCGGGAAGCTATTTTAGCTTTTAAAGAAAATGCTAAAAAGGAAATGCAAAGTAAAATTACTAATAGTATTTTTGTTCAAAAAGAAAATGTTTTTCACAATACTGTTTCAGAAAATACTGCGATAATTTTATACGGAATCAATAAATGGGCAAATGAGAATAAAATGGATGCAGTTATTCATATTCATTTTAATGATTATCCTAGGGCGCAAAAATGGACGGTGGGGAAATATAAAGGTTTTGCTATTTATATGCCAGACGGACAGCTGGCAAATTGGAAAGAGAGTGGACAGCTTGCCGCAGATATTTTTACTCAGTTAAGAAAAAAATATATTGCTAGTACTTATGAAAAAGAATTAGGTGGATTAGTTTCAGACCAAAAACTAATAGCCTTAGGTTCTAATGGGACACTTCTTTCTAGTGTTCGTTCTGTTTTAATAGAGTATAAATATGTTTATGAAAAAATATTACGAACCAAAGCTACTCGCTTAAAGGCGTATGACAATATGGCCAGTCTTACTGTACAGGGAATAAAGAATTATTTTTCCCCTCGGCCGTAGAACGACCACGGGTGAGGCAAGAAATAATATTATTTTCCTCCTAATTTTTTTAATGCTTCACGGATTTTAGTATTGGTATTCGTTTCAGGAGAGATGTTTTTTAACGCTTCACGGGCTTCGCTTTGAGAATAACCAAGCGATTTTAAAGCTTCTAGAGCATCTAACTCTCCCTGCAAAGAATCGTCTTCTTTTTCTTTACCTATTTTGTCGCGTAATTCAATTATAATTTTTTCTGCAGTTTTCTTTCCAATACCAGATATTTTTGTAAGATAACTTATGTCACCTGTTCCGACAGCTTTCTTTAATGTTTTGATCGAAGCAACTCCTAAAATTGACAGAGCTCCTTTTGGTCCAATGCCAGATACATTAATAAGCATCTCAAAAAATTCTAGTTCCGAGTGGTCTAAAAATCCATATAAATCAAAAGCGTCTTCGCGAACGTGTGTATAAATCCAAAGCGATATTTTATCATCTGCTTTTTGGGTTTTGGACAACACATCAGGGGAGACATTTATTTTATATCCCACTCCACCAGTTTCAACAATCAGAAACTTTTCTGTTTTTAACGTTATTATTCCTTTTATACTACCAATCATAAATTAATCATAGCATATTTGTCTTATCACGACAGGGATTGCGTTTTTCTGTTTTTTCTGTTAAATTGAACATATATGCCAATAACACAATCAGCTAAAAAAGCAATCCGAGGATCACTTCGCAAGAAGGCTTTTAATGATCAACGCAAGAAGATTATGAAAGAGATAATAAAAAAGATTGAAAAAATTGCCAAGACGGACAAGGCAGAAGCAATCAAAATGCTCTCAACTGCTTTTCAGGCGATAGATAAAAGCGCTCAAAAAGGGGTAATCAAGAAAAACAACGCTGCTCGTAAGAAAGCTAGACTTTCAAGGTTGGTTAAATAATTTTAATTAAATTTTCATGAATAATCTTTTAGAATTTTATGGAACAGAATGTCCTCATTGTGTGAGTATGCACGAGCTGGTGGAGCGTTTAGAAAAAGAAGAAGGAATAAAAATTGAAAGTTTGGAAGTTTGGCACAATAAAGAGAATGAAAAGCGTTTACTTGAATTAGACAAAGATTTTTGTGGAGGAGTGCCTTTTTTCTATAATTTGAAAACTAACAAATGGATTTGCGGAGAAGAAAGCTATGAGAATTTAAAAAACTGGGCGCAAAATAAATAAAACAAAAAAAGCCCCTCTCGGGGCTTTTTTTGTTTAGAGAATATTACGCACGTTGTACGTTTGTAGCATTCAATCCTTTTGGTGATTCCTCTGTTTCAAAAGAAACAGTATCACCTTCTTTGAGCTCATCAAAGGTTACTCCAACAAGAGAATTACTATGAAAGAATAAATCTTTCTGTAGTCCTTCTGCTGTGATGAAGCCGAAACCTTTATCAGTGAGTCTTTTTATTGTACCAGTCATTGATTTTTTTGTTTAAGTTATTAAATTACAAATAAGATTACTTTAGAAATCGACTCTTTTCGCACCTACTTTGTATATCAAGTATAGTATATTGTGGTCGATTTGTCAAGCAAGCACACAACGACCTTTCTATTTTAACGCAAATAGGCTAATCTGTGTTGATGTCTAAGGAAGCAAAAGGAATAAGAAAAAACCCAAAAACAAAAGAAACAATAGTTAGATTTGATAAAGTCTCATTTGAATGGGGCGTAAATAAACCTATTTTAGACGAGGTAAGTTTTACTATTAGACGAGGAATGAAATTCACTTTAATGGGACAAAACGGTGCTGGAAAAAGTACTATTTTTGGCTTGATTTCTAATACATGTTTTCCTGAATCTGGAATTATTAATATTGTTAATGGGGTTAGCATCGCTTCGGCATTACAAGTAATTCCACGTGACCAGCTAAACTTAACTGTGCGAGAATTTTTTGCAAAATGTTTTAAACATAAGGTTTATGATATTGATCCTAAAATTGATGATGTTTTAGAAGTAGTGAATTTAAAGGGGCATACAAAAGTCCACGATAAAGTAATTAAAACTTTTTCTGGAGGACAACAAGCTCGACTGCTCCTCGCTTCAGCTTTAATTCAAGATCCAGATTTATTATTATTAGACGAGCCAACAAACAATCTGGATAGGGCAGGGATAGAGCACTTAACAAAATTTTTAATTAATTATAAAAAAACAGTTTTGGTTATTTCTCATGATGCAGAATTTTTGAACGCTTTTACTGAAGGAGTGCTTTATTTAGATGTTTATACAAAAAAGATTGAACAATATGTTGGAAATTATTTTGATGTAGTAAAAGATATTACTGCTCGGGTGGAAAAGGAAAATATGAAAAATGCTCAGTTACAAAAAGAAATTCAAGCCAAAAAAGATCAAGCCAATGTATTCGCCTATAAGGGTGGAAGGTTGCGACTAGTCGCAAAACGAATGCGAGAAAAAGCAGAAGAACTAGAAGAAGAAATTGTGGATGTGCGGAAAGAAGATAAATCTATTGGGCCTTTTATTATTCCCAGTCAGCCTGATTTAATTGGAGAAATTTTAAATATTTCTTCTTTTACAACGATGAAGAATGGAAAAATTATAAAACATAAAGCTAAAATATCTTTAAATAAAAATAAACATTTACTTTTACGAGGGCCAAATGGCGTCGGTAAAACCACTTTATTGGAGAGATTAGCTAGTGGCCATGCAGATGGAGAAAAAGTGTCCGAGGGAATACGTATTGGATATTATCGGCAAGATTTTTCTACTCTTAATTTTGAAGATACGGTTTACCAATCTTTAGCACAATCGATGAAAGATGGCGGAGAAAGATTAGATGAAGAAAAAATGCGTTCTATTGCTGCTGGATTTTTAATTACAGGAGAATTTATTCGTACAAAAATAGGAGATCTTTCAGAAGGGCAAAAAGGCCTAGTTGCCTTTGCGAGATTGGTTTTACAAAAACCAGGACTTTTAATATTAGACGAACCGACTAATCATATAAATTTTCGTCATTTGCCAATTGTCGCGCAAGCGCTAGATAAATATGTTGGGGCGATGATTCTTGTTTCTCACGTGCCAGAATTTGTAAAACAAATTAGGATTGATGAAGTATTGGATCTAGAAAAGTAACCAACTCTTCACCTTTTATTTCTCTTAAGCCACCTGGTTTCAAAGTACCGAGTTTTATATTCATTATTCTTTCTCGTTTTAGGTCGGCGATTTTTTGGAAGAGGGCAGAGCACATTCTACGGATTTGGTGTTTTTTCCCTTCAATTAAAGTTACCTTAAAAGAATTCTCGTTTAAAATTTTTACTTTGCATGGTTTAGTTTGATATCCTTCAATGTTTACTCCGGCTTCCATTTTCTTTTTAAAACTAGAACGTAGCTTGTTAGAGGTTCTGACAATATATTCCTTTTCGTGAAAATATTTTGGGTTTAATATCTGGTCTGTAATTCGTCCATCATTAGTTAATATTAAAAGCCCATGAGAATTTTTATCTAATCGTCCCAGTGGGAAAAGGTCTTCTCGTGGAGAATTTGTTTCAATTCCGATTGGTTTATTGTAAGCAAAATATTTATAATCTTTTTCTTTTGCTCCTTTTATTTCTACAATATCTTTTTCACTTACCTTGCTACCAAGAATTGCTAATTTCCCATTAATAAATACCTTTTTGTTTGTAATTAATTCGTCAGCTCCTCTTCTGGTAGATATTTTCTTAAAGGCAAGATATTTATTAATTCGCATTGGGAATAATGTTGTTGGGTTTTCTTTCATAACATTAATATAACATAAAAAGGACTCCAGCCTGCGCCAAAGTCCTTTTTATTATTAATTTATAATTTTATTTTATTTTATTGTAGTGGTAGTGGTTTTTTTGCTAAAAGGTTGGCCAGGTTGACCGAAAAGATATTTAGCAATAAGCACTAATACTAGAATGAGAATAAGCAATAGAAGCCATCCGAAAAGATTTGTCGGAAGAAAACCAGCCCAGAAGACATTCGCCCCAAGGGAGATTTTGTCATTTGCTGGATCGCTCCAAACTTGTGCGGAGACGTTGGCGTTTACTGATTGAACTTGACCAGAAGGATCGATGTAAGAGAGAGTAGCAGGGAAGTTTAAGTTTGTTCCAGCTGGAATATTTTCTCTTACTCGTACTCTCACAGTAACTGTACCTTGGCCATTTGCTCTAAGTGTTCCTAGATTAAAGACTAAAGTATTGCCAGAAATAATTGGATTGCTTGGAGTTGAGAACATATAATCTACTTCATAAGGAAGATTCATTCTCAAAGTAAGTCCAGTTATAGAAGCAGTTCCTATGTTTTGGTAATTTACTGTGTAATTGATTTCATCTCCTGGGCGTGGTCTGGTGTTGTCGATTGTAGGAACAATTGGTTGATTGCGATCAATAGAAGAATTGATAAGGACAAGCGAGGTTGGAATAACGGGGTTTGTGTTACTTGCTCCTCGTACATTTATGGTTACCGAATCAGTATCAGATCCAAAAGCATTGCTACAGGTAATATTATAAGTTCTACTTCCTGTTAATGATCCAGTGTAAAAAGATCCAGGGCCAATACTTCTAGTTCCTACCCATCCATTTGATCCACCACTAGCATAACAAGATGTTGCGTTCGTAGTAATCCATCTTATCGTAGCTGCTCCGTTATAAGGAACGCTCGCTTGATCTGCGTAGAGTACAACTGTAGGTAAATTATTTACAGTATTATATCTACAAGGTAACGTACCTCCATAGTTAATAGCATTTACATCTTGGCAAATATTATTTATTTGATTTACATACACTGTCGCTGAAGCATTAGCGGACTGCCCAGTACTGTTCGTACAAGTGACACTATAGTTGGTTGTATATGTTGGATAAACTGTTTGAGATCCAGAAGTTGAGTTACTTCCACCCCATGAAGTCGAACAAGATGTTGCATTAGCTGAAGACCAGTTTAAAACTGAACTTTGACCAGAGGTAATACTTGTTGGATTAGAGTAAAGGAAGACGGTGGGTTGTGCGCTTTGATATCTACAAGGTAACGTACCTCCATAGTTAATAGCATTTACATCTTGGCAAATATTATTTATTTGATTTACATACACTGTCGCTGAAGCATTAGCGGACTGCCCAGTACTGTTCGTACAAGTGACACTATAGTTGGTTGTATATGTTGGATAAACTGTTTGAGATCCAGAAGTTGAGTTACTTCCACCCCATGAAGTCGAACAAGATGTTGCATTAGCTGAAGACCAGTTTAAAACTGAACTTTGACCAGAGGTAATACTTGTTGGATTGGCAGTAAGAGAAACAGTAGGAGTAGCTTGCTGACAAGCAGGCATAGTAAGACTTCTGATATTTAAAGCTTCTGTTCCATAGTCGTTTGTAACTATAAGTCTGTAGTAGTATGTGGTGCTTTCAGAAAGACCAGAGATGTATTGTTCAATAGGAAAAGTTCCTTCTGTAGTAAAATACTGCATCGGAGTTGGAGTTCCTCCACCGTTTGCTACAGTATTATATGACGTATCATATTTAAATTGGGCTCTCGCTGGAGGAGTACCAGTAAAAACCGTACCAGTAATGGTAACACTATTACAGGTCAACGCAGATGCCGGAGTGGCAACAGCGAAAGAACCTAAGAGGGTAAAAATACCCAACATTAACCCGACCAAAAATTTTATATTATTATTTTTCATATTATTTTATTAATTAACCCACGCTTTTGGCGGGGCAAGTTATTAAAAGTGAAACTAATTTTTCACTCTCTAAAGATATGACGTAGAAACAATGTTTTTATTTCATAGCTTTAGAGAGTGGAGGAGGGGAGCAATGCTCTCCCTCCTCACAACAGATGTCTCAGTAGTAATAACCGGTATTTCCGCCGTATCCTCCGTTAGGAGGAACGTAGCCATTGGTGTACCCACCAGGGTTGTATCCAGTGGTGTATCCACCGGGGTTGTAACTGCCAGTGTATCCGCCTACAGTGTAACCGCCAGTGTATCCGCCCGGAGGTACCCCAGGACGAACATAAGGAGGCTGGACGTAATTGTTGTAGCTGTACCCTCCGCCTCCGCATCCTCCGCCCAAAGAAATGGAGAGCGAAAAGGATTTTGTGGCTACTGGCGGAGGTGCATAAGCAACCTCGTTTCCATTGTGTCCGTTGTACCCATTGTACCCATTGTACCCATTGTACCCCGGGGGTCCTGGGTCGCCCTTTTCTCCTTTGTCGCCCTTTGGTCCTTGAGTAAGCTGTGTTTGGTTTACTGTTGGAACAGGGGCTTGAACCGATGCATGAGGATAGTGAACCTCATATACCGGGTTGCCGCATGCGTCGAGTGCATAGGGCTTCAAGGTTTTATCTCCGAGCACATCCCACCGCAGAACTGCTCCGGTGAGCAGGATGACCCACTGCTTTCCGGCGGTGGTCAACATGTGGACCACCGCGTTGCTCTCCAGCGGGGCCGTGATCTTGTTGGTCCCGTTCACTGGATTGTTCTCCTTAAACCCAAAGTACTTGGGCTCATAGGGGGTAAAGTTTCCCGAGAGTAGGGCAGCGTCTGCCGCCTCGCTGGTCGGAAACAGGTTGGGTTTGCTTTGAGCGCTGGCTGGCGCGCTCATCAGGGTGGCGACAACCGCCACGAAAACCAACGACGCTACCAGTGCTTTTCTCATCTTAAGCCCTCCTCAGGCTATTATTACTACTTTTTTGGTGTGCGATGCGGAGAGAGTCTCCACATCTCTTTCGTCTAAGATTGTATCATACACCCATAATAATGTCAAGTGCTATGTAGACAAATAGTTTATGTGTGTTTTTATGAATTGTGCCTCCGGCAGGAATCGAACCTGCATCATAACTTCCGCAAAGTTACGTCCTATCCATTGAACGACGAAGGCAAAACAACTTATAATTGAAGATTATCAGTTTTTTAAAAAAAGTCTAATAAATTTTAAGTTAAACAATCTAGAATCCTAAAACTTCCATGATTTTTTCTGAAGGATGTTCTTTCATTTCAATCTCTGCAATATTTTTTGAAATCATTATTGAATGAATTTCCGTTGCGATAGTTTCGTCTATTGGGATTGAAAGTATTGGCATAAAGACTCTCTCTAAATTTATAAAAAGAGTTGGTTTTAGCTTAGTTTCTCCTGATGTGTCTAATTGAACCCAAAAAGATTTTATATTTTCATAAGGACAAAGACGATTTCTGATTTTTAGTCCCTTGGTGTTTAACTCATAGTTAACAATGTCTGGTTTTTTAATTGCAAAAAAGCCTAGCAAGACTCCCGAGAGTAAAAGAAGCGCTGCAAAAAAATAATTGGCAAAAATAATGGAAGCGATTGAGCTCGTAGCAACAATAATTCCAAGAGCCCAAAACCAATCTTGGCTTCTTTCCTTTTCTTCGTATTCTAAAGCGGACCAAGACAATCGATTATTTGAGTTTTCGTTTACATTCATAAATTAATTATACCAAACTATGCACAAAGATGTCTATGTAAAACAATATAATAAAACTTATAGTTTCGAAAATTTGCGGAGGCGGTGAGATTCGAACTCACGGACCCCGTAAAGAGTCTCTTGTTTTCAAGACAAGTGCCTTCAACCACTCAGCCACGCCTCCGTAAGATTATTTAATTGACGAGAATGCGTTACGGAAATCTCCCTTTACTTCAACCCAACTTTTTTTGGCAATCTTGAAAATATAAAATATTTCTAAAATTCCCACTGTGTTTAATAAAAGCAATGCCACAAACCATTTCTTTTGGTCGTGTTTTACCGCTGTCCAAATAGCATAAACCTTCCAAGGGATAGTCCAAAAGAATAATATTAAAACGCCTATAATAAAAAAATTATTTGAATATAATGGGTCGTACATATAAACATAATATCAGAAAAACGTTTTTTATGCTAGTATTTTACTATGGCATTTTCTGGAAGATTTTTGGGTATTGATTATGGGACGAAGAGAATTGGGGTGGCAGTTTCAGATGAAAACTGCATCCTAGCGTTTCCAAAAGAGATTGTCCAAAATGATAAAAATACTTTTGATAAACTAGGTGAGATAATAAAAAGAGAAAAAATAGTAGAAATTGTGATCGGAGAGTCAGTAGATTTTTCTGGCAAGCTCAATGCGTTGTCAGGAAGGATTGAAGTTTTTATTTTGGAATTAAAGGAAAAATTTAATTTACCCGTACAAAAACAAAAAGAATTTTTAACTTCAGTAGAAGCGAGAAAATCTAAAGAAGGCAAAAAAGATTTGAACAAAACACAAGCACATAGCAAAGTAAAACAAATAAAATCTGGCCGAGTAGATGCTGGGGCCGCGGCATTAATTTTACAAAGATATTTAGACAAAAAGAATAAAGGGAATTAAAAATATGATAAACATAGAAGATTTTAAAAAAGTTGAGATTGTTGTTGGAAAAATTTTATCTGCAGAAAAAGTTCCTGAAACAGATAAATTATTAAAGCTATCTGTTGATTTGGGTGAAATTTCTCCACGGCAAATAGTTTCAGGGATTTCCTTATATTTCCCAGATTGTTCTGTTTTGGTTGGTAAAAAATGTATGTTTGTGGCTAATCTAGAAACTAGAGTAATTCGTGGCTTGGAAAGTCATGGAATGATCTTGGCAGTTTCTACTGAAGATGGTAAATTTTCTCTCTTAGAGCCAAATGGCGAAATCCCTATCGGTGCGCATGCAAAATAATGGCGATAAAAAGATAGATATCGTATAATATTAGTATGTTTAGGAATTCATTTAATAAATTTTTTCTCAGATTTTTTCCTGCACCCAATTTTCTAATGGCTCCTTCTTTTGGTTTAGATATTTCAGATGAGTCATTAAAGTTTGTGGAGCTCGTGACGACAAAAAACGGCATTAGAACGGGAAGATATGGAGAACGTAAAATTCCGGTTGGTATTATTGAATCAGGTAAAATAAAAAACCCAGCAAAACTAAAAGAAGTTTTACTTTCATTGCGAAAAGAAGAAGGGATGAAGTTTGTGCGAGTTTCTTTGCCAGAAGAACAGGTGTATCTATTTGCTCTTCGGTTGGAAAAAGCAGGCTTAAAAAATCTTAGAGAGGGAATTGAGCTTGCCCTTGAAGAACATATTCCGATATCAGCTCAAGATGCCATTTTTGATTATGATTTGATTAATGAGGATGCACAAAGTTTAGAAGTTCAGGTTGCTGCTATCCCTAAAAATGTAATTGAAAACTACCTTTCTGTTTTTAGAGATTCTTTGATGTCAGTTCAATCTCTCGAACTTGAAGCTCAAGCCATTTCTCGGGCTGTTATCAAAAAAAATGACTTAGAAACTTATATGATTGTAGATTTTGGTCAAACTCGCACGGGTATTTTTATTATTTCTCGAGGTGTTGTAGTTTTTACGTCTACTCTTGATGTTGGTGGAGCTTTGCTGAATAATATGATTCAAAAAAATTTCAATATAAGTTTTGAAGAGGCGGAAAAAATGAAGCGACAATATGGTCTTCAGCGCAATGTGGAGAATAAAGAAATATTCGCAGTGCTTTTAAATAGTGTCTCTATTTTACGTGACGAAATAGATAAACATTATTTATATTGGCATACACATAAGAACGAAGAAGGGAAAAATTATCCACCCATTAAAAAAATAATTCTTTGTGGGGGAGACTCCAATCTTATAGGTCTTTCTGAGTACTTGTCTGTTAGTATGAAAAGTAAAGTAGAAATGGCGAATGTTTGGATCAACATAACAGAAACAGAAAAATCTGTTCCAGAAATAAGTTTTGACCAGTCACTTGCTTTTGCGTCTGCTTTAGGGCTTGCGTTAGGGGATTTTGATTATGATTAATTTAATTCCAAATCAAGAAAAGAAAAAGAGAGTAAAAGATTTTTATCTTAGGCTTGTTGTCGTGTGTTTTGTTTTGTTAAGTTTTTGTGTTCTCATTGGTTCTGTTTCTATTTTACCATCTTATTTTCTTTCTTCTGTTAATAAAAACCTAGCTAATAAAAGACTAGAGGCACAAAAAAAAGAGCCCGTTCCTTTGATTGACCAGAGTTCTCTTCTTATGATAGAAGATTTAAATAAAAAATTAAGTCTGATTGAAAATGCTGAAAAAAATAAATATCCTATATCCCAGAAAGTGATAAATGAAATAATTCTAAAAAAAATGGCTGATATTAAAATCAATCAAATTACTTATAAAAACAGTACTTTAGATGGTAAAAAAATAACTATCCGTGGAATGGCTCCAAGTCGTGAACGATTATTGTTGTTTCGTCGTGCTCTCGAAGATAATTCCGTTTTTAAAAAAGTTGATTTACCAATTTCAAGTTTTGTAAAGGGTTTTAATATAGAATTTAGTTTGACCCTAATTCCTTCTTAAATAATATGAAAAGTAATCCTTACAATTCTCCAAATTTTAAAAAAAAGCCGTTGATTATTTCAATAGTTTTTCTTTTGTTTTCTTGTCTTGCTTTCTTTTTTTTATATAAAGAAATTAATAATAATAAAAAGATTGAAGAATTAGCCCAAACAGAGTGGCAGAACGAAGCAAACAGGCGCGAGGGAATAAAATTACTGGATCGTTCAATTAAAACCATAAGCGAAGAGAGAGCTTCACTGGAATCCCACTTTGCGCAAAGTTCCGATGTTGTCCCTTTTTTGGATACTCTGGAAAAATTAGCATTTTCTGTTGGAGCTAAGCATGAAGTTGTTTCAGTTGATATTTCGGAAGACAAAACTGGACTTTCTGTTGGGCTGAAAGCCTCAGGTAGTTTTGAAGTAATTTATAAATTTTTAACACTTTTAGAAAATTCCCCATATGAATTAGAATTTACTTCAGTTGATATTCAAAAACTAGAAACACAAACTATTTCTGCAAAAAAAGTTGTTGTTCCACAATGGGGGGCTGTTTTTAAAATAAAACTTTTAAGCTTTGTTCTGTAAGTTGGTTGCGTAAATTTTTTAGTAAAAATACATGAAAATAAAAATATTTAAAAATAAAAAAAGTTTTAAAAAAGGAGGAGTTCATACTAGTCCGAACACTATTTGGGGATTTGTTCTTTGCGCGGCCTTTGGTTTAACGCTTATGTTTTTTATTTTTGGAGCTTATCTTTTTATCCAAACAAAACAAGAATTCGTTTTGCCAGCCACGAATGAAAATGGGCAAGCTCCAAAAGTGAACAAGGAACGTATTTTAAAAGTATTAAATTATTTTTTTGAAAGAGAAAAAAAATCGGTTGAAATTTTAAACTCTCCATCACCCATCGTTGACCCGTCACTATAAAATTTTGGTGCCCTTGGTAGGAATCGAACCTACATCAAGGCCTTAGAAGAGCCTCGTTCTATCCATTGAACTACAAGGGCAGGGTGCGCGGTAAGGGACTCGAACCCCTGACCTTCCCGGTGTAAACGGGTTGCTCTACCAACTGAGCTAACCGCGCAGAAAACGAACGCTTGTAATTGTAGAACATTTTTACTAAGATTTCAATATGAAAATAAAAATCTTATACGAAGACCCTAATATTTTAGCGATAGACAAACCATCTGGTATTTCGGTGCATGGAGATGGACGAAGCAAGAAAAAAACGATTGCTGATTGGATTTTAAAAAATTACCCAAAAATGAAAAACGTGGGGGAACCCATGGAAGGAATTCCACGTCCTGGTATTGTTCATAGATTAGACAATGAAACTTCTGGAGTTTTACTTTTAGCAAAAAATGAAAAAGCATATCAGTTTTTGAAAAGTCAATTCAAAAACAGAGAAATTAAGAAAACTTATTTGGCTATTATTTCTGGCCATGTAAAAAATGATAGAGGGATAATTAATAAGCTGATTGGCCGAAGTCCTAAAGATTTTCGTCGACATTTGGCTGGTCGTGGAGCGAGAGGTGAGATGCGTGAAGCCATTACAGAATATAAAGTTTTAAAAAGACTTGAGATTTTGCATAGTAAATTTACTTATTTAGAAATAAAACCTAAAACTGGTCGAACACATCAGATTCGTGTGCATATGAAGTATTTAAATCATCCTGTGGTTTGCGATTCTCTTTATAATCCTAGTGCGCCTTGTCCAAAAGAAATAAAACGATTAGCACTTCACGCGAAATCCATAGAATTTAAAAATTTGAAAGGGGAGACAGTAAAAGTAGAATCACCAGTGCCAAAAGAATTCATAAAATTGCAAAAATAAAGCGTTTGTGTTAAATTAAACCCACTATGGCAGGAAATAAAATCACAAAAATAAAATTTAGCCCGGTAGATATTGAAGAGCGAAAGAAGCTTGATTTCAAAGCGGGGGACACTGTTAATGTTTCTTCTAAAATTCTTGATGAAAAAGGTAAATATCGTTTGCAGTCTTTCGAAGGAATTGTGTTAGCAAGAAAACACGGCAAAGAGGCAGGAGCTACTTTTACTGTTCGCAAGGTTGCTTCTGGAGTAGGAATAGAAAGAATTTTTCCGCTTTATTCTCCGATGATAGAAAAGGTTGAAATAACCAAAAGATCTCGTGCTCGTAGGTCAAAATTGTATTATATTCGTACTAAAGCTGTAAAAGACGTTCGCCGAAAAATGCGTTCTGTTGTAAATAAAGTAGAAACAATAGAACCAGAAGTGGTGGAAAAATAAAGCAATTTTTTTGCCCAGGTGGCGAAACTGGTAGACGTACTACCTTGAGGTGGTAGCGCCCGCAAGGGCATGGGAGTTCAAATCTCCCCCTGGGCACAAAAGCGAAGCTTTTGTGGGTCCGCAGCGCGACGGCGCGAGGAGCGGGCTGCGAAATTTTTCAGCAGAAAAATATTTGTGGTCAAAAATAATTTGAGTAGCATTTCTCTATATTTTTTGTTATAAATAACCACACATGGTGCCTATAGTGTAATGGTTAGCACTAGAGCTTGTGGAGCTCTCGGTCAGGGTTCGAATCCCTGTAGGCACCCATTTTTCTTTTTATTTTGTATAATATAAATATATGAAAGAAATAAAATTATTTCCGGAACCAATTTCTTTTAGAAAACTTATCGGTCCGAGTTTCATTATTCTTGCTCTCGGACTCGGATCTGGGGAAGTTATTTTGTGGCCATATCTTGCGGCCAATTATGGTTTAGGTATTGCTTGGGGAGCGATTTTGGGAATTACTTTTCAGTATTTTATGAATATGGAAATAGAACGCTATGCTCTCGTAAAAGGCGAGAGTGTTTTTGTCGGCATTTATAAATTATGGAAGCCCGCGGTCTATTGGTTTATTGTTTCTACTTTTATTGGCTTTGGTTTGCCGGGGATCGTCGCTGCTTCAGCGAAAGTTATGTCTAGTGTTCTCGGAATTGCTGATTTTAAATGGGTAGCAATTTTATTTTTGATAATTGCTGGACTTATTTTAAGTATGGGCAAGACGGTTTATGGAATGATGGAGCGATTGACCAAAATTATTATTATGATCGGCGTCCCTTTTATATTTTTACTAGCTGTTTTTTTGGCCACAAAAACTGATTGGTCTGCGCTATTTGGCGGGTTAATCGGCAAAGGAGAAGGGTTTTGGTTTTTACCTGAAGGGATAAGTATTGCGACATTTCTTGCCGCCTTTGCGTACTCGGGTGCCGGTGGAAATTTAAATTTAACTCAATCGATTTACATAAAAGAAAAAGGTTACGGTATGGGAATTTACTCACAAAAAATTGCTAGCTTGTTTTCTAAAGAAAAAGATCAAGAAATTGTTTTAGACGGTACGGACTGCGCGGGGACAGAAGAAGACGTCAGTCGTTTCAAAAAATGGTGGAAACTGATTAGCATCGAACATGCTTTTGTTTTTTGGTTTTTAGGTGCTATTTCTATGATTTTTTTAATGCTTTTGTCTTATGCCACTACTCACGGTTTGGCTGGAAATGTCGAGGGAATAAATTTTGTTATAAACGAAGGAAGAGTTATCGGCGAAATTATTTTACCATCTGTCGGAGTGTTGTTTTTGGTGGTAGTTTCTATAATGTTATTTCAAACACATTTGGGTGTCACAGATTCCACTTCTCGTATCATGGCGGAGAATTTAGCAATTAGAAAAGTGCACGGGAAAGAAGGAGTAAAAATTAATCTTTCTAGGATATATTATATTTTTGTTTGGGCACAGATTATTTTTGGAATAATTTTGTTTCTATTTAATTTTTATGAACCGAAAACACTAATAGTTTTAGGCGCAGTGATTAACGCTTTTGCTATGTTTGTGCACTTGGCTTTAGTCTTTTGGCTCAATCACAAGAGCTTGCCGAAAGTTTTCCGCCCAACTGTGTTACGAAAGATAATAATCGGAATTATCTTTATTTTCTTTGGAGTTTTTAGTTTTATTGTGCTGAAAGATAAGTTGTTTTAAAAACTTTTAAGTTATTTTTTCTCTTCCACCTCTTTATCTATATGTTCTAGTTTTTCTTCCACTCTTTTTAGAGTTTTTTGTAGATTTTTGAGTTGCATTTCTTCTGTTTCAAGTTCAGCTTCTTCTTTTTCTTCTATTTTTCTTTCCCCAACTAAGCCAGAAATAATGAGTTTACTTCCCACAAAAGCAGAAACGAATATTCCTGTCATAAGAAGCATGATACTCCCTATTACCAATGAGGTAATTGAGCTGATGCTTATGTCGTCTGCAATATGCCAAACACCGCGCCAGAACAACACTACTCCGATGCCTCCAATAAACGCATAAAGAATAGGATAATGGCTTAATTTTCCCCTTATTTTATTTTCCAACTTATCAAAAAATTTAATAATATTTTTTATTAGCATATAGTCTATATAATACACTAAATTATGCTAGTATAAAAGGACGTGTCCCGTACTAAATTTTTGATTACGGGGCGTAAAAGTAAAAGATTATTAATTAAAATTTTAGTACCGGGATGAAAAAAGTTTCAAAAAATGTGAAAGAAACAATGGAAATAGCTAAGATTTTTCTTGAAAAAATTCTGAAAGAAAAAAAAATCACAAAAGACGCAACGGTAGTTTGCCTTTCTGGTAATTTAGGCGCGGGTAAAACAGCCTTTACTCAAGGGATAGCAAAATGTTTAGGAGTAAAAAATAAAGTTGTTAGCCCTACTTTTGTTATATTCAAAAAATACCCAATAAAAACGAAAAAACATAAATTTTTGTACCACATGGATGCCTATCGTTTAAAAAACAAAAAAGAGCTGCTACCCCTAGGGTGGAAAGAAATTATTGGCAACGATGAGCACTTAGTTTTTATTGAATGGCCAGAAAATATCAACAAGGCAATTCCCAAAAATGCTAAATATATTTATATTTCCAATAATAAAAATGAAGAAAGAATTTTAGAATTAAAAGCATGAATCTTTTTGAGGATGAAAAATTAATTGAAACGCTTTCTCGTGGTGGGGTAGTGGTTATGCCGACTGACACTATTTATGGAATTGTGGGACAAGCGCTCGATCAAGAAACCGTTAAGCGGATTTATGAGATTAAAAAAAGAGCGCCGGAAAAAAAATGCATCATTTTGATCGGTGATTGGAGCGAGACAAATAAATTCGGGATTGATGTCTCTCAGTTTAAAATTCCTGAATATGAGGAACCGACCAGTTTTATTATCGAAAACATTGCCTTTCGTGTGCCTGTGCAGGCAGGTTTGCGGGATTTATTAAAAAAAACAGGCCCACTTATCGTTCCATCGGCCAACCCTGAAGGACTACCTCCGGCAGAGAATATTGCAGAAGCCAAAAATTATTTTGGCGACGAGGTGGACTTATATATAGATGGAGGCACGATAACAGGAAAAGCGTCTAAGCTTATTAAATTGCATAAAGATGGGTCTGTTAGTATACTTAGGGAGTAACAGCATAATATCTAATATAAAAAATATGTCACAAAATAATGATTTTTTTTCTTCTTTAGTCCCAAACGAAAAAAGAGAACAGAGGAAAGAAATTTTTAAGAGTATAAAAGCAAAGACCGATGCAGAAAGAACAATGCCAGAAAAAATTGCCGACTGGATGACTTCAAATTTTGGCAGTATGACCTTTTTACTTATAAATGTCTGCATATTTATTGCCTGGATAGTGATTAACATAATTGAAATAGAAACAGTTCCTTCTTTTGATCCCTTTCCCTTTAATCTTCTAACTACTTTTGTCTCGCTGGAGGCCATCATCCTAGCTATTTTCGTGCTCATTTCGCAGAATCGCAGCGCTAAAATAGCAGATCTAAGAGAAGAAACTCAATTACAATTAGATCTTGTTTCGGAAAGAGAAATTACCGAGCTTATTAAAATGCTAATTGTTCTATTAGAAAAACAAGGGATAGATTTATCAAAGAACCTCGAAATTAAAAAAATGATTCTCCCGCTCAACGAGGAAGAAATAGAAAAAAAATTGGAAAAAGAAATTTTGTAATGGAAATTTTACGAGATTATAACTTATCTGAATTAAACACTTTCGGCATAAAAGTTAATGCAAAATTTTTTATAGAAATAGCTTCTGAAAAAGATTTAACAGAACTTTTTAACTCGCCAGAATTTAGGCAAAACGAAAAACTATTTTTAGGAGGAGGAAGCAATGTTCTATTTACCAAAGATTTTGAGGGAATAGTTGTTTTAAATAAAATAAAAGGAATAGAAATTCTTAAAGAAGATTCTGAAAATGTTCTTGTCCGGGCGATGGGTGGAGAAATTTGGCACGACCTTGTAATGTTTGCGGTAAATCGTGGATATTGGGGTATTGAAAATTTATCGCTTATTCCTGGCACTGTCGGGGCTGCACCGGTACAAAATATCGGGGCCTATGGTGTTGAAATTAAAGATGTTTTAGAAAACGTTGAAGCTTTTGAAGTTGAGACAGGCATAAAAAAATTTTTTAGTAAAGAAGAATGTGGATTAGATTATCGAGACAGTATTTTTAAAAATAAAGCTAAAGGAAAATATTTTATTTCAGCAATAACTGTAAAATTAGGAAAAATAAATAAAAAAAATGTCGAATATAAATCACTCAAAGAATATTTAGAAAAAAATAGAATTGAAATTCACAACCCAAAGGATGTAAGCGATGTGGTAGTGGCTATCCGTCAAGATAAATTGCCAGATCCAAAGATCTTAGGCAATGCCGGCAGTTTTTTCAAAAATGTTTATGTGGACGAAATTAAATTAAAAACGCTGCAAGAAAAATTCTCAGATATTCCATTTTTTAGAGAAGGAGCGGGAATAAAAATTCCGGCTGGTTGGCTCGTAGAACAATGCGGCCCACACCACGGCGGGGCAA
The DNA here is from genome assembly GCA_041658325.1 of Minisyncoccota bacterium. Lineage (GTDB taxonomy): Bacteria > Patescibacteriota > Minisyncoccia > Phycocordibacterales > UBA9973 > UBA9973. The sequence continues at coordinate 193,721 of JBBAAI010000001.1, forward strand.
GCTGGAAGGAAAAGAGAATAGGTAATGTTGGCGTTTACGAAAAACAGGCTTTAGTGTTGGTAAATTACGGCGGAGCAAGTGGGGAAGAACTTGTAGAATTAGCTAAGAATATTATTGTGTCCGTTGAAGAAAAATTTAGCCTTGAATTGGTGCCAGAAGTCAATATTGTGTAAATAAGAAATGAGGTATAATAGGGTTATTAATAATCTAATTAAATTTTTTAAGTTATGGAAAAGAAAAATATGAATATAGTTTTAGCTGTTGCAATTTGTTTAGTTTTGGTCGGAGTTTTAATTTTTATCAGTATAAACAATAAAGAAAAGATGCCTTCAAATAATAATGACACAACTAGTGCGATTGATAATACAAATTCAGCCGGAGAAGTAGCAAAAGCGGGGGATGTGGTTACTATGAATTATACTGGCCGATTAGAAAATGGTACAGTTTTTGACTCAAACATAGATCCAAAATTTAATCACGTACAACCTTTCACTTTTACTCTGGGAGCGGGGCAGGTGATTGCTGGTTGGGATAAAGGAATAGTTGGAATGAAGGTTGGAGAAAAGAAAATTCTTACTATTGTGCCAGTGGATGCTTATGGAGCGAATGGCGTGGGTGGAGTTATCCCTCCAAATGCTACGTTAATTTTTGACGTTGAGCTTGTTAGTATTAAAAGATAATTTGCCTCGCTAAAAGCGTGGAATTTTTATGGAAATATCAAATAATGAAAAATCATATTTAGTAAAAGCAATTCTTGTTTTGGTAATTGTCGTATCTTTGTATTTTGCAGTGAAGACCATTGCAGAAATTAAAAGTTACAATTTTATTGGTGGAGGAGCTACTGCTTCAAATACCATTAGTTTTAGTGGGAAAGGAGAGATTTCAGCTAGCCCTGACTTAGCAACGATTAGTTTTACTATCCGAGAAAATGCTGTGACAATGAAAGACGCTCAGTCTAAAGTAACTACCAAAGAAAAGGCCGCGCTTAATTTTTTAGATAAAAGTGGTATTGCAAAGAAAGACATAAAAACAGAGAGTTACAATTCTTATCCAAAATATGATTATGGAACTCCATGTTATGGGTACGGAATGCCTTGCAGACAAGAATCACCAAAGATAATTGGTTATGAAGTTTCTGAATATGTTTCAGTAAAAGTTCGTGATATTGCTAAAGCAGGAGAGATTGTGCAAGAGATTGGAGCTGTTGGAATTTCTGAAATGAATGGTCCAGATTTTTCAATTGATAAAGAGGATCAATTAAAAGAACAAGCTCGCAAAATGGCTATAGATGAAGCTAAGGCTAAAGCAGAAATTCTCTCTCGTGATCTTGGTGTGCGTCTTGTCCGTATTGTAAATTTTTCCGAAAATGGGAATTATCCTATGATGTATGCTGAAGCTGCAATGATGAAAGATAGTGTTGTAAGCGCTTCGAGTCCTGCGCCAGCGCTTCCAATTGGAGAAAATAAGATTATTTCAAACGTAACAATTACTTACGAAATTAGATAAAGTTCGTTTGCTCTTTTAGGTTGACTATTTTAGAAAAAAGAGTATTGTTAAAAAAGCCCTTGAAAGGGGGCTTTTTTAAAAGTTTAGGAGAATAACATATATGTCAAAAATTATTGAATATTTAAAAGAAACGAAGACAGAATTAAAACATGTGGTTTGGCCACCAAGAAGTCAGACTTTATACTATACTTTGATAGTTGTTGTTTTGTCTGTTGTAATTTCATACTATTTAGGCATTTTTGATTTTATTTTTTCACAAATCTTACAGAAAATAATCGTTATTTAAATTTACAATGAAACAAGAAACATTAGGAGTTAGAAATTGGTATGCTATCCATACTTATGCCGGATACGAGAACGTCGTTCTTCGTAATTTGCGTCAGCGCATTGATTCTCTCGGTATGAACGATAAAATTTTCAATGTTATTGTGCCAGTAGAAAAGAAAATAAAAATTAAAGCTGGTAAAAGAGTGGAAGTAGAAGAAAAAATTTATCCAGGATATGTGTTGGTGGATATGATTGTAACAGACGATTCTTGGTATGTTGTTCGCAATACCCCACGCGTGACTGGTTTCGTCGGGGCGGGAGTGAACCCTGTTCCTCTTAAAAAAGAAGAAGTGGATTATTTGTTTAAAAAGATGGATGCTGGTACGACTAAACACAATATTGATTTAGCGATTGGTGAAACTGTACGCATTGCGGATGGACCGTTTAAGGATCTCGAGGGTAAAGTTAACTCAATAGATCAGGATCGAGGTAAGGTAAAAGTTCTTGTTTCAATGTTCGGTCGGGAAACTCCAGTAGAACTTGATTTCTTGCAAGTTAAGAAAATTTAAGCTAATCTAAAAAATATATGGCAAAAAAGATAACTAAAAAAATAAAACTACAAATTCAGGCTGCGAAAGCAACTCCAGCGCCACCTTTAGGGCCCGCTCTCGGTCAGGCTGGTATTAATATTGGAGATTTCGTTACCAAGTTTAATGCTGTCACGGCTAAAATGGCCGGAGACAAAGTCGGTGTTTCTATCACTGTTTACGAAGATCGCAGTTATGACTTCGTTGTTAAAACCCCTCCCGTAACTGGTTTAATTCTAAAAGCAGCTGGAGTAGAAAAAGGTTCAGGCAAAAACGCCTCAACTAAAGTTGGAAAAATAACTAAAGCTCAAGCGCTTGAAATCGCCAATAAGAAACGCGTAGATTTGAATGCTAAAGATGACGAAGGAGCTATCAACATTATTGCTGGTTCCGCTCGAAGTATGGGCATTGAAATTAAAGACTAAAAGAAAAGCCAACGGGAACGTTGGCTTTTTGCTTGATGGGGGTATAATTGTGTTATGAAAAAAGAAACTAAAAAAGTAGCCAAGCACAAAAGGCCATCTTGGGATGAATATTTCTTACAATTAGCAGAAATAGTCGGGTCTCGTGGAACTTGTGATAGGGGTAGGGCTGGAGCAGTTATCGTTAAAGATAAAAGAATTTTAGCTACTGGTTATGTTGGGGCGCCCGTGGGGCTTCCAAGTTGTGACGACATAGGACATGAAATGCATACAGTTAAAAATGAAGACGGTTCTGAGTCTAGACACTGCATCAGAACTTCACATGCAGAACAAAATGCGATAAACAACGCAGCTAGAGTAGGAGTCGCAGTAGAAGAAAGCACGATGTATTGCAAAATGGCTCCATGCTATAAATGCGCGCAAAGTATTATTAATTCAGGGATTGTTCGTATTGTGGCCATGAAAGATTATCATGGGGCGAACAGAACAAAGGAAATTTTTAAACAAGCCAAAATCAAACTAAGTATTTTGGGAGAAATGCAAATTTATAAAGATATGTAATTTTATGAAAATTATTCTAGGTTTAGTCGGATCACTAGCCAGCGGGAAAGATACCACAAAAAAATATTTGGCAGAAAAATATGGAGCCAAAGATTGCAAATTTTCTAGTATTTTACGTGATGTTTTAAATAGAATTACTGTTCCAGTCAGTCGAGAAAATATGCAGAACCTCTCAACTGTTTTAAGGGCGAATTTTGGAGAAAATTTATTGGCAAGAGTAATTGCGAATGATGCTTCCAAGCTTTATGCTGAGATTGTGGTTATTGATGGCGTCCGAAGACCTACTGATATTGAACATTTAATTAAACTACCAAACTTTTTTTTAATAAAAATTGATGCTGACCCGCATTTGAGATATGAGAGAATGATAAAAAGAAATGAAAACGAGGGAGATGATAAAAAATCTTACGAGCAATTTCTAAAAGATCATGAAGCTGAAGCAGACAGCCTGATTCCAGTCGTGATGGAATCCGCAAAATATTCTATTGAAAATAGTGGTAGTTTGGAAGATTTATATAAACAAATAGATGAAATAATTAAGAAACTTTCCTAATTATTTTCTATTTTAGAACAATATCGTGTTCTCCTCTTTTGATATCAAATCGGTCTATTTCTTTATCTAAATGTATTACTAACCCAAATTTTCCAAAAAGGTTGAGCAAAGAATCAGCCATCATTTTGGCTTTTTTCCTTAAGGTAGGATGTACGAATCTTGTAGCTCGTAATTCCGTTAAATACACCAAAGCGGGGATTCCGCCAGTTAATCTATTTGAAATATTATATCCCATAGCCAGATAGTATTGTCTTTCCTCTTTAGAAACATTTATTTTTTTGATTTTATCTTCTTGTTTTTCTAAAAATAATTTTGCTTTAGTTCTTAATTCTTCGGGTAGTTCCTCCAGATACCATTTTTCGAAACCGATTTCTGGGGTTAAAAGAGGCATTCTTTGAATAACGGCGCGATGTCTTTGGATGTCGCGAAACGATCCGAAATCAAGAAGAAATTCAAATTGCAAAGTTCCAGCTTCGCTCAAGTATTTCGGTAATTCTGTTTTTGCAGGTCTATTTTCTAGAATTTTTTTCAGCAATAAACTGGTGTTTATAGAATTATTCACCATTTTAAAATCTGGACAATTTTTATCGTGATAATAGTAATCTTTTTCCATCCATTCTTTGTTATAATTTTCCGTATTCTCGTAGTGTTCATGTCCAAACGAGTTTGGAAAAGCTAAACGCAAAGCCTCTTCTATCGCTTCAGCAACATTTTTAACTTCCTCAAGTGGATGATGACGGAGTAGCATTACTTTATCCGCTGCTTGTCTTAAATTTGTATGCCAAGCCAAATTTGTTGTTGACCCAGCCGGTAAAAATCCTCTTAATATATCAAAAGCTCTGGCGCTGATAGCTTTGTCATAAATGATTTCTTTTTCTCCTTCGCCTAGGGGAAATTGTGCCTTTAAATATTTCTTAGTTGGTTCTAATGCTTCAATATAAAACTTTCTGTAAGCTTCCAATATTTCTTCTCCTTCTTTTGTGCCTAGTGGATTTTTAAATGGTTGAGTTTGAAAATCAATATATCTTGTTGAGGATTCTTGTCCGGAATATAAAGGCCAGTCTTGTATGGCTTTCGCTACTAACATTGAAACCCCTTCAATAAATATTGAAGTAGTACCGCAGTCGCCGATAGATTTGTGCCCATAGCCGACATAAAAGTTTTTCATAAAATTCTCCGGTCCTTTTTCTGAAAGAATTTTCAAATGATTTTTGAGTCCTCCAGTAGAACGAGAGTGAAGAGCCTGGAGCATCGCAGCTGATTCTGGTCCGATGACCGAGCCGGTATCTAAAACGATAACTACGCCGCCTCCTTTTATTTGTGTTTCTGAATGTTTAAGTTCTTCGAGATTTTTATTTGCCATGTTTTCAGTATAACTTTTTTGCTTGATTTAATAAAACATTGACAAATAAAGGCAGAAATGCTACTCTTTTAATATCATTCTCATCTCTAATACATTTTGGGAGTGACCCATTATGTATACACACAAAACGGCTCATCCGAAGAAATTTGGAGGCCACACTACTTTTAAAGTGAAACCGCGTTTTGGCGCGAGTAAATCCGTCCGTCGCCCACACGGTGTTTTTAACGGTTCCCGTTTTAAAAAGGGTGGAAGTAAAAAATCTCGCGGTGAACATATAGATTTTTCACGTTTCATAAAAAAAGGAACGCACGTAGAAGAAAAGCCATATGTGGCGAAACATACTTTTGCTGATTTTCCTTTTGCTCCGCAACTGCATAAAAATATTGAAAGGGCAGGATTTAAAGATCCTCGTCCGATACAAGATCAAGCCATTCCGTCAGTCATGAAAGGGCATGATGTTTTCGGCATGGCGAATACTGGTACAGGCAAGACCGCAGCATTCTTACTTCCGCTTATAGAGAAAATTTATAAAACAAAAGGGCAGAGTAAAAGAGAAACCGTGCTTATCATGGCACCGACGCGCGAGCTCGCGCTACAAATAGAAAGTGATTTTAAAAATCTCGCTTTTGGTTTCGGTATGTTTTCTGTCGCCTGTGTGGGAGGACTTCCGATCATGAAACAAATTCGCGAAATAAAAATGGGAGTTTCGTTTATTATCGGTACGCCGGGGCGTTTGCGGGATTTAATAGATAAAAAAGTTTTAGATCTAACTACTTGTCATTCTGTGGTGCTCGATGAGGCAGATCGAATGCTCGATATGGGTTTTCGTGATGATATGGTTTATATAATTGGTAAGACAGCGAAAGAAAGACAAACCCTTTTCTTCTCTGCGACCCTTTCTCCAGAAATTAAAAAATTAACCGAACATTATTTAAAAGAACCAATTTTTATTTCGGTTATTTCTGGCGAGACGGCAAAAAATATTGATCAAGATGTTATTCGGGTGAAAAGTACTGCCGAAAAAATAGAAAAGCTACACGAAGTTTTGAAAAAAGACGGTTCGGACAAAGTTCTCATTTTTCGAGAGATGAAACACAGTGTGGATACACTAGCGAAAGAGCTTGCGCATATGGGTTTCAAAGTCGGGGCGATTCATGGCGACAAAAGAAGTCGTGAGCGTATCCGTATTCTTGATTCATTCAAAAAAGATAAAATTAATATTTTGATTGCGACTGACGTCGCTGCACGCGGACTGGATATCCCAGACGTGACGCATGTTATCAATTACGACGTGCCACAAACTTACGATACTTATGTGCACCGCATCGGCCGAACTGGCCGCTCTGGTAAAAAGGGAAATGCCTTAACCTTTGTTCCTGCGTAAAAACAAATTTTTTAGTGGTATTGCAAAAAAAATAATATATGCTAAATTAATTTCCAGATGCACAACAGGTTAGCCATCGTCTTATTCGTCGTCCTTCGACCTCTAGGGGCCAGGACAAAACCAGTCATCAGGCTGCAACCCAAGAGGTAGTAGCCAACACAAAGAAAGAGAGGTGTAACCTCGGCGGGCGCAAGTGGATTGGGACTCCACAATCACGTGATCGGGTTCGACTCCCGCATCCATGGCAACATGGAAGGGCTGTGGTTAAGTCCGCTACGAACAAGAAAATCCGAAATCCCCGGAACCAAGAACCAAGGGGGTGCTGGCAAGCCGGCACCCCCTAATTTTTTTTAATTAACTAAAAAATCCACCACTGGTGGATTTTTGTTTTTATTTTGCTTGTATTAGTTCGGCCTTGAGGAGGGTGGCGTAGACGCCGTTTTTGTTCATGGTGCGTATGCCACGAGCGGAGATTTCAATATTTACAGTTTTATTTAATTCAGGCACAAAAAAGCGCTTCTTTTGAAGATTTGGATATTTTCTCTTTTTGCCGGTCGGGTTAAATTTCGTGGCACGAGTCCTGTTTGAGTATCCGCCTCCGACGATTGAACCCTTTTTTGTTATTGCACATACTTTCTTCATAGTTTTTTTATGTTATCATTAGAAACATCATTATGCAAGGAACTGATGCAATTTTTTATATAGTCATACTTATCATGTCTGTGGTGATTCACGAAGTTTCGCACGGTTTTATGGCGGAATATTTTGGTGACGATACTGCCAGAAACGCAGGACGCCTTACCCTAAACCCCATCAAGCACCTAGATTTATTTGGTTCGATTCTTTTGCCAGCAGTTTTAATATTATCGAAAGCCGGTTTTGTTTTTGGTTGGGCAAAACCTGTACCTTACAATCCAAATAATTTAAGTAACAGAAAATGGGGGACCTTGGCTGTCGCTTCGGCTGGTGTTCTGGCTAACTTTTTTATTGCTATTATTTTCGGAATAATTATTCGTATTTCTTCTAACTTTGTTTTACCTTCTGGTTTTTATTTTATAACTTCTGCCATTGTAATCGTTAATTTAGCTTTAGGTATTTTTAATTTAGTACCGATTCCACCTCTTGATGGTTCTAAGATACTTTTTTCTTTTTTGCCAGAGAGAGCTTTTTCTTTTATTCTCGTTTATGAACAATATTCATTAATATTATTGCTTGTTTTTATCGTTTTCTTTTCGGATTCCTTGTATCCTATATTAGCTTTTCTTTTTAATCTCATTACCGGTCTTGCTTTTTAGTTTATTTAATAGTATATTCTTTTTATAGTCCTATGGGGCTATTTTGTTTACTTATGCCAACAATCAACCAATTAATTAAGAAAAATAGAACAAAGATGCATGCCAAACACAAGACGGTGGCTCTGGCTCGTGGCTTTAACGTTCTTAAAAACAGGCCAGTATTTTTTCCTTCACCTTTCAAGCGTGGTGTTTGCACGAAAGTTTCAACGACTACTCCTAAAAAACCAAACTCCGCTCTACGAAAGATAGCGAGAGTGCGATTGACTAACGGTATGGAAGTAACTGCTTATATTCCGGGCGAAGGACACAATTTACAAGAACACTCTGTGGTCATGCTTCGTGGAGGACGTGTGAAAGACTTGATCGGAGTACGATATCACATCGTGCGTGGAGTCCTTGATACTCAAGGGGTTGAAAAGCGTCGACAAGGTAGATCACTTTATGGAAATAAGAAGCCTAGAAAAGAAGCTAAAAAATAAATAATATTTTATGCGAAGAAAAGTAAAAAATAGAAATACAGTAGGACCAGATTTTGTATACAATTCTCAAAAACTAGAGAAGTTCATTAACTATGTCATGTGGTCTGGCAAAAAAGAAACTGCTCGCAAAGTAATGTATCAGGCCTTTGATGTCATCAAAGAAAAGACAGGTAATCCAAATCCATTAGAAATTTTTGATTTAGCCCTAAGAAATGCTGGCCCTTTGACAGAAGTACGATCAAAAAGAATCGGAGGAGCAAACTATCAGGTTCCTGTTGAAGTAAGAGCAGAGAGACGCGTGGCTTTAGCTATGCGCTGGATCCGGGATGCTGCGCGCGGAGGCAAAGGGCGCCCAATGCACTTGAAACTTGCTGATGAACTTATCGCTGTATCAAAGAACGAAGGCGCAGCCATTAAAAAGAAAGAAGATACGCACAAAATGGCAGAAGCCAACAAAGCTTTTGCCCATTTCGCTTGGTAAAAATATATGGAACGAGATTATCCCCTAGAAAAAGTTAGGAATATTGGAATTATTGCGCATATTGATGCAGGAAAGACGACCACGACGGAGCGTGTGCTTTTTTATACTGGAGTTTCACACAAAATAGGTGAAGTGCATGAGGGAGAAACAGTTACCGACTGGATGGAACAAGAACGAGAACGCGGGATTACCATTACTTCTGCGGCGGTTACTTGTTTTTGGACTCCGACTTATGCTGATCCGAAAGATAAAGCTAAAAAACACCGTTTTAATATTATCGATACACCTGGACACATTGATTTCACCGTAGAGGTGAAAAGATCTCTTCGTGTGCTAGACGGTGCCGTGGTTGTTTTCGACGGAGTCGCCGGAGTGGAACCACAATCCGAAACAAATTGGCGCTATGCTGACGAAGCGAAAGTGCCTCGTGTTTGTTTTATAAATAAATTAGATCGTACTGGTGCTTCTTTTGAGCATTCTTTTGCAACTATTTTAGACAGACTGACGAAAAAAGCGGTGCGTATGCAAATCCCTATTGGCCTTGAAGAAAAACATGAAGGAGTCGTGGATCTTCTTCGCATGAAAGCTTATTACTTTGAAGGAGAAATGGGCAATAAGGTTATTGAAAAAGAAATTCCAGAAAACATGAAAGCGGACGCAGAAAAATTTCATAGTGAACTTATTGAAAAAATTGTGGAGACGGATGATGCGATGATGGAGGAATATTTAGAAGGAGTTATTCCAAATATGGATGTATTAAAAAAGACTCTCCGCAAAGCTGTTATCAACAATGAAATCTTTCCAGTGTTTGCCGGTTCTGCTTTAAAAAATAAAGGTGTACAGCTCGTGCTTGACGCCGTCGTTGATTATTTACCAGCTCCGACAGACATTCCGCCTATCCCAGGCGTTAACCCAGATACTGAAGAACCGATGGTGAGACATGCGGATGATAAAGAACCATTTGCCGCGTTGGCTTTCAAGGTGGCGACGGATCCGTTTGTCGGACAAATTATTTTCTTCCGCGTTTATTCCGGTAGTTTGCAGGCTGGTAGTTATGTTTATAATCCTCGTACTAGGAACAAAGAACGCATCGGCCGAATTCTCCGAATGCATGCGAATGATAGAGAAGAAGTGAAACAAGTTTTCGCTGGAGAAATAGCCGCCGCTGTCGGACTCAAAGATACTATTACTTCTGATACTATTTGTGATGAAAATAATCCTATTGAATTAAATCGCATTGTTTTCCCTGAACCAGTTATTCAGCTTCGTATTGAACCGAAAACCAAAGCAGACCAAGAGAAAATGGGTATGGCCTTGAACCGTCTCGCGCAAGAAGATCCTACTTTTAAAGTTACTACTGATCAGGAAACAGGGGAGACGATCATCGCCGGCATGGGAGAACTTCATTTGGAAATTATTGTGGATCGTATGAAACGCGAATTTACTGTGGAGGCGAATGTCGGCAAGCCACAAGTAGCTTATCGAGAGACCATTACTGGTACTTCTGATGCAGAAGGAAAATACATCAAGCAGTCTGGCGGACGCGGTAACTACGGACACGTGAAGATAAAAGTGAAACCAATGGAAATGCTTACTAAAGAAGAGTTGGAAGATTTGCCGAAAAACACTAAGCGTTCTGAAGGTTTTGAATTTGTGAATAGTATTAAGGGGGGTGTCATTCCACAAGAATACATCGCGCCTTGTGAAAAAGGATTTAAAGAAGGACTCGATCGCGGAATCTTAGCCGGATTTAAAATTGTAAATGTTTCTGTGGATCTTTGGGATGGAAGTTATCACGAAGTGGACTCCAACGAAATGGCTTTCAAAATTGCTGCTTCTATGGCTATTCAAGATGCTTGTCGTCGCGCAAACCCTGTCATTCTAGAACCGATGATGAAGGTGGAAGTTATTACCCCAGATAAATTTATGGGAGATGTTACCGGAAATCTTTCTTCTAAGCGAGGTCTTATCGAAGGAATGGAAGATCGCGGGATGAATAAAGTGATAAAAGCAATCGTGCCTCTTTCCGAAATGTTTGGTTACATGACCGGGCTCCGCTCCATGACCGAAGGCCGCGCTGGTTTCACAATGGAATTCTTCCGTTATGACATTGTGCCTCAAAACGTGGCTGAAACTATCATCGCTGCGAGAAAGTAAAAATATGTTATTATGTTTTTATGGGTGAATTTTCTCCAAAAACAAGCAATCCTGAAAGAAATGAAAAACTTTCAAAAAGAATATTATTTGCTGATGATGAAAAAAGTATTTTATTTGGGTTGGGTATGCTTTTAGAGGGCGAGGGCTATACTGTTGATACGGCAGAAAATGGACAATTACTTTTAGATAAATTGGAAAAAGAAAATTATGATCTTGTTGTTACTGATAATAACATGCCTATACTTGATGGCATTGAAGCACTTAAACGGATTCGTGGTGACGCACGTTTTAAAAACTTACCGGTAATTGTTAATTCAGGAGATGATGTTGGAGAAACTGTCAAAAGCCTAGGAGGAGTCTTTTCTTCGAAAGGTAATTCTTTTAACATTCTACTTAAAAAGATTAAAGATCTTCTTTCAGATTCTGGGGAATAAGATTGTTTGACAACGTTTTATAATCTGCTATTATCTAAACAACTGCACTTTCTGCAGTTTTTATATTGTTTTTTTATTATTAATAGCTAATTTATTAGTAATTAAGCCTTAGCAACTGGTTCTCGTATGCTGAGTTTTGATTATTAAAAACAAAAATATGGCAGAAGAATTTAAGAGAGACAAGCCGCACATCAATGTCGGCACTATCGGTCACGTTGACCATGGAAAGACCACTTTAACCGCTGCAATCTTGCACGTGTTAAACATGGCAGGAAAGACTGTTCGTCTACGCGGAGTTGATCAAATCGATAACGCTCCAGAAGAAAAAGCTCGTGGAATCACCATTAACATTTCTCACAACGAGTATGCTACCGATGCACGTCACTATGCGCACATCGATGCTCCAGGACACGCTGACTACATCAAAAACATGATTACCGGTGCCGCTCAAATGGACGGTGCTATTTTGGTGGTTGCGGCTACTGACGGTGCTATGCCTCAAACTCGTGAGCACGTTTTGCTTGCAAAACAAGTTGGTGTGCCAAAAATGATTGTTTTCTTAAACAAGTGCGACATGGTTGATGACAAAGACATGATCGATATGGTGGAAGAAGAAATCCGTGAACTTCTAACCAAGCAAGGTTTTGATGGCGCAAATGCTCCAGTTATTCGTGGTTCTGCTCTCAAGGCTCTTGAAGCAAAATCTCTTGATGATGAATGGGCAAAGAAAATCCTTGAATTGACCAATGCTCTTGATACTTATATCCCTGTTCCTGAACGTGATGTTACCAAGCCTTTCCTTATGCCAGTAGAAGACATTTTCTCTATTGAAGGACGAGGTACAGTAGTTACCGGTAAAATCGAAAGAGGAGTAGTAAAAGTTGGAGAAGAAGTGGAAATTATTGGAATCAAGCCTACTCAAAAAACAACTGTTACCGGTATTGAAATGTTCAACAAAAATCTTCAAGAAGGTATGGCTGGCGACAACGCTGGTATTCTTCTCCGAGGTTTAAAGAAAGAAGACATTACTCGCGGACAAGTTCTTGCTAAACCAGGAACAGTTACTCCGCACGATAACTTTACTTGTGAAATTTACGTTTTGAAAAAAGAAGAAGGTGGACGTCACACTCCATTCTTCAAGGGTTACAAACCTCAGTTCTACATTCGTACCACGGACGTAACTGGAGATGTGACACTTGCAGAAGGCACAGAAATGGTTATGCCTGGTGATACAGTTAAAATTACAGTTAAATTAGTTACTCCAGTTGCACTGGAAGAATCACAAAGATTTGCAGTTCGAGAAGGAGGAAAGACAGTCGGCGCAGGGGTGGTTACTAAAATTCTTGGTTAAAAGTTTGTGGAAAAAAGTTCCTTAAAAAATCATGACAACAACAGAAACAAAAATAAAAAAACCTAAAGCTCCAGTAAAACCTAAAGCTGGGGTATCAAAAGCCAAAACTTCTTCTAAAACAGAAAAAGTTGACGGTAAGGTGATACTTCGTATTCGAGTTCGCGCTTACGAGAGCAAAATCTTAGATGCGTCTATTAAACAAATTATGGATACTGCTGTGCGTTATGATGCTGTGATTGTAGGACCTGTTCCACTGCCAATCGAAATAAAGAAATATACAGTTAATCGTTCTCCTTTTATTTACAAAAACACACGAGAACAATTTGAAATAAGAGTGCATAAACGATTGATTGATATTATAAATCCAAACGCAAAGACCGTTGAGGCTCTGACGAATCTTTCGCTTCCCTCGGGAGTCGACATTGATGTCAAAATGATGTAATTACGAGCTTAACGTCACAAAATTATGAAATTTATTCTGGGAACAAAAGAAAATATGGCGGAGTACTTTTCCGAAGACGGAACTGTTTTTCCAGTTACGATAGTTTCTGCGCCATCATCAATTGTGACAAGAATTTTTGAAAAATCCAAAGATGGCTATGATTCTGTTCAAGTTGGTTTCGGCACACAAAAAAAAGAAAGAGTCACAAAGGGAAGAGCCGGAGCGATGAAGGGTGCTTTTTACAAAACCCTCAAAGAATTCAGGCTAAAACCCACCGATAAAACTGAAGTGAAAGAAGGAGACGTTATTGATGTTGGCACTTTTTCTGCTGGCGATAAGATAATAGTATCTAGTATTTCTAAAGGTAAAGGCTTTCAAGGAGTTGTAAAACGTCATGGTTTTCATGGTGGTCCACGTACACACGGTCAAAAACACTCAGAACGAGAACCTGGGAGTATCGGAGGTGGACTTCGAACACATGTTCCAAAAGGGATGAGAATGGCAGGTCGCATGGGCTCTGAACGTATTACTCAGAAAAATTTACAAATTGTTTTCGTAGATAAAGAAAATAGTTTGTTGCTTGTGAAGGGTGCCATCGCTGGACGAAAAGGAAGTTTAGTCGAAATAGTACAGAGATAATTTATATGGAAGCAAAAATATACAACCAAAAAGGAGTCGAAGCAGGGAAAATAAATCTTCCAGCAAAAGTTTTCGCCGCTAAGTGGCGAGCAGATTTGGTGCACCAAGTAGTAGAAGGAATGCGTAGCAATAAACGCGCTGGCACGGCTGATACTAAAGACCGTGGAGAGGTGAGTGGTGGAGGCAGGAAGCCGTGGAAACAAAAAGGAACGGGGCGTGCGCGACACGGTTCTACACGATCACCTATTTGGGTTGGCGGAGGAGTTACTCATGGTCCTTTAGCAGAGAAAAATTACAAAAGAAAGGTATCAAAGAAGATGCGTGCTCAAGCTCTCTTTTCTGTACTTTCTAGAAAAATGAAAGACGGCGAAATTATTTTTATTGATACTCTCGCTTTGTCTGAGATGAAAACAAAGAAAGCTCTCGATGTTATGAAGAATATTGCTAAAGCTTCCGGATTGAAACCATTTGCTGGATCAAAGAAAGCTAGAGTTTTGACAGCTTTATTTGGACGCAATGAAAAAGCAGAAAAGAGTTTTAGAAATTTACCTCAATTAGAAATTATTTTTCTTAAAAATCTTAATCCGATGGACGCCCTTAATCATCAATATATTTTAATAGAAAATCCCGAGGAGGCAGTTAAATTTTTAGAGGCTAGGGGTTAATTTGAGTTAAATTTATGACAACAATTATTAAAAATCCAAGAATTACTGAAAAAGCATCTTTTGGCGCAGAACAGAATGTTTATACTTTTGACATTACTTCTTCTGCCAACAAAACAGAAATAAAGAAGGCCATTTTTTCCCTTTATAAAGTAAAACCCCTCAAGGTAAATGTTCTGAATATTCCAAGAAAAAAGATTATGTCTAAAGGCAAGGCTGGAGTAAGAGGAGGTGGAAGAAAAGCGTTTGTTTATTTGAAAAAGGGAGATAAGATAGAGTTTGTGTAATTTTTAATATGAAAACATATAAACCAACAAGTAAATCAAGAAGACAAATGACTAACGTAAGTTATCGGGGAGTTCTAACGACCTCTACTCCTTTGAAGTCTCTTACTTACGGATTTAGGCGTGCAGTCGGAAGAAATAGTGCTGGACGCATTACGATGAGACACAAGGGTAGCGGGCACAAACGTCTCTATCGTCTAGTTGATTTTTTATATGACAAAAAAGAGATTCCAGCCAAAATAAAATCTGTTGAATACGACCCAAATCGTTCAGCATTTATTGGGCTTGCTGTTTATAAAGATGGAGAAAAAAGATATGTAGTGTTGCCAAAGTCTGTAAAACCCGGAGATTCTTTTATCGTATCTGCGAAAGCCCCACTTGCTCCCCTCAATAGATTGCCTCTCAAAAATATCCCAGTTGGAACTTTTGTTTATAATATTGAAATCAAGCCGGCTGGTGGAGCAAAGATTGGCCGTTCGGCTGGAATTTTCGCCCAAGTAGTCGCTAATGCTGATGGATATACTAATTTGAAAATGCCTTCAACGGAAGTCAGAAAAATAAATGAGAATTGTTGGGCTTGTGTTGGAACTGTTTCCAATGAAGAACATCACTTAGAAAATTATGGTAAAGCTGGACGCAGTCGCTGGAAAGGAATACGTCCAACTGTTCGTGGTACGGCGATGAATCCTGTTGACCATCCGTACGGAGGAGGAGAAGGCAGACAAGGGCGCGGAACCAAACGTCCAAAAACTATGTGGGGTAAAGTTACTGGTGGACGCAAGACTCGTGGTCCAAAGAAATACTCCAACGTCTTTATTGTTTCTCGACGAAAGACAGGAAAGAATAAATAAAAATTAACTAAAAGAATCCCCGATAAGGGGATTTTTAGTTGCTTTTTATTTTGAAAGTGTTATAATACTCTCTATCTATCTGAGGAGGTGTCAATGTCGAAGAAGGTTCCGGCAAAGAGGAGAAGGTACAAGAGAAACCTGGAAAAGAAACAGCGCGAGGAGAAACTTGCGCGACAACAGGCTAAGGGGAGAGGGGTGCCGGCCGGTACTTTCCAAGATATTCAACCCGCTCTGAACAAGAGATTTAATGGGCGGGCACAAAGTTAGCTCTGTTTGGATCACGGGCGTGTTGCGGGTTTGATTCCCCGGCACGCCCTTTGTTTTTATTTAAAAATTGACATTTTATTTGAATTTGCTATTATGAAACCAAGCTCGTTAGGAGCTTTTTGTTTGCTTAAATTATGACTAGATCAATCAAAAAAGGATTAAATGTTGACGAGAGGCTCTTAAAAAAGATTGCTGGCAAAAACCCGCTTCAGACTCCGATGATTAAGACCTGGAAAAGAGCCTGTGTTATTTCTCCAGAAATGCTGGGTTTTACTTTTGGTGTTTATAACGGCAAAACGCATTTAGAAGTTCTAGTTACGGAAGACATGGTGGGGCACAGATTAGGAGAATTTTCTCCAACCAAAAAATTCATGAAACACGGAGGAAAAATGCAGAAAGAACTTGAACAAAAGAAAAAAGAGGCCGAGATAACTCAAGCTAAATCAGCTACTGCTGCTGCAGTGGATGCTAAAAAGAAATAATTATTCAGCAAACTTATAATAAATTAACATGAAAGCTTTTTTAAAAAATTACAGACAATCCCCGAGGAAAGTTCGTTTAGTTGCTGGATTGATTAAGGGTAAAAACGTATCAGAGGCAATCGCTGAGTTAAATTTTTTAGCAAAACGTGCTGGGCTTCCGATCAAAAAACTTTTACTTTCTGCTGTTGCAAATGCAAAACAAATGGGTATTGAAGTAGATAATTTATTTATAAAAGAATTGCGAGTTGATAAAGGTATCGTAATGAAAAGAATGATGCCCGCAGCGATGGGTACAGGACACAGGATAAACAAGCGTACAAGTCACTTAAATCTTCTTTTAGCAGAAAAAGTTATAAAAAAACCAGCAAAAACGAAAGAAATAAAAGCTAAGAAAGCAGTAAAAAAATAATATGTCAAAAATAGTTCACCCATATGCACATAGATTGATTATATTAAGAGACTGGAAGTCTCGTTGGTTTGCTGATCCAAAAAAATATTTAATTTATCTAAAAGGAGATGTCTTACTTCGCCAGTTCTTGGAAAAGAAATTGCGTGGAATGTATATTTCTAGTATTGAAATTGAAAGAAGCAGGAAAGCTACTCGTTTTATAATTAAAACTTCTCGTCCTGGTCTTATTATTGGTAGAAGTGGAGAAGGAGCGACAAAACTCAAAGAAGAAATTTTAAAGAAAATGGATAAATTAAAACTTCCAAGACCGGAAGATTTCAAACTTGAAATTATGGAAGTTTCAAATCCAGAAGCGGATGCGGCTATCGTGGCTTATATGATTGCTGAAGGATTAGAAAAGAGAATGCCTTATCGTAGAGTAATCAAACAAATTATTGAAAAAGTTATGCAAGCTCACGGAGTAGAGGGAGCGAGAGTGGTATTGTCAGGTCGTTTAGGAGGAGCTGAAATTGCTCGTACGGAAGAGCTTAAGCGTGGAAGTATTCCGCTTCAGACTTTCCGCGCGGACATAGATTTCAAGCGAGAGCGAGCGACATTGTCTTATGGTGTTGTTGGTATTAAAGTTTGGATTTATCGGGGTAAAATTTTCTCTGAAAAGAAAGCTCGCACCGCTTTTTCTACAGCGCCAGTTAATGAAAAAGATAATAAATTAAAAACTGATTAAATATTATGTTAGTACCCAAAAAAGTAAAATTTAGAAAATGGCAGACAGGACGTTCTAATCCAAAATCACGATCAGCTGATACTCGTGGTGTTAAACTTGCTTTTGGTTCTTATGGTTTAAAGTCTGAAACTCAAGCGAGAGTGAAATCAAACCAAATCGAATCTGCTCGAAAAGTTATTTCTCGTACCCTAACTAAAACTGGTAAATATTGGGTTCGTATTTTCCCAGATCGTCCGTATACAGCTAAAGCTGCGGAAGTGGGCATGGGAAAAGGAAAAGGAGACCCACAGGGATATTGTTTTGATGTTCTTCCTGGACGTATTATTTTTGAAGTAGATGGCGCAGATAAAAAAACTTCTCATGAAGCGCTTCGAAAAGCTGGGTCTAAGTTACCGATTAAAACCAGAATTGTCGGCAGAGTAAATGAATAATATTATTTTATGGCAAAGACAAAGAAAAACTCAAGAGGAAATTTTAAAGAAATGACAGAAGCAGAGCTAAAAAAAGAGCTTGTTACTTTGCGAGATGGTTTACGAGTTATTCATTTTAAGTCTGAGGGCTCAAGATCAAAAAACGTCAAAGAATCTGCGACTTTAAAGAGACAAATAGCTAGAATGTTGACAGAAATGAATAAAAATAATAAAAAGCAATAATATATGACAAAAAAGATACAAGAAAAGAATACTGAAAACAAAGGAAAATTCTTAAAAGGAGTGGTTGTTTCCGACAAAATGGACAAGACCGTTGTTGTGTCAGTTTCTCGATTTGTGAAGCATCCTTTGTATGGAAAGTTTTACAAAATTAGCAAGAAATACAAAGCTCACGATGAAGCTAATAAATATAAGATAGGAGATAAGGTAGAAATAGTGGAAACCAGACCGATTTCCAAAGATAAAAAGTTTAAAGTCGTGCAGTAATTTTAATTAAATTTTATGATTCAAAACGAAACCTTAGTAAATATAACAGACAATGCCGGAGGCACCGTAGGAAAGGTGTTCAAGATTTTAGGCTCTTCCAAAAAGAGATATGCTACTTTGGGAGAATTGGTTATTATTTCAGTTAAAATAGCTTCTCCCCGCAAGGCCGTAAAGAAGAAAGATGTGCATCAGGCTGTCGTTGTACGCACTCGTGGTGCTTATAGAAGAAAAGACGGTTCATATATTCGTTTTGATGATAACGCGGTAGTTATTTTAGAAAAAGGGAAAAAAGATCCAAAAGCAGGCCGTATTTTTGGACCTATTCCAAGAGAATTGGCAGAGAAAGGATTTCAGAAAATAATTTCCTTGGCGCAAGAAGTTATATAGTATTTTAAATAAAACATATGAAATTAAAAAAAGGAGACAATGTAAAAATAATCACCGGTAAAGACAAAGGAAAGTCTGGTAAAATTGTGCGAGCTTTGCCTAAAGAAAACAAAGTGATTGTTGAAGGTTTGAATATGATGAAAAAACATCAACGTCCTAGAAAGTCTGGGGAAAAAGGCACAATGGTAAATATTGCTATGCCTATCCACATTTCTAATGTTAAAAAAGCAGATTAAATAAAAAATTATGAAACACTTAAACGTAAAAGAAAAAGAAATAGAGGCATTTGGAAAAATGAAAGACGCTTTTCATTTTAAAAATGTGATGGCTTCTCCAAAAATGAAGAAAGTCGTAATCAATGTCGGCACAGGAACGATGGTCAAGAAAGACAAAAATAAAAATGAAGCCGTAGCAGACAGGTTAGCAAAAATTACCGGGCAAAAAACTGCCTTGCGAGGAGCGAAGCAATCCATTTCTTCTTTTAAAATTCGCCAAGGAGATCCTGTCGGAGTTGTCGTCACTCTTCGTGGTAAAAGAATGTTCGCCTTTTTGGAAAAATTAATTAATGTGGCGCTTCCTCGTACGAAGGACTTCCGTGGTATTAATCGTAAAGCAGTAGATAATATCGGGAACTTAACTATCGGCATCAAAGAACATACCATTTTCCCAGAAACAGCTGATGAAGATATCCGCGACGTTTTCGGTTTGTCTATCACCCTTGTTTCAACTGCAAAAAACAAAAAAGAAGGCACCGCCTTCTTCGAACTCCTAGGTGTTCCTTTTAAAAAGGAATAAAACTTTCTATTGACTTTTTCTTAAAATATGCTATCCTATAAAGATAGTTCTTTAAAATTACTTGCGAAGGTGGTCATAGCCAAAAGGTGCTTAATATTAGGCATTTCCTGGCTATGACTACCGTTGTGGTTGTCCTCTAGCAAAAACCTAACCGATGCGTCCTATGGGATGTGTCAAAGAAAAAGGAAGGATGTGCCAAATGGCAAATGCGTCCGAAATCTCTGTCGGTTTAGTTCACGAGCTCGCCATCACGGGCACCAAGGTCGGATTCGAGCCCAAAGACTTCGCTACTCTCGCCCACAGCGAGGAAAGGATGTCTTCCATCCTCGGCGTGCTTCATGGTACGCACGAGATCCGTCCGATCGATTATGTGATCGATTTCAACTCTCCGGCTCGGTTGCCGTTCAACGGTGCCGTGCTCGAGGTGCACCGCGGAACGGGCATCGTCAAGCTCGAGAAGAAGGCCGACGGCCTGTATCTCGACGGAAAGAAGCTCACGCTCTTTCTCTCCAAGAAGCAGAAAAAGGGAGGCGTCATCGAGGGCAACAAGCTTCGCATCGAGCTCGAAAAGAGGGGTAAAAATGTAGGAGCGAAACTCCTTGACCACTTCGTCGAGCATCCAGAGATGTGGCCCGAGGAGTGGAAGAAGGACGACCAGGGTAATACGCTCTACGTGTTTTTCTGGGATGACATCTTCCGCAACCCGGCGTGTGGCGATCTGTATGTCCGGTGTGGGTGCTGGCGCGGAGGCGAGGTCATCTCGGGCTACGACTGGCTCGGCGATGACTGGCGCGGCCGCAGCCCGGCTGTCTCTTCCGTAAGTTAGTAATCAGAACTTTGCCTCTTGGATCTTCTTGATCCTTGAGACTTAGTCCTTGGGCCCTGTGTGTTTGCTTCGGCATTCGCGCAGGGCCTTTTGTTTTGGTAAAATAAATATGGTAGTAGGTGAATACGCGAGCGACCACGGTTTCTCGCTACCGAATCCAGTATCCGTATGTCGAGAATATTTGCGACTAAGGTTTCAAATAGGGTGATATACGAAGACACTTCAAAAATGAAGTTACTTGGTGTAAGGTGCTATGGCATTACGATGCCGAATACGATACAACCTTGAGAGTATTCAAAAGGTGGTGGCACAGAAGGCAGCTTACACATTTCCGCAACCCGGCGAATGGCAATCTGTATGTCCGGTATGGGTACTGGAACGAAGGCAAGGTCATCTCGAACTACAACTGGCTCGACAATGACTGGAACGGCAACAACCCGGCTATCTCTTCCGCAACTTACTTCATTTCTCTCTCGTCTTAACGGCGGGAGAGTTTTGTTTTAGGAGTTGTCCGTTCCAACCCCCGAGCATTTTTCCAATTTCTTCTATTTTTTGAGAAAGAACAATATATTTTTTATCGTCAATTGATTTTGCTTCCCATAAAACCATCAAAAGTATTTTTAGAGTATCTGATTTTCGTATCGCTAACCGAACCCAAGGATGTTTTTCTTCTCGAGATAAAAAAGTAGCGATAGAAACAGCTTCAATAATTTCAATAAACATCGTATCAATCTTTAATCCCAAAGAGTGCTTGTGTATTTTGGGCAGAATTTGATAAAAGGTAATCCAGAGAAGATAACAGCTCTTAACTTTTGCCAATAATGGCAAAAGTTGGGGGGGGGGTACTATTATAAATACTATGTCCCGAATCCAATTTAGTCATACTTACGACTATATCATTTCTCTAGAAAATCTGCTTTTGGCGTGGAAAGAATTTGTTGTCGGCAAGAAAAATCGCAAAGACGTAGAAGAATTTCAAAGAAATTTGATGACTAATATAATTTCGTTACATACGGATTTAGTAAATAAAGCATACAAGCATTCCCAATATGAAGCATTTAATATTTCTGACCCAAAACCGCGCAATATTCACAAAGCGAAAGTACGGGACAGATTATTACATCATGCGATTTATCGAGTTTTGTATCCTTTTTTTGACAGGACATTTATTACTGACTCCTATTCTTGCAGAAAAAACAAAGGAACACATAAAGCCATAAACAGATTCAGAAAATTTGCCTATCAAGCGTCAAAAAATCATACCAGAACAGTTTGGGTTTTGAAAGGGGATATTAAAAAATTCTTTGCTAATATTGATCACGAAATATTAAAAGGAATTTTGAGAAAACATATTCAAGATAAAAATGTTCTTTGGCTCTTGGGGCAGGTGATAGATAGCTTTTCTTCCCAAAAACATATTTACGCTATCGCTGATATATGCAGTAAGGGTTTACCACTCGGCAATCTAACTTCCCAACTTTTAGTAAATATTTATATGAATGAATTTGATCAATTTGTGAAACATAAAATCAAAGCGAAACACTATGTTCGTTATGCGGATGATTTTGTAATTTTGTCGCAAAATAGAAAATGGTTAGAAAATACAATTGTTAGAATAAAAGATTTTCTTGAAAATGAACTTATGCTTTCTTTACATCCTGCAAAATTATCCATAAGTACCGTTGCCTCTGGCGTGGATTTTTTGGGTTGGGTTTTATTTCCAGACCATAGGGTAGTCAGGACTATCACGAAACGGAGGATGTTTCATGGTGTAAAAAAGAAGCACGGGAGTTTTGAAACAGTGCAATCATATCTAGGCTTGTTAAGCCATGGAAATGCAAGAAAGTTAGAAAGTGAGATAAAAAATTATATTTGACTCTTTTGGGATTATTTGCTAATATCAAAACAAGGGAATAGGGCTTTGATTAATCCACTTTTCTCCTTTAATTCTTTAGTTTTAAAGGGTTAAAGAAAAAAAGTGAGATATTAACGGAGCAATCCTGATAAATTATTTATGGCAAAAACATCAGTAAAAGCTAGAGCAGCAAAAAAACCAAAATTTTCTACTCGACAGAAAAATCGATGTTTTCGCTGTGGCCGAGGAAATGGTTTTATGCGTGATTTCGGTATTTGCCGAATTTGTTTTAGAGAATTAGCAAACGAAGGAATGCTTCCGGGTGTTCGTAAATCAAGTTGGTAAAATTTTATGGATCCAATTTCAAACATGATAATAATAATGAAGAACGGAAGCCTTGCAAACAAGGAGTCTGTTTCAATTCCTTTTTCTAAGATGAAAAATGCGATCGGCGAATGTTTGAAAAAAGCTGGATATGTTTCTGAAGTTTCAAAAAAAGTTAAAAAAGGTCAGCCAGTTTTAGAAGTGGGGCTGATCTATGTAGATAAAAAACCAAAAATCGCAGAAGTAGAAAGAATTTCTAAACAATCTCGCCGAGTTTATTTTGGTATGAAAGATATTCATTCTGTCCGAAATGGCTCAGGCTTGCTTGTGCTTTCAACACCGAAAGGAATTTTGTCAGGCAAAGATGCTCGCAAAGAACAAGTTGGAGGCGAAGCATTATTTAGAATTTGGTAGAAAATTTTATGAGTAGAATAGGCAAACAAGAAATATTAATACCAGCCGGAATAAAGATCACCCAAAGTGGTGGAGTTGTTGCTGTAGTAGGCCCAAAAGGAACACTTACTAAAAATTTCAGAGATGATATTACTATTACCATTACTGATAAAATGGTAACTTTAAATATAAAAAGAAACGATAAATTTTCCAAATCTCTCTGGGGTACCTATGCTTCACATATAAAAAATATGATTACTGGTGTCCAAGTTCCATATCAAAAGAAATTAATTTTAGAAGGAGTTGGATTTAAGTCTGAGGTTAAGGGCAAAGAACTCCATTTCGCTCTTGGTTTTTCTCATCCTGTTATTGTAAAAATTCCAGAAGGCATTACTGCTACTGCAGAGAAAAACAATATTACCATTACTGGTATTGATAAAGAATTAGTTGGTAGTTTCACCGCGGCTGTTCGTGCCCTGAAGAAACCAGAACCATATAAAGGTAAAGGAATGCGTTATGAAGGTGAAGTTATCAGACGAAAACAAGGCAAGAAGACAGTGTAAAAATAATTTTAAAATAAAATGATTAAAAAAGACGACAAAAGAATACGCTTAAAGAAAAAGATCAGAGTAAAAATCCAGGGTACTGATATGCGTCCTCGCTTGACCGTTTTTCGATCCAACAAGTTTATTTATGCTCAAGTTATAAATGATGTGACAGGCAAGACTTTGGCGCAAGCGAGCGACGTGAAGACGACCAAAGGCACAAAGACAGAGCGAGCGAAAGAAGTCGGGAAGTCTATCGGCGCAGCTTGTCTCGCAAAAAAAATTAAGAAAGTTGTTTTTGATCGTAATGGATTTAAATATACTGGAAGAATAAAATTAGTAGCTGACGAAGCCCGCGTCAGTGGTCTTGAGTTTTAGGGATTAGAATTTTAACTTTATGGAAAACACAAAAGCAAAAGAAAATACAGGAACAAGAGAAAAAAGAAACAGTGGCCGTCGAGGTTCCTCTTTCAACAGAGTCAAGCCAGAATTTGATCAAAAGATTTTAAATATTCGCCGAGTTACTCGTGTGGTCGCTGGTGGACGCAGATTTTCTTTTTCTGTAGCGCTTGTCGCGGGGGACAAAAAGGGAGCTGTTGGTTTAGGATTGGGAAAAGCTGGAGATACCGCTTTGGCGATCAATAAAGCTTTAAGAAATGCCAAGAAAAATATGATTAGATTGAATCTTACCAAAACAATGTCTATTCCGCATGAGCTATCTGCTAAGTTTTCAAGTTCATCTGTGATGTTAAGGCCTAACAAAGGTCGTGGGCTTGTGGCTGGTTCGGTTATTCGAGACATTATAAAACTTTCCGGAGTTAAAGATATTACTGGAAAAATTTTATCCAACAGTAAAAATAAATTAAATAATGCAAAGGCAGTAATGTCGGCGTTATCCGTGATTTCTTCAAAATACGCAAAAATCGCCCCAGAAAGTGTAGTTGTCGCGGGGAAGGAAGTAACTGTACCAGTAGAAGAATCCCAGTAGTAGAGTAAAGCTCACTACGGGATAAATAATTTTATGCAAATACATAATTTAAAAAGAGAACATAAGAATAAAAAAGACAGACTTGTTGGTCGTGGAGGAAAACATGCGAAGACTTCTGGCCGTGGAGGAAAAGGACAAACAGCCCGCGCGGGTAACAAGCGTCGCCCAGAGCTTCGTGATATCATTAAGAAATTGCCTAAGAATCGCGGATATCAATTTAAGTCCATTCAAAAGGTTTTTATCTTAGAGAAAGACAAACTTGCTAATAAGACAGAGAAATTTTCTGAAATACGAAAACGTTTAGGAATCAAAGGAAAAAAGATCAGAATTAAATAACTGCTAGTTTAACGTCACACAATATTATGCAAAATTTTTGGAATAAAATAAAATTAATTTGGACAGACCCAATCTTGCGTAAAAAAGTTTTGTTCGTATTTTTTGCGTTAATAGTATTCAGATTACTTTCTGCTATTCCGATACCAGGTATTGATACCGTAGAGCTCAATAGATTTCTATCCAATAACCAATTCTTTGGGGTTTTAAATATATTTTCTGGAGGAGGGCTTTCTAACCTTTCCATAATAATGCTAGGTGTTGGCCCATATATTACAGGTTCAATCATTATGCAACTTTTGACTATTATGGTTCCTTCCTTAAAAAGGATTTATCACGAAGAGGGAGAGGCAGGCCGAAAAAGATTTGCTCAATATTCTAGATTACTTACTGTGCCATTGGCTGCTATTCAGGGGTTCAGTCTTTTGTATATTCTTGAACAGCAAAATATTTTAATTAACCTAACTGCTTTTGATCGTATTACCAATTTGCTTATTGTTATTGCTGGAGCAATATTAATAATGTGGGTTGGGGAGCTTGTTTCTGAATTTGGTATTGGGAATGGAGTGTCTCTTATAATTTTTGCTGGAATTGTTTCTAGACTTCCTTCTTGGGTTAGTCAGCATATTTTTACTTTTGACGTTTCTCAAGTTCCTCTTTATCTTGTATTTGCTGTGGTCGGCATACTTATTTTGGCTGGAGTTGTGCTTGTCACTGAAGCGGAAAGACCAATACCAGTTACTTATGCTAAACGTGTTCGAGGTGCAAAAATGTATGGCGGTGGTTCAACATATTTACCTCTTCGAGTGAACCAAGCTGGAGTTATTCCGATAATCTTTGCGCTTTCCATTTTACTTTTCCCGCAAATGATTGGTACTTTCCTCTCTAGATTCAGCAATGTTATTCTCGTAAAAATTTCCAGTTTTCTGGTCGCCTTTACGCAGACCAGTGTGCTTTACGCTGTGCTTTATTTTATTTTTGTTTTTATGTTTACTTATTTTTACACGGCCGTTACTTTTGATCCGGAAGCGCTTTCTACTAATTTGCAGAAAAATGGAGCATTTATACCAGGCATTCGTCCAGGTGTGTCTACTTCAGAATATATTTCGAAAGTTTTAAGTCGTATTACCCTTGTGGGTGCTGTCTTTTTAGGTTTTGTCGCGATCTTGCCTCTTATCATGCAATTTATAACAGGGAACACTTCTTTTGCTTTAGGTGGAACATCTATTCTTATCGTAGTTTCTGTCGTGCTTGATCTAATGAAAAAAGTTGATGCGCAGATCTCTATGCGAGAATACTAATTCTTGATTTTTCGTTTAAAAACATGTATTCTTGTGATATGAATTCACAAGCTTTTGTTTTTTTTGGGCGATCTGGGTGTGGTAAAGGAACACAGGCCAAAAGGTTGGCAAATTTTTTGAAAGAAAAAGGGAGAAATACTCTATATATAGAAACTGGCAATTCGCTACGAGAGCTTTCAAGGGGAGAAAATTTAATTAATAAAAAAATTAATGATGTTATAAAGGATGGGCACTTAATACCGGTCTTTATTCCTATCTGGATATGGACAGATTTTATTGTAAAAAATTTCACTGGAAAAGAAGATATAATTATGGATGGTGTTTGCCGAAGACTAGAAGAAGCAGTTGCCCTAAGCTCCGCTTTTGATTTTTACAAAATAGAAAAACCTAATATTATTTTAATAAATGTTTCAAAAGAATGGTCAGCTACTAGATTAATGGAACGTAAACGAGCAGACGACACACCAGAAAAGATACAAAATAGACTTAGTTGGTATGAGGAAGATGTTGAACCATCCGTAAAGTATTTTCGAGAAAAAGACGGATATAATTTTATTGAAATCAACGGTGAGCAGACGATAGAGAAAGTTTATGAAGATATAATTAAAGCTTTAGGATATTAATTGTGATAATTATTAAAACACCGGAAGAAATAGAAATACTAAGAGAAGGGGGCAAGAGGTTGGCCACTGTGCTTTATAAGGTTGGGGATATGGTGAAGCCTGGAATTTCTACGAAGGATCTGGACGATTGTGCTTTAAAATTGATTAAGGAAATGGGAGACGAGCCTGCCTTTTTAAATTACAAACCAGATGGCGCAGACTCCCCGTATCCGGCATCAATTTGTATTTCAGTGAACAATGAAGTAGTGCATGGTATTCCCAAGAAAGATAAAATTTTAAAAGAGGGAGATGTCGTTTCTCTAGATTTGGGGTTAAAACACAAAAATCTTTTCACCGATATGGCGATAACTGTTCCAGTCGGCGAGATAAGCCCTGCTTTAAAAAAACTTTTAGAAATAACAGAAAAATCTTTGAAGGTAGGAATAGAGATGGCACAAGAAGGAAACAAGATAGGGGACATAAGCCACGCGATAGAGAGCTTTATTCGTCCACACAAATATGGAATAGTAGAAATTTTGGCGGGACACGGCGTCGGACGAGCGATTCATGAAGATCCCTATATACCAAATTTCGGGAAAGCGGGGGTGGGGGCGAAACTTGTACCCGGAATGGTTATAGCGATAGAGCCGATGGTAAATAATGGAACAAAAAACGTAGTTTTAGATAAAGATGGTTGGACTTTCCGAACGGCGGACAGCAAAGCAAGCGCGCACTTTGAGCACACGATTTTAATTACCGAAGGCGAGCCGGAGATTCTTACAAAAATTTAGGAAAATCACTTTTTCTTAGGTCCTCGGTTCTCCGGGTCCCTATCCCAGCCAGACCATTCGAAAAAGTAATTTTCCTAAATTTTTCTTTTTGCTGTATAATTAATGGGATGGAACCGTCATTCTTTAAAGAAATGCCGAAGTTCAAGAGTCCCGAAGAGGAGCTTGATTATTTGCGTGCGCATGTTAAGGCGCGAGAGGAACAGCTTATTAATATCGGGCACATAGAACACGCGGAAGAAAATGCAGCGAGAGATGTAATAGGTGAATACAAAAAAATACCAGCCGAACAATTAGTACACAAAGATAATATTGTTAGAGGAAAAGAAGCTGAAGGGATTGTTCTTAAATTAAAACCAGAAACTCACGATATCATAATGGAAGAACTTCTAGGTATCGTCATCACTAAAGGGATTCGGAACGCACTCTCTGTGGTAGAGGCCATGGGCAATCCGCATGTAGATGATGATTTTCATCGTATTCTCATTCAATATTTAAAAACTGGACAAGTCGGTTTTGATTTTAAAGAAGGTACGCCCATGTATAAATCTCTCAATATGACTTTGTTTGAAATAACTCTGCCTCCACCCACAGACGAAGCGGATAAATCAAAAAGTTTTAAAGACTTTATCGGCGCCATGGAGCAATTTTATGCTGGAATGCAATCTATCGGAGAAGGTAAATACAATGAAAAAGAGAACTATTTTACACTAGAGGTATCTCTTAGTAATAAAAGTGATGAAGTGGTTGTATATGCGGCCATTCCGAACAAGCATCTTTCGCTTTTTGAAAAACAAGTTTTAGCTTTTTACCATGATGCAAAAATCCGCGAAGTAGCAGATGATTATAATGTTTTTAATGAAGACGGTGGTTCCGTTGGTGCTTATGCTAGTTTTTCTGAGCGCGCAGTTATGCCAATTAAAACTTATGACAACATTGAACATGATCCGATGAATCCGATTTTAAATGTTTTTTCTAAATTGAAAACATCTGGTGAAGGGGCGGCGATTCAACTTGTAATAGCGCCGGCCGGCGACAAGTTCATCAACGAGTTTCATATGATTTTAGATGATGTGAAAGATGGTATTTCGGTTAAACACGCAGCAGATAATCTTTATAAGTTTAACAAAGCTGTTCTAAAAGTAGGGAAAGAATTATTTTTTGGCACCAAAGAAAAAGAAGATAGTGAGAAAAAAGAAAAATATATGAAAGGTAGGCGGGCGGTAGATGAGGGAGCAGCGGAAAAAATAGGAAATAAAATAAAGAGCACGATTATGAAAGCGAATATTCGTGTAATTGCTTCCGGGGAAAGTAAAGAACGAGCTGAGGCGATACTCCGAGAGATAGAATCCTCCTTCAATCAGTTTTCTGAAGCAGCTAGTAATTCTTTTGTTTTTGAAAGAGTTTCTGGGAGTGAATTGAAAAAACTCTTTCATGATTTTTCTTATCGCACCTTTTCTTCTGATAAAATATTACCTCTTAATTTAAAAGAACTTGCCTCCGTATTTCATTTTCCAGTCGGTATTGGTAGCCAACCTCAATTAAGAGAAGCGAAAGCAGGGATAGCGCCTGCTCCTATTGAAATGGGGCAAGAGGGAATAATTTTAGGTGTGAATAGTTATCGTGGTAAAGACACGTCCATTCATATGGCACGTGAAGATCGCATGAGACATTTTTATGTTATTGGTCAGACGGGGACAGGTAAGACTAATATCATGCTCAATATGATTACACAGGACATCAAAAATGGCGATGGTTGTTGTTACATTGATCCACACGGTACGGATATTCAAACCATTTTGTCGCGTATCCCGAAAGAACGAATAGACGACGTCATTTATTTTGACCCAGCCTATACAGCGCGACCGATGGGGCTCAATATGCTGGAATATGATCCGAAATATCCAGAGCAGAAGACCTTTGTGGTAAATGAAATGATGGGAATTTTTAATAAGCTTTTTGATATGAAAGTCGGTGGCGGGGCAATGTTTGAGCAGTATTTCAGGAATAGCGCATTTTTAGTGATGGAAGATCCAGAGTCTGGTTCAACTTTGCTTGAAATTACTCGTGTTTTAGCAGATAAAGAATTTCGTGATTTGAAAATTTCCAGATGCAAAAATCCTATTATCAAACAATTTTGGGTATCCGCCGAACAGACGACAGGAGATCAATCCTTGGCAAACTTCGTGCCTTATATCTCCTCAAAATTCGATAATTTTATTTCGAACGACATCATGCGTCCGGTAGTGTTACAACAAAATTCTGTTTTCAATTTCCGTAAAATTATGGATGAGAAAAAAATTCTTTTGGTAAATTTATCTAAAGGCAGACTGGGAGATATCAATGCGAACTTGATTGGACTTGTGCTCGTAGGTAAAATCCAAATGGCCGCACTTTCTCGCGTGGACATGTTCGGTAAACCGATGAATGATTTTTATCTTTATATTGATGAATTCCAAAATGTTACTACTGATTCTATCGCTTCTATTTTATCTGAAGCCCGCAAATATAGATTATCTTTAAATATTGCACATCAGTATATTACTCAACTGGAAGAAAATATAAAGAATGCTGTCTTTGGCAACGTTGGCTCGATGGCTGTCTTTCGCGTCGGCACTGAGGACGCGACATTTTTAGAACAGAAATTTAAGCCTCAATTCACTGCGTCGGACATCACTAAACTTGATAATTATAATGCTTATGTGAGCATGCTGGTTAATGGCCAGCCGACCAAGCCTTTCAATTTGCATACTTTGGCTCCAGAGAAGGGAAACCCTGATATCGTGGACAGCTTAAAAGAACTTTCCTATATAAAATATGGCCGTGATCGCGAAGAAGTAGAAGCTGAAATCATGGGCAGATACAAAACGATGGGATAAGACTAAGTTTTACAAAAATACTTATTTTTGTTAAGATGTTTTTATATGACAAATACACAAGAAAGAACTCTTATAATTTTAAAACCAGATGCAGTTCAGCGAGGATTGGTTGGAGAGATAATTTCTCGTTTTGAGAAAACAGGTTTAAAGATTATTGGAGCGAAAATGCTTAAGCCAGACTATGATCATTTTTTTCATCACTATGAAAACATTGGGAAGATGATTTCTCGTCGAGGTCAAAAGACCTTTGATGTGACGCTAGAGATGATGGAAAGCGGACCGGTTATCGCTTTTGTTTTAGAGGGGATTGAAGCTGTTTCTCTTGTTCGAAAAATGGTTGGAACTACCGAACCAAAGTCTGCATCGCCTGGAACTATTCGCGGAGATTACGCGCATATGAGTTTTGCGCATGGAGATTCAAATGAAATTGGTATCCCGAATCTTATTCATGCTTCTGGAGATCCTGAAGAAGCCAAAGCTGAAATAAAACACTGGTTTTCAGAAAATGAACTTTTTGAATATGAAACTGTTCATGAGAAGTTCACTCAAACCAACAAGTCCCATATAAGGAAAAATTAGTTAAACTTGTTTTTATTCTAAATTCGTGTTTTTTTAAAAAAATTGTTGCTAGAATTTTAAAAGAGAATATACTTTAGGTAGGGTTATTTCCGATTATTACCTAGAACACTAATTTATGGGAGTTTCGATCGAATGTGGCCTTGGTCACATACGTCTAACACCCACTTAGCTATAAGCTATGGTAATATGTCAGAAATAGTCCTAAGAAGAACTCCGCGCTGTATTTATTTCGGGCGGATTTTTTCTTGTAAATAGGGTAAAATAATTAAATGGATAGAAAAAAGCTTCTAAGACATCTGTTATATATAATTCTTTTTATTTTTGTAGCTAATTTCGCCGCGAATAAGTTTTTTTGGTATTCTTCTGTTTGGTATCTGGATATGATTATGCATTTTCTGGGCGGATTTTGGCTAGGGTTGGCTTTTCTCTGGTTTTTGCTTGAAGAAAATTTATCTTTTGCGTTAATTTTAAAAATTATTTTGGGTGTTTTATTCGTCGGCATTTTATGGGAAATTTTTGAGCTTTTGTTTAATAACATTGTTGCCCAAAATCCATTCAACATATTAGATACCAGTTCCGATTTATTTTTTGATATTTCTGGTGGATTATGTGCTATTCTTTATATATGGAGAAAACAGCTAAAATAACATTTTGTGGCGGAACAGGCTCAGTAACAGGAGCTAATTTTCTTTTAGAAATTGACGGGAAGAAAATTTTAGTTGATTGCGGGCTTACCCAGGGAGAGAGATCAGAAGACGATATTAACTGGGACCCTTTTTCTTATGATTCAAAAACAATAGATATTCTTTTTATTACTCACGCGCATGTGGATCATTTAGGGCGTGTTCCAAAATTGCTTCACGAGGGATTTCGTGGAAAAATTTATTCTACGGAACCAACCAAGGCTCTCTCCCTACCAATGCTTGAAGATACTGTCGGTATTTTAAGTAAAAATACTAACTTAGGGTTAGAAAAGATTTACACAGAGGAAAGTATTAAATTAGCCTTTTCTCTTTGGCAAGGTTTTTCTTATAAAGAAAAAATAAAAATTACAGATAACGTGGAAGTTTGTTTTTTAAATGCTGGACATATTTTGGGTTCAGCCATGGTTGAATTTTTCTATAATGGTAAAAAGATTCTTTTTACTGGGGATTTAGGGAATAGTCCATCGATGCTTCTTCCAGATACAGAAAAAGTTACGGATGTGGATTATTTAATAATGGAAAGTGTTTATGGAGACAGAAACCATGAATCAAGAAATGATCGAAGGAAATTTTTAGAAGAAACGATAGAAGATAATTATAAAAGAAAGGGGACACTCATCATCCCCACTTTTTCACTTGAACGTTCGCAAGAACTTCTTTTTGAACTTAACGCTTTAGTAGAAAATAGCAGAATTCCAGTAATGCCCATTTTCCTTGATTCTCCGCTTGCCATTCGCTTAACTGATGTTTTCAGGCAATATAAAAATTATTTTAACGAAGCCGCGCAAAAGGTAATGTCGCACGATAAATATTTATTTGATTTTCCTGGACTGCACAATACTTTGAAATCTGAAGAATCAAAAATGATTGGCAATGTGCCTAATCCTAAAATAGTTATTGCTGGTAGTGGAATGTCGACGGGTGGACGCATTGTGCACCACGAAAGACACTATTTACCAGATCCAAATAATACTTTGCTTTTGACTGGATATCAATCTGTCGGAACTCCTGGACGTCTGATCAGAGAAGGATTGAAAAAAATTCGTATCACAGGAGAAGAAGTAGTTGTTCGAGCGCATATCGTGACTATCTCTGGGTATTCAGGGCATAAAGATTCTGATGGATTGTTGGGTTTTGTGGAAGACATGCAAGATTCAGTCAAAAAAATTTTTGTAGTTATGGGGGAACCGAAGTCTTCAATGTTTTTAGTTCAGAAGTTGAAAGATAACTTAGGTCTTGAAGCATTCGCTCCGAATCTTGGAGATAGTGTAATCTTAGATTGTAATATATAATATTAAATTATGAATTCACCATTAAATTCTCCCGATAAACATTCACATAATCAAATAAAAATCTGTGTCTCAGGAGCAGCAGAGACCGGGCATTGTGGTATCGGGGCATTAGATCAAGCGAAAGAGCTTGGGCGTGAAGTTGCTCGACAGGGGGCAGTATTAGTGACTGGAGCGACAACGGGATTTCCATTTTGGACAGCGATGGGAGCAAAAGAAGCAGGCGGAATTTGTGTTGGAATATCTCCAGCCGCTTCTGAAGAGGAGCACGTGAATGTTTTTAAGCTTCCACTTGATTATATGGATTTGATTATTTACACTGGTTTTGGTTATTCGGGACGCGATTTACTTTTGACTCGTTCAGCAGACGCTGTTATTTGCGGGTGTGGAAGAATAGGAACTATTCATGAGTTCACTGTTGCCTTTGAAGATAAAAAACCTATTGGTATTTTTAAGGGTCCGTGGGAAATGGGGAAAGAGCTTGAGGAAATTATGGAAAAAGGACACAGAGAGAATCCTAAAATAGTTATTGATTCTGATCCGAAGAAAATTGTAGAGGGAGTGATCGCGCTGGTTAAAAAAGATAAATTAGAGTATAAGATTTCAAAAACCTCAATGTCTGATACAAACTAAAAACCATCCTAGAGGGTGGTTTTTGTTGCAGTGGCTGGTTTTTGTTTTAATGTAGCCAAAACTCTTTCAAAAGTTTTCGGATTATGTTCAGCAAGTCCGGAAAGGATTTTTCTATCTAATTCTATTTTATTCTTTTTCAAGGCGCCAATTAATTTTGAATAAGACATACCGAGCTCTCTTGCGCCGGCGTTGATCTTGATATTCCAAAGTTTTCGATTGTGTGATTTTTTGTCTTTTCTGTGGGCAAAAGAATAACTACCAGCATGTAGTAAGGCATCTTTAGCTAAACGTTCCTTGGTGCTTCGGCCGTGACGAAAACCTTTTGTTTGTTTCAAAACACTTCTTCTTCTCTTTAACGCATGTACTCCCTTTTTTACTCTTGTCATATTAGTTGATTAAATTTGTAAATTAACTAAAAGGCAATAAATGACTTTTAGGTTTGTTTTTGATAACGAAACTTGCGCGTTTGCGACTAGCGAGTTGGGTTCCGCGTGATTGTTTTGCATTGAAATGATTAAAACCGGCCTTGCGTGAAAGTACTTTGCCGTTTTTGGTAAGTTTCAATCTCTTGCTATATGATTTATTTGTCTTCATTCCTTTTCCCATAAAATTATTTTTTCTCTATTGTTGTGGTTAAACCTTTTGGACCTTTTTTGTATGGATCAGATATTTTATAATCCTCTGTAATTAAATGTAATACTCTGTCTAAACGTTCTCGCAAAAATTTCTCATCCATATACTTCGCGCGTCCGGCCAGGAAAAGTTCAACTTTAATGCGGTGTCCTTCCTTGATCCATTTGGAAGCGGTTTTCGCTTTTAATTCCAAATCGTGATCACCGGTACCGATTTTTATTTGAATTGATTTTGTTTCGGTTTTGTTCGCACCAGCCTTGGCCTTTTTCAATTTCTTCGCGGTTTCATACTGATACTTTCCGAAATCCATCAACTTGGCAATCGGGGGATTGCCATTCGGGGATATCTCTATTAAGTCTAAGCCCTTGCTCCCTGCTAATTCTAGAGCATCTCTTATACTTAAAACACCGAGATTTTTATTTTCACTGTCTAAAACCCGAACTTCTTTCGCCCGTATTTGGTTGTTTATTCTTTCACGCAATGTATATATAGAAAGCCCGTTTAAGGGCTTAACTACCAAAATAATAGCCTAATTAGGGTTGAAAGTCAAATAGCAAACAATCTGTGATAATATGTATAAATGGCGAATTATGCGGAGAATAGAAAAGCGCGGTTTAATTATGAAATCCTAGAAAAATACGAAACAGGTATTGAGCTTTTGGGTACGGAAGTGAAGTCAGTACGCAGTGGACAAATGTCTCTCGAAGGTGCTTTTGTAATAATTCGCGGGGGAGAAGCCTTCCTTATTAATGCAAATATTCCGCCATATCAGCCGAAAAATACGGAGAAAGATTATGATCCGCTTCGCAATAGAAAACTTTTACTAACAAAAAAGGAGATCGCAGGGCTGGCGGATAGTGAGAAGAATAAGAGTTTGACAATCGTACCGATTTTGGTGTATAATAAAGGTAGAAAAATCAAAGCAGAAATTGCTTTAGTGAAAGGCAAGAAAAAATTTGATAAACGCGAGACCATTAAGAAGCGCGAAACGGATCGCGAAGTTCGCAGAGAATACAAAGGACGTTGAAATTAAAATATGGGGATGCAAGGCATAGACAGTTGGCCTTTTGTTATCGATGCATACCGAGAATGAACGTAATCTCGTAAAAATTCGTTCAAATGTTAATTGCAAAATTAACTTCTAAAGTAAAGGGTCTGGTTTCTCCATACTTCGGTATGAAGGAATTCGCCTTTGCTCGAGTTTCCGCTTTCGCGTAAGCTCGTGTCTCACTTATAGACTTCCGATATATAAGCTGAGGCACAATATTATCGGGATAGGGTTATTGAATGTCCTGACAATACCCGAAACAAAGGGGCTCGATTAAAAAATATTTGGCTCGCTTAAGAATTTTTTAATCTAAACCAAAAAGCGCGCTATGTATGTAGATTTCTTTACAATAACCTTCTGCACGGGGATTCGATTTCCCCCATCTCCACAACTTCGCTAAAAACCAAACAAAAAAGTTGGTTTTTCTGAGTGCTTGACAAAAATAACAGCCATGCTATACTATTCCTAGATTGATGGGCAACGGACGCTCATCA
Source organism: Minisyncoccota bacterium (assembly GCA_041658325.1). GTDB lineage: Bacteria > Patescibacteriota > Minisyncoccia > Phycocordibacterales > UBA9973 > UBA9973. The sequence continues at coordinate 229,634 of JBBAAI010000001.1, forward strand.
GAAAGGGGATCCCATGAAGAGTTTCAGGGCAATGTTCTTCTGAGTTCTACCGGGCCACGGTGCGAAGGCTACCACAAACACGGCTTCGCAGATCCAACCCCGGGGGTTCATCTAGGCCCCCGGGGTACGTTTTTAAACCATCTTTAAGGTTTCCAAATTGGAAAAACACTGATGGTTTTTTTATTTCTTTTTTCTATTTTTTATGCTATTCTAACGAAATGGATTTTAATTTTCTTAATCAAAAAGACCCGCAAGGGAAAGGTAAAAAAGGTCCGAAACAAACGAAATTCGGAGTTAATATTGCTGGGGCAATTCTTTTCTTTGTGGTTATTACGGCACTTTATTTAGTTGTTTCTGGAGATGGAAAAGTAATTCCAGAAGTGGCGATTTCTGATTTGGCAAAAAGTGTTTCAGCTGGAGAAATTAAAACTATTTTAGTGGAAGGCGATAAACTTACTATCACTTATAAAAATGATGAAATAAAAAAAGCGAAAAAAGAAGTAGGCTCTTCTTTATCACAAACACTTTTTAATTACGGGGTGGACAGTAAAGCGCTTTCTGATACAAAAATAGAAATAAAAGAGGAAAGCGGATTTATGTTTTGGCTAGTAAATATTTTACCGTTTCTTTTGCCGGTAGTTTTTATTTTAATTTTCTTTTGGTATTTATCTAGACAAGTAAAAGGCGCAGGGATGCAGGCTTTCACCTTTGGTCAATCCAAGGCGCGCATTACTGACCCGAATGATAAAAATAATAGAGTGACTTTCAAAGACGTTGCCGGGTGTAAAGAAGCGAAAGAAGAATTGAAAGAAATCGTGGACTTTTTGAAAAGCCCAAAAAAATTCTTAGACATCGGGGCGAGAATACCGAAAGGCGTGATGCTAACAGGCGCTCCGGGAACAGGGAAGACCTTGCTCGCGCGGGCAGTAGCCGGAGAAGCTTCAGTGCCATTCTTTCATTTGTCCGGCTCGGAATTCGTAGAAATGTTCGTGGGCGTAGGCGCTTCTCGTGTACGGGATTTATTCAAGATGGCCAAAAAAGCGGCACCAGCTATTATCTTCGTGGATGAAATAGACGCGATCGGGCGTACTCGTGGAGGAGGATTCGGTGGAGGTAATGACGAGAGAGAACAAACCTTAAACCAAATATTGGTGGAAATGGATGGTTTTGAACCGAATGATAAAGTGATAGTGATGGCGGCGACAAACAGACCAGATGTGCTGGATCCGGCGCTCATTCGTCCTGGACGTTTTGACCGAAAAGTAATTCTTGATTTGCCGGATCGCGCTGACCGCGAAGAGATTTTGAAAATTCACGCCGTAAAGAAACCGCTCGCGGAGGATATTAATTTGAAATTAGTTGCCGAGCGCACACCGGGCTTCTCTGGCGCGGATTTGTATTCTCTCATGAACGAGGGCGCAATACTCGCGGCGCGAGAGAATCGTAAAAAAGTTTTTCAATTTGATTTGATTCGTGCCATTGAAAAAGTAATGCTCGGGCCCGAAAGGAAAAGTCATTTACTTTCCAAAAAAGAAAAAGAAATTACTGCGTACCATGAAGCAGGTCATGCTATCGTTGCCTCTGTCCTTCCGCATGCTGACCCCGTGCACAAAGTTTCCATCATTGCTCGTGGTAATGCCGGGGGGTACACTTTAAAATTGCCTTTAGAGGAAAGACGTTTACAATCCAAAAAAGAATTTATTGATGACATCGCAATGTCTCTCGGCGGTTATGTTGCCGAGCAAACAATTTTCGGAGATGTTACGACTGGACCCTCAAGTGATTTGCAAGTAGCAACAAATTTAGCGCGCGCGATGGTGACACGTTGGGGTATGTCCGATGTGATAGGGCCGATTGCGCTCGTGGACTCCGGTGGCCGACCGCAATTCGGAGAAATTTCGGAAAAAGAATTTTCGGAAACAGTTTCTACTAAAGTAGATGCAGAAGTCTCTAGAATTATAAATGATGGATTAAAATCCGCGGAGAAAGTTTTAATTGAATACAAAAAAGCATTCACGGCGATCGCACTCAAATTGATAGAGGTAGAAACGATAGAACAAGAAGAATACGAAAAAATTCTCGTTGCACATGGAATAGAGTTAAAGAAAAAAGAAGTGATAGAAGAACCCATCCGCGTGTAGCTCAGTTGGTTAGAGCATCGAGCTTATACCTCGAGGGTCCCACGTTCGAATCGTGGCACGCGGACAAGTTATTTATTGCAAAAACTTAAATTTTTGCACAAGATTAGTGCGAGACCAAGCTTTTCCGAAACCTAGATAATCCCCCGAATTTGACATCATAAGGCTAACCATCACTAATATGTAGACAAAATGATCATCTATAAAAGGATTATTTTCTGGAGGTATTCCAACAGCAGTATACATTAGAAAAAGCATGGCAACGCCTGCTAAGCTTCCTAATTTTACAAAAATACCAAAAGTAAGTGTTATGCCGATGAAAAGAAGGCCGAGCATAAATAGCCAATCTATCATAGGAATACCAGCCAAACTATGATAAAAGTCTGCAAAGGGCCCGTGAACAGCGAATTGCAAGAATCCTGCAGTTGGAGAGCCTCCTGCGAGCCAAGATTTCTCAGGTGTGGTGGCAAAACCTAACCCAAATACCTTATCAATAAAGGCCCATAAAAATATAAGACCCATTGTCAATCTTAAAAGTCCCCAAACGTATCTTGTTTTATTTTGTTCCATGTTTTATTTTGCTAATTTTGTAAAAAAAAGAGGTTATCCACTTTACAGGAGAGGACTAGTCTCGTGTATAATGATTTAGCGGTTGCAAAACCACATAACTTCAATTAGTATTATACGACTAGCATTTTTAAAGACAAATTTTTACAGATTTTTATATTAATATGAGCATAAACAAAAAAAATTATTTTAAATTTTCCCTTGGGCTTATTTTATGTTTACTTGTGCGATTGATTCCGTTTCGTGCACCTAATATTGAACCAATTCTTGCCACAACCATGCCTTTAAGTAAGGCTTATGGAGCTTTTGCGGGTTTTTCTTTTGCTGTTTTGAGTATTTTAATTTATGACTTAATTACTGGGACACTCGGAATACAAACATTTTTTACTGTTTTGGCTTACGGAGTAATTGGTTTATGGTCTGCGAGTTATTTTAAAAATCGTGAATCAAGTTCTTTGAATTACGTGCGTTTTGCGATTATGGGGACTTTGGTTTTTGATGCGCTTACGGGACTAACCGTCGGTCCGCTTTTTTTTCACCAATCATTCCTAGGATCCCTCATCGGACAAATTCCATTTACCATGTTTCATCTGCTTGGAAATATCACTTTTGCTTTCATTCTGTCTCCCGCTATATATAATTTTATGATTAGAAAAAGAAAAAAAGAAAACGTTGCTCACATTAACATTTTTAATCCTAAAATAATTTAAAACTATGAAAAAAACAAAAGAAATTTTAAAAAAAGAATTAGCAAAAATAAAATCAATTCGAAGGAGAACAGGAGAAGTTATTTCTTTTGACTTAGAAAGGATTGCGCGAGCAGTTTTCAAAGCTTTTGAAGTAACAGGGGAAGGTGGTGATCTAGAGGCGCATGAAGTAGCGAAACGAGTTTTCAGGAATCTTCTTAAATTCCAGGCAGAATTATTGAGTGGACGTAAAGGAGTAAAATTTTTACCAACAGTTGAAATGATTCAGGATTTTGTAGAAAAAGAATTGATGACTGCCGATTTCCCGAATACAGCCAAAGAATATATTCTTTATCGTAGTAGACGTTCAGAGCTTCGAGCAACCTTTGGCCCTGTTTCAGATGTAGTTCGACAAGCCGTAGAAGAATCAAGCAAATATTTTTCCAGTTCATATTCAGAATATATTTTTTATCAAATGTATTCACGTTGGGTTCCGGAATTGGGACGTCGTGAGACTTGGATAGAGACGATCGATCGTTACATGGCTTTCATGAAGGAAAATTTAGGAGACAAACTTTCCAAAAAAGAATATGAAGAAGTAAGACAAGCAATATTAGTTCAAGATATTTGTCCATCTATGCGACTTCTTTGGGCTGCGGGAAAAGCGGCTCGAAACTCAAACGTTTGGGCATACAATTGTTCTTATATCGCCCCTACTTGTACTCAAGATCTAGGGGAAATTATGTATATTCTTATGTGTGGTGCTGGTCTTGGTTTTGCGGTTGAATGGGAGAATGTCCAACAATTTCCACAAATAAAGAAACAAATAAAAGAAAAAATACCTTTACACATTGTTGAGGATAGTAAAGAAGGTTGGGCGAATGCTTACGTTTTGGGGCTCAACGCTTGGTTTGAAGGCAAAGACGTAAAATTTGATTATTCAAAAATCAGACCAGCTGGTGCTCGCCTAGAAACAGCTGGGGGCCGAGCATCTGGGCCACAACCATTGATTGATCTAATTGAATTTTCTAGACGCAAGATTTTGTCAAAACAAGGACGTCGTCTTTCAAATTTGGATATGCACGATATTGTTTGCCAGATTGGAATGATTGTAGTGGCTGGTGGAGTAAGACGTAGCGCTCTTATCTCTCTCTCTGAACTTGAAGATACAGAAATGCGCGATGCAAAAAAGGGACAGTTTTATTTGACTGAAGGCCAGCGCTCTATGGCTAACAATTCTGCTGTTTATAATATAAAACCATCTGCGGAAGAATTTTTAGATGAATGGACGGCTTTAGTTAAATCCAAATCCGGTGAACGTGGAATTTTCAACCGAGGCGGATTAGAAAAACAATTACCAGCTCGTCGCTGGGAAAAAATTAAAGATGAAAGACAAATTGGTTTAAATCCTTGCGGAGAAATTTATTTGCGTTCCAGACAATTTTGTAATTTGACTAGTATTGTTATTCGTCCGAAAGATACAGTAGCAACTCTGAAAAGAAAAATGGAATTAGCAACTTTGATTGGAACTTATCAATCCACTTTAACCAACTTTGGTTATCTTTCAAAAAAATGGAAAGATAATTGTGAAGAAGAAAGACTGCTCGGAGTTTCACTCACTGGTTATTACGACAATACAATTATTCGAAATGATAAAGTATTAGATACTTTGAGATTAGATTCCATAGAAACAAATAAAAAATATGCGAAGCGTTTTGGTATTAATCCATCTACCGCGATTACCTGCGTGAAGCCTCACGGTAACTCCGGACAACTTTTAGGTGTTGGTTCAGGTATGCATCCTTGGTATGCGCCGTATTTTATTCGTCGAGTACGAATTTCACATACCGACACTCTTCTCCAGATGGCTCGAGATCAAGGAGTTCCTTGTTTGCCGGAAGTTGGTCAATCTGCTGAGACAGCAACTACCTATGTTTTGGAATTTCCAGTGAAGGCGCCAGAAGGAGCAATCTTCAAAGAACAAGTTTCCGCTCTAGATTTGATAAAAGAATGGAAAAGACTTAAAGAACATTTTGTGGAACATAACCCATCGGCAACGATCTATGTCGGACCAGATGAATGGATTACTGTCGGTAATTTCGTCTACGAAAACTGGGATTGGATCGGCGGGCTTTCTTTCTTGCCTCGTTCAGAGCATGTGTACCAACTCGCCCCCTATGAAGCAATCACGAAAGAAGAATATGAAAGACGAACGAAAGCTATTGGCAAAATTGATTTCTCTAAACTTTCCCAATATGAAGCGGCGGATAATACCACTGGAGCAAAAGAATTCGCTTGTGTTTCCGGCGTTTGTGAAATATAAAAATAGGTCTAGAATATAAGTGTTATGCTCTACACTAGAAAAGGGGACGGAGGCACCACTAAAACTTTTGGATGCGATCAACGTATCTCAAAGAGTTCAGTTGTTGCGGAAGCTTTGGGCGTTCTTGATGAAGTTAATTCTTTTTTGGGAGTGGTTCGTGCTAAATCTAATAAAAAAGTTTTTAAAATAGAGAATAAAGAAGTAAATTTTTCTGAACTTACTTTAGAAATTCAGAAGAACTTATTTATTGTTCAGGCGGAAGTTGCAGGCTCCACTTTAAGCATAACGAAAGAAAAAATAAAAGAAGTTGAAGGTATCGTGGATGAGATTGAAAAGATTTTACCACCAATTAAAAGTTTCTTTATAAGTGGAGCAACTGAAACTTCTGCTTTGTTTGATTTTGCGCGAACTTTAGCCAGAAGAGCAGAAAGACGAGTAGTAGAAGCCAAAGAAGAAAAGAAAGTAGCAGTAAGCGACGAAACACTTTCATATCTAAACAGACTTTCTAGTTTATTGTATGCTTTGGCTAGAATTTCAAGTCATGTTGATGGAGTAGAAGAAATAAAGCCAGATTATAAATAATCGCACTATGTTTAGACGGCCGTCAGAAAATGGTGTTATTCGAAATTAAATTCGTTACTTAACATATTTGACGACCGTCCAAAAGTGCTAATATGTGGATTAGTTATAAAAGAAAAGTTATAATATGATTATGAAAATTTTTGTTTCCCATTCAAGAGATTTTAATTATAAAGATGAGTTATATAAACCTATTAGAGAATCCATATTAAATAATAAATATGAATTCTTTTTACCACACGAAAATGAAAATTCCATAAATACGAAAGAAATAATAAAAAACTCAGATTTAATATTGGCCGAAGTATCTTTTCCTTCTATCGGAGAAGGTATTGAACTTGGGTGGGCGAACATGCTGAATGTGCCTGTTCTTTGTGCCCATAGAGAAGGTGCAAAAATTTCAGGGTCCCTAAAATATTTAACCAAGAATTTTATAGCTTATAAAGATTCAACTGATCTAGTGAATCAAATAACGAGTTTTCTTAGTTTTTACTCAAAATGAAATTCTCCGGCTTTTTCGTGAACTTTTTGTTTTAAGAGAGGGTAGTTTATAAGTTCTGGGTCTTCTTCTATCAGACGAATTGCTTCGGCACGAGCAGCTTCTACCATTTTTATATTTTTTATTGCTTCCATGCCGAGGTCGGTAATGCCCCATTGTTTTGTGCCACCAAGTTCACCGGCTCCACGCAAGGTTAGATCTAATTCAGCTAGTTCAAAACCATTTTTCGCAGTTTTTAATGCCCTTAATCGCTCAATAGTTTTTTCACTTTTCGCTTCAGCAAAAACATAACAATATGCTTGATGTGTACTTCGAATCACGCGTCCGCGGAGTTGGTGGAGCTGGGCCAAGCCAAATCGTTCAGCCCCCTCAATAATTATAACTGTTGCGTTTGGAACATTTACACCGACTTCCACTACCGAGGTCGCGCATAAAATATTTATTTTACCTTCTGTAAAATCCTGCATTACTTTTTCTTTCTTTTCTTTACTCATCTTACTGTGAAGTACTCCTATTTCATATTCTTTAAAAACTTTTTGTTTTAATATTTTTGCTTCAGCTACAGCGGATTTTACATTTAGGGCGAGTTCTTTTTCTGGATCTGGTTCAAAAATTCTCGGACAAATAACATAAAGCTGTCTTCCGTTTTTTAATTCCTCTCTTATTTTTTCATAAGTTTCGTCACGTTTATTGGGTGTGATTATCTCTGTGATTATTTGTTTGCGTCCAGCTGGCATTTCATCGAGCAGAGACAAATCTAAATCGCCATAGATGGTAAGAGCGAGAGTTCGGGGAATAGGTGTGGCTGTCATAGAAAGGAGGTGCGGAGCAATATTATCTTTACGAACCAGCTTTCTTCTTTGCGCTGTGCCGAAGCGATGTTGCTCATCAATTACCACCAAAGCCAAATTTTTGAATCTTACAGTTTTTTGAATAAGGGCATGAGTTCCGATTAAAATTGGAATTTCTCCGTTTGCTACCCATTTCAAAAGTTGTGCGCGAGAAATTGTAGTCCAGCTTCCCGGGTTTACTTTGGATGGAAATTTACGACAACCTGAGCCGGTAATAAGCCCTACGTTTATAGGTAAATGTTTAAAATATTGGATAAAAGATTCGAAATGCTGCGTTGCCAATATTTCTGTCGGTGCCATATAAGCCACTTGTAAATTGCCGAAAGTTTGTAGTTTGCCTTGAGCATAGTCGAAGGGGCGTTGATTGACCGTCACATAAGAAGCCGTGGCAGCGACAGCGGTTTTCCCTGAACCAACGTCACCTTCGAGGAGTCGGGACATCGGATAGTTTTTTGCCATGTCGCCCAGAATTATGTCGGTGGATTTTTTTTGCGAACTAGTCAGTGAAAAAGGAAAACGTTTTAAAAATTCTTCAATGTTTTCCTTTTCAGGTTTTATTTGGAAAGATTTATTTTTTCTGTATTCAAATTTGTCATGTTGGCGTTCGAGTTGAATACAAAATACTTCTTCAAAAGCGAAGCGTTTTCGAGCGCTTTCGCCATCCTTTTTATTTTTTGGTTTATGAATCCAAATAAGTGCAGTTTTTAAAGTAGGCAAGTGATATTTTTTTAAAATATCGTCTGGAATATAGTCCTCAATGTTATCTAATGTTTTTTCTTTTAATATTTTTTCAACGGCATGATAAAACCATTTAGAAGTAATGCCACGAGTTTCAACATAGATTGGATATGAAAAACCTGCGTTAGTTGCGCTATTTTTTTTAAAAAGTGTGTCATGAGAATCAATTGGCATATCTGGCATTTTTTCAAATTCCGGATTAGCTAAATAAATTCCATTTTTCCCCTTGGTAATTTTTCCAGTTAATTTCACGCTCTCACCATTTTTGATCATTTTAGCCAAATATGCCTGATTGAACCAAGTGATTTTTATTTTCCCAGATAAGTCTTCTATCTCGCCTTCGCCCATTGGGATTTTTGTTTTGAAAGATTTTTTTGTTTTTAATTTTGAAACTTTTCCATAGACTGTCGCCATATCACCTGGAATCAGCTCTCCGATATTTTTTACTTCACTAATGTCGCTATAGCGGACAGGGAAGTGGAAAAGTAAATCCGCGACAGAAAAAATCTTTAACTTTTGCAGAGCTTTTTTTTGATTTGTATCTAGGCGAAATTTTTGTTCAAGTCGATCACTTAATTCCATTCCTGAATTATAGGGCTTTTCTTCTGATTTTACTAGATTCTTTTTGGGGTATATAATGAGAGGATGGAACATAAAGAAAGCGCTCAAAATCAAGAGTTAGTTGATAATTCAAAAAAAGGACTTTTAGAACGGAAAAAAGGTCTTTCTGAAATGGATATTGAAAATAATATTTCTGAAAGATTCCATAAAATTAAATGGAAAATGAAATTACCAGAAGTGGTTATAAACCGTTTTAAACTGCTAGAGCAATACTCTTTTCTTAATGAATATTCTGAAATGGTTTCGAATGGTGCCGGAAATATTTTGACAGAAATTTATAAAGATAAAGAAATTGAGCTACCAGAATGGAAATTACTTATAACTAAACTCGCGGCTTTAATCCATGATATTGGCAAATCAGGACCCGCTGGTGCCACTTCAGAACAACAACTTGCTGTGACGAGGTTATATGCCGTGGAGAGTATGGGAATCGGAGAAAAAAGTATCGAGAACATGGTACAAGAAAAGTTTGAAGATGCAGATCAAATGATTTCCAGCTTAAAGGGATGCGGAATAGACGTATCTGTTTCCATGAGGACATTTTGGGATATGCATATAACGTGGGGTTATGAGATCTTGAAAGAGCACAAAGAAGAACTTCCTTTAGAAGCAATAACAATTGCTGGCATGCATCATGCGTACAAGGGTCTTAATAGTCGTATTTATAATCCCTTAATCGATGGAATTCCAGAAGTGGAAATACCTTCTACTGACATGATGGAGAGAGCATCCCTTTTGGGTATTTTAGAAGAATATCTTTTAGTAGTTGTTTTTGATAATTATGAGGCCTTTGTGCATCGTGGCGGGCTTAAACCGAAAGACGCTATTGAAGGAGTTAGATCAAAAATTCCAAAAGAATTTAGCACTAAATATCCATTGATAAATGAAATTCTTAATAAAATGGAAAAAATGGACGACGCAGAGATTACAAAAATTTTTGAAGAAAAAAGTAAATAATATAAAAAATATATGGATACATATACACAAACACAAGTTTTCTTTTTTATCTCATCGGTCGGTTTCGTAGTTCTTTGGATTTTTATAGCAGTATTTTTATACTATCTGATTCGCGCCACAAATACGTTGTCTAGAATTTTAGAGAAGGCAGAAAAAGACATTAATGATATAGGGGAAACGACCAAAGAGATAATTGATGAAATGAGAGATAATAAAATATTTAATTTTCTTTTTGGAAAAAAGAGAAGGAGTCGTAAAAATTAATAATTATTAAAATTTAGCAAAAAAAATATGAAAAAAAGCAAAAAAATGTCAGTGGGTAAAAAAGTAGCAGTAGGGGCGGGGATAGCAGCACTCAGCGTTGGAGCGTATTATTTTTTTGGACCAAACTCCAAAGCACATCAGAAAAAAGCGAAAGTATTGGTAGCAAAAGTTAAAAAAGAAGTAGAAAGAGAAGTTAAAAAAGCGAAAGCGGTGACTGTGCCTCTTTATCACAAGGCCGTGGACACGGTTTCAAAAAATTATGCGAAACAATACAAATTACACGAAAAGGACGTTAAAGCTCTAGCTGCTAAGGTAAAAAATGAGTGGAAGGGCGCCAAAAAAGTAGTCAAAAAAGCAGTTAGAGTAGCTAAAAAACAAGCTTAAGATTTCGATTTATTGCGGAGCCGGACGGATTCGAACCGTCGAGGGGTTTTGAAGCCCCTGCCTCTTTAGCAAAGAGGTACGTTAGACCACTCTGACACGGCTCCTTAAAATATTTTAATAACTTTATTACTCTAGCATATTACTGCGTTTTTTCCATTTTTTCTGCTATACTCTCTTACAAAGGAGAGATGGGTGAGCGGTTTAAACCAACAGTTTACTAAACTGTCGTCCCCTTAAAAGGACCGAGGGTTCGAATCCCTCTCTCTCCGCCAAAATAATTATGACACCGTTTGATAAAATAAAACAAAATATCTGGTCTGTTATTTATCATTTCTTTTTGCCTGTTAGAAAATTTCTTTTAAAATTGGGAATTGTTTGGCACAAAAAGGGAAGACAGAGATATCACCTTGGTTGGTTGGTCCCCGGAAAAACGCTAGAGGAATTAAAAAAACATCTTCACGACAGCTGGGGTTTCGGTAATCATTTCGTTGCTTGGATAGATGAGGACCAAGTTTTAAGCTGGAGGAAATTAACGGATTTTCAAGACCAATATCATCTACGAGTTTATAAAGATGGAGAAGTCTGCGGACATTTTGAACTTACTCCCGAAGCACACCCCCTGGAGCATTTTGAAGAAAAGGGGGAGATAGATAAAAGAGAAGATTTTTTAAAATTCTTGGGCGATTTTGTAGTACAAGAAAAATATATTTCGCATTTAAAAATGGATCCAGATGCATTTGATCCAAAATCAGAAATTACGATAAACAAAAAATAATTTAATCTATTTTAGATTCTGGTAAAACCAAGTCCCAGAGCTTGCTGGCGACGTTGTTTGGTTTGCCGAACATTACATAATGGTGAAGGTCAATAAAGGGTAAACTGTTGCATTCTATTATTCCGCAATGCTGTTCTTCTTTCCAAGACTTAGTAATATCTTCAATTATAAAATCCACTCCCACGAGCGGGTCTTTGAGAAATCTACCGACGTGTTCCAACATTTCTATATTATCCGGATGCACGATGTTTGTGACTTCGGTAGTCGTGCCTCCACAACCTCGGCTGGTTTTTTGAGAAAAAGTTACGACTCTACCTTTTTCTGGTATGTCATTCATTGTGATATTTTCTCTTTTTAATTCTATTTCTGTCTCTTTGTCTACTATTATTTTATGAAAAATCGGGCCCGCGCGTTCTGGTCTTTCGTTTTCTTTTTCCATTAATTCGCGCAAAGTATGTATTCCGTCGCCCGTTACTTCCGGTTGATCACGCTTGACTACGCCCACTAATTTCCCGCCGACTAAAGTTCCCCGGAAAAGATAGCCACGAAGTTCTTCTTCAATGACGACAAGAGGAGAGAGTTTTTTTGCTTTTTTGAAACCCACCATTAAATCTTCTAGGGTATTTATATGTATCATGGTGTGTCGACTTCTAGAACCTAAATTCGGCTTGGTGATAACTGGTTTTTTTATATTATTAAAAATTTTAAGCGCGCTTCTTTTTGTAAAAGCCACCCCGCCAGGCGCCACAGGTAAACCTTCTTTTAGAAATTTTGTTTTCATTGTGCCCTTATTGTCCATCCATTTTAGAGAATTAGATTCTTCAACCCCCGGACGAGGCAAGCCATCAAAAATTATTGTTTTGTCTTTATACTCTGCTACGAAACCATCTTTAATAGGCCCCAAATGGAATTCACGCATTTTAATTCCACGACGAATTGCCTCATCCCAAAAACATTTCGTTCGCCAGGTATCTTTCTCGTCGGGCTTGTCGCTCCAATAACCCAGCTTCAAAAAAACCATAGTTTTGAAAAAAGGAATAGATATTTTATTGGAAATTTTCTCTGCGGTGTTTTTAAATAGAAGTTCCATCAGATCAAACAACGGTTGATCTAGCCATCCAAAAACAACAGATAGATATGCAATGATGTGTATTTCTTGCGCTGGTTCGCAATCCTTGCAGTGTTTCATATTATTTTTTTAAAAATAATTCCCATTCTTTTTTAAATAAAAATTTACAAATATAAAAGATACTAAAAGTAATGAAATAAGCAGACAACACATCAATTGAATAATGTATGTGTCCCAAAAGCACCACTATTGCGAAGGTTACAGAAAATGTAAGAAAAATGATTCTGATGATTTTGTGTTCCCAAAACATTAAAGCAAGAAGAAAGGGTAGTCCTGTGTGTCCAGAAAAAAAAAGATCATTTCCAGTAAAAATACTGCTAAAAATTTCTTTGCTAAAAAAAGATGAGTTTATCTCCACATGAGTTGGAAAAGCGCTGATGTGGGTAAGCATAACAAAAACCGATCTTATCAAAGTAAAAAGAGCGACACTTTTTAAGGCGAACGGTACATAGCTGATATGTTTAAGACCTATAAAAATACCAATAAAAAGTAATAATACTGATCCATATACAAAAACTAAATCCACATCATAAACTCTTATGTTGCTAAGAATTAAATCAGAAACAGGGGCGCTAGGTAAGCTATTTACATAGCCACTAATAAAAAATTGGGCTACAAGACTTACCACGAGCAGAAGAACCCCCCCAAAAAAAGAGATAAGGAAATTTTTGTCAGTAAAGTTGGCTTTGAAAGATTGCATCTGTTTATTATAGCAAATTTTTATTCTTTTTTATAAAAGATTCAATGATTTTTGCTGTTTCTTTTATATTATTGAGCACAAAAAAATGGTTAGTGTTTGGAATAAGCACAAGTTCAGAATTTTTTATTTTCTTAGATAAAACAATCGAGTTTTTTACTGGGGCCATGGTGTCTTTTGTTCCATGTACAACAAGGGTCGGAATTTGTATTTTCCCCAAGAAATATTCTTGTTCGAAAGCTAAAGATTGTTTTAGGCAATATAAATGAACACGCAATGTGGTATTTTGGCTGTCCGTAAAAATTCGCTTCATGTTCCAGTCTGTTGTGTTTGGATATTTAGTGTAATCAATGTGGTGTCCAGGTTTTGGATTAAATGGAAATAATCTAAAAATTTTTGATAATTTAAGAATTAATCGTATAATTTTTGCTGAAAAATTCTTATTTAGACCAACAATTGGTGAAAGTAATATATTTGCTGAAACATTTTCTCCAAATAATTTTATATACTCTAGAGCAATCAAGCTCGCAAATGAATGACTGATAAGGATAAATTTTGAAATTTTAAGAAAAGAAACTAGGTCATGAAGATCTTTGGCGAAGTTTTTTATTTCATAGTCAGAATAATTAGGTGCCTTCTTTGATTTACCGTGTCCACGAATATCAAAGGTTAAAATATTATATTTGTTTTCAAATATTTTTTCATATGGAAGCCAGGCGGAAGATGATCCAGACAATCCATGGATAAATACCAAGGTGGGAAGATTTTGTTTAAAATCATTTATCCTATAATATAAGCCCTTCTCTTTTAAATAAAATTCTCGCATTTTATCTTATATCCTTAGACGATTTGGTAGCTGATTTTTTTATAAGTACTTGGGAAAAAAAGTTCAAGACATAAATAAGAGCTGTTTTTGTCACACCTTGGCTCTTTAATCTTCTGGCAGAAGAGTACATAATAAAATTTAATTTAAATTTTACCTTGCCAAACCTGCTGGCGTCACGGGCGATGCTAGTGTCATCTCCGTAAAACTGGATAGATGTATCAAATCCATTCATTTTTTTTACCACCTCCTTTTTAATTACAAAATTTCCGCCAACTGCCATATACCCTACAAAAAGATAAACAGGAAAGGCGAGATACCAATATACTAAAGACAAAAACTGTTGCCATTTTGAAAAATCATAATATATATATGGGCCACTTAGGCAAACAATCTTGGGATTGTTTGTGAATTCACTGATTAAGGTATCTACCCAGCCTTCTGGCATTTTAGTATCAGCGTCTATAAAAGCCAGAAGATCTCCAGTGGCGAGTTCAACACCTTTTTGCCTGGCGTAGTTTGTGCCCTTTTGTAATTCTGTTGCGATAATAACTCCTGGTATTTTTTCAACTGTCTCTTTTGTGTGGTCAGTGCTATTGTTGTCAACAACAATAATCTCATAAAATTTTCCAGAAGAATTTTTTATAGCATTTTCCAGGCATGCTTGAATGTATTTCTCTTCATTATATGCGCAAATAATTAGGCTAATTCTCATTGTTTAAATTAACGAATTTCTTCCCAGATGTTATGAAAAGAACGTTTCAAAATTAAATTCCATAAACCATTAATCGACCAGGACCAAAGTAATTTTGGCCATCCGACTTTATGCGCCCTTCTTCCTGTGTGTATAATTTTTAAAGACATTTCAATTCTAGTTTTTCCTTCTCGTGCCAAACGATAAAACATGTCAACATCTTCCGCTACGGTAATTTTTTCATTATAACCTTTAAGTTTTTTAAAAACAGAGGCCCTTATCATCTGAAACTCTCCACTTGCTCCTCCAAATCCCAAAATATTGTTTGAAAAAAAGTTTAAATAATCAAAAACAGAAAAAATTATTTTATCTGCCAATGTTTCTACTTCTGGCAGAACTTTGATGCGCACAGTTAAGCCAACCAATTTTTTTTGTGCGTCGAAAAGACTTAAAGCTTTTTTGAAAAAATTATTGATATCAGGAATTATTACATCGGCGTCTATAAAAATAAAAAAACCACCAGAAGCAACAGAAGCTCCAAGATTCCTGCCATTACTAATTGTTTGACGAAGAGCACTATTATAAACCACAACTTTTGCGCCATGTCTTTTAGCAATTTCAACTGTTTGATCCTTGCTTCTTCCATCAGAAACAATTATTTCATAATCATAATCACGAAGTTCCTTCAGACTCCTCAGTGTATTTTCAATAGTTTTTTCCTCATTTAAAGTTGGAATGATTATAGATATCATTAATATGAATATTACTACAAAAAGTGGTTAAATGCATTTATTTGCTATACTTATTAAATGGATTTTACAAAATTATTGTCTTTATTTTTGGCTTATAAATACCCCATTATTTTTCTGACTACAATTGTTGAAGGTCCGATAATCATGACGATGTCGGGCTTGCTTGTTCGTTTAGATTTAGCTGGTTTTTGGCCAATATATTTTGTTTTAATGGCAGGAGATCTTGTTGGTGATACTGTTTGGTATTTGGTTGGGTATCATTTTGCACACCCCTTGGCATCAAAATTCGGAAAGTTTTTTGGGCTTACTCATGAGAAAATAGACAAAACAAAAGCAATTTTTCAAAATCACCCTAAAAAGATTTTATTTTTATCCAAAATTACTATGGGTTTTGGACTTCCTCTGGCTGCTCTGGTGGTTGCTGGAATGTCAAAAATATCATTTAAAAGATATATCGCCAGTTTATTTTTTGGACAGATTTTTTTTACTGGAATTCTAATTTCGGTGGGATATTTTTTTGGAAATCTATATGAAAAAATAAATAAAGATTTTCAAATCATTTCGACTTTCGCGTTCTTGGTTGTTGTTATTTTGACTATATCTGGGATAAGATCTTATTTAAAGAACAGAAATATTTTGAAAAATTGATACTCTTTTTATAATATTTCTAATGCGCTGCAGTGAAAGCGATTATTTTTTTTGCTCCTGCTTGTTTCAATACCTTTTTTGCTTCACTTAAGGTGGCGCCAGTCGTTGTGATATCGTCTAATAAAATTATGTTTCTATTTTTTATTTTCTCTTCATTTTTTACCAGGAAAGATCCAACTATATTTTTTAATCTTGCGTTACGATCTTTGATAAGAGCTTGATGTTCTGTTTCCTTTGGTTTTATTAAAATATTTTTTTCTAATTTTATATCTACGCCTGCCTGAGCAGACAGGCCGTGGCGTAGATTGTTTATCTTTATTATTTCTCTACAAATTAATTCTGCTTGATTAAATCCACGTTCTC
This sequence comes from Minisyncoccota bacterium, assembly GCA_041658325.1. Lineage (GTDB taxonomy): Bacteria > Patescibacteriota > Minisyncoccia > Phycocordibacterales > UBA9973 > UBA9973. The sequence continues at coordinate 246,122 of JBBAAI010000001.1, forward strand.
TATGTCTTTTCGGTGAAAGGGGGATAGGGATTAAAATCGGTTTAGTAAAATTTTCTAATATGCTTAATTCAGAAAGTTCTTCTAAAATTTTTTCATAAATAATTTCCGCAAAGATATTTGCCAATCTTTTTTTGCCTTTGTATTTAAGAAGCCACAAAGATTTTTTGATAGCAGGATAGCGATAGTCATATAGTGGGAAAATCCATTTTGCGCTTTCTCTCTCTGCTTCGGGAGCGTCCTTGAGACACCCTAAGCACAAATCGGTTCCGTTTTTGTTGCATAGCATGCATTTCACAGGGAAAACTATGTCCAATATAGTGTTTAAAAAACGCATATATGCTATAATCTTAACACAGATTAAAATGGCAAATTTATTTAAAAACCTTTTTTCAGGCTTTAGCAAAATTAGTGGTGGAGAAGAAAGCGCTATTGGTATTGATATCGGTTCTTCGGCGATTAAGGTAGTTGAAATAAAAAGAAAAGGGGGCAAAGCAGTACTTGAAACTTATGGCGCTATTGCGCTTGGTCCTTATGCAGAACTTGACGCTGGAGCTGTTACTAATCTTCCTGTAGAAAAAAACGCACAAGCCTTACAAGAAGTACTAAAGCAATCTGGCGTGACCGGCACTTCTCTTGCTCTTGCTGTCCCAATTCAATCAAGCTTAATCTTTGTTATTGAACTTCCATCTCAAATAAAAGAAGCTGAGATAGCCACGATTGTTCCCACTGAAGCTAGGAAATATATTCCAGTACCAATGACCGAAGTTTCGATTGATTATTTTATATTACCCAAAAAGGAATCTTCTTTTGAAGAAATGAATAGCACAGATGTGCCATCAGGAGGAACAGAAAAAATAAATGTGCTGGTTGTCGCGACCCAGAATGATGCCGTTGCTAAATATCGTTCAATTGTTTCTCAATGTAACCTCACGGCTTCTTTTTTTGAAATTGAAATATTCTCTTCTATCCGAGCAAATTTTGAACACGAGCTTTCTCCAGTTTTGTTGGTAGATTTTGGAGCATCTAGAACAAAGCTTTCCATTGTCGAGTTTGGTATGGTTAAGGGTTATCACACTATAGACAGGGGAGGAGCTGATATTACTAATTCTATTGCTAGATCCTTAAGCATTCCTTTTGGAGAAGCAGAAAAAATGAAAAAAGAATTTGGTCTTTTTGAAAATTCTAGCGAAAAAAGTTTAGCAGATATCATCAAAGTTCAGGTTGATTATATATTTTCTGAAACCAACAACGTATTGTTGGGATATGAAAAGAAATACAATAGAACTATTAGTAAAGTGATATTTACAGGCGGGGGATCTCTCTTGAAAGGACTAAAAGAAGTTGCAGTAAATAATTTTCAAGCAGAAATAGAAATAGGGCATCCTTTTTCTAAAGTCAGCGCACCAGCATTTTTAGAAAAAGTTCTTTTGACCATGGGTCCAGAATTTGCCGTTGCCTTAGGTTTAGCCCTAAGAAAATTGCAATAAAATACGAACAGAAGCTTGTTCTTGTTGATGGTAAAGTTATACACAATTTATTTCATAAAAAGTTGTTTTTGTAATATAATTAAGTAGCATATTATGGATCAAAATTTTCAAACATCGTTTATCCCTAAAAAACCTATTATTAAAGAGCGGGAAGTTTCTTCGCGACCCGTTGGTATTTTACTTATCATTTCTTTTTTTGTTTTGTTTACAGTTATTTTGACAACTGGGGGTCTTTATTTTTATAAAGGAATTGTTGTAAAACAAAAAACCCAAAAAGAAATTGATTTAAATTTGGCTAAAAATCGTTTTGAACCTTCTAAAATAACCGAACTTCAAGTTTTAGACAAACGTCTACGAGCTTCAGATGAAATCTTTTCTAAACATATTTCCATTACTCCTGTTTTTAAAGCATTAGAACAACTCACAATGAAAGAAGTTCGTTATACTAAATTTAGTTATAGCTTAGGAACAGAAAAAAATACAACAATAGATATTAAAATGTCTGGTATCGCCATAGGCTATCGTGCAGTAGCTCTGCAGTCTGATCTTTTTTCTACTAAAGATATCGGTAAAAATTTTATTGATCCCATTTTTTCTAATTTAACGCTTGATAACAGTGGCAATGTTCTTTTTGATTTAAATTTTTCGGTCGATCCAAACTTTGTTAATTATAAACAAACACTTTTAACCCAAAACTAAAAGAAGCTTTATTTTTATGATGAGATTTATCACCCCAATTATTTTAATAGGAATCGCCGTCACACTTTTTTTCATGTTTGCCAATCCTATTTATAGCGATATAGCTACATTAAAAAAAGAGGTAGCATCTTACGATGCTGCTCTTGATAATTCTAAGGCGCTCGAAAATGAGCGAGATAAGTTGACCGCTAAATATAATTCTATAAATCCAGATAATTTAACAAAACTTCAAAAACTTCTACCTGAGAATGTAGACAATATTCGCTTGATTTTAGAGATAGAACAAATAGCCTCACCCTATGGCATGGCTTTAAAAGATGTTAAGTATAATGCTGCAGAAACAAATACCACGACAAATACAGGAGCAGTGGTTCAAGGTGGCGGAACAGCTAAATCAGCTCCTAAAGATTATGGAATTTTTGATTTAGAGTTTTCTACTTCAGGAACTTATGATAATTTTATCAATTTTACTAAAGACCTAGAGAGTAATCTTAGAATTGTAGACATATCATCAATTTCATTTTCTTCCAATACGGCTAGCGCAGGCGCTAGTGCAAAAATAAATTCTTCTGAAATTTACAAATATGATTTTAAAATTAAAACTTATTGGCTAAAAAACTAAAATGACTCCTAAAATTAGAAACATCATAATATTTGTAACGATCGCAGCAGTTTTTGTTTTGATTTATATTTTTTTTATAAAACCATCTCCTCCAGAAGCTAATCTTGTATCTTCTCCGTCCACGACGAATCTGCCCAACATAGATGGTTCTTCCTCGGAAAAAAATAATCCAAATATGAATTCTGAAGTTGCTAAGGATTTTCTAGCATTATTGTTGAGTGTTAAAAATATAAAATTAAATGATGCTATTTTTTCAGATCCTGCCTTCTCAAGTTTACATGATTCTAGTATTACACTTACACCAAGTGGTACCGAGGGAAGACCAAATCCATTTGCTCAATTTGGTAGCGACAGTGCTCCAGTATCTCTAAATACTCCAAATTAATTATGAGTTTTTTAGAAGAATTAGCTAAAAAGGGGTTAATCAATAGTAGCCAAATTGGTGAAATAAAGAATCGTGCAAAAGAGAATTTTAATGGAGATGTCGATGACGTGTTGATTGAAGCTGGTATTTCAGAGGAAAAAATTCTTGAAGCAAAAGGAGAATATTTAGGTATACCAATAAAAAAAATAGGTCCCCAGGGAATTTCTTTTGATGTTTTGAAATATATCTCAGAAGATTCTGCAATGCACTACAATTTTGTTCCTCTTGAATTAAGAGATGGAGTGCTGGGGGTAGGGGTACTAGATCCTGAAAATATGCAGGCGATGGATGCGCTTCAATTTATTTCTACTAAAATTGGAATTCCTTTTAAAATTTTTCTCATTTCTAAAAGTGATTATGCCGGCATAATGGAAACTTATAAAGGTATGGGAAATCAAGTAGAAGAAGCTCTTCAAGAATTAAATAAAGATGAGACAGACACAAAAGGTTTAAGTGAGGAAAACTTAAGTAAAGAGATAAAAAATATAAAACCAGGAGAAGAAACAAAGATTGTTGAGGATGCTCCAGTTATAAAGATTGTCGCTGTTATCTTACGTAATGCTATTGAAGGGAATGCTTCTGATATACATATTGAATTTACTGGCGAAAAGGTCAAAGTACGTTTTCGTGTAGATGGAGTGCTTCATACTACGATAGTCTTACCACCAAATGTTTATGGTGGGATTGTTGCGCGAGTAAAAATTCTTTCGAAATTACGATTAGACGAAAAACGTAAACCACAAGACGGATCTTTCAGCGCGAACATTGATGGACGAAAAATTGATTTTCGTGTTTCTACTATGCCAGCATATTATGGGGAGAAAGTCGTTATGCGTATTTTGGATTCTGAAAAAGGAGTAAAACCTTTAGACCAATTAGGGCTATCGGAAACAAATCTAAATATAATAAAAGAAGCGATAACTAGACCTTATGGGCTTATTTTGATTACTGGTCCGACAGGATCTGGAAAATCTACTACTTTATATTCAATGATGAACGCGTTGGATAAAGAAAAAAGTAACATTATATCTTTGGAAGATCCAGTGGAATATCATATGCCAGACATCAACCAGTCGCAAATGATGCCAGAGATTGGCTATACCTTTGCTTCAGGGCTTCGTTCTATCTTGCGTCAAGATCCAGACATAATCATGGTTGGAGAAATTCGAGATAAAGAAACAGCTCAGCTTGCGATACAGGCTGCCCTTACTGGACACCTGGTGCTTTCTACTTTACATACCAACAACGCAATAGGCGCGATTCCTCGTCTGGTGGATATGGGAGTTGATCCTTATTTAATTGCTCCTACTCTAATCGTTTCTATTGCTCAGCGTCTAGCTAGAATGACTTATCCATCTTCTCGCAAAGAGGTGCCGATGGAAGCTAGTATCAAGACACAGATAGAAGAACAGATGAAAGATTTACCAGAGGAGTTTAGATTTAAGATAGGGGATAAAATGTATGATACTGTTCCATCTCCTGAATGTCCTTCTGGAACACGTGGACGTATTGCAATTTTTGAAATGTTTAAAATAGATAAGGAAATGCAAGCTATAATTCTTAAAAATCCCACCAATGCAGCTATTTATAAACTGGCTCGTAGCAAAGGAATGTTGGTGATGAGAGAGGATGCAATGTTAAAATCCTTAGAAGGCACAATTCCTTTTACTGAAGTATATAATTTCAGTAACGAAAATGAATAAAGTTGTCCACAGGGTGTTCTATTGAAGGTTGTTTTGTAGTATAATTAAGGTTATTAATTTAAGAGAAATATATGGAAGGAGTAAAAAGAAAAATTTTAATAGTAGATGATGACAGCTTCCTTTTGGACATGTATGCGCTTAAATTTAGTCAAAATAATTTTGAAGTTTATACTGTTCCAAGTGGTGTTCAAGCCCTAGAAAAACTTAAAAGCGGATTGAATCCAGATGTTATCTTGATGGACATTATTATGCCTGAGATGGATGGTTTTAAAGTTTTAACACAAATAAATGCTGAAAAATTATGTCAAAATTGTGTAAAAATAATTTTATCGAACAAGAGTGAACAAAAAGACATAGAGGAGGGGAATAGATTAGGAGTAGCAGGCTATATTGTGAAAGCAAATTCTACTCCAGCAGAAGTAATCGATCAGGTAGTAAAAATTTTAGAAAAAAAAGTTATTATTTCAGAATAAAAAAATATGGATTATAAAAAAAAACTTGAGGAACTTATTTTAACTGTTATTAGAGAAAATGGTTCAGACCTTCATTTAGGCGCTGGACGAATGCCGGCTATTCGTGTGTCGGGGGAACTTTCTTTTCTTACTAAACATCCGATTTTAAACCAAGAAGATATGTATGGTTTTTTGGAGGAAATTTTAGAGAAAACAAAAATTGATAAATTTAAAGAAGACCAAGAAGCTGACTTTTCTTATGATTTTCGAGGTGAAGCAAGATTGCGTTGCAATGCTTTTTTTCAAAAAGGATTAGTTAATATGGTTTTTCGATTAGTGCCAAAGGTTCAAACCATGAATGAGTTGCGGTTGCCCCCTATTTTGGTTGAATTGGCGCATAAAAAGCAGGGATTTTTTCTAGTTGTGGGTCCTGTGGGGCAAGGAAAATCAACCACCTTATCGGCAATGATTGATGTAATAAACAATGAACAAGCACGCAATATAATAACGATTGAAGATCCGATTGAGCATGTCTATGTAGCAAACAAATCCATAATCAATCAACGCGAAGTGGGGATTGACACGAAAGATTTTCACGTAGCTCTTAAAGAAGTTTTTCGTGAAGATGTAAATGTGATTATGGTGGGTGAAATGCGTACTCCTGAAACCATAGCGACTGCAGTGACAGCTGCAGAGACGGGACATCTTGTTCTCTCCACTCTCCACACCAACAATGCTTCTCAAACGATTGATAGAATAATCGATTCTTTCCCGGGTAACCAACAGGATCAAATTCGCGCGCAACTCTCATCTAGTTTGCTTGGTATTTTTTCTCAGAGGCTTGTTCCTAGGATTGCAGGAGGACTTGTTCCAGCCTACGAACTTCTTTTGAACAATAACGCAGTCGCAAATTTAATTCGTGAAAAACGCACTCATGAAATAGACGTGGTGATAGAAACAGGAATGGAGTCCGGTATGGTGGATTTGAACCACTCATTGATTGAGCTCGTACGAACAGGAGAAATTTCCATTGAAAATGCTTATCAATATTCACTTAACCCAAAAGGGCTTGAACGTCTAATCTAAACATTATGTTATTTAAATATAAATCCATAGATGATAAAGGAATAAGCAAAGAAGGAGAAATCGATGCGCCAGATCGCGATATGGCGATAAGTGGACTTCAGCGTAGAGGATTAGTGATTCTTTCCATCAAAGAAGTTGGTGAAAGGAAATCAATTTTCCAAATCTCTTTTTTTGAAAGAGTAAAACCAAAAGATGTAGTGATTCTCTCTCGTCAGATTTCAACTCTTTTTGAAGCGCAAGTATCTGCCCTGAAAGCTTTTACTATGCTTGCCGCTAATACGGAAAACAAACTTCTCGGACGCAAACTTACTCAGATCGGAGATGATTTGCAATCAGGAGTTTCTATCTCTGGCGCTCTTTCTCATCATCCAGATGTTTTTTCTGATTTTTATATAAATATGGTGAAGGTAGGGGAAGAGACAGGAAAACTAAATCAAGTATTTTTACATTTAGCTGAATACTTGGATAGACAATACGCTCTAACTTCTAAAACTAGAAATGCGCTTATTTATCCCGCTTTCGTTGTTATCACTTTCTTTGTGGTGATGACTTTGATGTTCACGGTCGTGATTCCAAAACTTGCGTCAATTATTTTAGATTCTGGTCAATCGGTGCCTTTCTTTACTAAAGTAGTAATTTTCGTTTCAGATTTATTTGTGCATTATGGTTTTTTTGGTTTGATATTCTTAGTGCTTTTAGCAGTTTGGATTTGGAGATTATCTTCTACTCCTAAAGGTAAAATATATCTCGATACCTTGAAACTTTCTACTCCAGCTATCGGTAATTTGTATAAAAAACTTTATCTCTCTAGAATAACAGACAACCTAAATACCATGCTTTCTTCGGGGGTTCCCATCGTCCGAGCGATAGATATTACGGCAGAGGTCGTAGGATCTAGAGTATATAAAGATATTTTAAAAAATGTGGCAGACGATGTAAAATCTGGCTTGGCCCTCTCAGCTGCCTTTGAAAAACACGGAGAACAAATGCCTGGGATTTTAGTACAAATGGTGATGGTGGGGGAAGAGACGGGTTCTCTCGGCACTATTTTGAAAACTCTTACTGATTTCTATAAACGTGAAGTGGATGATGCGGTGGACACCCTGGTAGGCTTGATAGAGCCGGTGATGATCGTGGTTTTAGGTCTCGGAGTGGGTATTCTCTTGGTTTCTGTATTGATGCCTATTTACAACATGGCGGGCAGTATTAGTTAGGGTGCCTGGTGGGGTAGTGAGCTTTGCTCTACTGCCCTGTGGATAACTTTGTTGCAGATACATTTTTTTCCTTATGATATAATAAGCATATTAAAAATAAGTCGAAATTTTCGCCAAGGCGCTTGTCCGTCTCTGGAGGAGATAAAATTATAAGTTAATATTAATAATTAGAATTTGATTATGAAGAATTTTAAAAAAGGTTTCACGTTGATTGAACTTTTGGTGGTTGTGGCAATTATCGGTATTTTGGCTTCAGTTGTTTTGGCGTCACTTAACACAGCTCGAAGCAAGGGTGCTAACGCTGCTGTTAAAGCAAATCTAGCAAACGTTCGCGCACAAGCGGAAATTCAATACGATACTAATGGGTGTTATATAAATAGTGGCACTTGTGCTGCTGCGGTTGCTGTTGCTCCTGGTGCTTGTCCAGCTTCTGGTACTGCAAGTATTTTTGGTCAGACAAACATTGCTTCACAAATTGCTGCTGCTACTACGGCAGGTGGAAGTTTCGCTGCTTGTTCTGCCTCAGCCAATGGAGGGGACTGGGCTACTGCTGTTATTCAAAAAAGTGCTACTGCTGCCACAGCTGATTCTGGCTGGTGTGTTGACAGCACTGGTAAGTCAAAATCAATTACTGTTGCTACCCTTGACCAAGCGGGCATAACCGCCGAAGTTACTGCTGCAGGTGCTTGTGCGGAATAATATTTAATTTATTATGAGCTTTACAACAAAAACCACCCTCTAGGGTGGTTTTTGTTGTGGAACTTTATGATATAATAAAGCTATGAAAAGTAAAAAAATATTTAACTGGGGGTTTACGTTGATTGAACTTTTGGTAGTTGTGGCAATTATTGGACTTTTGTCTTCAGTTGTTTTGGCTTTTTTGAATAATGCGCGTGCAAAAGGAGGGGACGCTGCCGTGAAAACTAATTTACACACTGTGGCGAATGAGGCCTATCTTTTTTATTCCGATAATGGCAATTCCTATGGTGTAGATTTTGCTGATTCTTGTCCTGCCGATTTTGATACATCCAGTAGCAATATGTTTTCCAAAGACAAGGCAATATATGATGCCATAACAGAAGCTGTAAAAAGAGGGAATGACAGTTTTTGTTATAGTTCGTCTAGCGATTGGGCTGTTGCGGTAGGTTTAAAGACAAATGCTAATACTTCTTGGTGTACGGACAGTCAGGGCGCGGCCACCCAAATAAACGTTGTCCCTTCTTTGGCGATTAATGGGGGTGTTTGTGGTGAGCGTGTTGGTGGTTGGTGTGGTGATGGAAAATGTAGCATCACAGAAAACAGACGTAGTTGTCCAATTGATTGCGGAGGAATAATAATCCGTCCCCCAAGTGAATAATGAAGATGTAGTAACAAATATTTTTACAGAGAATGCTTTTTATTTTTGTGATATAATATTTGTATGATGTTAGTTCTTGCATTTATTTTCTTTATCTTCGGTCTCATTGTTGGGAGCTTTTTGAATGTTGTTATTATTCGATTTAATACCAAGAGATCCCTAGGTGGCAGAAGTGGGTGCATGACTTGTCAAAACAAACTTTCCTGGTACGAGCTCATTCCTGTTTTTAGTTTTTTGGGTCTTGGGGGGAGATGTCTTAATTGTAAAACCAAAATATCTATTCAATATCCTCTGGTAGAGTTAGCGGCTGGTTTTATTTTTGCTGCTTTGTTTTTGAAGTTCCAAGACATTTTCTTGTCGAATTCTCTCGTTTTTGTTTTTATTTATGCTTATTACGCTGTCGCGTTTTCTCTTTTAATGGTTATTGCTGTTTACGACATTCGACATAAAATAATCCCAGATACGCTAGCCTTGATTTTAGGTATTTTAACTTTTGCAGGTTTGTTTTTCTTTAATGCTAATGGTTTTTATTTACACGTTCCATTAATCTCAGAATTTTTATCTGGCATATTGATCGCAGTTCCTTTTACACTGTTTTGGTTCATATCTCATGGCGCTTGGATGGGCTTAGGAGATGCCAAGCTGGCAATTAGTTTAGGATGGCTCCTCGGTCTTTCTATGTCTCTCTCTGGTATTGTTCTAGCTTTTTGGATTGGGGCTATCGTCGGTATTTCCCTTATTATTTTTTCCAAAAAACATGGGATGAAAAGTGAAATTCCTTTTGCTCCATATCTGGTTTTGGGTACGCTTCTAGCTTTTCTTTTTGAATTGCATCTTTTTGGAATTTAAATAAAAAATTATGTTTAAATTAAATAAAAATATAAAGACGAATAGAGGAATGAGTTATGTAGAGCTCATCGTTGTTTTAAGTATTTTTTCAGTTTTGTCTTCCATGGCCATTTATAATTATGGAGCTTTTCAAGCCAACGTTGATATGAAAAATTTGGCGAGTGATATAGCCTTAAAGATTGTTGAGGCGCAAAAATCATCCCTGAATGGTGTTTTGCCACTAGCGGGTGCTCCTTTTCTAGAATGGAAGCCGTCTTATGGGGTTTATTTCAATATAACCACACCAGAACAATTTATTTATTTTGCTGATTTAGACCAGGATGGAGTTCTTTATAACCCTGATTGTTCAACGACTAATAGTGAATGTTTAGACAAAATTACTATTACGAAAGGGAATAAAATACTTAGGATAGAAAAATGTACTGATAGTGCTTGTCCTCCATTTGACTCTGATTCAATCAGTTCTTTTTCTGTTTCTTTTAAAAGGCCGAATTCTAGTGCAATTTTTAGCGGTGCATCATTAACTGGTTCGGAATATATAAAAATCACAATTAAATCACCAAAAGATAATACATCCTTTATCAAAGTTTATCCTTCTGGTAGAATTCAAATAAATTAATATGCGAAACAAACAAAGAAAAACAAAATCAGGCTATACTATCATTGAAACAATGATCGCTATTTCTCTCTTTTTAATTATTATAATGATCGGAATGGGGGCTCTTTTAAATGCTAACTTGCTTCATAATAAATCAAAAGATATGCGTTCAATCATCGATAATTTGAGTTTTATTATGGAAGATATGTCTAGGAATTTAAGAACGGGGTATGATTATCGCTGTATTACTTCAGAACCCGATTTTTCTAGTATCAATATTGATACTCCTAAAAGTAGCCAAGATGGTCAAAGTTGTTGGGGAATTGCACTTGAATATCAAAATGGAGCTACAGACAATCCAGGTGATCAATGGGTTTATTACATAGGTGCTTACAATAATAAAGATGGTATTTTTAAATCAACCGATGGAGCAAGTAGTTTTGTTCAGTTAAATTCAGATGAAGTTAAAATTGACCTAACGGATTCTAGTTTTACAGTAACAGGGGCTGAGTTGGGTGATAATAAACAACCCTTCGTTACAATCAAATTGGTTGGGAAGATAACTTACAAGAATAATGTTGAATCTCCTTTCTCTTTACAGACTTCTGTGTCTCAAAGAACAATAGATATTTAGTATGAAAATATATTTACAAAAAAGGAATAAAGCCTTTACGTTAGTAGAAACCCTTGTGGCTATTTCTATTTTTACTATGTCTATATTAGGATTGATCTCAATTTTAGCATCTGGTATATCTAATACTGGTTATGCTAAACAGAAAATGGCAGCTACTTATCTAGCACAAGAGGGAATTGAATATGCGAGAAATGTTCGAGACACAAATGTTCTATCAGGTGCTGGTGGTTGGGCTACATTTATCACCCCAACTCCTCCTTCCGCGGGAAGAGTAATTCCATACGAAATTACTGACCCTGATTTCTCTGGTTTTTCTCGTGAGATTTTAATATTGCCAGTAGATGGCACAACAGATGAAGTAAAAATTTCTTCAAAAGTTACTTGGCGTCAGGGCTCTGGGATTTACAATGTAACTTTTTCAGAAAATTTATTTAATTGGGTAGAATAAAAATGATAATAAAAAATTTACAAAAAAATAAAGGCTTCGTTCTCCTTTTTGCAGTTACACTTGCGGCTATTCTTTTATCTATTGCTCTGGGCGTTTCTAATATTGCTCTGAGGGAAATAAAATTTGGCACATCAGCGAAAGATACCAATGAAGCTTTTTTTGCCGCGGATACGGGAGTTGAAAAAGTTCTATTTTTGGATAAAGATCCTGAATCTTTTCCAGCTCCTGAGGAAGGAAATGCAATAATATTTGATACTGTTTATGTTCCTGGTTTAGGAAATACGGGCAAAAGTTGTGCCATAGTAACTATCACAAAAGACTTTACTCTTCCAGTACTAAAAACTACTATTATTTCTAAAGGATACAATCTTGGTGGAGATGATCCTTTGTGCCTTTCAACTAACCGAGATCGTATAGAACGTCAACTCGAAGTAAGATATTAGTTTATGCAAAAGTCTGAAGCGCAAAAGAGAGTAAAAAAACTGCGAGAGGAAATCGCCAGGTTGCGTGATTTGTATCACACCAAAGACGCGCCTGAGGTGACAGACGCAGTTTATGATTCACTCAATCGTGAACTTAGAGAACTTATAAAAAAATATCCAGAATTTGAAGATCTGAATGCTCCAGAAAACAGGGTAGGAGGTAAACCCTTGGACAAATTTGTAAAAGTAAAGCACAAGATGAGGATGCTTTCTTTGAACGATGTTTTTAGTGAAGAGGAGTTGTTCGACTGGGAAAATAGAGTTAAAAAATTATTAACTACAAATGCAAAATTTGAATATTTTTGTGAAATAAAGTTTGATGGATTGGCTGTGTCGCTTATTTACGAGAAAGGAAAATTCGTACGAGGAGCGACGAGAGGAGATGGCTTTATCGGCGAAGACATTACCGAGAATTTGAAAACTATACATTCTATTCCGCTTGTTTTGAAAGCTCCATACCCAGAATATCTAGAAGTCCGGGGCGAGGCCGTAATGTCTAAAAAGACTTTAATTTCCTTAAATAAAAAAAACGAAAAGGAGGGGAAGACCGTTTTTGCCAATACCAGAAATGCGGCAGCTGGAAGCTTGCGACAGTTAGACCCGAAGCTTTCTGCTGAAAGGAAATTGGATTTTTTTGCCTATGACATTGTAGAATTTTCCAGTAAGGAAAATTTACAAAAACATTCAGATAAACACAAATTATTAAAAAGTTTAGGCTTTGAAGTGGATCAAAATGACGCAGTTTGTAAAAATTTGAACGAAGTTATAAGTTTTATTAGAAAATTTGAAAAAATCAGACCAGATTTTTCTTATGGAACGGACGGCATTGTAATTTCCATTGATGATTTAAAATTACAAGAAGTTTTGGGGGTTGTCGGCAAGGCGCCACGTTATATGGCAGCCTTCAAATATCCAGCTGAAAAAGCAACAACAATAATAAAAGATGTAAAAATTAATGTAGGACGCACTGGTGTCTTGACGCCTCTGGCTATCTTTGAGCCGACGCTCGTAGCTGGATCGATGGTATCTAAAGCAACACTGCACAACATGGATCAAATAGAACGTTTGGATTTAAGGATTGGAGATACTGTCGTAATAGAAAAAGCAGGGGATGTGATTCCTAAGGTGGTAGAAGTGTTGACTCGGATGCGTAATGGCAAAGAACAAAAAATTAAAATGTTAGAAATTTGTCCAGCTTGTGGTGGTAGGGTGGAGAAGAAAATTTTATCAGAAACATCTTCTGTTGCGTATTATTGTACTAATAAAAAATGTGGAGCGAAGAACGAAAGATATTTAGAACATTTTGTTTCTGTTTTTGAGATTTATGAATTAGGTCCTAAAATTTTGAGACGTTTCAAAGACGAAGGTTTAATAACTGACGCAGCGGACATTTTCACCCTGACGAGAGAAGACATCGCACCGCTTGAGAGATTCGGAGAAAAATCTGCTGAAAATATAATTAATGAAATAAAAAATAAGAAAAGAATTTCCTTATCCCGTTTTCTTTGGGCGCTTGGAATTCTTCATGTGGGAGAGGAAACAGCACGAGATTTAGCTTTGCATTTTAATACTTTTCAAAATCTTTTAAATGCGACGATAGAAGATATATATAATATAGAAAATATCGGGCCTGCTGTGTCTAAAAGTCTTTATAGTTTTTTGCGGGATAAAAATAATCTAAATTTTATAAAAAAATTGGAAAAGAATGGTGTTGTTATAGAAAAAACAGAAAAGAAAAAAGCAGGCAAGTTTACTGGGCTTAATTTTGTATTGACCGGCACCCTTTCTCAAATGTCACGGGAGATAGCCAAAGAAAAAATTCTTGCTCTTGGTGGAAAAGTAGTGGGTTCAGTTTCAAAAAACACTTCTTACGTTGTGGCAGGAGAAGATTCAGGCTCTAAACTAAAAACTGCTTTAAATCTTGGAATAAAAGTTCTAAACGAGAAAGAATTTTTAAATATGCTAAGTTAGCGCGGAGGGTGGGAGATTCGAACTCCCGATGCCCTTTCAGACATACAGACTTTCCAGGTCTGCGCACTAGACCACTATGCGAACCCTCCTTCTTCTTTAATCTACCTTATTTCTGTGTTATATTCAAGATTATTATAAGATGAAAAATATAATTCTTTTAAATAAAAAAGAAGGGAAGACCCCACTTCAAGTCTTGGAGAATTTTCGTCAGAAGCACAAGAAATATAAAGACGTAAAAATGACTTATGCTGGAAGGCTAGATCCGATGGCAAGCGGGCTTTTGCTTGTGCTTACGGGAGAAGAAATAAAAAATAAAGAAAAGTATTTAGCTTTGAATAAAGAATATAACTTTAAAGTTTTGTTTGGTTTTGCCACGGATACTTATGATGTTTTAGGCAAAGTTGTAAATACTAATTTTGCTTTTTTCCCTAAAATAGAAAAAGAAATAAAGAGAAATTTGAAGAGTTTTTTGGGAGAAAATTTTCAAAAGTATCCAAAATATTCTTCTAAAACGGTCAAAGGGAAACCATTGTTTGTTTATGCTAGAGAGGGGGAATATGTTGATATCCCAGAGAGGGTAGTTTTTATTCAGAAACTAAAGCTAGAAAAAATTACAGAAATAAATAATAAAAAGTTATTTGCAAATATTAAAAAAAGGATAGAAAAAGTGGATGGTGATTTTCGGCAAGAAGAAATTTTAGATATTTGGAAAGGATTAATTTTGGATAAACCCAATAAATTTTTTGTCGCACATTTGAAAATTAAGTGTAGTAGTGGGACTTATGTGCGAAGTGTCGCTAATACTCTCGGAGATATGGTAGGAATACCAGCTTTAGCTTTTTCTATCCGAAGAACGAGGGTGGGGAAATATGTGATATAATCAAAATATACAAAATTTATGTTAAATACAGATAAAATAAGGGCTGATTTTAATATTTTAAAACAAAAAGACGAAGTTGTTCCAATATATTTAGATAGTGCCTGCATGAGTTTAAAGCCGAATCAAGTCGTGGAAGCGATGAACGACTATTATCTTAATTATTCAGCTTGCGCTGGTAGGAGTTCTCATAAATTGGGAGACAAGGTTACAAAGAAAGTGAAAGAAGCGAGAGGGCTTGTTGCGAAATTTATAAATGCGAAAGAAGATGAAATAATTTTTACTCGCAATACAACTGAGGGTATAAATTTACTTGCGAATTCTCTTAATTTGCAAAAAGGGGATATTGTTTTGATTTCTGACAAGGAACATAATTCAAACTTAGTTCCCTGGTTATTTTTTAGAGATAAAATTGGTATTATTGTAAAAATAATTCCTTCAAATGAAGACGGTAGTTTTAATTTAGATAATTTTTCTCAATTAATTACCGACGCGAAATTGGTTTCGATTGTTCACACCTCAAATTTAGATGGCGTGACAAATCCAGCGAAAGAAATAGTAGAAATTGCACACAAAAATGGAGTCTTAGTTTGTTTAGATTCGGCACAAAGTATTCCGCATAGAAAAATTGATGTTCAAGATTTAGATGCTGATTTTTTAGTATTTTCCGGACACAAAATGTTGGGGCCGACCGGCACCGGAGTATTTTATGGCAAGACTAAACTTTTAGAAAAACTGAAGCCCTTTTTAGTAGGAGGAGATACTGTTCTGTCTTCTACTTATGACAGTTATGAAATGCTTCCAGTTCCAGAAAAATTTGAAGCTGGATTGCAAGATTATGCCGGGATTATTGGGTTAGGAGAGGCTGTAAAATATTTAAGCCAATTTGATTTTAAGGATATAGCAGAGCACGAGCTCAAATTAAATACGTACATTACAGAGGAGCTAAAGAAAATTCCGCAAATAAAAATTATTGGTCCGGCAGATCCAGTACAACGGTCGGGCATTGTTAATTTTTATATTGATAGTACAGACATGCATAAATTTGCAATTATGTTAGACGAGATGGCAAATATTTCTATTCGTTCCGGACAACACTGTGTACACTCGTGGTTTAACAATAAAAAGATTTACAATTCTGCTCGAATTTCTTTGTATTTATATAATACAATGGAAGAAGCAGAAATATTTATTACAAATTTAAATAAAATTTTTAAAATACTATAATTTATGCCTTGCATAATCGCTCTAATTGTTTTTGGAATAATGGGAATCTTTAGTGCTTCGCATCGGGCGCTCGCGAAGGAAGCCTTCAGTTGCGTTTTCAGAAGGATTACTCTTCGTCCATGCAATACTGGTTTTGCAGATAAAATAAAAGGGAAAATTTTATCAAAAATAATCACTCGCTCAACCTTTCTCGCCAAGATGGTAAACAAACATTACGAAATATTATCTTGGATATTCTTTATTCTAATGTTGGGTAGCACCATTTGGGTTATGCGAGGTGTATATAATTTCTATGTTTTTGGAAGTTGTAATGGGTTAAACGAAAGCGGATTTTGTGCATTTGATCCGAGTGGAGAAAATAATAAAGTGACTGCGTTAGGGGATAGTTCCACTTGTGGTATTACCCAAAAAACAGAAGCAAACGTGACGCTTAACAATGTCGATCTTTCTGGTTTTCCAACTCAAAATATTGGATCAAAAGATAATGTAGTACTTGTTGGATGTTATGCGTGTGATTATAGTAGAAAAGCATACCCAGATATTCAAAAGTTAATAAAAGACAAACAGACAAATTATGTTTTTGCTCACTATCCTGCGAAGGGAGACACTACATTTTTGGCAGAGATGGGATTTTGTGTTTATAAAGATTATACTGATAAGTATTGGGATTTTAATAGCTATTTATTTAGCGCAGATAAAGATTTTGTCTTGGATAAACTAAATGCCAACAAAATATTAGAGAGTTTTGCTTTTGATGTGAAAAAAGTTAATGAATGTGCTAATAGTGCTGAGACAAAAATTGCCGTAGAAAACCAGATAAAAGAACTTAATAAAACAAATATATATGGTACGCCAACAATATTTATAAACGGCAAGGCTTTCGTCGGGCCGAAGCCGTATCGCGTTTATCGAAGCGCGATTAATAAGTTTATTTTCTTTTAATTATTGCTCAAGAAAAATCAAATTTCCCTACGCTAGGTCATAAAGATAAAGCTCTTGGAAAATTTATTTTTCTCTCGCAAAACAAAACATATGAAGGGATTTAATGTAAACATAGAAAAAGATGCAGTAGAAAATGTGAATTTTAGAAAAGTTTTATATACTGGTAAACACTGTCAGTTAGTTTTGATGAGTTTAAAACCAAACGAAGAGATTGGGATGGAAGTGCATACAGATAATGACCAATTTTTCCGTTTTGAAAAAGGAGAAGGGAAATGCATTATTGATGGCAATGAATATGTTCTTAATGATGGATCAGTAATTATTGTTCCGGCTGGCGCAGAGCACAATATTATTAACACTTCTTCTGTGGATGATTTGAAACTTTATACGATATATTCTCCAGCGCACCATAAGGATGGAGTAGTAAGAGCCACCAAAGAAGAAGCAGAAAAAGACGGTCCTGAGTTTGA
Source organism: Minisyncoccota bacterium (assembly GCA_041658325.1). Taxonomy (GTDB): domain Bacteria; phylum Patescibacteriota; class Minisyncoccia; order Phycocordibacterales; family UBA9973; genus UBA9973. Next base: position 263,664 of record JBBAAI010000001.1, read on the forward strand.
TGGAGTAACCACAGAATAAAAACTATGATATTTGGAGCTTTATTAACGATAGTGGGCTTGTCTCTTTTTGAGACTATTTCATCTGTTGATAACGCGATAATTAACGCAGAAGTGCTTTCTACAATGGGGGCACGTGCCAGAAAATGGTTTCTTACTTGGGGTATCTTAATTGCAGTTTTTTTAATTCGCGGGCTTTTACCTTTTTTTATTGTTTGGGGGTTTAATCCAACGCTTTCTGTTTGGCAAGTTGTTTCAGCGGCTTGGTCTAGCGATCCTTTGGTTCAAGAATCAATACATAAATCAGCTCCGATTTTGCTTATGGCAGGCGGAGTATTTTTAGTTTTTTTATTTTTGCATTGGTTGTTCCTAGAAGATAAAAAAATGGGGCTACCTAGGGCAGAGAGATTTTTTATGAATCAAGGAGTGTGGTTTTATGCTGTGGTCTCAGTCTTGCTAGCTGTTATTTCGTGGTTTGCTTTGAAACAGAACAATCTAATGGCTTTCGGTGCTGTGGTGGGTTCTACTTTATTTTTTATTACGCATGGTTTCAAGCAAAATGCGGAAGAGCAAGAAAAAAGGCTGCTTGGAAGTACTCAATCTGATTTAAGTAAATTGTTTTTTTTGGAAATTATTGACACGACTTTCTCGATAGATGGAGTGCTTGGAGCTTTTGCTTTTACTCTTTCTGTTCCTCTGATATTGATTGGAAATGGATTAGGTGCTCTTTTGGTGCGACAGCTTACGATAAGTAACATAGAACGTATAAAAAAATATGTTTATCTAAAAAACGGCGCGATGTATTCTATTCTTGTTTTGGGAATAATTATGATATTGCATAGTTTTGGTTTTAAAATTCCAGAATATATTTCACCTCTTGCTACTTTTATAATAATAGGATTTTTCTTTTGGAAATCAAAAATGCATCTTAGTTCTAATAAACAAATGTTATGAAATTAACCAAGACTGATTATCTTATCTATAAAGACTGCGCAAAAAATGCTTGGCTTAAAATACACAAGCCAGATATATATTTTGCAAAACCCTTATCTGCTTTTGATCAAGGGATAATAGAGACTGGGAATGAAGTTGATATTCTCGCAAGGGATTTGTTTCCGAATGGTGTTTTAGTTTCTGATCGTAGTGCCGTAGAAGAAACGAAGCAACTTGTAAAATCTCAAACTCCTATCATTTACCAGCCGGTTTTTGAGACTGATTTATATAAAATTATCTGTGATATTTTAGTATGGAATTCTAGTTCTAAGGCTTATGACTTGTATGAAGTTAAGGCCTCAAACAGCGGAGAGAACAAAAAAACAAAAGATGAACTCTATACTTATGATGTAGCTTTTCAATATTTAGTTCTCAAAGAATTAGGAGTACCAGTTGGTAAATTAAATCTGGTTAGATTAAATAGTGAATATATTCGTGGACTTGAGCTTGATTTAGATAAACTTTTTTCAAAAGAAGATTTCACAGAAAAAGTAATGGAAGTTATGAATATTGTTGCTGAAGAAATGAAAATTGCGCAAGACTTTCTTTCTTCCGAAGAAGAACCACCTGGTTCATGCAAATGTATTACTCGCGGTAGAAGTTCTCATTGTACAACTTTTTCTTATTCTAATCCGCATATCCCAGACTATAGCGTGCATGATATTTCACGTATCGGAATGTCTAAAAGTAAACTTGCAGAATTGATAGACAGCAGTATTTTTCTCATTGATGATGTTCCGAAAGAATTTCTCTTAAGTGAAAAACAAAGAAATCAAGTTACCGCAACCCAATTAGATAAAGTTTTCATAAATAAAAATGAAGTTAATAATTTTTTAGAGAATATTTCTTTGCCGATATCTTTTTTGGACTACGAAACTTTCGCTGCTGGAATTCCAAGGTTTGCTAATTTTAGCCCGTTCAATCAAATAACTTTTCAGTTTTCTCTACATGTTCTTGAAGAAAAGGGGAAGGAACCCAAACACGCCGAATTTATTTTTACAGACAACAAAAATCCTGATGAAGAATTTATTTCGGCTTTGAAGGAAAAATTACCAGATAAAGGTTCTGTGATAACTTGGAATAAAAGTTTTGAAATGGGAAGAAATAAAGATTTAGCCAAGAGAAATCCGGAACACAGAATATTTTTGGAAGAACTTAATTCTAGAATTATTGATTTAATGGATATTTTTTCGGAACAGCACTACGTTCATCCAAAATTTAAAGGTAAAACTTCTATTAAATATATATTACCAGTACTTGCCCCGGAGCTGTCTTATAAAGTGCTAGACATACAAGAAGGGGCAACTGCGTCAGATACGTGGAATAAAATTATTAAGGGAGAATTTTCTGAAGAAGAAAAATTAAAACAAGTGGAAAATTTAAAGATATATTGCAAACTGGATACATACGCCATGTATGCAATCTGGAAGCATTTAAATGATATAATTTAAAAATCTTGGCCCAGAATATTTAACGAACTGTTCCTCCAAAAATTTTTGTTGTTGCTTCTTCTACCTTCTTATGGATATTATCTATTTCTTCTGATGTCAGAGTTCTATCAAGCGAACGATAAGTAATCCGGAAAGCGTAGCTTATTTTTCCTGCGCCGAATTTTTTAATGTTTTCATATTTATCTAAAAGTTCGACTTGCTCGATAATGCCCGGAGCGGCTTCTCTAACAAAATCAAAATAATCATTTGGGATAAAGTCATTATTTACTACGAAAGAAATATCACGAATTATCGGTGGATATTTACTTACTTCCATAAATTCATGTCCTAGTATCAATTGGTTTTTTACTCTAGGATCTTCTGACCAAAATAATCGCATATCAGGTAGGCTCATCGAGACCATCGCCAGTCTTTCGATTCCGGGTCCGAAGGCCCAGCCATTCCATTTTGATGAATCAATGCCAAATTTTTCTAAAACACTTCCTTTTACTACTCCACTACCTAAAACTTCTAACCATTTGCCACCTTTTTCGACTTCCATTTGAAGAGACGGATCAGTATAAGGGAAAGCATCGTCAAAAATTTTAATATTAGTATTTGGAGCAAATACTGCTCTTGCAATGTTTCGTAATTCAGCGTCTAGCTCCTGCTTGCCAATTATTTTCTTATCTTTTGGTGCCAAATACCAACCATCAATTTGGTGAAAAACATTCATGTGGTTTCTGTCAATTTCATCCTTGCGATAAACTTTTCCATAGCAAAAACAGCCCACTGGTTCTCCGTTGGCCATTCGTTGTTTTACATCCTCTTGTTGTAAATAGTAGTACCACATCACGGTGGTGTGAGTGCGAAGAATATAATTTTCATCAACATAATAAGTGTCAGATTTTGAACGTGCTGGATGATCTGCCGGAAAATCGAATAAATCAAAACTAATATTTGCGGGAACTATTTCTGGTATCTCTATAATATCCAAATCCTTGAATTCTGGTAGGTTTGTCACTCTTTCTACTATTTCAGCTATTGGACTACCCTGGGCGCGTGATAAATCGGGCATTCCTAGATAACGCTTGATTCGCATCGCCTCAACATCATTTCTAGATTCCAGATTTTTTCTTAATTCTTTTTCCTTTGGATAACTCACTTTATAATTTTTTCTCATTTTTCTAATATAAAGAAAAATCACTTAAAAGTAAAGGTTTTTTGGGGAAAAAAGACTAGTATTTAAGATAATTTTTTGCTATAATATACGTGTATGGCAAAAGAAAAGGAAGACAAAAAAGATGCCGGAAAAGGGCATCATTATGATGCCTCTGACATTTCCGTTTTAGAGGGCCTAGAGCCCGTTAGGCGTCGTCCAGGCATGTATATTGGAACAACTGGCCCGGAAGGCTTACACCACCTAATTTGGGAGATTTTTGACAATTCCCGCGATGAAGCCATGGGTGGTTTTTGTGATGAAATTGAAATTGTTCTTTTGCCGGAAAATAAGGTGCGAGTGGCGGACAATGGCCGAGGTATACCAGTCGATATTCATAAAAAAACAAAAGTTTCAGCGTTAGAAACAGTAATGACGACGCTTCATGCTGGAGGAAAATTTGGCGGAGAGGGATATAAAGTTTCTGGAGGCTTGCACGGCGTAGGCGCATCAGTGGTGAACGCTCTTTCTTCTTATTGCCGAGCAGAAGTACATCGCGACGGCGGAAGATACGCTCAAGAATATCATCAGGGTAAGAAAAAAGTAGCGGTAAAAAAACTTTCTTCTTCAAAACTTCATGGCACGATTGTTACGTTTGCTCCGGATACAGAAATTTTCGGTGATATCAAATTTGATTGGCATACTGTGGTGAATCATATTCGTCAGCAAGCGTATCTCGTAAAAAAATTAAGGATTTCAATAATTGATGCGCGTAATTTTGATAATAAAAAAGGATTGAACGAAGAGGACGTTTTTTATTTTAGAGAACTCGGAGAAGAATTACCCTCAGTGTCTTTTTATTTTGAAGGTGGGCTCATTTCTCTCGTGAAATATTACAATAAATTTCAAAAACCAATCCAAAGCAATATTTTTTATGTTGAAAAAGAATTGGATGGCGTGGGGGTAGAAGTCGCTCTTCAATATGTAGATGATATTGTGGATAGAATTTTCCCTTTTGCGAATAATATTTATACCCAGGAAGGGGGAACACATGTGACTGGTTTTAAAACAGCGCTTACGAGGACTCTCAATACTTACTGCAAAAAAAATGAAATGCTGAAAGAGTCCGAAGGGGGGTTCACGGGGGATGATGTTTTGGAAGGTTTAACAGCAGTTATTTCTGTTAAACTTCGCGAAATACAATTTGAAGGACAGACAAAAGGTAAACTCGGAAGTATGGAGGCGCAAGGCGCAGTCGCCACCGTCTTCGGAGAAGCGTTTGCGAACTTCTTAGAAGAAAATCCAGATGAAGCGAAAAGTATAATTAATAAATCAATTCTTGCCTTGAAAGCTCGCAAGGCAGCGAAGGCGGCAAAAGATTCTGTGCTTCGTAAGGGCGCGCTAGAAGGGATGACTCTTCCAGGGAAGTTGGCAGATTGCCAAAGCAAACACGCGGAAGAATCGGAATTGTTTTTAGTGGAGGGAGATTCTGCAGGCGGTTCCGCTAAGCAAGGACGCGATAGACGCACACAAGCGATATTACCACTTCGCGGAAAGATTTTGAACGTGGAACGTGCCCGCATTGATAAAATGCTTGCTTCGAAAGAGGTGAAATCTCTAGTCATTGCTATGGGTACATCCATTGGAGACACTTTTGATTTAGAAAAAATGCGATATCACAAAATAATTATTGCGACAGATGCCGACGTGGACGGTTCACACATTCGTACACTTCTTCTGACTCTTTTCTATAGATATTTCAGACAAGTGATCGATGCTGGATATATTTATATCGCCCAACCACCACTTTATAAAATAAAAAAAGGGAAAGAAGTTTTGTATGCTTATACCGATGATGAGAAATTAAAAATTGTCGGCAAAAATGCGGACGTGAAAGAAATCGAAGAGGTAGAAACAGCAGAAGAATCAGAAAGCGAAGAGGAGGCAGAGGAAAAAGAAGAAGTCAAAAAATCAAATAAAATTCACATTCAGCGCTTTAAAGGTCTCGGAGAAATGAATCCGGAAGAACTCTGGGAGACCACAATGGATCCTGCTCATCGTGTGTTAAAAAGAGTGGATATCAGCGATGCCGAAGAAGCAAATGAAATCTTTGATATTCTCATGGGCTCCGAAGTCCCACCTCGAAAATCTTTTATCCAATCCAATGCCAAACTGGCGGAGATTGATATCTAAAATTATTTTTTAGTTTTTATTTCTTCCAAAAGTTTTGTGAGTAGTTCTTCTTTAGACATTTGTCCTAGCTGACCGGCGTCGCGGGATTCCAGTGTGACTTTGTCTGCTTCAGTTTCTTTATCACCGATAACTATCCAGTAAGGGATTTTGTTGTTTTTTGCATCGCGGACTTTTCCACCGAGGTTTTTATCTTCATCAGCCAGTTCTGCACGAATGCCATTTTCTTTCAACATTTCAAAAACTTTTTTTGCATATTCATTATGGTTCTCACGAACCGGAATAACTTTTACCTGCACCGGCGAGAGCCAAAGAGGGAAGGCACCGGCATAGTGTTCTATCAAAACCCCCATAAACCTTTCAAAAGATCCGAAGATAGCAACATGCAGAACAACCACGCGGTGTTTTTTGCCGTCTTCTCCAGTGTAATCCATTTCAAAATTTTCCGGCTGATTAAAATCAAGTTGCACAGTGGTTAATTGCCATTCTCGGCCGATTGAGTCTTTTACTTTTATATCAATCTTTGGTCCGTAGAAAGCCGCTTCGCCTTCTTCTACGCTGTATTTCAAGCCCATCTTTTTCGCGGAATTAATCAAAATTCCCTCAGCTTTTTCCCAGACCTCGTCGCTACCGAAATATTTTTCTTTATTTTTTGGATCTCGGACAGATATTTCCACTTTGTAATCATTAAAACCAAACAAGCCATAAACTTTTTGCATTAAACCGAAAATCATTTCGATTTCTGTTTCTATCTGATCCGCTCTGATAAAATGGTGTGTGTCATCTTGAGTTAAATTTTTAACACGTAAAAGTCCGGCAAGTTCTCCACTTTTTTCATTGCGGTACACAGTGGTATTCTCAGCTATCCGTAGAGGTAAATCACGATAGCTGTGTGGTTCGGCATTGTATATTTCAAAATGATGCGGGCAGTTCATGGCTTTCATCACAAATTCTTCGCCGTTTTCATCTGTCATAATCGGCATCATCGCGTCATATTTTCCCATATGTCCACTTCTAATATAAAGTTCCTTTTTAGCGATGTGCGGAATGGTCACAAAAGAATAACCCAATTTTTCTTTTTCTTTCCTAATGAAATTTTCCAATTCAGTTTTAATAATATTACCTTTTGGCAAGTACATTGGTAATCCTTTTCCCACTAATTCTGAAACAGTAAACAACCCAAGTGTTTTTCCCAATTTTTTATGGTCTCTCTTTTCTGCTTCTTCGCGTTGTTTGATGTATGCTTCTAGTTCTTCTTTGGTTTCAAAAGCGAGTCCGTATATGCGGGTAAGCATTTTATTTTTCTCATTCCCTCGCCAATAGGCTCCGGCGATGCGGTCGAGCTTAAATGCGCCAGAATCAATTTCTTTGGCTGGGTTTTCCAAATGCCCACCACGGCAGAGGTCAGTAAAGTTTCCGCAGGTATAAAGAGTAATTTTTTCGCCTTTCTCCGCAATTTCATTTATAAGTTCAAGTTTATAAGAATTGCCCGCAAAATGTTTTTTTGTTTCTTCTCCGGTTTTTTCTTCATGTGAAAATTCCTTCCAAGTTTTAAGAAGTTCACGCATCTTTTTTTCAATTTTTGGCAAATCCTTGTCCGAAATAGGGGAGCTAAAATCAAAGTCATAATAAAAACCATCTTCTATCGGTGGGCCTAAGGTTACTTTCGTATCAGGATAATATTCTAAAACTGCCGCTGCCAAAAGGTGCGCTAAAGAATGTCTTAAATTGTGCAATTTGTCTTCATTTGTCATATTTATCCATAATATCACGTTTTATTTTGCATTTCATCTTTAATATGCTAGGATAGAAACATTATGGTAGTACGAATGAGACATACAAAATCGCATACAGCAAACCGCCGTTCTCACCACGCATTGGAGAGTACGAGTTTTTCTAAGTGCGAGAATTGCAAAGCCCTAAAAAGACGCCACACTGTCTGTTCTTCTTGCGGATTTTATAGAGGGAAAAAGGTTTTAGATTTGATAAAAAAGACTGAAAAGAAGCAAAAGAAAGCAAAGGCAAAAAAGGCTGAAGAAGGCAAATAATTTTGTTCTAAAAACAAATGGCTAATAGGCACCTTTCAAGATCAATAGTGCTCCAAACGCTTTTCGAGTGGGATTTCTTGTTGGATAATAACAAAAACGACAATCCCATCAATGATAAAGTTGAAGATGTTTTAAAAAGAAATTTAAAAGAATTCGCTCCTGGCTTTGAAGATGATGGTTTTGTTTTTTCTCTTATTGATAAAGTATTAAAAAAGCGTGAAATAATTGATGAAATTATTGAAAAAGCTGCACCAGATTGGCCGATAAGTAAAATTTCTATTATTGATAGAAACGTTTTACGAATTGGTTTAGCGGAGCTTCTTTTTGGCAATCGAAAAGAAGTACCTCCAAAAGTAGCCATTAATGAGGCGATAGAGTTGGCAAAAACTTTTGGTGGAGAAAATTCTGGTAAATTTGTGAATGGTGTGCTCGGGACAGTTTACAAAGAAATGGGTGAGCCAGAAAAAAAACAAACTAGTAAAAATAAAAAGCGTGAAGAAATAGTTGATATTGGTAAATTGCCAGTGGAGACATTAGGGGGAGCATTGGTATATACAAAAAAAGACAACAGCATTCTATTTGCTTTTGTGCATGATGTTTTTGGTTACTGGACATTGTCTAAGGGTAAAGTTGAATTAAATGAAGACATCAAAGAAGGTACGAAGAGGGCAATTAAAAAAGAAATCGGACTTGATATTAATATAGAAGAAAAATTAGGAGAGAATGAATACGTTGCAACTCATCCAGAAAAAGGAAAAAGTTTAAAAAAGGTAGTTTATTTTTTGGCCAACAGTGAAGACAAAGAGCTTGAGCTTGAAAAATCCGGAGGATTAGATGGGGCAAGGTGGTTTCCACTTTCTTCAATTCCAGAACTTCGTATTTATAACGACATAATTCCGTTAATTAGCAAAGCAATTGAAATACTGAGTAGTAAAAAGTTATAAGGTTCATAAAGTTATAAAGTAAATATATGATACAATTTTCAGATTTTGAGAAAAAAACCAAAGTAGTTTTCAAAGACAAAGATTTATTGAAACAATCTTTTACTCATCGTTCTTATATTAACGAGAATCCGGGAGTGTCTATCTCTCACAATGAGCGCTTGGAATTTTTAGGCGATGCAGTGCTTGAACTCATCGTTACAGATTTTCTCTATAAAAAATATCCACAATATACAGAAGGTGAGCTGACCGCGCTTCGTTCTGCTCTGGTAAACGCAATTATTATTTCTGAAATTGCAGGGGATATCGGGATGAATGATTATTTGCTTTTATCTAAAGGAGAAGCAAAAGATTTTGGTAAAGCTAGACAATATATTTTAGCCAATACCTATGAAGCATTTATCGGAGCAATGTATTTAGATCAAGGGTATGAAGTAGTAGATAAATTTGTAACTAAAACCTTATTACCGAAAACAGAAGAAATAGTGAATAAAAAACTTTGGCGTGATGCGAAATCTTTAGTACAAGAAAAAGCGCAGGAATTTGTTTCTGTGACTCCAGCTTATAAAGTTCTGCACGAATCAGGTCCCGACCATGATAAGCATTTCACTGTAGGTATTTATTTCGGAAAAGATCTAATCGCCGAAGGCAAAGGAAAGAGTAAACAAGAGGCCGAGCAGAAAGCAGCTGAAGCTGCATTAAAAGTAAAAAATTGGTTAGATTAATTTTAAAAAAGAATGAGACTGAAGACTCTTCAATTAAATGGTTTTAAATCTTTCGCTCAAAAAACTGTTTTGGAGTTTGAAAGCCCAATAGTTTCTATCGTAGGGCCGAATGGCTCTGGAAAATCAAATGTAGTAGAGGCGATCCGTTTTGTTTTAGGCGAACAGTCGATGAAATCAATGCGCGGGAAAGGGGGCGCTGATCTTGTCTTTAAGGGATCAAAAAAATTACCTAAAGGGTCACGGGCAGGGGTTACTATTTATTTTAATAATACTGATAAGGTCTTTAAATTAACAAATGACGGAGGGGAAGATATAAATTTAAATTACGAGGTAATTTCAATTTCCCGTGAAGTTTTTTCTGACGGATTAAATAAATATATTTTAAATGGCTCTGAAGTTAGATTAAAAGATATTCACAATTTATTAGCTTCAGTCAATATTGGCTCTTCTGGCCACCATATTATTTCTCAAGGTGAGGCTGATAGAATTTTAAATGCCAACGCCAAAGAGAAAAGGGAAATGGTAGAAGATGCTCTTGGACTAAAAATCTATCAATATAAGATAAAAGAATCTGAAAGAAAGTTAGAACGAACAAACGAAAACATGAAAGAAGTTGTTTTAATGCGAAGAGAAAATGCTCCCCATCTTAATTTTTTAAAGAAACAAGTAGAAAAATTTGAAAAAACAAAAGAGATGCAGACAGAACTCTTGGTTCTGTATAGAAAATATTTAAAAAAAGAAAGTATTTATTTAGAACAAGAAAAAGACTCTTTGTCGGCTGAAAGAAGCAAACTTTCAAATGAACTAATGATTATTGTTGATAAAATTTCTGTTACCGAAGAGGGTAACTCTATTTTGGGTAATAAAAAAATAGAAGAACTAAAGGTTGTTGAACAAAAAATAAACTCTATTCGTGGGATAAAGAGCGAAATGGAACGTAAGCTTGGTCGAATAGAAGGAATGATAGAAATGGAAGAGCGAAGAAAAGAACAAAAATCTCTATTTGTAGAAATCTCTCAAGAAGAAATTAAAAATATAATTAACGAGATAACTGATTCTATCGACTTAGCTTTTGTAAAAGAAAGTATCGAAGAAATTAGGCCCGTTTTGGAAAGTATAAAAAATATTTTAAAGAAATTTTCTCAAGAGGATAAAGATAAGAAAAATCACACTCTAGAAATAGAGAATTTGAAGAAAAGTCAAAAAGAAATTTTGGGAGAAATGGTAGAAATAGAAAATAAAGAAAAAGAAATTTCTCAAAATGCAGAAAAATTAAAACAAGAAATAAATACAGAGATGGAAGCCTTGCGTGACCTGGAGCGAGAAAAATTTTCCTTTAAGGTTAGGCACCAAGAGTTATCTTCTTCTTTAGAACTTGTGATTATAAAAGAAGGAAATTTAAAAAATCGCAAAGAAGCATTTGAAAATGAAATCAAAGAGGGGGCGGCTCTTCTTGGGGCTGAGATTTTGTCCTATAAAAATTTTAAAACAGAAGAAGATAGCACAGAAATTACCCAAGAGGAACAAAAGAGAAAAATTGAACGTATAAAAATAAAATTAGAAGATGCTGGTTTAGGAAACGGGGCGGAGCTCTTGAAAGAATTTAAAGAAGTTTCTGAAAGAGATCAATTTCTTGAAAAGGAAATGCAAGATTTAGAAAAAAGTATCGAGTCTCTGCAAAACCTCATTTTAGATTTAAAGAAAAAAATAGATATAGAATTCGAAGAGGGTGTAAAAAAGATAAATGTGGAGTTTCAAGAATTTTTTTCACTAATGTTTGATGGTGGGCACGGATCACTTTCTATAACCCTTGATGCTAAAAAGAAAAAAGCCATTGAACCTGACGATGAAAGCCTAGATGAGGAAATAGAACTAGAAAACGACGAAGAGACTGTTATCGAAAAGGGAATAGAGATAAATGTTTCTCTTCCACATAAAAAGGTTAAAGAACTTCATGCTTTTTCTGGAGGAGAAAGATCGCTTACTTCTATTGCTCTTCTTTTTGCTATGTCTCAAGTTAATCCTCCTCCGTTTTTAGTATTGGACGAAACTGATGCTGCGCTCGATGAAGCGAATTCTCGCAAATATGGTGATATGCTCCAAAAACTTTCCAAACATTCGCAACTTATCGTTGTCACGCACAATCGCGAGACGATGTCTCGGGCTGGGGTTCTTTATGGTGTTACTATTGGGTCTGATGGCGCATCTAAGCTTCTTTCTGTAAAATTCGAAGAAGCTACTCAAATTGCGAAGTAAAGTTTACTTTTTCTTCTTTGCCTAGAGTCACTTTTTCTATTTGGAAAACAGAATTTTGTTGTGTTGAATTTTTTGTCACGGTCATTGAACCGTCCCTATTTAATTTAATTTCAAGTAGCATTCCTTGCATTGTTGGCTTGCTCCAAGATTGATCAAAGACGAAGTTGCCAAGAGAGTAAGCGATATAACCATTTTTATAAATTTCTGTGTCTTCTACCACATGCGGATGTGTGCCGATGATAATCTTTGCGCCATTGTCTATTGCTTTATGCGCCAATTCTTCTTGTCTTGCATTGTGTTTGGTTTGGTACTCTTCACCAAAGTGGAAAGTCACAATCAAATAATCAACTTGTTTTGAAGCATTTTTTATTATTTCGTCAAAATTTATATCATTTGCTAAAAGTACTCCTGCTTTGTTAACTCCAGCTGTCATATAATTTGGACCCTTATCAGTAAAACCAAGAAAACCGATTTTCATTCCGTATTTTTCAATAATCGTTGGATTTTCTGCTTCTTCTTTGTTGTTTCCTCCACCAGTATAAAGTATTTCATTTTCTTTTAGACGGGCTAGTGTATCAATATATGCAGAACGTCCCCAGTCTGCGACATGATTGTTGGCTGTAGACAAAATACTTATACCTGCACCCCTTAAGGTCGGGATAACACCAGGATCCATTCTAAAAGAATATAAATTTTTCTGGTCAACGCCTTGATCAGAAGCAGTACCTTCTAGATTGCCAAATGTAATATCTGATTCTTTTAATAACTTTGATAGTTCTTTTGATTTTTCAAAAAGCAGGGAATAGTCATTGTTGAAATTTTTTATAACTGAATTTTTTACTCCACGATCAAGCATTATATCACCAACGAAAGCCAAGGTTACAAAATTTGGATCTTTGATATCTGGCATCCCGATTTTTTCTTGCACCCAATTAGTGTTTGCATCAGCTTCTCCTCCGTAATATATGTTTTTCTTTAGATATTTTAGAATGCTTTCTATGTCCTTGCGACGGTCGGAGCTTTGCAAAAGAGTGATTGCTATGGGTCTTTCGCCTGTTTCTCCTAACGGCAACGCAAAAAGGGAAATAGCTGTTTGTTTAGCAGCATCAGTGTATCCACTTTTACCGCCCAAGTAACCATCTTTTCCTAAAAATTGGCTGATGTTTGACCAGCTGTGTTTTTTATTAGAATAACTTCTTTTGGTTGTAATTTTTAATAAATCTGGTTTTTGTTGGTTTAAATATCCTGTTAATTTAAACATATCAGAAGCAGTTGATTGATTATTAGGGGAGAGACCGCTTGGGTCTTCGTATGAGGTAGAAGACATTTTTAATTTTTCTGCTTGCTGATTCATTTTTGAAATAAAACTTTCTCTTCCAAAATAAAAAGCGAGTGCCTCTGCGGCATCGTTACTCGATTCTAAGAGAAGGGGATACAATAAGTCAGAAATTTTTATTTTTTCTCCTAATCGAAGTTCGCCATTTGTACCTTTTGTGGATAAAACTTTCTTGTTTATTTGAGTTATGTTTTCCGAAGAGTTTATCTCTGTGGTTATCAAGGCTGTCATTAGTTTGGAAGTGGAAGCAATGGGGAATTTTTGGTCTTGGTTTTTTGAAAGGATTACTTCTCCTGTATTTAAATCACCAATCAAAAAAGCCTTAGCAGATACTTTTGGTCCTCCATTTGTGTCCTTATTGGCATAGAAATATTGAGATTTTTTTATTTCTGGGGCGACAAGTTGTATTATTGAAGCTTCGTTGTACTTTGATATTGCTAAATTTTTTTCATTAAAAAAAGAAAGTAAAAAATACGCCAAAGATACTCCTATCACTATCGAAAATATTCCCCATAAAACTTTTTTATTTAAAAATTTTTTCATATTAAGATGTAATCTATTGTTTTTCTTTCTAAATCAGCTTCTTTTACTTTTATTTTAACGCGATCACCAAGTCGATATCTTTTTTTACTTTTTTGTCCAACTAATTCGAGTTTTTTTTCATTAAAAATATAAAAATCATCACCCATATCTCGTACTCTTACTAAGCCTTCACATTTTGTTTCTTTTTCCTCCACATACATACCCCATTCGGTTATTCCGCTGATCACTCCTTCAAAACTTTTTCCTAAACGTTTAGACATGTATTCTACCTGTTTATATTTTATGGAAGCTCGTTCGGCATCCGAGGCGCGCTTTTCTTGTTCAGAGGAAATTCTCGCGATACTTTCATATCCATGTAATTTTTCTCTACCAATTTTTTTCTTTGCTAAATAGTCATTAAGCAATCTGTGAATCATAATATCTGGATATCTTCTGATGGGGGAAGTAAAGTGGGTATAGTATTCAAAGGCAAGCCCATAATGTCCTATGTTTTTTGTAGAATAAATTGCTTTAGCCATAGAACGTATCACAGCTCGTTGCACAGTATCTCTGACTGTCTCATTTGTTTTTTCCCCTGCTAAATCTTCTAAAAGTTTGTTTATTTCATACGTTGGGATGATTCCATTTTGCAGAGATATTTTATAGCCCAAACTTCGTAAGAAAAATGCCAAGTCGGCCATTTTTTCTTTACTTGGTAGGTCGTGAACACGATAAAGGGAAACACTTTCATCTTTTACACCCCTCGTCGTTTTAGGAGAGAGAACTTCCGCTACTTTTTTATTTGCTAAAAGCATAAACTCTTCAATCAATCTATTTGAATCACCACGTTCTTTTTTTATTACTTTTATTGGCGTTCCTTTTTCATCCAGAACAAATTTAACTTCTTCTTGATCAAGTGAGATAGCACCCTTCATAAATCTTTCCTTGGTTAGTTTTTTTGCTAAAATATTTAAAACAGAAAGCTCTTTGTGTAGTGGCGCGTTGGCGGTTTTTATAGAAGTTTCTGCCTCTTCGTAAGTAAATCTTTTCTGAGAATAAATGATCGTGCGTCCGAACCATTCGCTTTTTACTTTGGCATTTTTATCAATAATGAAAACTGCACTCATAGTGAGGCGATCTTTGTTTGGCACGAGAGAACATAAATCGTTTGAAAGAATTTCTGGCAACATTGGGATTGTTCTATCTACCAAATAAACTGAGGTGCCACGTTCGCGTGCTTCGGTATCGAGTCCACTGCCAATTTTTACATAATGTGATACGTCAGCAATGTGAATGCCTATCTCATATTCACCATTTGCAATTTCCCTGAAAGATATCGCATCGTCAAAATCTTTTGCGTCAGAGGGGTCAATGGTAAAGGTTAAAATTTTTCTAAAATCTCGACGTCCCACATAATCACTTTCTTTTATTCCATTTTCTTTTATTTTTTTGGCTTCTTCTTCTACTTTAGAGGGGAGTTCAGCATCAAAACCTTTTTCTATCGCAATCGCATACATTTCTGTGTCATTGTCACCGGGACGCCCGAGAATTTTTACTACTTTTCCCTCTGGTGCTTTGTGAGGATTACTCCACGAAACTATTTCTGCGAAAACCTTCTGTCCTGTTTTGGCATTATTCAAAAATTTCTCCGGTATCAAAATATCAACATACATTTTTGTGTCGTCAGGTTTCAGGAAAAACATTCGATTTTCTGCTTCTAAAATTCCAGCGAAGCGAGTTTTTGCACGGGAAATTATTTTCACTACCTCGCCGGTAATTCTACCTTTTCCTTTTTTATGTAAAACTATTTCAACCACATCTCCATGTAGAGCAGTATTTAAGTGTTTGAAATCGATTTCTATATCATCTTTTTGGTTCAAAACCTTAACATATCCTGTGCCCTTAGCAGAAACAGAAATTATTCCCTGTTGTTTATTTGTGCTTGTTTGTTTGTGCTTTTTCTCGTGTTTCTTTTGGTGTTTCATTAGGTTAAATATAGCACGAAATTTAAAATAATTGCTTTTTAAGTTTTTTATGTTAAGCTCTATTTATGTTAAAAATAAGATTACAAAGGATAGGCAGAAAGAACGACCCATCATTCCGGGCTGTTTTGACTGATTCGAAAAATAGCACCAAAAGCGGAAGATTTTTAGAAATACTTGGCACCTATAATCCGAAAGCAGGAGAGAAAAATTTAAATGCTGATAGGATAAAATATTGGATGAGCAAAGGAGCGAAATGTTCAGATACGATGCATAATTTTTTGGTGCACGATAAAGTAATAGAAGGGAAGAAAAAAAATGTTTTGCCAAAGAAAAAGCCGACAGTTAAAAGGAAGGAGTTGAAAGCGAAAAAATAACTTGCCCGCCTTTGGAGGGTTTTGTATAATTACAGGTATAGCAGTATGTCAGGTCGTAACACTGCAAAATAAAAATTAAAAATATAAATTCAGAAATACATATGGAAGACGCAGACAAGATATTTTTGGAATATGTAGTAAAAGCTCTCGTAGATAATCCGAACGATGTAAAAATTGAAAGGACTGTTGACGAAATGGGTGTGCTCATTACTCTTACCGTAAATCCTGCCGATATGGGTAAGATTATCGGAAGAATGGGAAATACTGCAAAAGCTATCCGCACCTTGCTTCGCATTATTGGTATGAAGAATAACGCTCGCGTTAATCTAAAGATCAATGAACCGGAAGGAAGCGTAAGACCAGAAAGACCAGCTGGATCCATGAGCTCTGCACCAACGATGAAGACCGTTGATCAGGCGATGGAAGACTTGAAAGGAATTTAAGTTAAAAAATCCCCCGAAAGGGGGATTTTTGTTATAATATAAAAATGCGTTTTCATATCATTACAATTTTTCCAGAGATTTTTGATTCATATTTAAATGAGTCTATTATTGGGCGGGCGATAAAAAATAAATTAATTTCAGTAAAATTTTATAATCCAAGAGATTTTATTAAGGCTCCTAAAAATAATTATCGGCCGGTTGATGACAAACCTTATGGTGGCGGTCCGGGTATGGTAATGCGAGCAGAGCCAATAATTAAAGCAATAGAAAAAGCCATTTCCAAAACTAAAAACAAAAAGAAAACAAAAATTATTTTATTTTCTCCATCTGGTAAAAAGTTTACTACAAGCTATGCAAAAAATTCCGCAAAAAAATATACTGATATTATTTTAATTTCTGGTAGATATGAGGGCATAGATGCACGGGTGCAGAAAATGTTTAAAGCAGAAGAAATTTCAATAGGGGATTATGTTTTAACTGGTGGAGAACTGCCAGCTATGGTTTTAGTAGACTCTATCTCTCGTCAGATTCCGGGAGTTTTAGGCAAATATGAATCCCTAGAAGAAGAACGAGTATCCTCTAGTGAAGTTTATACGCGTCCGGAAGTTTTAAAATACAAGAAGAAAAATTACAAAGTTCCAAAGGTTTTGCTTTCCGGAAATCATAAAAAAATAGAGGAATGGAGGAAAGGGCAAAACTAAACAGAAGAATCCACAACATATATTTGACAAAAAAGCTGAAATAGAGTAGGCTGTTTAGGATTCATTGATTGAGTATCGGATGCAATCTCCGTTTTATTATAAGGCTGTAAAAAGCATTAATTTAATGTTATCCGAAGTTAGCTAATAAGAAGCAAAAAGAAGTAAGAGAAAAGCACCTTTTCGTCTGTTTTTCTTTTATTTTTGTTTATTTTTCTTGTTGCTATCTGGGGACTTAATCAACATGCAAGTAGATACAAAGCGTCCAAAGAAGTATTTTTCTAGATACAAAAAACCTTTAGTAGAATTTCCTAATTTGATTGAAGCTCAAGTAAAGAGTTTCAAATGGTTGGTAGAGACCGGGATCGGGGAAGTCTTTAAAGAATTTTCTCCGATTATTGATTATTCTGGAAAAAAATTCCAATTAGAATTTACTTCTTTTTCTCTAGGTGAATCTAAAATTGACGAAAACAATTCAAAAATAAATAAACTTTCCTACCAAGGATCTTTGAAGGCGCGGGTAAAATTAACTAACAAAATTTTAGGTACCGTTAAAGAACAAGAAATTTTTATGTCAGAGCTTCCTCTGATGACTCCGCATGGAACATTTATTATTAATGGAGTAGAACGTGTCATCGTACCCCAACTTGCGCGATCTTTTGGAGTTTTCTTTACAGAGTCAGAAAGCAAGGGTACTAGATATTTTGGTGCAAAAATTATTCCAGCTCGTGGTGTCTGGATTGAAATAGAATCTGAATCTGATGGGGGAATTTATATCAGAATAGACAAAAAAAGAAAATTTCCCGCAACAGCATTGTTGCGTGCTATGGGTTATGAGACGAATGAGATGATTCTAAAGGCATTCTCACAAAATCCGACCGCAGAAGAAACTATCAAAGCTTCTTTAGCAAAAGACGGAATAAAAAGCTTAAATGAAGCATATATTGAAATTTATAAACGTCTTCGAGATGGTGATATGGCGACTGCTGACAACGCAAAGGAGTTTATTAATTCTTTATTTACCGCAGAACGTTATGACCTTTCTCCTGTTGGACGATTTAGATTTAATCAACGTTTTGATAAATCAATGGAAGAAGATGAAATGGCTCGTAGGATAATTTCTAAAGAAGATTTAGTAACTGTGATTTCTCATATTATCGTTTTGAACAATACTCCGTTAGCCAAAGCAGATGATATAGACCACCTGGGTCAAAGACGTGTGCGTTTTGTTGGAGAAATCCTTCAGCAAAAAGTGCGTACTGGTATGATGCAAATCAAAAGAAACATTCAAGATAGAATGTCTATCATTGATGTTGATACAGCTATGCCTATCCAAATCATCAATCAACGTCCACTACAAGCTCGCATTAAAGAATTTTTTACGACTAACCAGCTTTCTCAATTTATGGCACAGGAAAATGTGCTTTGTGAAATAGAACATTTGCGCACTCTTTCAGCGCTTGGGCCAGGAGGTCTTACTCGTGAGCGCGCAGGGCTAGAAGTGCGTGACGTGCACCCTTCTCATTACGGAAGAGTTTGTCCGATTCACACCCCAGAAGGTCCGAACATTGGGCTTATTTTGCATCTTTCAACTTACGCAAAAATAAATGATTTCGGAATTATTGAAACTCCTTATGTAAAAGTAAAAAATGGCAAAATTACCAGTGAAATGGTTTATTTAAATGCGCTTGAAGAAGAAAAATATAACATTGCACATGCCGGAACTCCTTACGATGAAAACGGAAAAATAACTGAGGAAAAAGTAGAAGCGAGAATTAAGACAGAACCCGGAACAGTTTCTCGCGATCAGATTGATTTTATTGATGTAGCTCCCAATCAAGCCTTTTCTATTGCTACCTCAATGATTCCATTTTTGGAACACAATAATGCAAATCGTGCTTTGATGGGAAGTAATATGCAGAAACAAGCTGTGCCTTGTGTGCTTCCAGAAATGCCACTCGTTGCAACTGGTGTTGAAAAATTAGCCTCACGGAATTTAGGTAGATTGGTTATTTCACAAGAAGAAGGTGTCGTGTCTTATCTAGACGCAAAAAAAATAATTGTTAAAGGAAAGAAAGAAGTAACTTATAATTTGGTTAATTTTTTAAGAAACAATAATTTCGCTGTTTTTCACCAACGTCCATTGGTAAATATTGGGGATAAAGTAAAAAAAGGTGATGTCTTAGCAGATACTAGTAGTACGGTGGATGGACAGATTTCAATAGGACAAAATATTTTTGTTGCGTTTTTGTCTTGGTCTGGTTCTACTTACGAAGATGCGATTATAATTTCTGAACGTCTTGTTAAAAAAAGTAAATTTACTTCAGTTTATGTTGAAGAATTTACTTGCGTGGTTCGTGATACTAAACTTGGGCCTGAAATCACAACTCGAGATATTCCAAATGTCGGGGAACTCAAATTAAAAGACTTAGATGAAGATGGTATTGTTCGTATTGGAGCAGAAGTAAGAGAGAATGATATTCTAGTTGGGAAAATTACTCCAAAAGGAGAGACAGAACTTACTCCAGAAGAAAGGCTTCTCCGCTCAATCTTCGCTGAAAAAGCACGTGATGTAAAAGACACTTCTCTTCGTATGGAGCATGGTAAACGTGGACGTATTATTAATGTAAAGATTTTTTCACGTGACCTAGGACATACTCTTGAGGCTGGAATTATTAAAAAAATTGTTATTGAAGTTGCACAGATCAGAAATATTTCAGTTGGAGACAAACTTTCAGGAAGACATGGAAACAAAGGAGTTATCTCAACAATTCTTCCAGAAGAAGATATGCCTTACACCGCTGATGGTACGCCAATAGACATTATTCTTTCACCGCTTGGTGTTCCTTCTCGTATGAACCTAGGACAAATTTTAGAAATTCATTTAGGTATGGCCGCAAATAGCCTTGGTTATCAAGCTATCGTTCCGCCATTCTTGGGAGCTAGGCATGAAGAAATAAAAGAAGAGCTAGTTAAAGCAGGACTTCCAGAAAATGGTAAGTTAAAACTTTTTGATGGACGCACTGGAGAACCGTTTCAACAAGATATTGCTGTTGGTTATATGTACATGCTCAAACTTCACCACATGGTGGAAGACAAGATTCACATGCGTTCGATTGGACCTTATTCTCTCATTACCCAACAACCTCTTGGTGGAAAAGCTCAAGGTGGAGGACAAAGATTTGGAGAAATGGAAGTGTGGGCTCTGGAAGGTTATGGTGCAGCTTATACACTTCGCGAAATGCTCACGATTAAATCTGACGATATTCTTGGTCGATCTGCTACGTTTGATTCTATTATCAAAAATGAAACAATCAGGCCACCAAATTCTCCCGCATCCTTTAACGTGTTGCTCAATTATTTGAGAGGCCTCGCGCTTGATGTGGATTTAAAAAAAACTGGAGATAATGAGTAATAAACAATAAATCAAAAATATGAAAACATTAAATACAACTGAATTTGATCAAATTGGACTTCGGCTCGCATCTCCAGAGCAAATAAAAGAATGGTCTTTTGGAGAAATTACTAAACCAGAAACGATAAATTATCGTACAGGCAGATCTGAAAGAGGAGGTCTTTTTGACGAGAAAATTTTTGGTCCGGAAAAAGATTATGAATGTTATTGTGGAAAATATCGCCGAATTCGTTACAAAGATATTATTTGTGAAAAATGTGGAGTTGAAGTTACTCGTTCTATCGTGCGTCGAGAACGCATGGGACACATAGAACTTTCTACTCCAGTTTCGCATATTTGGTTTTTGCGAGGAGTTCCTTCGAGAATGAGTATTCTTCTTAATATATCTGTTTCTGATCTTGAAAAAGTGATTTATTTTGCCGGGTATATTATCACAAAAGTTCACGAAGATGAAAAAGAAACAATTTTGTCTAATCTAGACAAAGAATATAAAACTAAATTAAAAAATTCAGCGGATGATGATACTCGCGAGAAATTAAAAACATTACTTTCTATAACCAAAAAAGAAATTGGAGAAATTTATGAAGGAAAAGTTTTGAATGAAATATCTTTCCATCATTATTCTCTTAAATACGGTACCTGTTTTGAGGCTAATATTGGAGCGGAAGCCATTTACTCTATTTTTAAAAATCTCGATTTAAACAAACTAAAACATCTTACTGAAAAGATGTTAGAAAAAACGAGTGTAGCGGAAAAGGAGAAATTACAGAAAAGACTTTCTCTAATTCGTGCGATGAATTATGCAGGAATTCGACCGGAATGGATGTTTTTGACTGTTATCCCAGTTATTCCACCTGTTCTTCGTCCGATGGTGGCCCTAGACGGGGGGAGACACGCTACTTCTGATTTGAATGATCTTTATCGTCGAGTAATAAATAGAAATAATCGTTTGAAAAAATTAAAGGAAATTAATGCTCCAGATGTGATCTTGCGAAATGAAAAACGCATTATTCAAGAAGCAGTGGATGCCTTGATTGATAACTCTATTGCTAAACAAAATGATTCTGCTGCGATGAGTCAATCTCAAAAACGTCCCCTTAAGTCGCTTTCAGATAACTTGAAATCCAAGCAGGGTCTCTTCCGTCAAAACTTGTTAGGAAAACGTGTGGACTATTCAGGCCGTAGCGTCATCGTTGTTGGTCCTAATCTTAAACTCAACCAATGTGGATTGCCGAAGCATATGGCGTTGGAACTTTTCCGACCGTTCGTAATTTCAAGAATTTTGCTAGCAGAACTTGCTTTTAATATTCGAGGAGCCAACAAACTCATAGAAGAACGTTCACCTGAGGTTTGGGCGATATTAGAAGAAGTTATTCAAGGTAAATACGTACTCTTGAACCGCGCTCCTACTTTGCACCGTTTAGGTATTCAAGCTTTCAATCCGATTCTAATTGAAGGAAATGCTATTCAAGTACACCCTCTTGTTTGTCAGGCTTTTAACGCTGACTTCGATGGAGACCAAATGGCCGTATACGTGCCCTTGCTGGAAGAAGCACAGTGGGAAGCAAAAGAGCTGATGGCAGCAAATAAAAACTTACTTAAACCACAAAACGGAGAACCGATCGTGAACCCACGTATGGATATGGTGTTAGGAGCTTACTGGATGACTAAATCAGTAGATGGAGAAGAAGGTGAAGGCAAATATTTTTCAAGTCCAAACAGCGCGATTGCCGCCTTTGAACACGGGGTTGTAACTTTGCGTGCGAAGATAAAAGTTCTTGCTACTGACAGACATAAATATAAAAAATTCAATGGAGAAATTTTTGAAACTTCTGTAGGCAAATTATTTTTTAATAGTATTTTGCCGAGCGATTTTGCTTATATTAGTGATGAAATGACTCACGACAGATTGTCTTTTCTTTTAGACGAACTTATTTTACATTGTGGTGTAGAAAATACTCCTTCCATATTAGATAAAATTAAAGAATTTGGATTTAAGTATTCTACGGTTTCTGGTACTACTTGGGGGTTGGATAATGTTTCTCTTTCTCCTGAAAAACCAAAAATTATTGCACAAGGTAAAAAACTTGAAGAGGAAATCATCTCTCAGTGGAGTGAAGGTCTTTTGTCAGAAGAGGAAAAATATCAAAAGATTATTGAAATCTGGATGCACACAAAGAAAAATTTGGAAAAAGTTTTACCTAATACACTTGATAAAAATGGTTCAGCTTATGATTTATTTACTTCTAAGGCTAGAGGAAACATGAGTACTTTGTCTCAAATGATCGGGATGATTGGTCTTATCCAAAACAACCAAGGTAAAATATTGGAATTTCCAATTATTCCGTGTTATCAAGAAGGACTTTCTCCGATTGAATATTTCGTTATTACTCACGGTGCTCGTAAGGGTGCTTCTGATACCGCTCTTAACACTGCAAAGGCTGGATATCTAACACGAAGATTGGTGGATGTGGCGCAAGATGTGGTTATCACGGAAGAAGATTGTGGCACAAAAGAGGGGAAAATAGTTACGCGAGAAAATATTTCTGGAATTGAAATTCCACTTTCAAAAAATATTCGTGGACGAGTGCTCGCAGGTGATCTTAAAGACAAAGACGGTAAAGTGGTTTATAAGAGAGGATTTTTAATTACCAAAGAAGAAGCTCGTAACATAGAGGGAGCAGGATTTACGGAAGTATTCGTCCGTTCACCCCTTACTTGTAAAACAGTACACGGTCTTTGTGTACAATGTTATGGTCTTGATCTAGGAAGAAATCATTTAGTAGAACAAGGTGAAGCTGTAGGCATAATAGCTGCTCAGGCGATCGGTGAACCGGGTACTCAGTTGACGCTACGAACGTTCCATGCCGGAGGTGTGGCTGGAACTGATATCACTACGGGTCTTCCACGTGTTGAGGAAATATTTGAAAGAAGAATTCCCAAAAACCCTGCAATTATTTCTGAGACCGACGGAGAAGTGATTGAAATAAAAGATAAAGATGGTAAAGAAAAAACAATTAAAGTTTTATCTGATACTAAGGTTGACGGTAAGAGCAATGAAATGGAGTATGAAGTGGCTTTTCGTAGAACCCCGATTGTTAAAGTAGGAGATTCTGTAAAGAAAGGACAACTTTTAACTGATGGATCAGCCGATATTGCAGAAATATTTAGATTAGGAAGCAAAGAATTAGTTGAAGAATATATAATTTCAGAAATAAACAAGGTTTATGAACTTCAAAGCGCTTCAATTTCTAGAAAACACACAGAAATTATTGTTCGTCAGATGTTTTCTCGTAGAAAAATAAAAGATACCGGGGAAACTAATTTCTCAATTGGTGATATCGTTGAACATACAGATTTCATAGAAGAAAATGCTAGAGTGGCGGAAAATGGAGAAAAAGAAGCAAAGGCAGAAACAGTAGTATTGGGAATTACTGAAGTATCTCTACGTACAAAGAGTTGGTTGTCGGCTGCGTCATTCCAAAACACTAACCGTGTTCTTATTGAAAATGCGATAAAGGGTGGAGTTGACTCTCTCCGAGGCTTAAAAGAAAACGTCATAATCGGGCGCTTAATTCCAGCTGGAACTGGATTTAAAAATAAGTTTTCTCAAGTTAAAGAGGAGTAAAAAATAATTATGAACTCTCCCGTGCAAAAAATTAAGGAGAGGCTATCAATTGAAGAAGTAGTCTCTTCTTACATAAAGCTCGACCGAGTAGGTCCGAATTTAAAGGCTAAGTGTCCGTTTCATAACGAGAAAACCCCGTCGTTTTTCATCTCGCCTGATCGAGGTACTTATTATTGTTTTGGCTGTGGAGCGAAGGGTGATATTTTTACTTTCGTGGAAGAATTTGAGGGTCTTGATTTTAGAGGAGCCCTCAAATTGCTTGCCGGTAGGGCAGGAGTAGTGTTAGAAACCTTCAATCCAAAGGAAGAAAGCGAAAAAGAAAAAATATACAGAATCATGGAAGAAGCCTCTTTGTTTTTTGAAAAAAACTTGAAAGAAAATATTGAAGTTTTATCTTATCTTAAAAACAGGGGATTAAACGATGAAAGTATAAAAAATTTCCGTATTGGTTTTGTGAAGAATGATTGGAGAGAATTATACCAGTATCTTACGAGTAGAGGTTTTAAAGATAGCGAATTAGAAAAAGCTGGTTTGGTGAAAAAAACAGAAAAAGGTTTTTATGATAGATTTCGTGGACGCATAATGTTTCCCATGGGAGATTCTAGTGGGCGTATCGTCGCTTTTTCTGGAAGAATTTTTGTGGATGACGGGAAGTCGGCCAAATATTTAAATAGTCCCGAGACCCTAATATTCAATAAATCTTCCGTTCTTTTCGGTATAGACAAAGCGAAAGAGACAATCAGAAAAAACAATTTTTCTATTCTCGTGGAAGGACAAATGGACTTGATTCTAGCGCACCAGGCAGGATTTAAAAATACCGTAGCCTCATCTGGCACAGCAATGACAGATTCAATATTGTCAAAAGAAAATATTATCAATAACCTTGGACTTGTTACTAGATTGTCGAAAAATATTGTCTTGGCTTACGATTCTGATAAGGCAGGCATTAATGCTTCAAATCGCTTTGCCAAAATTGCTTTATCTTTAGGAATGGATGTAAAAGTAGCAGATATACCAGAAGGTATGGATCCAGCTGATTTGATTTCTAAGATGGGGACAGAAGCTTGGCGAGAAGCGATAAGAAATTCAAAACATTTTATTGAATTTATGCTCGCTAGAATATTAAAGGATACTGACGATAAACGAAAAGTAGGCAGAGAGATAAAAGAACGTTTACTTCCTTTCGTAAATGATTTAGAAAGTTCTATAGAAAAATCACATTTTATTACTTTAATTAGCAATCAATCTAGTATTCCAGAAAGTGCTTTAATAGAAGATTTAAAAAAGGTTGAATTCGAACAAAAACACGAAAAAGAAGATACAAAAATTGCTATAGAAAATGTAGAAAAAAAATTAAGAAAAGATCCAATCGAACGCAGGCTTCTAGGTATAGCTTTTTGGCAAGAAAGTTTGAAAATTAAAAAAATAGACCCGGAATTAATTTTTAAAAAGCTAGCCTTGTCTATAGGCTCTGGGCCGAAGGAGCAAGTAAAAGAAAAATATAAGGAAGTAAAAGAAGATTTAATCTATGAAGTAGAAGAATTTTATTTAAATGATGAAAATTTAGAAAAAGATGTGAACGAAATGCTTCTTAGTATTGAAGAAGAGTATTTAAATGAAGAATTAATAAAAAAAATGATGGAATTGCAAAATTTAAAAGGGAAGGAAGAAGAGGTAGAAATTTTTAAAAAAATAAATGAATTAAATAAAAGAAAAGAAGAAATTAAAAATGGTCGTTTAAAAAAGTAAAATTTATGAAGAAAAAAATAAAACCTAAAAAAATAAATAAAAATAGTAAAGCTTTGAAAAAAGTTAAGAAAAATAAAAAGATAAAAAAGATTATTAAAAAACCTAAAAAAATAAAGAAAAAAATTCTTAAAAAAGATAAAGTTAAAAAGTTATCTTTGGCCGAAAAAAAGGCTGAGGGGCTAGAACATCTTGCTAATACTATTATAGAAAAAGGGAGAAAGCGTGGGTTTATAACTTATGATGAGATATTAAAAACTTTTCCAGATATAGAAAATAATATTCTATTTTTAGACGAACTTTATGAAAAATTCGGAGTAGCTGGTATTGATGTGCTAGAGGGGGGGAATCTGCTTAACTTAGACATTGATTTAGATGACAAAGATTTGAATAAAGGAATCATGCATGATTCTATTCAAATGTATTTAAAAGAAATAGGACAGTATCCGCTTATTCATGCTGGTGATGAAAAAGATCTAGCGAAGCGTATTGAACACGGAGACCTAGAGGCAAAAAACTTGCTTGCTCGTGCTAATTTGCGTCTAGTTGTTTCCATTGCCAAAAAATACGTAGGCAGGAGTGCAAATTTAACTTTGCTTGATTTGATTCAAGAGGGGAATTTAGGTTTATTTAAAGCAGTGGAAAAATTTGATTGGACCAAGGGGTATAAATTTTCTACTTATGCCACTTGGTGGATTCGTCAATCCATTACCCGTGCTTTGGCGGACCAATCCAGAACAATTCGTATTCCGGTACACATGGTGGAAACAATTTCTAAATATAAACAAACACATCGTAGATTGAGTCAGGATTTGGGACGAGAACCGTTGGCTGAAGAAATAGCAACTGAGATGGGCATACCGGTTGAAAAAATACACGTCATTGAAAATATTTCTCAAGAAACTGTTTCCCTAGAACAGCCAGTAGGAGACGACGATGATAAATCAACATTAGAAAACTTTATTCCCGATGATAAAATTTTGCGTCCAGACCAGGAATCTTCTCGCAGAATTCTTTCGGACCAAATTCGAGAAGTTTTAGATGAGTTGAATCCAAAAGAGCGCAAGATATTAGAAATGCGCTACGGGTTACTTGATGGTATCCAGCATACACTAGAGCGGGTGGGGGAAGAGTTCGGCGTGACTCGTGAACGCATTCGTCAGATCGAAGCCAAAGTGCACGAAAAACTCCGCCAGCACGAAAAGATTGCAAGATTAAAGAATTATTTTGATTAAACTAAAAAATCCCCTGAACCCAGGGTATTTTTTAGTTAGCAATTTATTTTAATGCAGCATCAATTTTTGGTTTTACCGTAGTGTATGATTCAGCTCCATCAATAGTAGAGACAATTTTACCATTCCTTAAAATAAATCCTTTTGGTGTACCAGTGACCCCAGCGCTAGCTCCTTCATTTTTTGAATCTGCGACAGCTTGTGCGTATTTACTATCATCGAGACATTTATCAAAATTAGATGTGTTTAAGCCGAGTTCTTTCGCAAAGGATTTTAAGTTTAGATCAGAAAAGTTTCCTTCATTCTCTCCATTTTGGTGGGTGAAGAGGTAATCATGATATTCCCAAAATTTCCCTTGATCTCCAGCACACCTTGCAGCTTCAGCAGATTTTTGAGATTCAGGTCCTAGAAATGCAAAGTCTCGATAAACAAATTGCACACTTCCATTTTTTACATAGTCATTTATAATCCTAGATACAAAAGGAGTCCAAGTAGCATCTCTCTGTTGTAAAGATTGAACCAGGGATTGAGTTCCGGCAGAAAGAGGTTCTAGTCCAGAAATTACCCCACAGAAAGGACACTGAAAATCCTCATACATGACAACCGTAACTTTTGCACTTGGGTTTCCGAGTATTCTGTCTTCTTTATTAATTGGTGCCAAGGTTGCGACAGGAATTCCATTCCCTTTTTGGATATTAGGGTTTTTACTATCTTTTAATAATATTGCGCCAGCAATCAGAACTCCCACTATCAATATTGCTCCGGCTATTTGTTTTTGATCCTGCATAATTTTGTTGGTTATTTGTAATAATGCTATTGTAGCATATTTTTTGATTGTGATATAATTACTATAATGATAAAGGTCTTATTATTAGCTAATTGTTCTGCTTTACGCGGAACAGAATATAAATAATATGTGTTGTAATGGAAAACATTGGGGTGGTTGCGTTGTTCATAAGACTTGTAAGGTTTTAGTAATGGTAGGTGGTTTAAATTGGGGTTTGGTGGGTTTGGGAATGTTAATGGGTAGTAAATTGAATGTTGTTAATATGGTTTTAGGATCTTGGCCGACAGCTGAGGCAATTGTCTATCTATTGGTAGGTGTCGCAGTAGTTATGAAACTCTTTAGTTGCAAATGCAAGAAGTGTATGGAGGCATGTGCCACTTGCGGTGTTGAAAATATGGACAAAAAGATGTAAAGATTGTTTTCTTTTAACAAAAAAAGCCTCTTTTAAACAAGAGGCTTTTTTTGTTTACATTTTAGTCTAAAAATGATATATTAAGCGCAATACATGACTTCAATTTTTGATATTATATTTTATATATTAATCTTTTTGTCTGTCTACGTGCAGGTGTTTTTTTTCGTTACTTTTTTGGAAAATAGAAAAAAAATAATTATTAGAAATGGAAAAATTAAACTAGGATTTTATCCTGCTGTGACAATCGCTGTGCCTTGCTGGAATGAAGAAAAAACCGTTGAAAAAACAATCCATTCACTTTTAAACTTAAATTATCCAAAAGAGAAACTAAAAATATTTCTTATTAACGATGGATCCACTGATAATACTTTAAATGTTATAAATAAATTTTCCGGGTATCCTAATATAAAAATTTTTAACAAAGAAAATGGGGGAAAGTATACTGCTCTAAATTTAGCACTTGAAAATACAGAAACAGATTTTTTTGGTGGTCTTGATGCTGATTCTTTTGCAGACCCAGAATCACTTATTCGAATTATGAGTTATTTTGAGAAAGATCCTAAAACTATGGCTGTTGCCCCTTCTGTAATTGTATCTGATTCAAAAAATATTATTAAAAATGCCCAAAGAGCTGAATACAATATGGGGGTTTATTTTAAGAAAATGCTTTGTTTTTTGGAGGCTATCAACGTTACCCCTGGACCTCTTACTATTTTTCGCAAGAAAGTTTTTAATGATTTAGGGTATTATCGTCACGGGCACAACACAGAAGATATGGAAATTGCTTACAGAATGCAAAAAAGTAGTTACAAAATAGAACATTGTAACGATGCGTTTGTTTATACTAATACACCAGGAACAGTTGGTAAACTTTATCGACAAAGGTTGCGTTGGATTTATGGTTTTATTAACAATACGATTGATTATAAAAATGTTTTATTTAAAAAAAGATATGGTAATTTTGCCATGTTTACTTTACCAATGGGGGTTGTTTCTATCCTTGCTGTTGGTTATCTTTTTGCTCGGGTAGCTTATGATGTGGGGCATTTTTTGTATTTAAAAGTTATGCAACTAAAAATAATTGGTTTTGATTTTTCTGTTAAAAATGTTAGTCTTGATCCATTTTTTATAAATACACAATTTTTTATATTTTTAGTTATTTCCATTTATATTCTAGTTATTTTTGCAATTATTTTTGGTCGAAGAATGTCCGAAGGAAAATCAGGTTTTTCTTTAGACATACTTTATTTTTTCCCTGTTTTCGGCCTGGTGGCTCCATTTTGGATTATGAAAGCGATTTATAATACTTTTTTACACAGAAAACCGGCATGGAGATAAAAACATATGAATAATAATATTGATTGGAAAAAATATTTAATTGTGTTTTTGATTACAGTGGGTCTTTTCTTTACCGCTATTTATTTGAGCAATTTTTTTGGTGATAAAAAAATTAATCAACTAAAAAGTATTCAAGACAAGATAGCAATTGATATTTTATCATCAGAGACTCAATTTTCATTACTTTCTGAGCTTTCTTGTAAAAATATTTCTGATTCTGTTTTTTCTAGCGAGCTTGGTGAATTGGGAAATAAATTAGAATGGAGTCAGAAAAATCTAGGGGCAACCGAAGAGGTGTCTTATTTGAAAAAATATTACGCATTATTGCAAATTAAGGATTACTTATTAGCAAAAAAGATTTCTGCGAGATGTGGAACAAAGTCTGCATTTATTTTATATTTTTACACTACAGCAGAAAATTGTAGCTTGTGTGAAGAAGAGAGCTTGGTGTTAGGAACCTTGCGAGCAGAATACCCAGAACTTCGTGTTTATTCTTTCGATTATAGTACTGATCTGTCTGCCATTACTTCCATGCTTCAAATCTATAAAATAAAAGATACTGTGCTTCCGGCATTAGTTATAGATGATAATGTTCTGACGGGTTTTCATTCTATAGAAGAACTAAAAAAGAGGATTCAAGAATCTTTTAAGCTTCAAACAACAAAACCAGCAGGTAATAATTAAATTACGCTTTTAATCTCCGTTAACCTTTTTGAGCCGCCTCTCGGATTCGAACCGAGGACCTTCACTTTACAAAAGTGTTGCTCTACCAACTGAGCTAAGGCGGCGATTAATCGTTATAAATTTTCCTCTTCTTTTACTTTTTGTTTTATTTTTCTAATCTTGTTTTTATATTCTGAAATCTTTTTCAAAAATTTACTCACTTCTCTTTTTTCTTCAATATTTAATTTTTTACTATGTAAATCTTTTACTTTTACTTTTATTTCTTGATACTTGTTTTTAAAAACATTAGAAGATCGCATGTAAAGTCTTATTGTCGCTACAAGTCCAGCATAACCGTGTTTTTTTATTTCTTTTATTGCTTGGTGTCTCCATTCTTCTAGGTGTGGAGTTTTGAAAGAAATTTCTTCTCTAGCTAAGACTTGTCCACCTTGGAGCATCAATAATTTTCTTCCGATCATAAAAATGATTCCCAAAAGCGATCCAAAAAATAAAATTAAAAGAAAATACATTATTTTATTATTATATTGAGTAAATTTTTACTTCTTTGATTTTTGCCCCAGCTTTTTCCAGAAGCTTTCCAACCGTTTGTTCTCCGTCCTTTATGAAAGCTTGGTCCAATAAAGTTTTTTCTTTAAAATACGTTGCCATTTTCCCTAGGAGCATTTTTTCTTTTATTTCTACTGGTTTATTTATATTAGCAATTTCTTTTTCAAAAATTTCTCTCATTGTATTCTTGGTATCTTCAGGTATTTCTTCTTGTGAAATATATTCAGGTTTCATCGCAGTCACATGCATAGCCACATCTTTTGCAAGTTCTGTATTTCCACCCGTTAAGCTCACGATGACGCCTGTTTTGTTATTATGTACGTAGTTTCCTAAAACATCGCCATTTACTTCATAAGTAACACCCAACTGAATATTTTCCCCAGTTTTTTGAATTATTGGATCTATCGTTTCTTTTGCACTTGCTTTCATTTTTTCTACTCCATCTTTGAGTGCTTGTTTTGTGAGGGTTTCTAGGAGGTTCGTAAAATCTTCATTTCTTGCTACGAAATCGGTTTCACAATGCAAAGATACTAAAACTGCTTTTTTGCCTTCAGTTTTGACAGAGACTCTTCCATCTTTAACTTCACGATTAATTTTCTTTAGGGCAATATCCGAACTCGTTTTTTTTAAAATAGCGAGTGCTTTTTTCATATCTCCCTCTGCTTCTTCGAGGGCGCGCTTACATTGCATTACGGAAATACCCGTACTGTCGCGGAGCTCTTTTACTTGCTCTGTAGTGATTTGAATAGACATATATCTAAGATTTTTTTTCAGGGATAGAGTTTTGACCTTCTTTATAAGTGTTTCCAATAGCAGTAACAAAGAATTTGATAGATGGTATTCCTGCATCGTTGGCAACGATAGGGTAGTCGATTCCTTTTATGTTTGAATCAGAATTTATTAAAGCGATTACTGGAATGCCAGATTTTCTAGATTCTGTCGCTGCGATGTGTTCACTGCGTGAATCTACAATAAACAATGCGCTTGGAGCTTTTTTCAGACCAATTAACCCAGAGTAGTATCTAGTAAGTTTTTCCATCTTTTTTGCCATTACCACTCTTTCTTTTTTTGTATATTTATCAAGACCACCTTCAACACTATCCTTGCGATAATTTTCAAGTTCAGTAATTCTCTTTTTTATTTCTGTGAAATTGCTCAATGTTCCCCCTATCCATCTTTCTACAACGTAAGGCATGTTGAGGGATTCTGCTATGTCTTTAACTACAACTTTAGCTTCAGGTTTTGTTCCAACAAAAAGAACAATTTTTCCTGCTGCTCCTAATTCCTTTATAAACTCTGCAGCCTTATCTAGCATTACACTTGTTTTTTCAAGATTAATTATGTCTCCTTTGTTTTTTGTGGTGTATATATATGAAGAAACAGAAGGGTGTCTTCTGGTTTTGCTGTAGCCGTAATGCGCTCCAGCTTTGAACATTTTTTCTACCACTGTATCAACTTCTTTCTTGTTTTCTACTTTTTGCATATGAATTAATATAGCAGAAAGCTGTGTTTTTTGCAAATTCTCCTCTTGTTCTGTAAAAGTTTTTTTCTTTGACCAAAAGACTTTTTTCGGGTAAGATGCTCTTATGAGACAATCTAAACTTTTTACCAAAACTAGGAAAGAAGCTCCGGCGGACGAAACTTCAAAAAATGCAGAGCTTTTGATACGAGGGGGATATATTCACAAAGAAATGGCAGGAGTGTACAGCTACCTACCGCTCGGTTTACGGGTCTTAAAGAAGATCGAGAACATAATCAGGGAAGAGATGAGCAAGGTGGGCGGGATAGAAATGAAAACATCCATACTTCAAGATAAGGAAATTTGGGAAAAGACTAACCGATGGGATGATAATGAGGTGGATATTTGGTTTAAAACCAAATTGAAGAATGGCGCAGACGTCGGCTTATCTTGGAGCAACGAAGAAAATTTTGCCAACATTTTAAAACAATACGTTAGTTCTTACAAAGATCTACCTCTTTATCTTTATGATTTTAAAGATATTTTACGAAACGAGGTCAGAAGCAAATCAGGTATTATGCGGGGGAGAGAATTCTATTGGAAGGCATTGTATTCCTTTTCTAGAAACGAGACAGAGCATAATGATTTTTACGAGAGAATGAAAGTAGCTTATCGAGATATTTTTAAAAGGGCCGGAATAGGACACGCGACTTATCTAACTTTTGCTTCCGGTGGAGCATTTTCAAAATATTCTCATGAATTTCAAACACTTACTTCCGCCGGTGAAGATACTATATATGTTAGTGAGGATAATGCTATGGCGGTAAATAAGGAAGTGATGGAGGAAGAAATACTCGCAAGTTTAGGTTTAGAAAAAAATAAACTAGTGGAACATAGGGCAATTGAAGTAGGTAATATTTTTACCCTAGGGACCAGTAAACCAGAAGCATTAGGACTTTCCTATGTGGATAAAAATGGAGAAAAAAACCATGTTTTTATGGGTTCCTATGGCGTCGGCCTTGGGCGCCTTATGGGGACGGTAGTAGAAGTACTTTCTGATGATCATGGCATAGTTTGGCCGGAATCTATAGCGCCGTTTGCTGTGCACCTACTCGCGCTTGGTGACGACGAAGAAGTATTGAAAGAAGCAAACAAGATTTACGAAAATCTAGAAAAAGCTGGTGTTGACGTTTTGTTTGATGATCGTGAAGGATTATCAGCAGGAGAAAAATTTTCTGATGCAGACTTGCTAGGTATGCCTTGGCGAGCAGTAGTTTCTGTTAGAAGTATGAAAGAAAAAGGTATCGAAATAAAAAAGCGAACAGAAGAGAAGGGGAAAATTGTTTCGACAGAAGAGTTATTAAAAATACTAAACGAAAAGGTTTCTTAAAAATATGTTCGAAAAATTTTACAAATTAATTTCAAATGATATCGGCATAGATTTGGGTACTTCCAATACCTTGGTGTATTTAAAAGGTCACGGAATTGTAATCAATGAGCCATCCGTGGTAGCTGTTAATATAAAAACTAATCAAATTTTAGCGGTGGGAGCACAGGCTAAAGAAATGCTTGGACGTACTCCAGGACACATCAAAGCTATTCGTCCACTTGTGGATGGTGTTATTTCTGATTTTGAAGTGACCGAAGAAATGCTTTCTTATTTAATAAACAAAGCAGACAAGATATCAAAAAAAATAGCACGACCGAGGGTTTTGGTAGGCGTGCCTTCTGGTACAACCAATGTTGAGACAAGGGCTGTTTATGACGCAGCTCGTTCGGCTGGAGCCAGGGAAGTTTTTTTAGTAGAAGAACCAATGGCGGCTGCTATTGGGATAAGACTTCCCATTAAAGATCCAGTCGGATCTATGATTATAGACATTGGTGGTGGTACGACTGATATTGCGGTGATTTCTTTGGGCGGAATTGTAAAGTCAAAAAATTTAAAAATAGCTGGAGACAGATTGAACAACGATATTATTACTTATATGCGAGATGAATTTAAAATACTTATTGGAGAAAGAACTGCGGAAATGGTAAAAATTGCTATTGGTTCAGCTATTCCAGGAGAATATATGGAAACAGAAGTTCATGGGCGAGATCTCTTAACTGGATTGCCCAGGGAAGTAGTGGTAACAGATTCTGATATTCGCGAAGCTCTTTTGCTTTCGATAAAAGGTTTAGTTGAAGGGGTAAAAGATATGTTAGAAACGACGCCACCTGAAATTTTGTCTGACATAATGCATCGCGGAATTACTTTATCTGGAGGTGGAGCTTTGCTTTCAGGGTTGGATCAGCTACTACAAAGAGTTCTAAAAATTCCAGTTTATGTTGTAGAAGATCCGCTCTCGGCGGTAGCTCGTGGGACGGGGGTTATTTTAGATGACATTTCATTTTATAAAGAAGTTTTGATTGGTAATCAAGATGAGTTACCTCCTAGATAAAAAAATAAAAAGAAAAAAGTTTTTAAACATTGCAATTGGTATTGTTTTTTTAATTATTTTGTTTTATTTTAGAGCCGGTATTTTTAACGGGCTTTCTTATATAACAGGGGGGATATTTCGTCCTGTTTTAATTTTAGGAAATAATGTTGGTGAAAGATTTGGAAACCTGGGTGTGTATTTTGCCTCCAAAAATTCTCTTTCTATTCAAAATCGAAATTTGCAAACTCAATTAAACGAAGAAGAAATGCGAATATCAAATTATAATTCTCTTTTGGCTGAAAACAATAATCTTAAGGAAATTTTAAATAGAAAGAACACAAAAATTCCTATGATTTTAGCCACGATTTTAGCTAAGCCGAATCAAAGTATTTACGATACACTCATTGTTGACGTGGGGCTGGAACAAGGATTGCAAATGGGGAATATGGTTTTTGCTCTAGGCAATATTCCAGTCGGGCGAGTGGCGGAAGTTTATCCAAATTCTGCCAAAGTAGTTTTATTTTCTAATCCAGGTGAAAAAACGCAAGCAATAATCTCTAGTAAAGACATATTTATGGAATTGATCGGCCGAGGTGGAGGAAATTTTGAAATGGTTTTACCCCGCGATTTAACAGTGCAAAAAGGCGACCAAGTAGTAATGTCTGGAATTAATCCATATGTTTTAGCTGTTGTTGAAACAATAATTTCTGATCCACGAGATTCTTTTACTAAAGCATTACTTTCTAGCCCAGTAAATATACAAGAACTTAAGTTTGTAGAGGTGGAAATTTAAAAGTGATCTTCAAAATAGAGAAAAAATTAGAAAATAGTCTTGGGAGGGTTGGGGTTTTGGAAACGCCACACGGAATTATTGAAACTCCGGCTTTTGTGGCGGTGGGAACGAAGGCTACTGTTAAATCTTTAAATCCAGAACAGGTAAAAGATGCCGGTGTGCAAGTGGTACTCGGGAATACCTATCATTTATATTTACAGCCGGGAGATGAGATAGTGCGCGACGCCGGGGGAATTGGCAAATTTATGAATTGGTCGGGACCAACGATGACAGACTCCGGTGGTTTTCAAGTTTTTTCTTTGGGGGTGGCTTACGGAAAAGATATTTCTAAAATTACCAAAATTACCGATCCATCACTTTTAATTCCAGAACGTTTTGACGACAGTGATGCGCCACGCTTGGCAAAAATCGGGCAAGATGGTGTTTCTTTTAAATCACACCTGGACGGTTCCATTCATTACATTACTCCGGAGAAATCAATCCAAATTCAACACAACCTAGGAGCGGACATAATTTTTGCCTTTGACGAATGTACCAGTCCTGCGGAGGATTTACGCTATCAAGAAGAAGCGCTAGAACGCACGCATCGCTGGGCGGAAAGGAGCTTGGCAGAACACCGAAAATTGCTGCTTTCTCACGGCTCGCACACTAACCTGAATGTAGTAAACGAATCTAATATTGCGTATGCCGAAGAAAGCACAATTTCCGGTGTAGGGCCTGCATTGTTTGGCATTGTGCAAGGTGGACGGGAAGAATCTTTACGAAAAAAATCAGCAGAATTTATAAAAAGTCTAGATTTTGATGGTTTTGGCATTGGCGGTTCTTTCGCTAAAGAAGATATGTCTACGGCGGTGAAATGGGTCAATGAAATTTTGCCAGAAGAAAAACCTCGGCATTTACTAGGGATAGGGGAGCCAGAAGATCTTTTTATGGGGATAGAAAATGGGGTGGATCTTTTTGATTGTGTTTTGCCGACACGTCTTGGAAGAAATGGAACTATTTATACCAAATCAGGAAAAATAATTATTTCTAATACAAAATTCAGAAATGATTTTATGCCAATTGAAAAAGATTGCGAATGTTATACCTGTAAAAATTACACGAAGGCATATATAGCGCATCTTTTCCATGGAAAAGAAATGTTGGCTGGCACGTTAGCCTCAATTCACAACCTGTACTTTATAGTTAATCTGGTTAAAAAAATTCGGCAATCAATTTTGGACGATAACTTTTTTGAATTTAAAAATGAATTTTTAGAGACATATTTGAAATAAAGATTGCATTTTTTTTGACAGATTGTTATACTTGTTGTTACTTTAATGAAAAAGAAAAAAGTAAAAAAACTTGGCAAAAATTGGAAAAAATTTTGGAAGCTGGGAGTAGATGAATTTAATACTCAGTTTTTTGGTGTTAATAAAGATGGCGAGTTGACAGCCACTGAAGGTCATCATGTTTATAATCTAAATGATCTAGCGCACAAATATGGCACACCATTGCAGGTAATATTTCCATTTATTATTGAAGACAGATTAAAAGATCTGATTGGCTATTTTCAGGCTTATATAAAAATTTATGGATATAAGGGTAAGTTTTCTTATCACTATCCAATGAAAGTAAATCAAAACAAGGAGTTTCTTCTTCCTATTCTTTCTGAGGGCGCAAATTTAGAAGTAACTTCAGCCAACGAGCTTTGGATAGTAAAGAAACTTTGGGAAGGAGAAAAATTTAATGATAAAATTCGAGTGTTTTGTAATGGACCAAAGACTAATCAATATTTAGATTTAGTGGAAGAACTTCGTGCCAAGGGTATGAACATTGTTCCTATTATAGAAAGTAATGAAGAGATAGAAAGACTTTCAAAATATAGGGGAGATATAGGAATAAGAATAGATTTGGCAGTGAAGGCAGATACGCATTGGGATAAGAAATTTGATCGTTTTGGGCTTTCAGAAAAAGAGGCTTTAGATTTGGGAAAAATGAAAAATTTAAAAGTGATGCATTATCACTTAGGTTCAGATATAAAAACACAAAAAAGTATTTTTGATGGAGTGAAGTATGCTTTTGGTCTTTATGCACAATTACAAAAAACACATCCATCACTTGATACCCTAGACATCGGTGGAGGTTTTGGTATTCCATATGAAAAGAAAAAGTTTTATACAGCGAAAGTTGTTTCTAGCAAAATTATTAAAGTATTAAAGAACTTAGCTGATAAAGAGGGAATTAAACACCCTAACCTTGCGATAGAATGGGGAAGATATATTGTTGCTCCGTCGCAAATAACAATGTATAAAGTAATTTCTAAAAAAATTATACCTAAGGCGAACGCCAAAGCTTGGTATATCATTGATGGTAGTTTTATGAATGACCTAAAAGATACTTGGGCTATTCATCAAAAATGGCACATAATACCAGCCAACAATATGCAAGGTGCCTTAAAAACCGTTTGGTTGGCAGGAAGTACTTGCGATTCGGATGATAAATACACGGCTGGTGGAAACTATATTCTTATGCCAAAACTCCACGAAGGAGAAGACCAACTAATGGCAGTTTTTGATACTGGGGCTTACCAAGAAGGATTGGCTTCGCATCATTGTCTTCTCTCTGCTCCGATGAAAATAATTGTTCAAGACGGAATGGTCAAGGTTATTCGTAAACATGAAACTTCAGAATCTATAGGAAAACTTTTTGGTTGGAACGGAGATCCAAAATAGTTTATGTTTAAAAAAGTCTTAAGTTTTTTGATAATAGTAATTATTCTTTTACTAGGATTTTTTTTGATAACTCGGTTTTCTGAAAATTTAACATCAGAAAATATAAAATATGTAAAAATCGCTGGGCAAAACATAAAGGTTGATTTAGCTTTAACAAAAGAAACACAACAGCAAGGTCTTTCAGGAAGAAGCGAGTTAAAAGAAGATGAAGGTATGTTGTTTATTTTTAACCACGAAGGTTTATATTCTTTTTGGATGAAAGATATGAATTTCCCAATAGATATCATTTGGATTAATAAAAACTTAGAGGTGGTAGATATGAAAAAAAATGTCCTACCGGAATCATATCCAGAAAATTTTGTGCCGAAAGAAAATGCAAAATATGTTTTAGAAATTGTTGCTGGTTTTGGAGAAAAAAATAACCTGAAAGAAGGGGATAGTATAGAATTTAAGTAAAGAAAATCCCCTGCTTGTGGCAGGGGAGTTTCATTTTTCTTGCAGGTATCTGTAAGCCGAATTTTGTATCCTGACCGAAGTCAGGAGATAGCAATTTATCTAGGCCCTTGATTACTCAAAAGCTCAAGCGATTCTCCTCGACCGAAGTCGGGGCACGATCTTGCACACGCGTAGGTATTTTGCCGTTTCACCCGAACTAAATCGGTTCGTCACTGTTCGCAACCCTGAGATTGCTCTCGACGGGCGTTACCCGCTACGTTTAATCCCGCAAAAGCGGAGACTATGTGTTCGGACTTTCCTCTCTATGACTTACGCCTTAGAGTAGCTATCCGATGCCTGCCCCCGTACTCTAGCATATTTTCTCAAAATTTGCATTATTTTAACAAGTATGCTATACTCATCTAGTGAGTGTGAGGTTATTCTCACATTTATCGTAACAACATAAGTGCCGCAAAAGACGCCCTTCGGGGTGTCTTTTGTTTTTTGTATTTGATATACTACTAGTAGTTCTTTGTAGCTAATAAAATAGTCAGTTATTAGCTACTTGACATTATTAAACATAAGTGATACAATGTTAGTATTATGAATAAATTTGAAAAACCTATGGATAAAAATAACGGTAATTTAGCAGATGGTAAAGATAAATTTGGTAGTTTATCTGAAGACAAAGAGGTAAAAGCTTATATGCAATCAGAAGAGGTTAAGGGATTACACGATGCTCCTGTTGAATTTGTTGACGAGGAAAAAGGAGCAGAAGTGGTGCCAATAACAGGAAAAAGCGCAGAGGAAATGGAAAAAGAAGCCAGTGAGCTTTCTGAAAAAATAAAAAGCCAAATTAATTAAGTTTATAATGTTAGTTTCAAAAAACACCCTTTCGGGTGTTTTTTGTTTGGTGGACTTGGGGCTTCTTTTTTGGAAACAGTTTGCAAGAGAATCTGAGTATTTAGTCAGTATTTTGAAAGAGGTTGAAGTGTCCAGAAACACAAACACCCCACTAAAATAGTGAGGTGTTAATGTATTAAAATAAGTCGTTACTTCTTCTTCGGAGCACGTTGAGAGAGAGCACTTGCGGCAACCGACCTTTCAAACTTAGTTGAATGAGGGTTTCGCAACACCGCCGCCGCTTCTGATGCAATCTTCGCACTTGTTTTTCTGCTGTGAGGCATAAAGAATTTATAGTGTTATTTTATAAATTTATAGAGATGACCGACTTCATCTTCTCTGTATTTATTTTCTAAAACAATAATACTTATGCACCACTAAGTAATTTTGTTTTAAAAATTTTAATCTTATAAAACTAGCCCCAACATTTAGGGAGTTTCAAGAGATTATCAGTTTGAGTTGAATCAGGAACAGTTTTAACGTATTTTGTTCCCAAGGGACTTATGGCAGTGATTAAGTACGCTTTGTTGCCATATGCATCAGAAACGTATGCTCGTCCACCTTGGACAACAAAATTATACATTTCTATACGTGCACTTTTACCTCGTTGATTGGTATTCACGTTGACCCATCCTAATTCGCTTATAGCGGTATGAGGATTTTCATGATTACCACTGTCTTTCTTGATACAAGTGATTTCTAACATATTTTTATATATGAAATTATTGATAATGCCGTAAATAAGTGGTAAGCTTTGATTGTTGAGGTCTTGGCTCTTTTCCGTCCGACCGAATGTGGTGCCATTATATAACGTCCAGTTTATCTGCGGAGGGAACCATTAATATTGATTCCTTAAACACATTGTAACACATGTAAAGGATTTCTTTACATAGGAATGTTCATAAACTGTGGATTGACAGTGGATAACTTGGGTGGTACACTTATATCAATTCTCAATGAGTCAATTACATAAAAATCAAATAAAACTCTTAAAATATTTAGAAGGAATCCAAGATTTTGATGGTATCAGTCTTTGGGATATTGCCAGAGAAGCAGAGCTTAATAACGCTCAGACAGTAAAACACCACCTTTCTCAATTAGAAAAATTAGGATATCTTAGAAGGGATTTAAAAAATTCTTCTTTTGAAATTCTTAAAAGTCCCATTGAAGACATTGCTTATATTAATCTTTTAGGATTCGCCGTGTGTGGCAATAGTGGAGAATTTTTTTCGGAAGAAAATCTGGAAGATAAAATTGCAGTTTCAACAAAGTTGTTGGGTATTTCAAATCTTCAGGATACTTTTGCAGTTAAAGCAAAAGGTGATTCTATGCTCCCTGAGGTGTTAGATAATGATTTAGTTATATTTCAAAAACAAGATGATATAGGTAATGCGGATATAGGTTTAGTTATAGACAACGGAGAGCCGAAGATTAAACAAGTTATTAAAAATAAAAATGAAATAATTTTAAGGTCTTATAACAAAAGTTACCCAGACAAAATCATCACAAAAAAAGACCTTTGTGTCCTTGGATTGGCTAAGAAAATAATTCATAGTATTTAGTGAAACTTTTTTCTGTTTTAGTTTTTTTATCTTCAAGCCACAATTCAAAAAGAATCTCAGCCAATTTATCATCATTGTCTCTAAGTTTTTAAATTTGTTCCTCAGAAAGTTTTTTAAGCAATTTTTTTCCAAGAGCTTTTTTATATTATTTTAAAGAAAGCATTTTTGATTATAGCCATTCATTCACCCCTCCATGACGAGAACAAGTACCTCTCCTATTTTGGCTAAAACTGTAAGTGCCATCACCACATCGAGCAGAAGCTCCAGCTGGTACTGAATTTGAATAGGCTGGAGAATGGACACTATTGCCATAAGTATTTGTGTAATAATTATCATTCGAAAGAGAACTTGTATTATTGCTTGGTGTTGTCTTTGGGGCTACCACACTTGGTGCTGTAAATTGGTGTGGTTGAGTATTATATGAATTATATGTAGGAATTGTCTGTATTTCTGGATTTACTACTTGGTTGCTTGAATTACCGCCTGAACCTAAAATAACTAAAAATACTGCAATTAGACCAGTTCCGATATATCTTTTTTTCTTATACCAAGGTCTTTCGTCTTTAATATTGGGAATATTTTTTTTTTCGTTTTCCATATTTAATAACAATTTATACTTCCGATTGTGCCAAATTCATCAGAATGAGAACTGAAGCTACAATTAAGAGGTTTTACTTGTTGAGAATATAATTGATTTAAACTACTTTGTAGTGCCTGTGTCTTTTTTAAATCAGATACAGCGATAACTAACTGCGACCAGAAATTTTTGTACATTTCGTCCTTTGTGTTTGTTTGGCTCATATATTGAGTCATCGCTAATTTAACACCACCATCATAAAGTTTTTGCCAATAATTTTGATATTCAGTCAGTATTTGAATTTCACTGTTATATTCTGCTTCTGATGCTGAAGATTTTGCGGAAAATTTTATATATTCAATATTAAGTGCAGATATTTTTTCGTTATTGATGTGGTTTTTTATATCAGAAAAGATTTTCCGATAAAAATCAACAATCTGACTTTTATCAAGATTGTAGGCTTCAATAAAAATACTATATGCATGACTAACAGAAGAATCTGTTTCACTAGCCATTAAAGAATTAGTGCTTGAGATAAGCCCGTTTAATATACTCTCTCTTTGGGAGAGTAGGGGCGTCATGTCATTATCAATCCACTGTATGATTGCTTTATAGGAATTGATTTGTGCATTTATAGCTGAAAGAATTGGCTCTCTGAAATTTTTAGCTGTGGGTGCAACAACTTCTGTTTTTATAGGTGGAGTTTGCACACTAACTTGTGTTGAAGTTCCGTTTGTTTCTTTTTTAGGAGCAGTATTTTTTGATACTTCTTCGCTGATTGTTTTTTCATTATTAACTGAAACTTCTTCTGTCGCTGTGGTGATTACGTTAGATTTAGGAATATTTTGTGGAGATTTAGATATTTTGTGGGCGATAAAATAACCGCCACCGCCAAAAACAACTGCACTAACAATAATTGCTATTAAAATTGGTATTTGTATAAAGCCTTTTTGATTTTTCATATTACACTTTTTTTAATTAATAATGTTAATTTGTAATTAGTTAACTATTCTTCATCATTACTACCAAATGTCTTTAAATCAATTAATTTTGACTTATACATAATTTCTATTTCTTTGTTTTCAGCATCACTTGTAAATGTGTGGAAAAAATATGTTTCTCCTGTATAAATATCTTTTATTGAATAATGACCCACAGCCCCAGAATTCTTTTTATCTTTAAATAAAAGCACGCTTAAGTATAATGCTTCTATACAACTTTTTTGTTTTTGACTGTATAAGGCATGATTTGAAACTGTCATTATTCCAGTATCATCTATGTTTGATTTTGGTGCTTCCGCACTCATTTTTTCATAAGCCTTAACACACCCTTCTTGCCTCGCTAGTAAATCTTTTGTTTGTTTCCCTGAGATATAAAAGATTGTAAAAGCTAAAACCGCGACTCCGATAAAAATAAAAAGTATATTTTGTTTCTTCATGTTATTAATTATTTTTTTTATTTTGGTAAGACCAATAAATGAACATTAAGAAAATTATTATTCCACCAGTTAAGGAGAAAGCTATGAACTTCTCTCCACCTGTTAAATCTTCTCCATTTCTTATGAAATGACCAAAAGAAATAAGCAAGAACCACCAGTTGCGACTCAAAAATTTACCAAAAGTTTCTTTTTCCATGTGCTTATATTTTGTTTATTATTAATAATTCCCGCAGTTGGTAAACAAAAAGCCCACCACTAGGAAAGCCCGAAGGCTTTTATGCAAGTTTCCTCGCATAACGCGTTCAACGCCCCAATGATGGGTTTTTTATGTTGAACGCGATTCATAACCATACTCTACTGTTCTTACAATGGAGGTTAGGTCTTATATTTATTTGATTGTTTAGGTATTATATCACTTTGATATAGATTTACCATGCCATAGAGCATTATAGGCTTGCTATAGCAATAGCAGGTAAAATTATAGCTCATAAGAAAATCCTTTGTTTATAACCATGGGGACGGGAGGAGGGACAAATAAACATCACTAGAAAGAATATACTCATCCCTAAATCCATGCCTTTTTAAACTTTTTGTATTACAATTCCAATAGTTATGATTAATCCAAAAACGTCAAAGCCAAGTGAATTATTTGAGGGGTTAATAGAAATTGAATTACAACTTCAAAAGAAACTGGAAGAATTAGAAAATACCTACAATGAAACCTATCAAAAAGTCAGTGTTGATTTTAAGGTAGCGGGTATTTTAGAATACGAACATGATTCTGGTTCACTGGGTGAAGTAATAAAACA
Organism: Minisyncoccota bacterium; assembly: GCA_041658325.1. Classification (GTDB taxonomy): domain Bacteria; phylum Patescibacteriota; class Minisyncoccia; order Phycocordibacterales; family UBA9973; genus UBA9973. The sequence goes on from JBBAAI010000001.1 coordinate 307,659, forward strand.
TGCAAATGAAATTATAAAAATAATTGAGAATATTTTGCACAGTGAAACTATCAATAAAGCCTACACAAAAAGACTTAAGTCAATAACAGAAATTGACAGAAAAACAGGTTTGAAAAATTTTAAACAAGGGTGGTTAAAAGATGTTGGTAACCATGATTACATAACCGTGTTAATGGATGCCCTATCGGTTGATGAGTGGATTGATAAATGTAAAGAAGTTGCACATTATTTAGCAGATTTTGTTGGAGAAAAAAATCCACTTGTTGAAGATTTAAATTTAAATAAAACTTCAAAAGAAAAAACGGAAATAAAAGGAATAGATAATAGTAGTGAGGAAATTTACTTAAAAACTTTAGGCATAAAAATTAAGGGAGATTGTATTGCTAAGGGAACAATGAATCTTAAAAAAGTATTTAATCCCACAGAAAAAGCTTTGATATATTTTTTATTTTTTAGATTTTTAAAGAACAAAGATGAATGTTTTACAATAGATAGTTTAGCAAAAGAACTAAAAAAATCAGAAGCTTATATAAAGAATAGCCTTACCAATATATATAAAATAATTAGAAAGACTATGTCACAAGCAAATACTTCTATAAAATGGGAACCTCTCATAAAAAATGAACCGAGACGTGGGTATCACTTGAATCCTAGACTTTTTATAGAGGTCATAAAAAAATAACAATTTTAAAAAAAGTTTTAGAATATTAATCCTTTGTGTAAAAAACACCTTTCTAAATAATGGTGTTTTTTTTATTGTAATAAATGAGTCACAATTTTGTGATTTTTTTTCATGTCAAAATTAGAATAATCCTAAATAAAGGAGATTATAAATAATTAAAAAAAGATGAGAAGCATTGAAAGAAAATTTAAGTATGTTCAGAGAAAAAATCCTTACTGGTCATCATTCACTTGCTTTGCCAACACAGTACGTGGGAGGAACTTTAGTAGAGATAGAATTAGGAAATATTTCAACGAATTGGTAGACAAAGAAGAATATGCAAAAGACGAGAAGGGGCAAATATTAAAATACTTGTACGACTTAACAAAAGACATGCTGTAGCGTACCAGTTTTAGATGTGAATGTAGATTATAAACCAGACAGAATTCTAAAATGGAGTACTCTGTCCACTAGTAAAAAAATTATGATAAATGACGTAAAAAAGTATTATTTTAGCGAAGCTGTGGCAAAAGAAATAGGAGTTGAAGAAGCTATTATGTTTAGCAACATATTCTTTTGGGTTAATCACAACAAAAAGAAAAAGAGCGATTATCATTATTATCAAGGCAAGTATTGGATGTTTAATACTGTGCTTAAATTTAAGGAGCAATACTCTTTCTGGACAGTTGCAACAATTAGAAGAATTCTTAATAACCTCCAAAAGAATTCTTATATAGAAGCTGGAAGATTTAACAAGCATGGGTATGACAAAACCAAATGGTACACAGTTGCCGAAAAAGCCTTTGATGTTGTTGAGAACGACAAAGACTTTGTTGAAACCATTAATTCGTTAAGCGAAGAACAGCCAACCAATACCAGATAATATACACAAATAGTATACACATATAGTAATTGATATTATTCATCTCTCCTGCGGATAGATGAACCCCCTATAAGATTTATATTCTGAACAGGAATAAATATCTTGGTTGGCCTAATACGATTATGGTGGTGCGAAGTTAAAACTATTTAGGTGGTTTTTTCCAACAATGCGTCAAAAATAAATTAGAAATGATATAATGAAGGAGCTACACGAAAGGTTAATAAGCGAAATTAATTTTATGCCTAGAGAGGGGCAACGAGACCTTTTGTGTAGCTACAGAAAGTCGCTTCGTTGTCCCTCTTTCGGTATTACTAATAACACGCCTGAAGATGCATCGCTAGATTATTTGGCAAGTATTCTGGTTGGGGCATTCTTGGATAAAAAAGAACATGAACATAACCAATTACACAAATCAAAAGAAAGCAGTAATATATTGCCGAGTATCAACCAAAGAACAAGTTGACGAAGGCAACAGTTTAAGTACCCAAGAGAAAATCTGTAGAGAATATTGTTTTAAAAATGAATATGATATTTTCCAAACTTTTCTTGAGCAAGGGGAAAGTGCAAAGACGGCAGACCGTACAGAGCTTCAAAAGCTTCTTGCCTTTTGTGCGGATAAAAAGAATCAAGTAAAAGCAGTAGTAATTTATAAACTGGATAGATTGTCTCGCAATACAGATGATTATAGTCAACTTCGTCTTTTACTAAAAAGATATGGAGTGGAAATTAAATCTACATCAGAACATTTTGAAAATAACCCTGTAGGTCGTTTTATGGAGAATACTATGGCGAATATCGCACAATTTGATAATGACATCCGCTCTGAACGCTGTGCTGGTGGAATGAAAGATGCCATGCGTGATGGTAGGTATGTGTGGATGGCTACGGTGGGATATGACAACGTAAAAATAGCAGGGAGGGCAACTATTGCACAAAACGAAATAATGGCTCCATTGATAAAGAAAACATTTGAACTTATCGCCTTAAATACTTATCCAACGGAAGAAGTTCGAAGAATGATAACAAAAGAGGGGTTGTTAAATCGTAAAGGAAATCCTTTTTCAAAGGGATATTTTTATAAAATGCTTACCAATGAACTTTTTGCAGGGTGGATTGTTAAGTTTGGAGAAAGGCATAAAGGTACTTCTTTTACACCGATTATCTCGGAAGAACTTTTTAACCAAGTACAAAGGATATTAAAAAGAAAGGGGAGAAAACATTCTGCTTATCTTACAGATAATCCAGATTTTCCACTTCGTAAGTTTATAAAAAATGATACAGGTAAAGTACTAACGGGTAGTTGGTCTAGCGGAAGAGATAGAAAATATCCTTTTTATCGTTTTGGTAACGACAAATCAAGTCTTAATAGAGATACTTTTGAAAAAGACTTTAAAGAATTTATGGATAGATATAAATTAGATGAGAAACATTATCAAAAACTTAAAATACTTGTCCGAGACAATCTTACAAAAGCAACATCTGAGCAGAGGAAAGAAGCCGAGCAACTTCAAAAACATATTGATGAATTAAATGAAAAACAATCTGCAATCATTAAGAAGAATCTTGATGGGGTAATTAATGATAATGTTTTAAAACAACAGCTAGAGCTTATTGAAAATCAATTAACAGATGCAACAGCTTCTCTTTCTAACATTCCAAATAGTGATGCTGACTACGAAAAGATGCTTGATTTTATGGAAGAATATTTAAAACAACCAAGCAAGATATGGTCTGAAATAAAAAAGGTAGGGATAAAAATTAAACTTCAATGGTTCCAATTTCCTTTAGGTTTGACGTTTGAAAATAAAATATTTGGAACCAAGGAAGTAGCTAGTGTTTTCAAAGTAAAAGACGCTTTTTCAGCGTCTTCGTACTCTAGGGTGGACCGTACAGGACTCGAACCTGCCACCCCCTCATTGCAAATGAGGTGCTCTACCAGATGAGCTAACGGCCCATATTATTTTTTCAATCCCGCTTTTCTTATCCTATGTTGCTTTTACGAGGCGCTACAAATGAACTAATGGCCCATATTTACCCAAAGATATTCTATCTTATTTTGCCAATAATGCAAATTTTTTTATTATTTTTTAGTGTACAATAAGTAACATGCTTTATAAATTTTTTACTAATTCAGAAAGAGCTTGGCAGGCGATGTTTGAGAGTATGAAGGGGGCTCAAGTATCAATATATTTAGAAATGTATATTTTTGTAGATGATATGCAAGAATTTAATTTTTTAAAATTATTGAAAGAAAAAGCAAAAAATGGAGTTAAAGTAAAAATAATCTTAGATTCTTTTGGTAGTTCCGATTTAAGCAAAAAAGCAATCTTAGGCTTAAAAGATGCAGGAGCAGAAGTTTTCTTTTTTAGTAACTTTTTACATCGAACGCATCGCAAAATCCTTATAGTAGATGAAAAGGTGGCATTCATAGGAGGAGTTAATTTTCGACAAAATATGAATAAATGGAGAGATCTAGTAATAAGGGTGGGAGGTCGTTTGGTTAAAAGTGCTATTCGTTCTTTTGCTAAGGCTTATATTGTTTCTGGTGGTAAAGACCAATCTTTGATTGTATTGAATAAGGAGGTTGTTTCTTCAAGGGCTAGAGCTTGGCTTATAGAGCATTTTCCAATTAGTAAAAAATTTCGTTTAAAAAAAATTTACAAAGAAGCACTTAGAAATGCGGGGGAAAGTGTTTTTTTAATTAGTCCGTATTTTATCCCTAAATATTGGCTTATGCGAGCGATGCATCGAGCTGTGTTGCGGGGAATAAAAGTCGAAGTATTTATTCCCAAAATTACTGATAATTTTTTTGTTGATCGGGTAAATTATTTTTTTATATATAAAATGTCTAAACTTGGAGTAAATTTTTATCTTGGTTCCAAAATGAATCATGCTAAAGCGTTGATCGTAGATGAAAAGGAGGGGATGGTGGGAAGTAATAATTTAGATCGTCTTTCTTTTGAATTTAATTCTGAAATTGGAGTTTTTATAAAAGATGAGAAAGCCGTTCAGGAACTTTTAATAATTGTTAATCAATGGAAAAATGAATCTACTCTGTTTGATTTAAAACAATACAGGCCTAGATGGATTGATTATTTACTATCACCTGTTATTTATTTATTGTTTTTTCTTTAATTTCTGATAATATAAGAATAAATTCCGGGGTAGCTCAGCGGTAGAGCGGTCGCCTGTTAAGCGATTGGTCGTAGGTTCGATCCCTACCCCCGGAGCCAGTGTCTTTGTGCTACAATAATTATTGTAGTAATTTATGGAATAGCTTAGAATTTTTTATGAAAATATTTCACAAACTCTCCTCAATTTTATATTTTAGAAATTTTGTTTTTGGAGTAGAGGACAGTCTTGTCTCTACGGTTGGGTTGTTGTCGGGAATAGCAGTTGCCGACGTTCCCAGACAAACCATTTTACTTACCGGCGGAGTATTAATCTTCGTTGAGGCTGTTTCTATGGCGGCCGGTAGTTTTTTGTCTGAATATTCAGCCGAGGAATACGCAAGCCAAAGCGAAAAAATAACAAGAAGCACCCTGGTTTCAAGCGCAATCATGTTTTTCTCTTATTTTATTTCTGGTTTGATCGTTTTGTTTCCGTACATGGTTTTTGTGGTTCCCGAAGCGCTTAAGATGTCTATAGTATTGTCGATATTTTTTCTTTTTCTTCTTGGCGCGGTAGGGGCAAGAATTTCCAGAATTGGTATTTTAAAAAATGGCTTAAGAATGGCCATCATTGGTGGAATGGCAATAATTGTTGGAATTGTGGCGGGTAGTTGGCTTTCTAGCTTAAATAGATAATATATATAAAACTAAAAATTATATTTTCTCTTTTAGATTTTTTCTAAAACAATCGTAAGATTTTTTATCTGGCCCTCTTGTACGCTCACTTTCTGTCCTGGTTGAATTTTATAACCAGAAGGAAAACGATTCATGTTGAAATAAACATAGTAATCACCAGGCGCAAGTTCAAAATTTGCTGTTCCGTTGACGTTGGCTTCTTTAACCCCCCAACTTTCCGGTGGTCCCGGTCGAACTCCGACATCAATTTCAATCCCTACCATTGGTTGATTGCTAGAATTCTTAACCGTTACTTCTAATATTCCTTTTCCACTCGGAATACTAGTGATTTTTGTACTATCATTTTCCTGATTGCCAACAGTGGGATTACCTTGATTACTACTTGAAAAATTTTGCAATGGAACAAAGTTGCCCAGTAAATATCCAACAACCAAAAAAACGATAACGATTATTGATGTTTTAACCATATATTATATTCTTATGTATTACTATTAATTACTTATATTATACCTCTTCACTAGTCGGAAACAAGTTTTTATGCTTTCCAGCTAGTGGGGTAAATATATCGCATTGTGATATAATATAATGATAGTTTTATTATTAATTTGATATAAAAAATATGATTACAAAAAATTTTTTATGGTTATCTGCCTTTGTCTTTCTTGTAATTGGTTTTTTCGCCGGTCAGTATTTTGGTATTATCCCAGTCTTCGCTAGTGATAATGATCAAGATGGAATAATCGATTCGAAAGATGTTGATGACGACAATGATACTATTTTTGATGTGGATGATAAACAGCCATTTGATCACGACAATGACGGGATAGAAGATGACGCCGATGACAGTGATGGTAGTGAGGTTAAGGTGACAGAAGATAAAAAAGATGACGGAGATAATGAAGAGAAAGTAGACGATATAGGAGCAGTATCTTCAATTTCTGTTTCTGGAAAAGAAAGTTCTGTGATTTGGTCAGTAGTAGGGTATTCAAAAAATGGATTTAAGATTATTTGGTCAAAAAGTAGCAAGCCGACATACCCTACAGGAGAAAAAGATAAATATATTTATTTGTCTGATCCAAAAAGTAGAACCGCCAGCTTAGATGCTTTTAATGGTCCTGGTACATATTATGTGAGGGTGTGTGAATATCTCGGTAGTGTGTGTGGAGTTTATTCAAACGAGATACGTGTTTCTTTAGGTGATAGCAACGATTCTAAACCCGTTTCTTCAATTTCTGTTACTGGAAGCGGTAGTTCTGTAGCTTGGTCAGTGGATGGGTATTCAAAAAATGGATTCAAGATTGTTTGGTCAAAGAATAGTCAACCAACCTATCCTACTAGAGAAGGAGATAAATACATATATTTATCAGAACCAAACAGTAGAAATACAAGCTTAGATGCATTTAGTGGATCTGGTATGTACTATGTAAGAGTGTGTGAATATCTTGGTGGTGCATGTGGGGTTTATTCAAATCAAATACAAGTTTCTTTATAAATTTAATTTTAAAAAACTATGCAAATTTTTAGAGATTGGACTTTTAAGTGGTGGGAGATAGCTCTGATAAAGATTTGTCTTCTTTCCTTGGGTATTTTATTGGGTTTATATTTTTATGATTTTTTAGTAAGTCTCTTGCAACTTTGGTGGGTATTGTTTGTGGTGACCGCGGTCTATTTTGTTACTAGATTTATATCTGGAAAATAAAATTAATTAAATTGTATGTTACAATGAGGGCGTCGAGGATTATTATCTTAATTTTGTAAATTTTTATGGAAGAAAAAAACGATGTAAACGTCAGTGGCAATTCTAGCCCTTCTAGTAAAAAGGGGAATCAAACTATTATGGGGGTGCTCGCATATCTTGGTATTTTGATTCTAGTTCCATTTTTCATGGCGAAAGAAAATCCTTTTGTTAAATTCCACATCAAGCAAGGTTTAGTATTGGTAGTAATTGAGTTAATAATCTGGGCACTTCGTCCGATGTTTTGGTCATATCCCATGTCTTCATTTATACAAATTCTAGATCTTGCCATTATCATTTTTATTATTATGGGTATTATAAATGTTGTGCAAGGGCGAGAGAAAGAGCTTCCTTTGATTGGACAGTTTTCTCGCTACTTTTCTTTTTAAGAAAAAGGATTGTTGACAATCGTTGACATGAAAAAAATACTTGAATATAAAAGTTTGTTTTTGATAGTTTTAGTTATCTTGAGTTTTACCTCAATTATATTTTTAATTAGAGGAGATGAAGATACTTGGATTTGTGAGAATGGGCAATGGATAAAACACGGGAATCCAGATATTCCAATGCCAAGTAATGGTTGTGTAAAAGACAATAAAGACACTAGAAGAATTTCTCTCTATTTTTATAATTCGAAGCAAGATAAAGATATTTTATGTAGTCCAGATGCTGTTTTGCCCGTTGAAAGAGAAATTCTTTTAAGTCAAACACCTATTCAAGATGCAGTTAATTTATTACTCGAGGGAAAGATAACTCAAGAAGAAAAAGAAGCAGGATTTTCTTCAGAATTTCCATTAGAGGGAATAAAATTAATTGGAGCAAATTTAAAAGATGGGATGCTTACCTTGGAGTTTAATGATCCACTTTTTAAAACCATAGGTGGTTCTTGTCGTGTTGGTTTGCTTTGGAATCAAATTGCAAAAACAGCCAAACAGTTTGAGGGAGTGAATGAAGTTGGATTTTTTCCAGAAGATCTTTTTCAACCGTAATTTTTTTATTGTTTATGTTATAATTTATCGAAAGATATGAAAAAATATATTATAATATTGCCTATTTTATTCGCTTTAATAATTTCTTCTATAGTTTTTTATTATAGGTTTGATCCCTCTTTACTCACTAAACTTTCTTTTTATGCAAGTTTAGCAAATCCATCCATGCGTATCGTAAGAGTAGAAGAAGGATTACGTAAAGAAGAAGTGGCTCAAATTTTAGAAAATAAACTTGATTGGAGCGAAAAAGACAGGATAGATTTTATAAATAGTACTAAAGTAGAGGGGCATTATTTTCCTAAAACTTATTTAATATATAAAGATGAAGAACCATCGGTAGTTAGTGCTACTATGCTTGATGAATTTTCAGCACAAGTAAGCAAAGTTAAAAAACCAAAATCAAAACAAATAGTGAATGAAGATACAGCCATAAAGATCGCTTCAATTATCCAAAGAGAAGCTGGAGGAAAGAGCGATATGGCTTTGATCTCAGGAATTATTTGGAATCGTATTTTTAATGGAATGAAATTACAAGTAGATGCAACCTTGCAATATGCTAAAGGTAACGAAGAAGATGGTTGGTGGGGAGAAGTAAACCCGGAAGATAAAAAAATAAAATCCTCTTTTAATACATATTTACACGAAGGTCTTCCTCCTGGAGCTATCGCCAATCCAGGGATAGCTGCTATCAATGCTGCCTACAATCCTCAAAAAACAAGTTGCTTATTTTATTTGCACGATAAAAAAAGAAGAATCCATTGCGCTAAAACTTACGAGGAACATAAAAAAAATATTGAAATTTATTTAAAATAAAAAAACGGCGGTCCCAAAGGGCCGCCGTACTCGCTTCGCGAGTTGATGATTTCTAGTTTGAGATTGGAATTTGAGGATTCTCGGGCACTGGCTCCGAGACTCCATTTTTGTTGCTGACAACCCTGTAGAAGTACAGGGTATTGTTCAGCAATGCTCCGGGATCAAAGAACGCCAACATGGTGTTCCCTCCGGAAGCAACTAACGACCAGGGACCGTTTGGGGAAAGAGCTTGATAGATCAAGTATCCGTCTACGAGTCCGACGCCCGTCCCGCACGGCACTTCGGCCGTTTGAGCAATCCAAGATCCCTTCACGTCCGTTCCTGCTGATTTTGACACCAGAAGGAGAGTCATCGGAGGTTTCCCAGTGCATGTCGGAGTAAGAACAGATGTGGTGACTGACGCCACGTTTCCGTAGCTGTCAGAGTTTCTGATCTCGATAGAATGGAATGAACCATTTACGAGACCATTAACTTGAAGCGGGGATGTAGGGGTTCCCATAGACACCCCGTTATCAAACACCTCCGTGCTGATGATACGAGGGTCAGGTGTTACGCTCCAATCGACATAGATACTGGAGTTGTCGTAACTTCCGATCACATTTGTGGGTGCGTCCAGTGGAGCATCCCAATACTCAAAATTGGTCAGCCAGACTCCGCTCAACCCAACTGAAAGGTCGGAGATGAATCTAATTCGAAAGATCACATTCGAACCTACGAGGGTTGATTCTCGAAGGTCCACTCTGATCTTCGTGGATGTCATGGTGCCGGAGTAGGCTTTGGAGATACCTGACCACACGGACCCCACCATGGTTGCGTTGTATGTGGGGGTTAGAATACCTCCCACCGTCGTGAATTCAAGCCAGGTTGTGCCGAGGTCGGGCGAGATCTCTACGATCCAGCCGTCGTGTTTGTACTCATTGGCCCCATTGGCCTGAAGAAAAGCGACGGACATATTGGTGACGAAGAATTGTTGACTCCCGTCGCCGATTTGCAACGTGGAGGTAACCGCCGTCGTTGGATCTGGCATGAACCAGGCATAGCTTCCGTTGACATAAGTAGGCATCCAGTTCCAGGAGGGGTTGCTTGTTGCCGGAGTCCATGTCTCACACGGACTCGTGTTCGGTGATGTGGACGAACTCGCCATCCAGGCAAAGTTGTCCGAACAAATGCTAGCCGACGGTTGCGGAATGGTAGCCCACGTCGCCATGGACACCAAGGTAACCAACAGGAACAAAACCAACCCCTTCGTTTTCATCCTTTCCTCCATTTCTCCCTCTCTCAGAGGGATTTTTTTCCCTCTATTTTCACTTGTCAAAGTTCCAAAAGGATCGCAAGTTGCCAATCCTTCTAGAATAGCCTCTGAATTTTCCATTAATATTGTATTATAAAGAACAACAAATGTCAATAGCAAAAAAAAAGAAGGAAAAGGTTTTTCTTAACGTGGGTCTTGACATTTTTGTAGTAATAGTAGATAATGTGATCTATTATAAGATCGATAAAATAAGTAATAAATGTTGGGTTTAATGCGTCTTTATTAGAAGGTCAATTAATTTAGTAGTTAATATTAAAGATATATGAAAAAGATAAATAATATTGTTTTTGGTTTATTGGTCGCAACGTTGTTCGCTGGTGTTACTCCAGGTGTAGTTTTCGCAGCTGATAATGAAAGTATTTCATTAGCAGGAGTTGACGCTCGCACGATTGTAACAAACGGAACGACGAGTTATGTTTCTAATTTTAATAATACTAATGTTTCAACATTAGATTTTAGTCTTATTCCTCCCGCTTTATCTGCGACAGCTTCGCTTGTTGGTGATGGTGCTTATGGTCTTTCTTTTGCTAGCGGTAATCTTTTTATAGCAGCTGGAAAATATGATTCAGCTTCCACTTATGGTGGGTTGCAAGTACTTGGCACTTCTGCTATTTATGGAAAAACTGATACCTATACATACAGTAAGGTTTTCGCTGTAAGCGGTGGATCAGCTTTCTCTGCCTTTCTTGATGGCTCATATATTCCTTATCTTGAAGCAGTTTCGTACGATGGTGCTTCTACCATTACTCCTGTTTCTGATGTTGCATTAGATACAACATCAGTTAATGATATTACTGCACTTACTATTTCTGGAAGTAATGCATATGTTGGGATACAGGATAGTTCAAATGCCGGTTATGTTAAGGTTGTAGATACTTCTACAATGACTTCAACTGGAACATACACGACCACTGACACCATAACTTCTGTAACAGTAAGCGGAAGCAATCTATATGTAGGACACGGAAACAAGGTTGATGTTGTAGATACTTCTGGATTAAGTCTTTCGTCTACTATAGAGACAGGGGCAACAGTCAATGGTTTAGCAACTGATGGAACCTATCTCTATGTGGCAAATGCAAATGGACTTAGAGTTTACACTCTTTCAGGTTCATTCGTAGGTGAACGTAATACTACAATGAGTGCCACCGCAGTTTCTGTCGATGGTGGTTTTATTTATGTTGCAACCAGTAACGGAACAAATAGTGAAGTATTTAAAATTAAAATGGTAGTTATCACTTTGACTGGAGCTAATCCACAAACTATAGAATTTGGTGCTGGCTATACAGAATTAGGTGCAACAGTTAGCGATGGTTCAACTCCTGTAATTACTTCAGACTTTGTTGACGCAATTGGTTCTTATACTGTTACTTATACTGCAGTTGATGCTTCAAGTAATCCCGGTTTTCAAGTTACAAGAACAGTAAATGTTTCTGACACTACCGCCCCAACAATTACTCTTTTGGGAGCTAATCCACAAAATATTCAGCAAGGTTCTGGTTATACAGAGTTGGGTGCAACTACGAACGATGGTTCTTCTGTGCAAATAAACACTTCTGCTTTTGTTGACGCAGTTGGTTCTTATGTCATTACTTATGATTCAGTTGATGCTTCAGGAAATCATGCAACCCAAGTTGAAAGAAGGGTAAATGTTACTGGCCCAGTAGGCGGCGGTGGAGGCGGTAGCGGTGGTGGCGGATCCTCTGGAGACACCACTCCTCCCACAGACACTTCTATCTCTATCAGTGCAGGAGCAACTTCCACAGCTACACTAGCCGTTTCTCTAACTCTCGGAGCTACTGGTGCTACTCAAATGATCATCTCAAACGATGCAGGATTTGCTGGAGCATCTTGGGAAACATATGCGACAAGTAGAGCTTGGACACTTACTTCTGGAGATGGATTGAAGACAGTTTATGCAAAGTTCAAAGATGCTGCTGGTAACATATCTGCTGCTATTTCAGATACTATTACTGTTTCTGGAAGTGGGACGACAACAACCACTACTGGATCTATTCCTGGATGTACTGGAACCACTGGTTACAGTATCACTACTGGCCAATCTTGTGCGGGAAATACAGGAGGGCAAGTTTTGGGCGCTGAAAAATTTATTTTCACACTTTTCCTAAAACAAACAACTCCTCCACCATATCCAAAACTTGTTGCCTATGTTAATGAGGTAAAAGAACTTCAAAAATTCTTGAATGCTGCTCCATATAATAGTGGTTTAGTAGTTGATGGCAAATTTGGTCCACTGACTAAGGCTGCAGTTATTAAATTCCAATTGGCAAATGGATTAGTAGGGGATGGTAAAGTTGGTCCTCTTACCCGAGCAGTGTTGAACAAATAATTCTCATTAAGAATAACAAAGCCCTATCTTTACAGATAGGGCTTTGTTTGTTATAATTGGATAATGTTTAATTGGTTAAAAAAGCATTTTATTCCGCATGAGGGAAATGAACATCGTCCGCATATTTTGCGTGATTATAATATTCGTAATATTGTTGCTGTTATTTTATTTTTGGAAATATTTACTTTTTTAATACCAACTCTTACTCACATAAATATAACAGGTGGTATGGCGGCGGTGTTGCCTGGGGTTTTATCTATTCTCACAAACGAAGAACGTCAATCACAAAACCTCAAAACACTTACAGTAAGTCCAGTTTTAAATCAAGTGGCAGAAATGAAAGCCAAAGATATGGCTACAAAAGGATACTTTGCGCATATTAGTCCAGAGGGAAAAACCCCTTGGTATTGGCTTGAAAAAGTAGGATACAAATATCAATATGCTGGAGAAAATCTTGCTATCAATTTCAATGATTCGAAAGATGTTACGAATGCATGGATGGCAAGTCCAACTCATAAAAAAAATATTATGAAAGGAAACTACACTGAGATTGGCACAGGTATCGCTATGGGAATTTATGAAGGAAGAGAAACGATTTTTGTAGCGCAAGTATATGCTAATCCTCTTTCAAAAACAGAAACTCAAACGGAGCCTATAAAAAAACCTACCCCTACCTCTGTAATTAGAGAAGAGTCAACAAATGTTCTTGGAGCAGAGGTTGCTGTTAATATAGAAAACGTTGATGTTGTGCCACCTGCTCCAATTTTACAACCAACACTTTGGCAAAAAGCTTTTTCTTCTCCTCGTAATACAATGAATATAATTTTGTTTAGCATATTTGCTGTAATTGGTTTTGCTTTGCTTTTATACATACTTGTAAAAGCAAGACAATATCACCTTGATCTGATAACAAATGGACTGATTGTTCTTGCTATTTTAGGAGCAATTTTTATTGTGAATTACTATTTTAGTAATAAAAATATGGTTATTACTCAAAGTATGGATTATTCTCTAGGCTCAAATAATTAGCCGTTGTATTAATATCTTGTTTTGAAAGTAAATTAAATAGTAAATTGCATTTTTTTTCAATATAAAGTATAATTTTATTAATCTTTTATTAATAACAAAAAAATATATGGCAAAAAGAGGAACCACACTTAGCCCCAAAAATAAATCAAGACGCTCTCATAAAACCAAAAAGCGTTTAGAAATCAAAAGACTTATGTTGGCCAAAAAGGTCGCTCATAAAAAGTTTAAATAAAATTCTATATGGAAAACATTAAAAATCACAGTGTCTGGATTATTAGTGCAGGATTATTGGTTTTTTCTATTATATTTTTTATCTCCGCGCAAGCTTTTTCGGATCAGGGTTCTTTTGTCGAAGTAAAAGGTTTGTCGGAAAAAATAGTCAAAGCCGATGTTGCAATTTGGTCTATTAATTTTGAAGTAAAATCAAATAATATAGATTCTCTGTATGCTGATATAGAAAAAAATACTTCAACTATTCAATCATTTCTTGTAGAAAAAGGTTTTGAAAAATCGGAAATAAATGTTGCCCCCGTTAATATTTATCAAGATACATATAAAGATGCTTTATTCAGATATAATTCTAACACTCAACTTTCTGTTTATACAAAAAAAGTTGATCTAGTGCGATCGGCTTCAAAGGAAACATTGTTATTGGTTAAAAAGGGGGTCACTTTAAATCAAAATTCAATTGTTTTTGAATATTCTGATATAAATAGTATTAAACCCCAAATGCTCGCTGAAGCTATAAAGAATGCAAAAATATCAGCGCAACAATTTGCACAGGAATCAGGATCACGTCTTGGTTCTATTTCTCGTGGAAATCAAGGTGTGTTTGATATTTCTGAAAAAGATCCAGGATCTCCTGAATATAAAAAGATTCGCGTTGTTTCTACCTTAAGATTTTTATTAAAATAGGTGTTTAATAATATTTAATATGCTAAAGGATTTCAAACAATTTTTACTCAGAGGGAATGTTGTTGATTTAGCAGTTGGTGTTGTCATTGGTGCTTCTTTTGGAACAGTGGTAACAGCTCTTGTTTCAGATTTATTGACGCCATTTATTTCAGCAATAATAAAAATTCCAGATTTTAATACTCTTTTTTTCACCATAAATGGAAGCAAGTTTATGTATGGGCATTTATTAAATGTCCTTATTTCGTTTGTGCTTGTTGCTGGAACTATTTTCTTCTTTATTGTTAAACCGATGAATATCCTAATTTCTAAATCTCACAAAGAACCACCCTCTGATCCTACCACTAAAAAATGTAAGGAATGTCTAAGCGAAATACCAATTGAAGCAAAACGTTGTTCGCACTGCACTCAAGTTTTATAGTTTTTTAGGAATGTAATCTGTTTTAACCTAAATAATTAATTTGTTGTAGTTATGCAAAAAAAATCTTCTCCAAAAAAAAATAAAAAAACAGTTATGGTTAGTGGAGGATTTGATCCTGTGCACATAGGACACGTGCGAATGTTCAATGAGGCAAAAAGATTGGGAGACAGACTTGTGGTAGTAATAAATAATGATAATTGGCTGAGATTAAAAAAGGGATATTCTTTTATGTCGGAAGACGAAAGAAAAGAAATTATTGAAGCCTTCAACTCAGTTGACGAAGTGGTAATAACTAGCCACACGGAAAACACAAAAGACATTAGTGTTTGCGAAGAAATACGTAAAATAAAACCACATATTTTTGCGAATGGTGGAGACAGGAAACCAGATGGTGATCCAGTTCCAGAGGTAACAGTTTGTGCAGAGCTTGGTATCCAAATGGTTTATAATGTAGGACTTGGTGGAAAAGTTCAAAGCTCGTCGGAGCTTGTAAAAAAAGCAAAAAAAATAAGCAAAAAGAAAAAATAAAATGTTACCACAAAAAAAAATTATTGCTTTTGATCTTGATGGAACCTTAACCGTAAGTAAAAGTCTGATAACGGAAGAGGTTGCTGATTTAGTTAAACAACTTGCTAAACAAAAAATCGTTGTGATAATCAGTGGCGGATGGTTAAAACAATTTAAAACACAATTTCTTCCGCCTTTTCACGGTGATGATTCTATGGCTCCTTTTGTTCGTAATTTAATCTTGTTGCCGACGAGTGGAAGTCAGAGATATGAATATAATGAAGAAAAAAAAGAGTGGGAACTTACTGACAAAGAACCACTAGATGATGGCGTAAAAGAGCGAGCGAAGAAATTACTGCAAGGTGTTATTGATTCTGGTTTATATGATATACCGTCGAATCCGATAGGCGAAATTATTGAAGACAGAGATACCCAAATAACCTTTACCCCGAACGGTCAGCAAGCGCCGATAGAGTTGAAGAGACTTTGGGATCCTGATAGAAAAAAAAGGGAAAAAATAAGAGCAACGCTGGCTCCACAATTACCAGAAGTTGATCTTTTGATTAACGGGAGCTCTAGTATTGATATTTTAGCAAAAGGATTTAATAAGGCGGTGGGATTAACACGACTACTGGATAAACTCCATCTTCAAAAATCAGACATGCTTTTTGTGGGAGATGCGCTTTTTCCAGGGGGAAATGACTATTCTGTTTTTGAGGCGGGGATAGAAACCATTGCGGTAAAAGGACCAGAGGAAACTGCTTCTGTTATTAGGCAGTGGGTTGGCTAAAAAATCATTTAGTAATATAATAGAAGAATATGGAGGGACTTAAAATATATAAAGAGGAACGTCCGTGGGGCGGATTTGAGCAATTTGTCCAGAATACTCTCTCAACAGTAAAAATTATTTTAGTAAAAAAAGATGAAGCCTTTAGTTTGCAGTATCATAACAACAGAAAAGAGTTTTGGAAAATTCTTTCCGGAACGCCAGAAATTACAATAGGGGATTCTGTTGTTCGGGCAAAAGAAGGAGATGAATTTGAAATACCACCGAAAACAAAACATCGTGTTCATTCTAGTGATACTGATACAGAATTTTTAGAAATTTCGCTTGGGGAGTTTGATGAAAATGATATTATAAGGCTAGAAGACAAATATGGCCGTGCTTAAAAAAAGGAAAATAATTAAAAAAAAGAAAATTAAAATTGCTGTAAAAAAGAAAACAGTAATAAAAAAAGTTTCTCCAAAAAAGAAAAAGAAAGTTATTGTAGTGCGAAGAAAAATAATAAAGAAAAAGATTGTAAAAAAAACAGTATTGAAACCAAAAAAGAAAGGCAAAAAATTAGCAAAAATTTTAAAACTTTCCAGATCTTCGCGTAATCCAATTATTGATCCAGGGGCACATTATTGGGAATCTCAAGCTGTCTTTAACCCAGCAACAGTTGTTTCAAATGGACGCATACACCTTTTTTATCGAGCTCTTGGTGGAGACGGTATTTCTCGTATTGGTTATGCTTCTAGTAAAGATGGAATAAATTTTGATGAAAGACTTTCTTATCCAGTTTATTTTTTGAAAAACGATGAAGAAATGAAAAAGCATTGGCCTTATACTTCTCCCGCACGACCTGTTTATGACACGGCTCTCTATGCTTCAGGTGGAGGGTGGGGTGGTTGTGAAGACCCTCGTGCAGTGTTAATAGGAGATAAAGTATATATGACTGTTAATATTTTTAATGGTTGGAATTCTATACGGGTAGCGGTAATTTCGATTAAAGAGGAAGATTTATTAGATAAAAAATGGCTTTGGCAAGATTTTTCTTACCTCTCTCATCTAGGAGATAGGCAAAAAAATTGGCTTTTATTTCCTGAAAAGATAAACGGTAAATTTGCGATATTTCACAATTTAGATAAAGGTGATCCATCGCGGGTGTCCATTGCTTTTGTAAATAAGCTTGATACTTCTGAAACACCCTCCGGGAAGAATGCTCCAGATCCCCAGACTCTACCAGATCACATTGTGGCTTGGCATAAACGTACTCGTAGTGCCGCTGCTCCACCGATTAAAACCAAAGAGGGTTGGCTTCTTTTATACCATGCTATGGACAAAGACAATTCTCGTTATAAATTAGGTGCATTATTGCTTGATTTAAAAGATCCGGAGAAAGTTCTTTATCGAGCCCAGCATCCGATTCTTGAGCCAGAGACTTGGTATGAAAATGATTGGAAGCCAGGAATTATTTATGCGAGTGGCGCGATTGTGTTGAAAGATAAACTTT
Source organism: Minisyncoccota bacterium (assembly GCA_041658325.1). GTDB lineage: Bacteria > Patescibacteriota > Minisyncoccia > Phycocordibacterales > UBA9973 > UBA9973. Next base: position 325,353 of record JBBAAI010000001.1, read on the forward strand.
TTGTCTATTATGGAGGAGGAGATAAACACATCGGTGTAGCATCAATAAAACTCTCCGACTTGATAGATAGTATGAAAAAGAATGGATCGGTAAAATTAGAAAAAAACAAATCACTAAAATTTTAATAAGTATTTATGTACGTAGTAAAAAGATCTCATCATAATCCAATCCTTGCCCCATATAGAGACCATTATTGGGAGGCTTTTGCTACGTTCAATATGAGTGTCGTAAAAAAAGGTAAAACTTTTTATGGTGTATATCGCGCTATTTCGGCAGAAGATAGATTACTTACTCCACATCAAATTTCTACTATAGGTATAGGAAAAAGTGAGAACACTGTGCACTTTGAAGATTGTGTACCTTTTATTGTACCTGAAGAAGAATGGGAAAAATACGGTTGTGAAGATCCACGCATTACTTTCTTTGAAGGAAATTATTATACATTTTATACAGCTCTTTCAAAATATCCTTTTGAAGCCAGCGGAATCAAAGTTGCTGTAGCGATTTCAAAAGATTTAAAAAAAATCGATGAAAGACATTTGATAACACCTTTTAATGCGAAAGCAATGACTCTTTTCCCGGAACGCATCAATGGAAAGATCACGGTTATTGTTACGGTAAATACAGATATGCCTCCCTCGAAAATTGCGATAGCACAAGTAGATAAAATAGAAGATTTGTGGAATCAAAAGTTTTGGGAAAAATGGTATTTGAACATAGATAAATATGCAGTTGATTTTAGAAGAGTACCGTCTGACCATACAGAGATTGGAGCTTCGCCAATTAAAACTGCTCACGGTTGGTTGCTCTTGTATTCACATATTCAAAATTATTTTCCTGGGGGAGACGGCTCTGATCGTATCTTTGGAATTGAAGCGGTACTTCTCGATATTAATAATCCTCTTAAAATTTTAGGACGGACGCGTAGTCCTCTTTTAGTCCCTAGAGAATCATATGAACTGTTAGGGCATGTTTCTGATATAGTTTTTCCCTCGGGCGCAATTTTAGAAAAAGATACACTTTATATTTATTATGGGGCAGCAGATACAACGACTTGTATGGCTCATGTAAATTTGACTGATCTTTTGGGAACAATTCGTCCAGAAACTTCTCACAAATGGCGTTTTTGTCGTTCTTCTAAAAACCCAATTATCACACCAGAAAAAACACATTCATGGGAATCTAAAGCTACGTTTAATCCAGCTGCTTTAAGAATCCGTGGGATAACCCATTTATTATATCGAGCGCTTTCAGAAGATAATACTTCCTCTATTGGTTATGCTAAAAGTAAAGATGGTATTACTTTCTACGAAAGATCTGAGCAACCCATTTATATTCCAAGAGAAGATTTTGAATTAAAAAAAGTTGCAGGTGGTAATTCTGGTTGCGAGGATCCTAGATTAACGAAAATAGGGAAAATTATTTATATGTGCTACACAGCCTTTGATGGCATTGGTCCGCCACGTGTTGCTGTTACTTCTATCACAGAGAAAAATTTTCTTCTTAAAAATTGGCAATGGGAAAAACCTACCATAATAACACCTGCCGGTTTTGATGATAAAGATACTTGTATTTTTCCTGAAAAAACAAATGGTAAATATTTTATTTTGCACCGAGTGGGAGATGAAATGTGTGGAGATTATCTTAAGGCACTTAATTTTAAAACTCAAATAGTTAAAAAATGTACCAGAATCATAGGACCAAGAAAAAACAGTTGGGACAGTTTAAGAGTTGGAATATCTGCTCCACCAATAAAAACAAAATATGGATGGCTGCTTCTTTATCATGGTATTTCAAAAAGCCATCATACCTATCGTATCGGAGCTCTTTTACTTGACCTTAAAGATCCAGCTATAATTTTGGCGCGTTCATCTGATCCTATCTTTGAGCCAGAAGAATTATATGAAAAGGTTGGTATAGTTAATAACGTTGTTTTCCCGTGCGGGATGGTAGAGAAAGATGGTTTGCTTTATATATATTATGGTGGGGCGGATACAGTTGTCGGAGTAGCCACTATGGATCTTAAAATTCTTTTAAGAGCTCTCATGAGGGATATAAAGAAAAAAAGGTAAGAGTTATTTTGGGTATCATCGTTTTATGATATAATCTCTCTATATAGTATGAAAAAAAACGACATAGAGAAAGTGATACTAATAGTTTTGGACGGTTTTGGTTTAGCTCCTAGGGGTCCAGGAAATCCTGTAACGGCAAAAAACATGCCCTTTTTTGATAGTTTAATTTCGACCTATAAATCTTATAGCTTGGTTGCGGCAGGACTCGTGGTAGGGCTTGAGTGGGGGACTTATGGCAATAGTGAAGTCGGACACGGGGCCCTTGGTACAGGAAGGGTGGTGGTGCAGAGCTTAGCTAGAATTAACTCTGAAATAAAAGATAGAAAATTTTTCAAAAATGAAGCTTTTTTAAAAATATTAGAGCATGCAAAAACGAATCATTCTAAAATTCACCTTATTGGTTGTGTGAGTCCTGGTGGGCTACATTCGCACGAAGGTCATCTTGTCGGACTTTTGAATTTTTTTGCGGAAAATGATTTTTCTTCAGTCTATGTTCACATGATAACCGACGGAGAAGATAGTGTTCCTGAAGAAGGAATAAAAAGTCTGGAGAGAATAAACGAAGCACTTGTAAAAGCAAAAGCAAAAATTGTTTCTATCGGTGGTCGCGATTATACAATGGATCGTGTAAAAAACTGGCTTTTAATCAAAAAAGCTTGGGATGTCATGGTGCACGCGAATGGAGAAAAATATAAAATCCCATCAGATTATTTAAAAAAATCCTACAAAGAGGGGATATTTGATCCTGATATTGTTCCAGCTTCTTTAGTAGACGATAAGGGACAAAGTATTAAAATAGAAGATGGTGATGGAATTATTTTTTTTAATTTTAGGAATGATCGAATGAAACAAATAGTAGCACCTTTTGTTTTTGAAGATTTCAAAGATTTTGAAAGGGGTCATATTTTAAAAAATTTAATGGTTGCTACAATGACCAACTACGATGACAGTTTTAAAGTATTGGTCGCTTATCCTCCCGACATTCCTGTAAATACTCTGGGAGAAGTTATAAGTAAAAATAAAATGAAACAGCTTCGTTTTGCAGAGGGTGAAAAAGAAGCTCACGTTACAAACTTTTTTAATGGAGGGAAGCTCGATCCTTATTCCGGAGAAGAAAGAATAATCGCTCGTTCTCGAGCCCTCTTAGGAAAAGGATATTTAGAACACCCAGAGATGTCTGCTCAAAAAATAACAGAAAATATTTTAAGTAATATTGATAAGCTGTATAGTTTAATGGTTGTGAATTTTGCTAATAGTGATATGGTGGCGCATTCGGGAGATATTCCTGCTGTAGAAAAAGCTTTAAGTGTTGTGGATAAATCATTAGAAAAAATAATAAAAGCAGCTGATTTGTCTAAAATGGCGATTATTATAACAGCTGATCATGGCAACGTAGAAGAGATGGTGGACCCAGCTACCAATACTCCAGATACTCAACATTCAACAGTGAATGTTCCCATTATATTTATAAATGAAAAATTCAAAGATCCAAGTGATAAAAATTTGGATAATTTGTATCAACAAAACCCAGTAGGATCGCTTATTGACGTAGCCCCAACAATTTTAGGTATTTTGGGCATTGATAAACCTAAAGAAATGTCTGGGACTAAGATTATAGATTGAATAATTTAATATAAAGCTTGTGGAAATCGTGCGGGGGGGGGGTATAATTAGCTCGTCGAGATTTTATAAATTATAGTATAACAAAACAAAAAGAAATTCATGAGGAAAATATTTAAAAGTAAAATTTTAATATTAATAATCTTATTGGGGCTATCAGCTCAAATAGCTTTTGCTTATAGTATTACACCGTTTGGTATTACTGATGCTATTCCCGGGGGGATAACAATAGACGGAGCCGGGAATATATATACGGCAAACTACAATGGTGCAAATAACGTCTCTAAAATCACTCCAGCCGGTGTTTCAACTATTCTTGGCACTACTGGTGCCGAGCCGACCGGCATAATAACAGACGGAGCCGGGAATATATATACGGCAAACTATAGCGCAAATAACGTCTCTAAAATCACTCCAGCCGGTGTTTCAACTATTCTTGGCACGACTGGTACCAATCCGTATAGTATAACAATAGACGGAGATGGGAATATATATACGGCAAACATTGGTTCAGATAATGTCACTAAGATCACCCCAGCCGGTGTTTCAACTATTCTTGGCACTACTGGTGCCGGTCCGTATGGTATAACAATAGACGGAGCTGGGAATATATATACTTCAAACTATAGCGCAAATAACGTCTCTAAAATCACTCCAGCCGGTGTTTCAACTATTCTTGGCACGACTGGTAATGGTCCATGGGGTATAACAATAGACGGAGCTGGAAATATATATACTTCAAACTATGAAGCAAACAACGTCTCTAAAATCACTCCAGCCGGTGTTTCAACTATTCTTGGCACTACTGGTGCCAATCCGCAAGATATAACAATAGACGGAGCTGGGAATATATATACTTCAAACTATAGCGCAAATAACGTCTCTAAAATCACTCCAGCCGGTGTTTCAACTATTCTTGGCACTACTGGTACCGAGCCGCAAGAGATAACAATAGACGGAGCTGGGAATATATATACGGCAAACAGTGGCTCAAATAATGTTTCTAAAATCACTAATCCGACAATCACCGAAGTAACTCCGGTTACAACGCCAATAGTTACTGATAGTCTATTAGACTATACTTTTAATAGCAATAGCGATGGATCAATTTCTGTAGGGGGCTCTTGTGGTTCAATCACAACAAGCGCAATCGCAGGAGATAATGCTATTACTTTTGATGCGCTTCCTGCTGGCACATATTCTAATTGTACAATAATAGTTACCGATAGTTTTGGTCCAAGTAATACGCTTGCAGTTTCTTCTTTTGTTGTTTCTACTACCCCCACCGTCACATCTTCTCCTGCCACAAACATAACTAGAGTCGGAGCCACCTTAAATGGAGAAATCACTGCTACCGGAGGAGCCGATGCTACCGCCAGAGGTTTCCAATATGGTATGACCAACAGTTATGGCACGACAGTTACTGAATCAAGTGGTCCCTACAGTACAGGAGTCTTCACCGCTGACCTCTCTAACTTACTCACCTGTGGTCAACCCTACTATTTCCGTGCTTACGCTACCAACATTGCAGGTACGAGCTATGGAGCAGAAACTACTTTTACCACCACTACTTGTGATACCGGAGGGGGAGGAGGCGGAACAGTAACTCCACCTCCAGTAATTCCTCCCGTAACCCCACCCGTTGTTCCTCCTGTCACTCCACCGGTTGTACCACCACCCACAACCATAAACACCATCTGTAATCTTGGAGATAATTTCAGTGCTACAACTGGTTTGCCTTGTACTTCTTATTATCAAACAAATCCAACATCAAGTTGTCCCATTACTGTTACTTTAAGGTTTGGTTATAGGGGGAATCAAGTTAAATGTTTACAAATAGGTTTAAATATTTCTGCTGATGGTATTTTTGGATTACAAACCAAAGCGGCTGTTATTAAATTTCAAAAAAGCAAGGGTTTGGTGCCAGACGGAATATTTGGTCCTAAATCACGAGCTTTGTGGCTAAAATAAAAGAGTTTACCCGTTGGGTATTTTTTGACAATCAGTTTTTTAAAAATGTGATACAATAAATATATGCATCCCGTTAGAAATCTACGGGATTTGCAGAAAAGTAGATTATTAACTAATTAATTTCTAACGGGATGCAAATAAATTTACAAGGGAAAAATATGGAGTTGACAGAGGCTATTAAGGATTATGCCTTGAAAAGAGTTACTAATTTGGGTAAACTGCTTTCTTCGATTGAAAAAGGAGGAGGTGAAGTTATGATTAATCTTGAAGTTGGTCAAAGTACGAAGCATCACAAATCAGGCGTTATTTTTCATTCTGATTGCTTAGTTAATATTAATGGGGAAAAGTTTTATTCAGAAAGCGACAATGAAGATTTATACGCCGCTATTGATGCGGTAAAAGATAGTCTTTTCAACGAAATAGAAAAAAACAAAAATCGTAAACAAACACTTTTCAGACGTGGAGCATCAAGTATTAAAAAGATGTTAAAGGGACTTTCAGACCGTAACCCGTTTACTTCAAAATATTAGTTTTTAATAAATCTTCGTATTTTATTTCCTTTTTACCTTCTGGTAACACTTTTTTGATTGCAAACTCTCCATCTTCCAATATTGCGTCAGTAATAATAATTCTTTTTCCATCTTTAAAAAAGAAAGTTCTGGGCCAGTATGCATAGGCGCGAAATTTGTTGTAATTTTTTATAGCGCTGTCGTTTAAATCAATAAGTCCATCCTCTTTTTTGATTTTTTTACAAAAAGTTGCTTCGGATTCATCCTGAGCAATTTCTTTAATTTTTCCATTAATAAAATCTGGTAAAGTTTTTGTTAGAAGTTCTCCACCAGTCTTTATTAAACGAGTCTTTAGCTCTGGTGTTTTTTCATCAGGTAATATTGTTGTTTTTTCTTTAGCAATAACGGGCCCAGAGTCCATTTTGTATGCCATTTTTTGAATTGTCACTCCTGTCTCTGTTTCGCCATTTAGAATTACAGATTCTACTGGTGAGGCTCCTCGATATTTTGGAAGTAGAGAATAGTGAACATTAATAGAGCCTAATTTTGGTATATTTAAGAGATTCTCTGGTATTATTTTCCCGTAGGCAACAACGATAGATAAATCTGCTTGAAAATCTATGTCTAATTTTTCTGGCTGAACGTAAGGAATATTGTTTTTTATTGCCCAAATTTTTACTGGCGGGGGAGTAATAAGCATTTTACGTCCTTGTGGTTTGTCAGGCGCAGTCACAATAAGTGATGGTAGAAAGCCATTTTTTTTTAAAATCTCCAAAGTTTCATATGCTACATCTGGAGTACCCCAAAATATAAAGTTCAATTTTTCCTTCATTTTATTTAGGCAATTCTTCTTTTATTTCTTTTGCGTGGTCAATAAAAAGTATGCCATTTAAATGATCAGTTTCGTGTTGAAAAATTTGTGCCAGAAGTCCAGAAGCACCTCTAGTAAATTTTTTACCATTTTCATCGTAGGCCGTGATCGTTGCCTTTTTGGATCTAAAAGTCTTGCCATAAAGCCATCTTACAGAAAGACACCCTTCAGGTAACCAGTCTTTTTCTCTAGATAGTTTAGAAATTTTGGGGTTTATGAAAATTAGATCCTTAATATTTTCTTTGTCTTTTGACACATCGTCAATATTTTTTTCTCTATCTTTAGTAAAATCTTTTTCAAATATTTTTCCCGATACGACAAAAATTCGTAATGGATATCCAATTTGTGGCGCAGCGATAGCTACGCCATCACTCTGGCTTTTTAATGCTTCAGACATTTCTTTCAAGACAGTTTTTATTTTTTTTGTTTTAATATCAGCAATATCCAATTCTGTTGCATTTTGACGCAAAACTTTTTCTTTTTGTTGAAGAATTTTCTTCATTTCTTTTATTTAATTTCTTTTAAATATTCCAGAAGTTTGTTTAATTTAACAGTTTCTTGAGATCTATTAGACATATCTCGCACAATAACAGAATTATCAAGTGCTTCTTTTACTCCAAAGATTATGGCATAGGGAATAGCTAATTTTTCAGCGATGGAGAGTTGAGATCCTATGCTATCCTTAGAAAGTGATTGAGTTATGGGAATATGTGCCTTGCGTAATATTTCGATTATATTTAAACTTTTTAGTTTAGCTTCAGATCCTAATTGAATGAAATAAATTTTTGGTTTCTTTAATATGCGGGGTGAAAGTTTTTTATACCAGGTTGATGCGATTATTCGATCTACGCCAATAGATATTCCTACTGCTGGGACATCACGCTTGTTTCCTATTTGGCGAGCTAAATAATCATAACGCCCACCACCAGCGAGAGTAAGAGGTAATCCTTCTTCGCTTCCTTTTTGTTCTATAATTTCAAAAACAGTACGAGTATAATAAGAAAGTCCACGTACTAAATTTTTGTTTATATTATAGGAGATATTCATTTCTTCTAAATATTCCAATACTTCTTTGAAATGTTTTTTGCAGGAAGTACAAAGAAAGGAGATTGAATCTGGGGCACCCTCGTTGATTTCTCTCGTTTTTTCTTCTTTTGAATCTAAGATTCGAAGTGGGTTTGTTTTTAAGCGTTCACGGTCTACTGCTGGTAGACTACTTAGGTGTTTTTTATAATAATTTGTGAGTTCTTTCAAATATACACTCTTGCACTCTTTGTCACCTATTGAGTTTATATCTATTGAAAGATTAGAAGCTCCAGCTTCTTCCAATATACTTATACCTGTCTTTATTACTAACGCATCCATAATGCTTTTATCATTTCCCAAGCAATCTAAATCAAATTGCCAAAATTGTCTGTATCGTCCACGTTGAGGTTTGTCGTGTCTAAAAACTGGACCATATTGATAAAACATTACTGGTTGAGGCATTGTTTGCATTCCATGTTCTATATAAGCACGCATAAGTGGGGCAGTGTGTTCAGGCCTGAGGGCTAAATGATCTCCTCCTTTGGTTTTAAGTGTATACATTTCTTTATCTATAATGTCAGTGCCTTCTCCTATGCTTCCAGTAAAAACTCCTTCATATTCCAACATAGGTGTTTCTATCGGCTTGAAACCATAATACATTGCTACCTCTTGAGCCTTTTCGAAAAATCCTTGAAAAGAATAATATTCTTCATTTATCAAATCTCGCATTCCTTTTGGTGAAGAAATATCTGTTATCTTATTTTTATTTGTGTGTGCTGTTTTTTTCATAATTTTACTAGTTTTAGTTGTAATTGCCGGGTAATATATCTATTTTATTTATGGGTAATAATCGCAAAAATGCTTTTCCTGATAGGAGATTTTTCTTTACCGCTCCCCAATATCTTGAATCAGAACTTGCTCCCCTGTTATCACCCAGTACAAAATATTCATCACTTTTTAATTCAAGATGGGCATCAATTCCACCAAAATTTTTTATAAAAGGTTGGTCCAATTTAAAGCCGTCTTTATTTTCTTCGTTTGTGATAGTTACTTCATTATTTTTTATATCCACTGTTTCATTGGGAAGACCGATAATTCTTTTAATAAAGAATTTCGTTGGGTTGTTCGGATATCGGAAAACAACTACGTCGTTTCTTTGTGGACTGCTTAATTTATAAGATAATTTGTCTACGATTAAATAATCTCCGTTTTGAAAAGTCGGTGCCATTGAAAGACCCGAAACGATAAATGGTTCAGCGATAAAGAGACGAATAGGTATAACTATAATCAACGCAATTACCGCAAAACGTACAAGTTCCAAAAATGATTGCCATTTATTTTTTATTTGTTCCATTGGTATAGTATAGCAGGTTTAATCCTTGACAGGGTAGTAAAATTAATTGGATAATGATTAATTTTGAATTAAGAATTACAAAGTTTGTTATGATAGGAATATGAAATTAGTAGTTGGTTTAGGTAATCCGGGAAAAGAATATGAAAACACAAGGCACAATACTGGGCGTATTTTGGTTGGCATGATTGAGAAAAAACTGGAAGAAAAAAAGATCAAGTTTATAACCCCTGATAATTTTATGAATAATTCCGGTAAAGCAGTTGCCCCCCTAGTGAAAAGTAAAAAAGATTTGAAAGATCTTGTCGTAATTTATGATGATATAGATTTACCGCTCGGAAAAATAAAAATTTCTTTTAATCGATCTTCTGGTGGTCACAACGGATTGGGTTCTATTATTAAATCATTAAAGTCTGAAGAATTTTTACGTATTAGAGTAGGCATTTCTCCTGCTACTCCGAAAGGTGTAGTGAAAAAACCAAAAGGGGAGAAAGCTGTATTAAATTTTTTACTTGGCGAATTCAAAAAACCAGAATTAGAAACTCTCAAAAAACTTTCCAAAAAAGTTGCCGAAGCAGTAGAAACCATCTTTGAGGAAAGCAGAGAAAAAGCAATGAGTTTGTATAATTAAATTTCTTTTACTGCTTCAATAATGATACTTTTTTCGCCGTTTCTGTTGGAAACTTTGCCGGACAGGGCGATGCATTTTTCGGGAACGAGAATATCAATTGATTCTTTAAAGAGGGAAGGGAAAGCGACGGCCTCGATAGAGTCAGTCAAGTCTGCAATTTTCAAAAAAGCCATGCGCTCGTTGTTTTTTGTCACTACTTGCCTGGAAGATTCTATAATGCCGGCGATGGTGATTTGCATACCATTACCGAATTCTTCTTTTATTTTTTTAATATTTACAGTCCTTTTTTCTAATTTGTCGCGTAGCCTATCAAGCGGATGTCCGGAAATATAAAGTCCCAACAATTCTTTTTCCCAAAGTAATTTTTCGGCTTGATTGGCTTCTTTACCAGGTTGCATTTTGAATTCCAGAGCTTTTATCTCGGTTGTTCCACCAAAAAGAGAAACTTGATTTTGGCTTTGTTTAAAATTCTCTTTATTGTATTCCAGCATTGCTTCAAGATTCGCTAGAAGTATACCTCGGTCATTCCATTCATCCATACATCCGGACTTTATTAATGCATCCATCGATTTCTTATTTAAATTTTTATGTTTGATTCTATCCAAAAAGTCCGTGATGGATTTGAATTTTCCGTTTAATTTTCTTTCTGCAATAATCGCATCAGAAATATCTGTGCCTAAATTTTTAATGGTATAAAAGCCGAAGCGAATTTTTTCACTTTTATTCTCTGTACTTATCACCGTGTCTTTTTCATGAGGTAAACAAGTGAATCCCCCAAAGCTTTCATTTATATTCGGGGGCATTACGGGAATTTTCATGTTTTTACATTCTTCAATGATTTCAGAAATTTTTTCTACATCACCGGATTCGGCGGTAAGAATTGCCGTCATGTATTCCACTGGATAATGCGCTTTCATATAAGCTGTTTGATAGGCGACTCTACCGTATGAAGCAGCATGAGCTTTGTTGAAACCATATGCCTGGAACGGCTCGAAAAGTTTCCAAAGTTTCTCAGCAAATTCTGGTGTTTGGCCGTTTTTTATTATCCCTTCTGTAAATTTTTCTCTCTGGGCTGCCATTTCTTTTGGAATTTTCTTACCGACAGCTTTACGAAATTTGTCCGCTTCTTCCCAGTTATAACCGGCGAGTTCTATCGCAGAGAAAAGCAAATCATCTTGATAAACAATAAGTCCGTATGATTCACCTAAGAATTTTTTCATTCGTGGATCTAAATATTTTACGAGTTTTGAATTGTGTTTACGTTTTATATACTCTGGGATTGATTCCATTGGACCTGGACGATAAAGCGCAACCATCGCGTTTATGTCATGGATAGATGTAGGTTTTAGTTCTTTTAAATACCTTGTCATGCCCGAGCCGTTTAATTGAAACAATCCTTCTGTTTGGCCATTTGCCAAAAGAGCAAAAGTTTTTTTATCATCAAGTGGAATATGATTTATTTCTATTTTTATATCATAGAATTTTTTTACTAAACTTATTGCGTCTGCTAAGATTGCTAGATTTCTAATACCCAAGAAATCAAATTTTAAAAGTCCCGCATCTTCAGCGCTATACATATCATATTGGGTAATTATTTTTCCACCCTTGGGGTCAAGTTGCGTTGGCATATATTCATAGATGGGTTTCGGAGCGATAACCACTCCAGCCGCGTGCACAGAAATATGGCGGACACAACCCTCTAATTTTTTTGCGAGATCTATTATTTCTTTTGTGTCTTTTTCATTTTTGTATGCGTCTCTTAACTCAGGGACTATTTCCATGGCGTGGTCTATGGTCATTGGCATTCCCTGAGAACCCATCGGTATCATTTTTGAAATTCTGTCACCAATGGCATATGGATGAGCTAGGGCTCTAGCTACATCACGTACTGCTCCTCGTGCCATCATCGTACCGAAAGTTCCTATTTGCGCCACTTTGTCTTCACCATATTTCCTTTTTGCGTATTCGATCATTTCATCTCGGCGGTTGTCAGCAAAGTCCATATCAATATCGGGAGCTGATGGTCTAAAAGGATTTAAAAATCTTTCGAATGGGAGTTTATATTCAATTGGGTTAACATTTGTAATGCCGAGTAGATAAGTGACGATTGATCCGGCGACAGAGCCTCTAATGGTGGTCAAAATACCATTTGCGGTAGCGTAATCTAACAAGTCATCTACAACTAAAAAGTATGGAGAATACCCCTTATCAAAAATAATTTTAAGTTCATATTCAATACGTTCTTTTATTTCCGGAGTTTCTTTAATTTCTAAATTTTTTAAACCCGCGTAGGTAAGTTCGCGCAATTTTTCGTCATAAGTTTTTCCTTCTTCTATTATAAAATTAGGGAAAACCCAACGGCCCAACTCTAATTCTAAGTTGCATAAATCAGCTACCATCGCTGTATTAGTTACGGCCTCTGGTGTGTCTTTGAAAAGTTCTTGTGCTTGTTTAGTATCTATAAAAGAATAATCATCATCACCAAAGGAAAATTTATTTTCATCTTTTGTGTCAGAGTTCGTTTGTATTGCGAGCAATGTTTCGTGCGCCTTATTGTCACCGCTACAAGGATAATGGGAATCAACTGTCGCTACAAGTGGAATATTAAATTTATTACCAAGCTTGATTATGCTTTCCCGAACTTCTCTATCTCCGGGAACTGTCGGATGTTTCATTATTTCTAGAAAATAATTTTCCTTACCAAAAATATCTTGATACTCTTTTATTATTGTTTCACCTTTTTCTTCGTTTTTATTTGCTAAAGCGCGAGAAAGTTCTCCACCGAGACATCCGGAAAGAGCGATAATGCCTTCTGAATACTCACGTAGAATTTCTTTATCCATTCTGGGTTTGTAATAAAATCCTTCAAGGTTAGAAATTGTCACTAGGCGCATCAAGTTTTTATAACCCTGCATATTTTTGGCGAGTAGGGTAAGGTGATATCTTTTATTATCTACGCCCGGATCTTTGTCTTTTCTTCCGCGGCTTGAGATGTAAGCTTCTACTCCGATAATTGGTTTTATTCCAGCTTTTTTAGCTAGTTTATAAAATTCAATGGCTCCGTACATATTGCCGTGGTCTGTTATGGCTATCGCTGGCATATCGCGTTCTTTTGCCAGATCGACTAAATCTTCAAGCTTAGAAAGCCCATCCAATAGTGAATAGTGCGAGTGGGTATGGAGGTGTATAAATTGTGGGCTATCTTTTTCCATGATAGAATAATAACATGAAAAAAATAAGAGTGGGCATTAATGGTTTTGGGAGAATTGGCAGGGCTTTTTTGAAGATTGCCCTAGAGAGACCAGAAATTGAAATAGTGGCATTAAACGATCTGGGTGACATTGCTAATATGGCCTATTTACTTAAACATGACACGGTTTATCGAGAATGGAATCACAATATTTCTGTGGACGGAGACTCTTTAGTAATTGATGGAAAAAAAGTAAAAGTCTTAGCGCAAAAAGATCCAAGTGCTCTTCCTTGGAAAGATTTAGAGATAGACGTAGTGGTGGAGTCAACTGGACTTTTTATTTCTTATGATAAAGCAAATGCACACATTAAAGCAGGAGCAAAAAAGGTGGTAATTTCTGCGCCGGAGAAAGGTGGAGATGGCACAGTACAGGGGGAGACAATTCTGCTTGGGGTGAATGAAGAAAAATTTGGTGTCTGTGATATTACTTCAAATGCGTCTTGCACGACGAATGCCGCTAGCCCCTTAATCGCGATTTTAGATGAGGCGCTTGGTATAGAGAAAGCAATTTTAAATACCGTGCATGGATATACCGCTTCCCAGGGAATTGTCGATGGACCAAATAAAAAAGATTTTCGTGAAGGTCGCGCCGCAGCGCAAAACATCGTGCCTAGTTCTACCGGGGCGGCTATTGCCGTGACCAAAGCTTTTACAAAACTAGAAGGACTTTTTGACGGAGTGGCGATGAGGGTGCCAGTGCCAGCTGGATCTATCGTAGACGTTACTTTTATTTCCAAAAAGAATACATCTAAAGAAGAAGTAAATGAAATTTTAGAAAAAGCATCTAAAGATGAAAGATGGAAAAATATTTTTGCTGTTACCGAAGAAGAACTTGTTTCAAGTGATATTCTTGGGAGCAAATACGGCTCTATCGCGGATCTAAAAATGACTCGTGTGGTCGGAGGTAATCTCGTAAAAGTTATGGGCTGGTACGACAACGAAATGGGATATGCCTACACTCTAGTTGACCACGTTATCAAAACAGGGGAGACTATAAAATAAAAAAGAATAAATTAAACATAAAAGGCAGATAACTTTTCAGTGACCGTATTGTCTAAAAGTTCATTTTCTATCATCCAAGTGTCTGAGAAAGCGTGAGTTAAATAACTTTCCCCACTGTCTCCTATCATTAAAACCATCGTTTTAACGCTAGAATCTTTCGGGCTGTTTTGAATAAATTTCATAGCATAGTAAAGCGCCATACCGCTTGAGTCTCCAACCAGTAATCCTTTCTTGTGGGCAAAAAATCGCATAGTATTAAAAGCTTCAGCGTCAGACACATAATCGTGTAGATCAAAAATTGAGGAGTCAATATTTTTAGGTAAGATAGCTCCGGCAGGGTATCCGGGACCAGAAATAAAATATCCATGGCCGTGAGGAGAGAAATGACTAGAGCCCTCTGGTTCCAAGGCAATTATTTTTACTTTACTATTTTCTTTAAGATATTTACCTGACCCAGAGAGAGAGCTGCCTGTGCCAATGGTTCCCACTAGATAATCAATATCGGGTGTCTGTTCAAAAATTTCTTTACCTAAAGTTTTATAAAAACCGAGGGGATTTTCAGGATTATCATATTGATCTAGATTAATGCCATTAGTTTCTTCTGCTAATTTTTTTGCCATATTTCGACGAACATCTACTAAATGGCCACCTGGGTCGCCTTCTTTTTCAGCGCAAAAATGAAGTTTAGCTCCATAAGCCAAAATAGAATTAAGTTTGTCTGCTGGGGCGTGGTTATCAACAACTGCCACAAATTTATATCCTCTTTCTGCAGAAAGCATCGCTAAGGCTTTAGCGGTATTGCCCGAAGAAGATTCATAGATTGTCATTCCACTTTTTAATTTTCCAGATTTCTCCGCTGCCTCTATCAGTGCTCTCGCGGTACGGTCCTTAAAACTTCCGCCAGGGTTAAAATATTCTAACTTTAAATATATTTTCCAATCGGTCCTTATGGTTTTTACCTCCAGCATTGGAGTGTTTCCAATCAGGTCGCGCAGATTGTCTTTTACATTATGCATTGTTGGATTATATCATGATATTTGTAAAATTTGAGCATGTTGTGGATTATATACTACAGATAAAAAAAGTGATATAATTTTATTATTATGAAAATATATATTGGCACAGATCATGCGGGGTACGTATTAAAAGAAAAACTTGTTTCTTTTTTGAAAGTTCAAGGATATGAAGTTATAGATGAGGGCGCTTATACTTATGATGAAAATGATGATTACCCAGATTTTGTTGTTCCTGTGGCGCGTGCTATTTCAAAAGATCCAGATGGAACAAAGGGCATTATCCTCGGTGGTACAGGACAAGGGGAAGCTATGGTGGCAAATAGATTTCCTCACGTTCGAGCTATTGTTTATTATGGTAAAGTTACGCCTGTTGTAGAAGATGAATCAGGTATTTTAGCTAGATCAAGAGCACACAATAATTCAAATATTCTTTCTTTGGGCGCCAGATATTTTACCGAGGAAGATATGATGGAAATAGTTAATTATTGGCTTCATGCTCCATATAGTGGGGAAGAAAGACACGTTCGTCGTTTGAAAAAAATTGATGATCTCAAAATAAATTAATATGGCTGAAATAATTCCTACGATATTGGAAAAAAATTTTAATGAAATAAAAAATAAACTTACTTTTTTACGTGGGCGAGCGAAATGCGTGCAAATAGATTTTTGTGATGGACTTTACGTCCAAAATCAGACTTGGCCTTTTGCTACTGGTGGATTTAATGATTATGATTTTCAGAAAATTTTAAACGAAGAAGAGGGAATGCCTTTTTGGGAGGAATTCGATTTTGAATTTGATTTAATGGTGGAACATGCGATAGAGAATTTTGATATTTATATGAAGCTGGGACCAAAGAGAATGATTTTTCATCTTAAGGGGGAAAAGAATGTTAAAGATTTCGAACATTTTTTAGAAGGCTTGGATATGTATGTACGCGATAATGTAGAAATCGGTATCGCCATTTATCCGGAAGATGATTTGTCGGTCGCATTGCATTTTGCTAATTCTGTCGCATCACGTTTTGCCAACAAAGTTGATTTTATACAGTGTATGGGAATAGATAAAGTTGGTTTTCAAGGGCAAAAATTAAATGAGAAAGTAATAAAAAATATTGCATTATTAAAAAATAAATTACCCGGAATAGTATTGTCTGTAGATGGTGGTGTAAATTTAGAAAATATTGAAATGTTATTGAAGGCAGGAGTAGATAGAATTACAGTTGGTTCCGGTATTTGGAAAAGCCCGGATCCGATCGGCGCATTGGAAACCCTTCAAAGTTTGGTATAATAAATTTAATGTTTCTTTCTGAAGAAAAAATAAAAGAACTGGCGAAGAAAGCAAATGATATTCGAATATCTATTATTGAGATGCTCGTAGAAGCAAAGAGTGGGCACACGGCAGGGCCTCTCGGTATGGCGGATATTTTTACACTTTTTTATTTTCATATTTTAAAACACGATCCGAAAAATCCATCTTGGGAAGAGCGCGACAGATTTGTACTTTCTAATGGCCACATTGCGCCGGTACTTTATGCGACGATGGCGCATGCTGGATATTTTCCAGTTGAAGAATTAAAAACTTTACGAAAATTCGGTACGAGATTACAAGGTCATCCACACCGCGAATATATGCCGTGGTTAGAAAATTCCTCAGGGCCGTTAGGTTCTGGGCTTTCGCAAGCGGTAGGTATGGCTCTTGCGGACAAAATAGACAAAAAAGATAAAGATAGATTTATATATTGCTTTATGTCTGATGGGGAAATGGATGAAGGAAATACTTGGGAAGCAATAATGCTTGCGGGAAAACATAAATTAAGAAATTTAATTGCGGTGGTTGATAGAAACAATATTCAAATTGAAGGATATACCGAGGACGTGATGCCCCTTGAGCCATTTCATGCGAAATGGAAATCTTTTAATTGGCACGTGATAGAAGTTTCCGGACATGACTTTAGAGCATTGAATGAAGTAGTGGAAGAAGCGCAAGAAATTTTTGAAAAACCGACAGTGATTATTGCGCATACGATACCAGGCAAAGGAGTAAAAGAATTTGAAAGAGATTATAAATGGCACGGAAAGCCACCGACTAAAGAAGAAGGAGAGATGGCTTTAAAAGAATTAAGAAATTTAAGATTTTAATATGTTGCTTATATGTTAAATGCAAAACTAAAATTAAATCCGAAAATTTTTAATGAAGACGTGGAGCAAGTGCCTATTCGCAAAGGTTTCGGGCAAGGATTGCTCACGGCAGGAGAAATAGATGAAAATGTTGTCGGACTTTGCGCCGACTTAACAGAGAGTACGCAGATGCATTTATTCGCGGATAAATTTCCAAATAGATTTATACAAGTTGGAGTGGCTGAGCAAAATTTAGCGACGATTGCTTCGGGGATGTCGGCGATGGGGAAAATTCCATTTTGTTCTTCTTATGCGATGTTCTCTCCGGGCAGAAACTGGGAACAAATAAGAACAACAATAACTTATAATGATAGAAAAGTTGTTATTGTTGGATCACATGCAGGTATTTCTGTGGGTCCTGATGGGGGAACGCATCAAGCCCTGGAAGATATCGCCTTGATGAGGGTGATGCCTAACATGGACGTCATTTCTCCTTGTGATACGATAGAAGCAAAAAAAGCTACGATTTCTTTAGCAAAAACAACAAAGCCAGCTTACTTGCGTTTAGTTCGTGAAAAAACGCCGATTATAACTACCGAAGAAACACCTTTTAATATTGGTAAAGCAGAAATTTTTTGGATGCCGGACGTGGGCCTCGCACAAGTCGGGATAATTGCCACTGGGGGACTTCTTCATCGAGCAATTTTAGCTGCAAAAGAATTAGAAAGTGAAGGAATAAAAACAAAAGTAATGAATCTTTCTAGTATTAAGCCGATAGATAGCGAGGCGATAATAGCCCTTGCAAAAGAAACTAAAAAAATTCTAACGGTAGAAGAACATCAGGTCGCTGGGGGAATGGGCTCTGCGGTGGCAGAAATTCTCGCGCAAAATTATCCGGTGCCGATAGAATTCATCGGCGTGCAAGACAAATTCGGCCAATCCGGTACACCAGACGAGCTCATAGAACATTACGGTATGGGCAAAGATTCTATTAAAGAGGCAGTGAAAAAAATACTAATTAGAAAAAATTAAATTTTTCTTGCTTGATAATCTTCTGGTGCGTTTTTGAGATATTCTTCCAATTTTTCTCGAGTGAGGAGTCCTCTTTGTGCGCCGACTTGTTGTACTACAGCCATTGAATTTATTCCAGCCCAGGCGAGAGATTCAGCTAAAGTTTTTTCTGCGATGAGTCCAGCGACAACTGTGGAAGAAAAAGCATCTCCAGCTCCGGTACGAGAATACGGAGGCTTCGGATCAGGATAAATCGGCATAAATAAATATTCTGTACCATCATAGGAATAAGCGCCCTTTGGTCCATCGGTGATTACTACAATTTCAGGTCCGAGATCTCGCATCTTTGTGAGTAATTCTTTTATTTCTGTTTCTTTTAGTCCTAATATTTTTTCTGCTTCCTCAACATTGCAGATAAATAATTTTGAGTGCTTATAAAGTCTTTCTAATTTATCTTTTCCCATTTTTATTTCATATTTCCCCGGCTGAAAAGCTAATTTTACTTCTGGGTGAGTATCTAAATAGTCTGCGATAGTGTAATGAAAAGGAAAAGCAGTTTCATTCACCGAGCTAAAGTAAATCCATTTAGGGTGATTTATATCAGGCAAAACATAAGGGTAAATTTCGTGTTTAATTAAAATAGTTCTATCGGCTCCATACCAGAGTACATAATGCTGATTTGTTTTCATTCCCTTGTTGGTTATAACAAATTCTGTCGCTACCCCATCTTTTTTAAGAGAAGCCAAACAATCCTCTCCATCTCTGTCGTCTCCGATATTTGAAACAAGCGCGGTTTTAAGTCCGAGTCTTGATATGGAGACAGACGCATTCGGAGCATTGCCGACGGCAGGTGCTATAAATACATCTTCATAGGGCAACTTTTCAGCAAAAGGCATGCAAATTTCATAATTTTCGCTGTCTGGGACGCCGTGAATATTGGCTTTTTCCAGTTTTATAAAGGTATCTACTACGATATCCCCAATAGCTATAAGGTCATAATTATTCTTCATGTTATTATTGTAGCATATTATTTTATAAAAAATAAAGAATTATATGTCTAAAAAACTCATTTTGGTTTTTGTAGGTATTATCTTTTTCTCTGGATTTCATTTCGCGTTTGCTGGTTTAGTTATTAATGAAATCATGTATGATTTATCTGGTTCCGATTCTACCAATAGCAAAAGTAGAGAATGGATTGAAATTTATAATTCTGATTCAAGCGAAATTTCTATAGATGCTTCAAAATGGAGAATATACGATGGTGGTTCTAATAGAACAATAAATGGAGAAGTGAATTTTTCAATTCCTGCTCTAGCTTATATAATTTTAGCTGGTGATAAAGATACTTTTCTTACGGATCATGTTGGGTATTCTGGGGTGGTTTATGATACTGGGATTACAAGTTTGAATAATACGGGTGCAACTTTAAAAATTTTAGATCAAGATGGAAATGTTGTTGATACGGCTATTTATGCTTCTTCAACGGGCGGAGCAGGTGATGGTAATTCTCTGCAGTTAATATCAGGTTCTTGGGCTGGAGCGACATCAACGCCTGGGATAGCAAATGAAGCTGTTGTTACACCACCACCTAGCAGTGGAGTTAGCTCCAGCTCTTCTTCGGCTCCTACAGTAGTGGTAGAGGTTCAAAAAATCAAAACTCAAATTACGAGTAAAACACTTGGTTTTGTTGGTCTTCCTTTGTTTTTCCAGGCAACAACTCTTGGTCATAGTGGAGAGCAATTATCCTCAGGTAAATATTTCTGGAATTTTGGTGATGGTGATTCAAGAGAGACTGGGGTAATCAACGGCCAACAATTTACTCATTCGTATTTTTATCCAGGTGAGTACGAGGTTTCTCTTTTTTATTATTCCAATCCTTATATGTATCAAGATATTCCAGATGCGCGCGACCAAATTACTATTAAAATAATCGGTGCAGATATTTCTATTTCTAGAGTTGGCGATGATAAAGATTTTTTTGTGGAACTTACTAATAACACTGACTATAATGCAGATCTTTCAAATTGGTCTTTAATAAGTGAGAAAAAAAGTTTTACAATACCCCGCAATACGATTTTGGCGACAAAAAAGAAAATAATTATTTCTTCTAAAATTACCAATTTTTCAATTGAAGATAAAAATACTCTAAAACTAATAAATTCACAAGGAGAAGTTGTGTTTGATTATTCAGCTTCTGTGGCACCAGCCTTACCTAAAATAAATGTATTTCCTCAAAATGCCATTTCTAATAATATTAATACATCTGATTCAGTTGCTTTGATAAATAAGGATAAACAAATTCCCGTAAAAGATTTACAAGCTTCAGTTTTAAGTAGCGGTATTTTAGAACAAGAAGAAAAAAGCTCATATTCTTCTTCGGTTATTCCGATTGCGTCCATTGTTCTTATTGGCACTAGTGCTGGTGCAGTTTATTTTATTCGTCGAAGAAAGACCGTTCTCAAGGCAGGGGATGATTTTGAAATTCTAGACGAATAGAGGAAAAACAAAAACTTGACATATACCCCCCGGGGGTATATACTCTGAATATGCATAATAATAAACAAAAACTTATTCGTCGGTTAAAAATAATAGAAGGGCAGGTGCGTGGGTTAGAAGAGATGATAGAAAAAGATGTTTATTGTATTGATGTTATTACTCAAACATCAGCTGTAAAACAAGCACTTTCTGGTATCGAAGATGTCCTCATGGAAAATCATTTGGGGAGTTGTTTAGTGCATCAAATTCAAAAAGGTCAAACTGGAAAAGCTACTGAAGAAATGTTAAAGGTCTATCAACTTAAGCGAAAATAAAATATGAATACAAGTAAAACATATAGAATAAAAGGGATGCACTGTGCTTCATGCGCCAGTATTATTGAAAGAACTGTTAAAAAAATTAATGGTGTAGAAAATATTTCAGTTAATAATGGTACTGAAAATGCATCAATATCTTTTGATGAAAGTAAGACAAATTTTGATCAATTTAATGAAAAATTAGAACCAATAGGATATTCACTTATTGAAACTCATGACATCTCGCCAGGTAATATAACAGCGAAAGAGATGGGAATGAGTGAAAACGAGCATTCCGCGCATCTTGGGCTTAACCAATCAAAAAAAGAAAAGCTTGCTGAAATTAAAGACATGAAAACAAAAGTTATGTCAGCGATACCGCTTGCCATAATCAGTGTTTTTGTTATGGCTTGGGATATTTTTGCGCAGTTTAAAATTATTTCTGAAATGCCTCTAGTTTGGGAAGAATTTTTTCATCATCTTTTACCCATTATGGCAACATATGTACTTTTTGTTGTAGGTAAGCCGTATTTGCTTGGTTTTTATCGTTTTTTACGTTACGGCAAAGCTAATATGGATACTTTAATTGGGATAGGGACTATCGCTGCTTATGTATATAGTTTTATTGTAGGCGCGTTTGAAGAAACATTACTTAAATCTTTCCCGAATATTTCAAGTACGTATTTTGATGTAACGATAATTGTTATAACTTTTATTGCTTTGGGTAAATATTTAGAGGCAAAATCAAAATTAAAAACTGGAGATGCAATTGAAAAATTACTCGGACTTCAGGCAAAAACTGCTTTAGTAATTCGTGATGGAAAAGAGATTGAAATATCTGTAAATGAAGTAGTGCACGGAGATTTAATAATTGTAAAACCTGGAGCGAAGATTCCAGTTGATGGGATAATTACCGAAGGGACTTCTTATATCGATGAATCTATGGTGACTGGAGAACCAATGCCTGTGCAGAAAAAAGTTGGAGACAATGTAATCGCCGCCACGATAAATACAAGTGGATCGTTTACATTCAAGGCGACGAAGGTTGGATCAGAAACATTACTTGCGCAGATTATAAAAATGGTTGAAGAAGCCCAAGGAAGCAAGGCGCCCATTCAAGCTTTGGCTGATAAAATTTCCAGTATTTTTGTTCCTATCGTTCTAGTTATATCAGTTATTACTTTAATATTGTGGCTTACAATTGGAACACAATATATTGGTTTTTCACAAGCTTTTTCTTTTGGTTTAGTTTCTTTTGTTGGTATTCTTGTTATCGCTTGTCCATGTGCGCTTGGGCTTGCAACTCCGACTGCAATAATCGTAGGTGTGGGCAAGGGTGCAAAGGAAGGAATCCTAATTAAAGATGCAGCCACCTTGGAAAAGCTTCACAAGGTGGATACGGTTATCGTAGATAAAACAGGAACTATTACTATTGGTAAACCAACCCTCGTTAATATAGAAAATTTTTCAAATCTTAAAGAAGAAGAACTTGTATCAATTCTTGCGTCACTTGAAAAGAAATCAGAACATCCGATTGCTCACGCGATAATTAATTATGCCGAAGAAAAAAATATAAAAATAATAGATATTACAAATTTTGAAAGTATTCAAGGAAAAGGATTAAAAGGTTTGGTGAATGGTGTGGAATATTTTGTTGGAAACGCAAAACTTACACAAGATCTTGGAATTACATTTGATAATTTAAAATTAGAACAATATACGACGCAGGGTAAAACGCCAGTAATTCTTGCAAATAAAGAAAAAGTTTTAGGTTTTGTGATGGTTGCAGATGAAATAAAAACTGAGTCAAAAAAGGCTATTGAAAATCTTCATAAACTTGGTATTAAGGTAGTTATGCTTACAGGAGATGATGAGAAGGCTGCAAAATATATTGCCTCACTTGTTGGTATTGATGATGTTGTAGCGCATGTTTTGCCTGCGGATAAACTTTTGAAGATAAAAAAATTGCAAGAAGAAGGACACATCGTCGCTATGGCGGGAGATGGAGTAAATGATGCTCCCGCACTCGCGCAAGCTGATGTGGGGATAGCTATGGGCACAGGAACAGATGTGGCGATAGAGTCTGCTGGCATTACGCTTCTTCATGGAGATATTTCAAAACTTGTTAAAGCGATTAAGCTTTCAAAAATAACCATGCGCGGGATAAAACAGAATCTTTTTTGGGCTTTCATCTACAATGTTGTCGGAATTCCGCTGGCGGCTGGGTTGTTTTACCCGATTTTTGGTTGGATGTTAAGTCCAATATTCGCGGGAATGGCAATGGCATTTTCAAGTGTGTCCGTGGTCGGAAATTCGTTGCGTATTAAAAGTAAGAAATTATAAACTACTAGCTTAACGTCACAAAGATTTTATGAAAAAATATTTATTTTACGTCACGGGTACACATTGTGCATCATGCAAGATTTTGATAGAAGACATCTTGAAAGAACAAGAGATTGTTGAAAGTGTGCAAGTTAATCTAAATAAAGAAATTGTAGAAATAGAGACTGAAAGTGAAAAAAGCGCAGAAGAACTAGCAGAAATATTAACATCTAAAGTAAAACCGAATGGTTACGTTCTTTCAGTAGAAAAAGTAAAAGAAGAAAAAAAAGATGATGATGTTATTTGGAAAGCCGTACCTATAGGACTCGCATTTTTGGTGTTATTTTTTTTATTGCAAAGATCAGGTATCCTAAATTTTGGCATCGGTGATAAAACGACTCCGTTAACTAGTTTTATCATTGGACTCATTGCTTCAGTTTCTAGCTGTCTCGCTATCGTCGGCGGACTTGTTCTTTCCTTGTCGGCAAAAGTTGAACAAGATGAGAATGGCAAAACAACAAAAAAACCATTTATTTTATTCCATGGGGGAAGATTATTTGGTTTTGCTTTACTTGGTGGCGTTCTTGGGCTAATTGGAGAGGCGATAGGGATAAATTTTTTGTTTTCTTCAATCCTTGGTTTAATCGCCTCAATAGTTATGATTTTGCTTGGGCTTAATCTCGTCGGAATATTCAAAAAAAATAAATTTACCTTACCCTCCAATATTTTTTCTTTCTTTAGAAAAATAGAGCATGCTACGTGGACACCAATTTTAATTGGATTGGGTACTTTTTTCTTACCTTGTGGATTTACTCAATCAATGCAAGTGTCTGCCCTTGGAAGTGGGTCATTTATATCAGGACTTCTTATTATGTTTTCATTTGCACTCGGCACACTGCCCATGCTTGCACTGTTGTCATTCGGCTCAGCTTCATTTGCCAACTCAAAATATGCACTACTTTTCTTTAAGTCAGCCGGAGTAATCGTATTGGGGCTAGGAGTATTTGCATTTCTAGCAGGACTTGCAGGTTTGGGAATTATTAATCCGTTATTTAATATTTGATATAATTATTTTATGAACAAAACAGCTTCAATTATTATTGTTTTTGGTCTTGTTGTTGTTATGGGCATTATTTTTTTTGGTGGAGGAGATTTTGGGAAAAATAATGTGGAAATAAGAGATGGGATTCAATACATTACAATAAATGCTAGAGGTGGATATTTTCCAAAGATTTCTACCGCAACAGCAGGTATCCCGACGAAACTTATTGTTAAGACAGATGGTACTTTTGATTGTTCATCTGCGCTTGCTATCCGTTCTTTAAATTATCAAAAGATGTTACCTCAAAATGGAGAAACAGAAATTGATATTGGAATTCCAAAAGCAGGAGAACCGTTGCAAGGAGTGTGCGGTATGGGGATGTATAGTTTTAAAATTGATTTTCAAAACCAAGCTCCACAATAATTTATTTATCTTTGTGAATGGGAGTTTTTATGATAATATATAAATTATATGATTTTCATAAATAAAATTTTGAATTTTCTAAAAAAGAAAAAATATATCTATGGTATTGCTATAGCAGTCTTAATAATTGGGGCTGTGTTTGTTTTTAGAAATAAAAACCATAAAGATGAAGTGATCATTGTAGAGCGTGGTGATTTTATTAATCAGGTTTCTGTTTCTGGAAAAGTGGTGGCTGGGAGTGATGTTGGTCTTGGTTTTTCTCAAGGGGGCAGGATTTCTCTAGTTAAAGTTAAAGTAGGGGATGTAGTTTCTACCGGATCTCTATTGTCTGGTGTAGAAAATGGAGATTTACGAGCAGATTTAGCGCAAAAAGAAGCATTGCTTGAAAAAGAACAAGCCAATTTAAGATCTTTAGAATTAGGAACAAGACCGGAACAGATTACTATTGCAGAATCTTCGGTTTTAAGTGCGCAAACTGTATTTAGTCAGGCAAGACAAGGTGTTGTTAATTCAATAAATGATGCATATACAAAATCAGACGATGCTATAAAAAATAAAATTGATCAATTTTTTAGGAATCCCTTATCTCTTGATCCATATATAATCTTATCTGTTAGCGACAATAATCTTATTTTAGATGTTAATCAAAAAAGGGTATTAATCGGTAAGACTCTCTCTCTGTGGGAAGGGTCTATTTTAACTATAAATTCTGAAACAAATTTAGATAAATATATTTTGGAAGCAGAGAATAATTTAAATCAATTAAAATCTTTTTTGGCGAAGATTTCATTAATAACTAATAATCCTGATGTTACTTATAATAGTGGTAGTATTTTGAGTTCATGGAAAGCTGATACTTCTACAGCTAGACTTCAAATAGATACCGTAATATCAAATTTGTCTTCTGCCGTGACAACTTATAGAAATGCTAAATCTGAATTAACTACTAAACAAAATAATTTAAAACTTGAACAGGCTGGTGCCACAAAAGAAGAGATAGAGGCAAAAGTAGCAGAAGTTAAAAGCGCGCAAGCAAGTGTAGATAGCGCTAGAGCAAATTTGCAAAAAACCTTAATAACCGCTCCTTTTGATGGGATAATAACAAAGATAGATGCAAAAGTTGGAGAAGTTGCTTCTGCAAATGTTTCCTTGATTCAGATGATGAGTGTTGGGACTTTTCAAATAGAAAGTTATGTACCAGAAGTAAATATCGCTCAGATTAAATTGGGGAATGAGGCAAAGGTAACCCTGGATGCTTATGGAGAATCAATTATATTTTTTGCAAAAGTTGTTTCCATTGATCCAGCGGAGACTATTCGGGATGGAGTTTCGACTTACAAAATAAAATTACAATTCTCTGATAAAGATGATCGTATAAAATCAGGGATGACAGCGAATGTGTCTATTACTGTTTTTAGTAAGCAGAATGTTTTAGTCGTTCCTGGCGGAGTTGTTTTTGATAAAAATGGAAAAAAATTTATACAAGTAAAAACAGGTAACAAAATAATTGATAAGGAAGTTGTTTTAGGGAGCTCTTCCTCTTTAGGTCAAGTTGAAATTATTTCAGGCCTGGAGGATGGTGAAATGGTTGTTCTTATTCCTCAAATAGAATAATATGTTTTCCACATTAAATATTCGTATCGGATTTTTTCTCGCTAAACGTCAAATAAAAAGATCAAGTCTTTGGACTACGGTACTTATTATTTTTGTGATGTTTTTTACGTTTCTTAATTTAGTAGTAGTGACTGGAATTTTAATCGGACTTCTTCAGGGGGCTATTGATGCAGTGCGCAATCATTATACTAGTGATGTGATTATTTCTAGCCTAAATAATAAGACGTATATAGAAAATAGTCCTGAAGTTATTCGCATTGTAAAATCAATTCCAGAAGTAGAAGCGATTTCATCGAGATATTCAGAAGGAGGAACACTGGAAGCTAATTATAAAACACGTACCAACGAAAAAGAAAAACCAAATATTGCCTCTACGACGATTGTCGGTATAGATCCAATGGCAGAAAATAAAGTAACGGATCTTTCGAAATTTGTAATTGAGGGGGAGTATCTTTCTCCCGGGGATTATGATCAGATATTAATAGGAGCTTTTCTCAGTAAAAAATATTTAGACTTTGATTATCCTGGATTTTCTGCACTTAGAGATGTTGGCCCGGGGATAAAAGTTCGTATGAATATAAAAGGGATAGAACGTGAAGTTACTATAAAGGGCGTAATAAAATCAAAGGTGGATCAGATTGATATGGGAGTTTTTATGATTGATTCTCAATTACGAAGCATGATTGGTAGAAATGATTACAATATAGATGAAGTGGCGATAAAATTAAAAAAGGGCGCGGATCCAGTCTTGGTGAGAGATACTTTAAAACAAAATGGAGTTAGCCAAGTAGCAAAGGTCCAAACATATGCTGATGCTCAGCCGAAATTCATTAAAGATATGATTGATACTTTTACCATCTTAGCAAATGCGTTAAGCTCTATTGGTTTAGTAGTCGCTTCGATTACTATTTTTATAGTTATTTTTATTAATGCAATTACTCGCAGAAAATTCATTGGTATTTTAAAAGGAATTGGGATTAGTGAATCAGCTATTGAAATTTCATATATTTTACAATCTTTTTTTTATGCCTTTTGCGGATCAATAATAGGAATTATTGTGCTTTATGCTTTTTTGCAACCATATATGGCAGCAAATCCTATTAATTTTCCTTTTAGTGATGGAATACTTGTAGCGCCTATTGGCGGTACTCTTATGAGAGTGGGTCTGCTTGTGATAACTACAATTATTGCTGGTTTTATTCCTGCCCGTTTAGTTGTTCGTAAAAATACCCTAGATTCTATTTTAGGTAGAAATTAATTTTATGATTGAAGTAAAAAATTTAAAAAAATCATTCAAAGATGGAGAGAATAGAGTAGCGGTCCTAAAGGGGATAGACCTTTCAGTTAAAAATGGAGAATTTGTTGCGATCATGGGTCGTTCTGGAGCTGGAAAAAGCACCCTTCTTTATCAAATGAGTCTTTTAGATGAGCCAACGAGCGGAGAAATTCTCATAGATGAAAAAAATACCATAAAATTTTCCATAAATGAAAAAACCCTTTTTCGACTTTCGAAACTGGGTTATGTTTTCCAAGATTACGCTCTACTTCCTGAAATGACAGCACTAGAAAATGTCGCCTTGCCACTTCTAATGCAAGATTTTTCAGAGAAAAAGGCATATGAAAAAGCAACAGAACATTTAATTTTGGTTGGTCTCGGAGAAAGATTAAATAATTTACCAAGCCAGCTTTCTGGTGGAGAACAGCAACGAGTAAGTATTGCCCGAGCCATAGCCCACGAACCCAAAATCCTTTTTGCTGATGAGCCGACCGCGAACCTAGACAACGAATCGTCACGAATTATTATGAATATTTTTAAAGAATTACACGCTGAAGGGCAGACCATTATAATGGTTACCCACGAATTGGAATATAGTAAATTTGCACAGCGGATAGTGCATCTGGATGATGGTAAAATTGTTTCTATAGAAAATAATTAAATTTAATAATTATTTTGAAAATCGTATTATTTCTGGTATATTTTCTCTATGTCTCTTTCTATTGGAATTGTTGGTCTGCCAAACGTGGGGAAATCCACGCTTTTTAATGCGTTGACCAAAAAGGGTGTACCAGCAGAAAATTATCCTTTTTGTACTATTGATCCTTCTGTGGGTATTGTTCCTGTGCCAGATGAACATTTAACAAAACTCTCAGAAATTTCAAAATCAAAAAAAACTATTCCCGCAGTGGTGGAATTCGTAGATATTGCAGGATTAGTGAAGGGGGCGAGTGAGGGTGCTGGGCTAGGCAATAAATTTCTTTCGCATATTCGTGAAGTGGATGCCATCATAGAAGTGGTGCGAATTTTTGAAGATGCCAATACTATTCACGTTTACAATAAAATAGATCCGCTTTTTGATGTTGAAGTTATTAATTTTGAATTAGAGACTGCGGGGATTAAAAAGCCGACACTTTATGTTTTAAATACTTCGGAGGCAGCAGAAAATGTAAAATTAGATTTTATTTCCAAATTGCCCGGTCCACATTTGGAAGTTGATCCAGTCTTTGGCACGGGTTTAGATAATCTAATCAAGGCCAGTTATGACTTATTAAATTTAATTACCTTTTTTACAACAGGGGAAGATGAGTCGCGAGCGTGGACTACTATGCGTGGGGCTACGGCGCCGATAGCAGGTAAGTCAATCCATACAGATTTCAGAGATAAATTTATTCGCGCAGAAGTGGTGGCTTATGATAAACTTATAGAAGCTGGTTCTTTCGCGAAGGCGCGAGAAAAAGGCTGGGTACGAACAGAGGGTAAAGAGTATATCGTTCAAGATGGAGATGTGATAGAATTTTTGGTATAATAATACTATTATTCATATTATGAAAATAAATTCATGAAAAAAGGTAGCTCATTGTTTGTAGTCTTTTTTATATTAATAGTTGTTGGATTTTTAGTAAAAGATTCATTTGTATATGCAACAGCAACAGCATGGACCCAAACAGATTGGGTCGGTGGAGGAGGACAAGTAACTTGGTCTGATGCGACAAAATTTTTAAGTAGTTCTAACGCAAATTACTCAATTTCTGATAATGTAAAATTGTTAGATACGTATAGTTCTTGGGCTCAAACATATGGTGGAGTTGGTTGGGGAGATGTTGCGTATTCTGTGCAACAAACAGTAGATGGAGGATATGTTGTGGCTGGTTCCACTTCTTTCGGTGCGGGTAGTAATGATTTCTGGGTTTTGAAATTAGATCCAAGTGGTAATATCACTTGGGAAAAAACATATGGTGGAGTTGGAAGTGATATCGCTTATTCTATACAACAAACCACAGATGGAGGATATGTTGTGGCTGGGATAAGCAATTTTGATTATTGGATTCTTAAATTAGATTCAGCTGGGGCTATCACTTGGCAAAAGACATATGGTGGAGCAAGTGGGGATACTGCCAAATCTATTCAGCAAACCGCAGATGGAGGATATATTATTGCAGGGGAAACTTATTCTTTTGGTGCAGGTAGTAATGAAGATTATTGGGTTTTGAAATTAGATTCAGCTGGTGCTATCACTTGGCAAAAGACATATGGTGGAGCTGGAACTGATTATGCCAAATCTATTCAGCAAACCGCAGATGGAGGTTATGTTTTAGCTGGTTACACAGATTCTGTTGGTGCAGGATCCTATGATTTTTTAATTCTCAAATTAGATTCAGCTGGCGTTATCACTTGGCAAAAGACATATGGAGGAGCGTTTGGTGAATTGTTATTTTCTGCACAACAAACCGCAGATGGAGGTTATGTTTTGGCTGGTTATACAAATTCGCCTGCTGGTGGTGGAAATTATGATTTCTGGGTTTTGAAACTAGATTCAGCTGGTGCTATCACTTGGCAAAAAAAATATGGTGGAGCAGGCACTGATTATGCCAAATCTATTCAGCAAACCGCAGATGGTGGGTACATCGTTACCGGAGAAACCTTTTCTTTTGGACCAGGTGGTGATATTTTAATTCTCAAATTAGATTCAGCTGGCGCTATTTCTTGGCAGAAAACGTATGGTGGGGTGGGTTGGGATAATTATTATTCTAATTCTGTTAAACAAACAGCAGATGGGGGGTATATCACCGCTGGTTATACTGATTTTTATGGTGCAGGTGGCTATGATTTCTGGGTTCTGAAGTTAGATTCAGTTGGGGCGATAGGGTCTTCTTGTGTGATAAGTGTTGATTCTACGGTTACATCAACTAATTCTGTAATTGCTCCCGTTGATTCTGCAATTGCTTCAGCTGACTCTACTGCCACTACTGCTGATTCCGTTGTTGTTCCAGCTAACTCATCTGCTTCAACTTCATTACAATGTTCAGTCCCAAATGGCTATTATTCTTCATCTCTCCTCACCTCCTCCACCTACGACTCCGGTACCCCTTACGTCTGGGGTCCATTAACCTATAATGCTACCACTCCAGCTAACACCTCAGTATCTTTCGAAGTCTCCATCGACGGAGGATCCGTCTGGCAAGCAGTAACAAACTATGTCACTCAAACCTTCGGTTCTTCTCAAACCGTAGCTTACCGAGCAACTCTTGCTAACACAGACGGTGTCTCTACTCCCATTCTGCAAGATGTCACCATCGATGGAAATCTTGTACCCACCGTCACCTCCTCTCCCGTCACAAACATAACTAGAACCGGAGCCACCTTAAATGGAGAAATCACCGCTACCGGAGGAGCCGATGCTACCGCCAGAGGTTTCCAATATGGTATGACCAATAGTT
>JBBAAI010000002.1:0-95057 GCA_041658325.1 Minisyncoccota bacterium
AACTTAAATCTACTAGTAGATGGCCTCTTTGGTTCGAAAACTCTCTTTGCTGTAAAACAATGGCAAAAGAACCACAACCTAATCGAAGATGGTATGGTAGGACCAATGACGAAAGCAAAGATGTATGAGGAGGGGAGATAAGAATGTGTTATAATTAACATATGAATAAACAAAAAATAATTTTAAGTATTTTAGGACTAGGAGTTGTAATCGGTCTTGGGTTTGTTGCTGTAAAATTAAATAACGATGCTATAGAACAAAAAAATGTTGAAAATCCATCGACTGAAACTCCCATAAAACCAGTAGAAAATACCGCAGGTGTGTTTTTGGAATTCGGCAAAACAATTACATTTAATTTGAATGAGAAAATTACTTTTTCTGATGGTCTAGAAATGACATTAAAAGAAATAAATGATTCTCGATGTCCGGAAGGTGTTCAGTGCATTTGGATGGGAGAAATTTCAGGAGCTTTTGTTGTCTCTGGTGGTAAATTTACTTCTGCTAAAGAATTTCGTCTCGGAACAGTAAATAATAAAAGTATTTCTTTGGAGGGGTATGTATTTTCTCTTAAAGACGCTACAAAAACTAGCATAATGATTGAAGTTGTAAAAAATTAAAATAAAGAATGTTGGGTTTCACCGAAAAAGAAAAATTTTTTCTACAAAAATTAAACACTCCAGTGAAAGTTCAGGATTTTTTGAATGTTTTAAAATTCAATTTTGAAAAAAATGGAGAAACTTTGAAATCTCCGTTTTTTGTATTTCGAGAGAAAAAGGCGCATTGCTTTGAGGGAGCTTTGCTCGGAGCATACATATTGTCTATCCATGGTTTTACGCCCTATCTGATGCATTTAAAAGCCACGGATGAGGATTATGACCATGTCGTGGTTCCATTTAAAATAGGTGGTTTTTGGGGCGCTTTGTCTAAGACCAATCATGCTGTTTTACGTTATCGTGAGCCAATTTACAAAAATATTCGCGAGCTGGCGTTATCTTATTTTCATGAATATTTTTTAAATAATGGAGAAAAAACCCTAAGGCAGTATTCTGCACTTCTTAATCTAAATTCTTTTGAAAAAAAATGGATGTTTTTAGAGGGAGATCTATGGGGGATAGATGAAGCCTTAGACAAAGTAAAACATTATGATATTTTACCTAGAAATACTATCAGAAAACTCCGCAAGGCAGACAAGATAGAAATAGAAGCAGGGAAGATAGTAGAATTTAAAAAATATTAAAAACTTTATCTAGGAGTTTAAGGAACCAATTTCTTTTTGGAATTTCTGTTTTTGTTTCAGTAGTAGAATCAGTAAAAGCATTTATCGCTGTGGCTACATTTTGATTTGCTAAATTTTCTATTTTTGATATTTCCTTTTCCCTCGGCTGTAGACCTACGGGCGAAGCTTTATTTTTGCTTTTAGCTATCGGAATACTTTTTTTCGTAATTGTTTGTTGTGGTGATTTTTCTTCTATCTTTTGTGGAATTATGATTTCTTTTGGTTTAGTAAATTTTTGCATTACTTGGTTCCATGTTTTATTTGACAATGAAGAAACGACATAAGCGGTTTCCCATATTTTGTTTTGTAAATATTCATTTTTTATCCCGCCATCTGTGTCTTGTATTGTGGCGAGATAATCAAGTGGAGTATCCTCATTTTTTTTCCAATCTTCTGGTTTTTCTCCCATTGCGAGTATTCCTTCTATTGCCCAGGCAGTCGAAGAAGCATTGTTCCAGCCACCATCATCTTTTTGATTTTGTTTCAAAAATTCTTTTGCTTTTTCTAGCGCATTTTTTACTGATTCGTTTTGGTTAAAAGTAAAGAGGGCTTCCATGGAGGCTCCAGTCATGTCTATGGATTCATCCCAAGAACCATTTTCTTTTTGTTTGCTCAACACAAAAGATATATCGTCATTGATAATTTTTTCATCTTGAAAATAACCCGCATTTTGTAAAACAATTAGGGCAAAAATATCGTCATTGATTTCATTCGCATCGCCGAATTGTTTTCCATCAAAACTAGCAATTATTTTTTCAATATAATTTATACCATTAGTATTGTATGGATTAAGTCCGAGCGCCATTAGAGCCATGACATGCCTTTCATAATCTGTTAAAACCAAACTATCTATTTTTGTCTCTCCAAAAAATTTTATTAGTTTTATTGTTTGCTCTTGATGATTGCCAGAAGCTAGGGTTAAGGCAATCCAGTCCGTATATAAGTCCTCACCGAAAGAACCATTTTCTTTTTGTTGTGAAAGTATAAATTGAAAAGCTTTTTCTAAATCAAATTTTACTTTTTCTACAGGAGGAGGTGTAAAATATGATCCACTTCCACCACCGCCTCCTCCACTGATTACGGGTGGAGGAACGATTATTGCTTGAGGGGTAATAGTTATTTCAGATGTATCAATAAAACCAGTTTTTTGACCTTTGATAGTGAATGTATTTGTGTCAGAAACTGTTAAAGAATATGAACCAGTATCATCAAGATCAAAAGTATCTGATCCGACAGTAATTTTTCCACCGACAGCTTGATTCCAAATAGGATTCCACGAAGAGTCCAATCCTAATTCTGTTACGGTTATTATCACATTGTCACCCACAGTAGGATTTAAATTACTTACTGAAATATTTAGCGGATTGGTTCCATAGTAAAACAATATTTTGTCATCTTGATTTAAAATATACTGTTTAGCTGAAAGATTGTAGGAACTTTCTGGAGTAGCATTGTTTGTATTTAAATTTGCGAGCCACATCCAATATATGCCATTCTCACCATCATTGTTTATTATTCCATTGATGGAATTAATCCATAATCCAGACCAATCGCTTGCAATTCCTGATTGGACCAAGGCGCAATAAGCAGTTATTGTCATCACGCCATTATCTTCACTGTCACAAGGTGTTACGGTGATGTCCTGATTATAAATTTCCCCTCCAGCTGTCTCAATATCTAAGTGAACCGTCGTATCAGCATAAGTAGTATTAAAAAAACCAAAAACCGCTAAACCCAACAATGTGATAAAAATAATTTTTCTTTGCATAATTTTTAGTGCTAATGTTAATAATTTTCCTTTTCATATTTCCAGGATACGACATCTCCAGGATTTAACTTATAATTTGAAACTCCGATTTGCGCTTTTTTTTCATTTACATAATAAATCCAATTTTGACCCCCACTGTTTTTTATTCCGTTGATTGTTTCAATAAATTTTCCCATCCCGATATAATTTTTATCTGTAAAATTTATTTTTCCCTCTTGGCGAAGTTTATCCATAAAGTCATAAACGCTCATTCCTTCTGTGATTACCCCCTCGTAACGTTGCCCATTTATTTCTAGAAAAGTTTTTACTATTTTGTTACTTACCTCATTCTCCTTTGTGATTTCTATATTTTCGATATTTTGTACTTCATTTTCTTTTGTGGGTGTATAAAGAATCAGAAAGAACACCCCTAAAAGAGTGAAAAAAGCTAAGAAAGTAATAATTGTTAATATTTTTTTATTTTTTGACATAAAAATTGGCACAAAAAAAATTCTGCGGAGCAGAATTTAGGATCCTTCAAAAAGAAGGCGAAGAAACTTTTAGTCCTGCTCGGGAAATGCATGAAATAATTGGTATTCGGACTTGTCCGACATAAAGTCGGCTTACCGTAGCGGCACTGTACTGGAATTTAACCAGTTTCCCCAATCACTTCTTTTGTCTCGCCCATAGGTCTACGGCCGAGGATTTTTTAAATGAACTTCCTAATCATATTCTTTTTAAATTATCTGTCAATTTATATTATGAACAATAAAAAATACGACTTAAACGTCATTTTTCCTTATTGTGGAAGAAACATAAATTCCAACAAGCATCAATGTTCCTAGAATAATATATATAAAGTTAAAAGAGGGGATAAAAAGAAAAACGACAAAAGCAGTAAAAGGTCCGATAATATATGCGACAGGGGAAGCACTACGATAAACCCCGACAAATTCCTCATTCTCTGGTTTGATATGCTTAAAGAAATAAGCATCGCTCGAGATTTCTATTGTAGCAGCGCCTATTCTGGTAGTAAATAATAATATAGCCCAAAGCCATAAAGAATGTTCTCTGATGAAAAAGAGGGAAAGGGTAGCCAGGGCTATTACAACGAATCCGAATATTAGCATTTTTCTTTCTCCGATTTTGTCAGAATATTTTCCTAGCGGAAATTGAATCAAAACAAACGGCAAAAGCATTATCGCGAAGATGATACCGATTTCTTGCCAG
Source organism: Minisyncoccota bacterium (assembly GCA_041658325.1). Lineage (GTDB taxonomy): Bacteria > Patescibacteriota > Minisyncoccia > Phycocordibacterales > UBA9973 > UBA9973. Next base: position 4,254 of record JBBAAI010000002.1, read on the forward strand.
CTAAAGCCTAAATATGTGTATAAATAAATCGGGGTATAGATAACCATCCAAGAATAGAAAAATTGGAGCAAGAAACTCAAAGTATATGCACGAAATAGATTTTTACTTTTGAAGAATTTTTTTATAAATTTAAAAGATTTTATTTTGTCATATTTTGGATCTGGTATATTTCTTAGATTTAAGAACGATATCAATAAGAACGTCGTCATTATGGAAAAGCTGATAAAATAAATAGTGTTATAAGAAAACCCTCCTAAAATTGTCCCAGATAATAATTGGGCAAAAACCCAAGCAAAGTTACAGATAACGAGATAGATGCCCCTGATTCTACCAGTTGCAGAATTTTTTGAAAAAATTTCTAAAAGCTCATCCAGAGAGAAAATCAAAAGGGTATTCATGGAAAAACCTAAAATGAACATAGCTATTGCTGTCCAGGCATTTTTTGTTGTAGAGAGAATTAAAAAGGAAAAGGCATCTAAGAGAATTACTAAAAGCAAAAATTTATATCCACCTATTTTCCTAAATATTTTTGGAGCCAAGAGTAATGCTGATATTGATCCGAGTGACCCTAAGACATAGATAAGACTAGTAAATTTTTCGCCGATAAAAGAAGAGATAAAACTAGAGTTGATATACGAGGCCAAGGCTATTGGCATAGAAAACAAGAAGCCCGCCAGGTATATCATTTTTCTATTGTGTTTCATTTTAGACGCTCAATATTACAGGTATAACTAAAGGTCTTTTAGCTGTTTTTTGATATAAGAATTTTGAAATATTTTCACCCAAGCCTTGTTTGATATAATCGAAATCCACATTACTACTTTTTGCGGTTGCATCTTCGACTCCTTTTTTTATCATTATTCTTACTTGACGCAAAAGTTCTTGATTTTCTTTTAGATAAACGAAACCACGAGAAATCAAATCAGGAGATTTTTTTAATTTTCCGGTTTTTTGATCGACGAGAGCAATGATAACAAACATTCCATCTTGGGCGAGCATTACTCTGTCACGAATGACGACGTCTTGAGTATCGCTGATAGAAGTACCGTCTACCATCATCGCCGCGCTTGGAGCGCGTTCTTTGCGCATTGTTATTTTTTGTCCATCAGGAGATATTTCAATAATTGAACCGTTGTCTGGAACAATGATATTTTCTTCAGACATCCCGACTTCTATCGCAAGTTCTTTATGTAATACTAAACGATAATGATTGCCGTGAATTGGAATAAAGAATTTAGGATGGGTTTTACGATGAAGCCATTTTACATCCTCTTGATTTCCGTGCCCGGTCGCATGGACGAAATCTTCTCCCGCAGTACGATAACTGATAACCCGTACACCTTGTCTTGATAATCCATCTCTCATTTTTACCACCGCTAATTCATTACCAGGAATGATGGAGGCAGACAGTATTATCGTATCTCCTTTATGTAATGAAAATTTAGCATGAGTTTTGTTCGCTGCACGATTAAGTGAAGCGAACTCCTCGCCTTGAGCGCCCGTCATCAAAATAACAATTTTATTGGGTGGATAATTATCAATTTCTTCTAATGGAATGATTGTGTCTTTTTTGGGTTGGAAAAATCCCGCCTCAATAGCCACATCAATATTTGTTTTCATAGAGCGTCCATCCAAAGCTATCTTTTTTCCTAATGCCTCGGCTGTTTTTACCACGTGAGCTAAACGAGTAATGTGTGAAGAAAAAGCTGCGATAATTATTCTGCCAGTTATTTTTTTTATTAAATTTTCCAACCCTTGGTGTACTTTTATTTCCGGTAAAGAAAATCCTTCGTTTTCAATGTTGGTAGAGTCAGTCATCAAGAGGAGCACTTTTGCTTTATCAAAAATAGAATATTCTTTTTCTTCTTCTTTAGAAACGACGCCATCTACTTGATCAAGTTTATAATCTCCAGGAGTCACGATCCAGCCATTTTCCGTTTCGATAATTATTCCCATTGAGTCTGGGATAGTGTGAGTAACTCCGAAGAATCTAACTTTTATTTTTCCACAAGTAATAGTCGAATCTTTTTCTACAATATTTTCTTTCATGGCAGGGAAGTGTGGAAATTCTGCTTGACGTTTCCTCATCATGAGCACAGAAAGATTCCTAGAATATACAGGAGGGTTGCCGATACGTGAAAGAACCAATGGTACGCCCCCGATGTGGTCTAAGTGTCCATGGGTAATAATTAGTGCGCGTATTTTGTCTTTACGTTCTTCTAAATAGGTTGTATTCGGAATAACATAATCAACCCCCGGAGTCGCTTCATTAGAAAAATGCATGCCAGCATCGATCACGATGATATCGTCGCCGATTTCTATTGCAGTCATATTTTTTCCGATTTCTTCTACTCCGCCTAGGGGAATAATGCGGACCACTCCTTTCTCTGGTGGAGGAATTTTTATTCCTTTGATATTTGTATATTGATTATTGGGATCAAAAGGACGAGACCCTTTGTTTTGGCCATATCTTTTTTTTGTATATTGATAAGTGGAACTTTTAGTTGTTCTCTTCCTTTCAGCACCGCCTAATGGTTTGTTGCGTCCAAGGGGAGTTTTGTGATGCCCGCTTCCATGGCCATCTGGTCGAGCTGGTTTTTTCTCTACGTGGGCGACATTACGAGTAGGCTCAATGCTAAGTGAAGAAAAGGATAATCTTGTTTTTTTTGCCATAATTTTTTTTGTTATTTAGAAAATATTTTCCAAACATTTTCTGTTTTTACATACCATGAATATATATTTGAAAAACGATCCGTAGGAGAAATTATATGATTAATAGAAGTTCCTTTTAAATCTTTAGCTACTACGTATATAAAATTGGGACTATATAAAAAGACAGCGGGCATATCTTTTTTAATTTCATCTTCGAATTGAGCATATTTTTTAATTCTGGATTGTTCGTTGATGGTGATAGCTGCATCTTCTAAAATTTTATCCACTTTTGCATTGGTATACATAGCGACATTGAGTCCTGGATCTTTTCTTTGAGAAGAATGCCAGAAAGCGGAAAGATCGGTCTCGTGATTTATAATTTGTCCGAAAAGAAGAGCGTCGTATTTACGTGGGCGAATGACGCTCTGGTTCAAATTACCAATTTCAAAAGTTTTTATATCAACTTTCATGCCGACAGTGAGCAGATCTTGTTTTATCAATTCAGCAGTTTTTGCAAGTTCCGGAGCATTACCAGTTGAAATAGAAAATTGGAGCGTAGTGGTGGTTTTCTTTTTATTTTTACCAGTTGTTGTTTTTTGTAAAAATCCATCTGCTCCTTTTGTCCAACCATCTTTTGCTAAATTATTTTGTACATTTTTTAATATTTCTTCACGTGAAATATTAGTTTCCCCAGCGAGTTTTTGATAAGCGATCATATTCGGTGGTATTGGATCATCGATAGCAACTCCATATCCAAATAACATTTCACGAACTATTCTATCCTTGTCGATTGCTTGATCGATAGCTTTAGTGATGACCCTATCAGTGAAAAGTTGATTTTGATTTTGATTGAAGAAAAGCCCAAAGATTCTCGGGAGTACCAAAGATTCTATTTGATAATTTCTTTCTTTTAAAATATCTGCATTTAAGGGAGTGATAGAACTTATTTGATCTACTTCTTTGTTTTCTAGCGCTTTGATAAGATCGTCTTCATTTGAATAAAAATGTAAATTTATTGTCTTTATATATGGCTCACCCAATATAAATTTTTTGAAAGACACGAGTTCATAGGAACTTATAACTCCTGTTGATTCTTTGATTATGTTTTTTATCATATAAGGACCAGAACCGATCGGGTTTGTGTTTGCATTGTTTAATTCTATAGCTGAATTTTCCCACAAAGATTTAGGCATTATCCCTAACGTTGCGTTTTCCAAGAAGGACGGATAGGGTTGTTTTAAAGTAAATTGAATTGTTGTATCATTTATTTTTGTAACAGTAACTCCATCCCAGTTCACCTTACGAGGACTTTTTATGATTGAATCTTTTATTTTATTTACGGTAAAAGTAACATCATCTGCAGTAACTGGTTTTCCGTCTTGAAAATATATTTTATCTTTTAAAGTAAAAGTATAAACCAATCCATCTTTTGACATCTCATATTTTTCTGCTAAATCTGGAGAAAGAGTTGCATCTGGATTTTTTCTCATTAGACCTGAATAAATAAGAGAAACCATGTCTTGGTCTGCGGGAGAATTCGCTAGAGCTGGATTTACAAAGCGGGGAGTGCCGATAATCCCTTCAGAGATGGTTCCACCACGGAGAGGGATACTCACCATTAGGGATTTATTGATACTTTCCAGAATGGATATCGTACTTATCAAAAGCGTCAAGATTAAAGCAATAAAAACCACCAACTCTTTTTTAGAGAAGGTAGCAAAAACTAAATTAATTTCGTTTTTTTTAGGCAATTTAAAATTGCGTATCCGGCTATAAAGTTTTTCCATAATAAGAAGTTATTTTGAGTTTCGTCTTAAAAACGCGCTTTTATTATTATAGACAAAAGCGCAAATAAAGCAAAAAGAATTCCACAAACAATAGACAGATAAAAAAGAAACTTTTCAAAACCTCGGCGAGTATGATGAAAAGATGAATTGTCATTTCCACCCAAAGCACCCCCTAGTCCAGCTGCAGACTGTTGGAGTAAAATGGCCGCTACTAATATTACTGAAAGGATTATCTGCACATAAGGCAGAATTTTCGCTACTAAAATCATATGAGGATTATCTCATACAATGACCGAAAACGCAAACAATTAGAGCTTTCCTTGCATTTTTTGTTGAAAATTCTGTATAATATCTAAATGAAAAAAGAAATTTCAATTTTGGGCTTGTTTCAAAAATTATTCCACAATTTTAATGCTCGTCAGATGAAGGACGCCACTTTGGCATTTAAAAAACATTTAGATGAAGGAGGAAAGATGTTACTGGCGATGGGGGGTGCGATGTCTTCTGCGCAAATGGGTGTTACTCTTGCTTCGATGATAAAGGAAGATAAAATCCATGCTATTTCCTGCACCGGAGCAAACCTGGAAGAATCAATTTTTCGTTTAGTGGCGCATGATAGTTATAAAGATTATCCAGATTACCGATATTTCACCAAAGAAGATGATGAAGCGATTTTAAATAGGGGAGAACGAAGAGTTACAGATACTTCAATCCCGGAAGAAGAAGCTTTTCGCGTGATGGAGCCGATTATTCTAAAACGTTGGAAAGAGGCAGAAGCAAAAGGCGAGAGATATTTCCCGCACGAATATTTTTATCAAATTCTTCTCTCGGACGAATTAAAAGATAAATATGAAGGTGGCCCAGAACATTGCTGGCTTTTGGAAGCGGCGAAGAAGAATTTACCGATCGTCGTGCCGGGCTGGGAGGATTCCACTCTCGGAAATATTTTTGCTGGTTATTGTAAGGCAGGTGAAATAAAGCCGTCCATTATGAAAACGGGTGTGGAATATATGATGTATCTTTATGATAAATATACTGAGCTTTCCAAAGACGGCGCAGGCCTTGGATTTTTCCAGATTGGCGGAGGTATTTCCGGAGATTTTCCGATTTGCGTGGTGCCCTCTATAAAATATGATTTAAAAAAGCCAGTTCGTCCTTGGGGATATTTCTGTCAGATTTCCGACAGTACCACTTCTTATGGTTCATATTCCGGCGCGACTCCGAATGAAAAAATCACTTGGGATAAATTAACGAAAGAAACCCCAATGTTTGTTATCGAATCTGATGCCACCATCGTCGCTCCACTTATGTTTGAGGCGATTTTAGACAGATATACTCTGAGCGAGAAATAAAAAACCTTGAAAAAATTTTTTAAAATTTTTATACCGTTTTTTATTATCGGGGTATTAGCCTTTCAATTCAGAGTTCCTTTACGGGAACGATTTTTGCCTGTTTGGAATAACCTTTTTGGGTTCTTGATAAAACAAAATCCTTGTGAAGAACCGATACCATATACGCTCGGCACTTTTGATACACAATTCAATATTTCTAAAAAATATTTTTTAGAGGCCTTGGCAGAAGCAGAAGCTGTTTGGGAAAAACCTTTTGGCAAAGATCTTTTTGTCTATGCACCTGAAAATTCTGAAATAGATGTTTTAAAAATTAATTTAATTTATGACTATAGGCAACAAGCGACGAGTAAATTAGCAAGTCTCGGCATTGTGGTGAAAGACAATAGAGCCTCTTATGATATGCTCAAGGCGAAATTCACAGCGCTCAAGGCGGAGTACGATATAAAGAAAAATACTTTCGAGGCACGCCTGCAAGCTTTTAATCAAAAACAACAAACTTATGAAGATGAAGTAAAATTTTGGAATGCGAAAGGTGGAGCACCGCAACAAGAATATAATAAAATTGAAGAAGATCGTTTAGCGCTAGAGCTGGAGGCAAAAATATTGCAAGGGATGCAAAAAGAAATAAATGAAATGGCGGATGAAATCAATGCGCTCGTCGTCGCGCTCAATCGTTTAGTCACAACACTCAATCTTTCTGTCGAAAAGTACAATACTACTAGTGGAGCACGCGGGGAATCCTTCGAAGAAGGAGTATATATTTCTGATGGGATAAATAGAGAAATAGATATTTATGAATTCAGCAGTCGAGAAAAACTCATCCGCGTACTCGCACACGAGCTCGGGCATGCTCTCGGGTTGGACCACGTCGAAGACCCAAAGGCGATGATGTATAGATTAAATCAAGGCAACAGTGAAACTTTGACCGAAGCAGATTTAGCCGAACTTAAAATAAAATGCCAAGAAAAATAAAAAAAAGTTTTTATATTCACGTAAAAGTTATCGCTGGGGCAAAGAAAGAATCTCTGAAACAAAAATCAGAAGATCATTTTGAAATTTCGGTTAAAGAAAAAGCCGAGCGCAATATGGCAAACACCCGCGTTTTGGAAATGATTGCCGAGCATTTTAAAATTCCGTTAAATAAAGTTCGCATTGTAAACGGCCACCATCATCCATCTAAGCTTTTGGTAATTGATTAAAATGTTATACTAGTGATATGTTCCAAAATTTTTTACTTAAAAAAATGCTTCGTACACAGGGTGTGCCGGAAGCGCAGATAGAAATGTTTATCGGAATGATGGAGAAAAATCCAGAGCTTTTTAAAACTATCGCAGAGGAGATACAAGAGAAAGTAAAAGGCGGAATGAGCCAAACGGATGCCGGTATGCAGGTGATGAAAAAATACGAAGAAGAATTAAAGAAATTGGTGTAAAATATAAACTATGAATGCATATAACTGGTATTCGCAACTTATAAAACCCACTTGGGCTCCACCATCCTGGCTTTTTGGTCCGGTGTGGAGCGTGCTTTATGTTTTGATTTTTGTTTCCTTCGGAAAAGTTTTTTGGATGCTTTGGCAAAAACAAATTCCTTTTCTGGTTGCTTTGCCCTTTATCCTGAACCTAGTTTTTAATTTTGCTTTTACCCCTATTCAATTTCAACTACAGAACAATCTTTTGGCGGCAGTAGATATATTGCTCGTACTCTCTACGCTTATTTGGACGATGATAGTCATCTACCCTTACGTAAAATGGATTACTTACATTCAAATCCCTTATCTTCTTTGGGTAGCTTTTGCTACAATTTTGCAATTAACAATCACCTATTTAAATCTCTAACTGGATGAGAGTCTGGGATATACATCCGAAACATTTGTGCCGAAAACATTTGCTCGCGGAGCACCGCGAGCTACATGGTCTTTGGAATATTTTGACGAAGCATAAAGGGAAAGGCGGCTATTCTCGGCATCCGGAGACTTTGCGCTGGGTGGGTAAAGAAAAAGCGCTTTATCAAAGGCATGAAAAATTGGTACAGGAGTTTCTAAGGCGAGAATACAAGCACCACACTCCACTTGATAAAAGAATTGCGACGGGCAATGGAAGTCAAAGTACTTTTATTAATACCCTCAAAGAGCAAAAAGTAATTCTGAAAAATAAACCCTGCGAGTGCCTTTTTCATGTTTGAGTTTTGAGGTGGGGAGGAGTAGAATAAAAATTATGAATTATCAATACTACAAAAAAGTAGATAGGTCAATGATGGATTGGGGATTTACAATACCAAAACAGGCTATTGGGTATTTTGATAGAAATAAAAAAGTTAAACCAGGGAAACAAGTTGATGTTGAAATAATATGGGACAAAAAAAGTTACAAAGCTAAATTGGCACACGTTGATAGAAAAGTCGGCAAAGTTTATCAGTTAAGATGGGACTCTAATAAAGAATTTCTGAAGAAATTACGAAGAACTTTTATTCAGTCATATGTTATTTTGAAAAGCCAAAAAGAATTATTCGAATTATCTAAAAAAGAAGCAAAACATTTCAGAACTAATTTAGCGGGTGGGCAACAAGAAGTTTTAATTTTTGAAACAATCGGTAATTTAAAAATAAAATGTGAAGTTTTTATTAAAATTGAAAATGAATGGAATACTTTGTTTGAAAGACTAGCAGAAGAAAATGTTTTCGGGTGGTTATTTAATAAAAATAGAAGTTATTTGATAAATAGAAGTACACACTGGATGAATGTGAAAGATTTTAAAAAACATGCTGGTGCAACTAACGTTATATATTATTTAGCGAATACCAAGAAGAAGTTATTATATATTGGTAAAGCAGAAATTTTGGGCAAAAGGGTAAAACCAGGCCGAAATCACCAAAGTATGCCAGGTGATTGGGATAAATTTAGATATGATATTCTAGAATTAGAATATTCAAAAATATTAAATAAGGTTGAAGATCATACGATTAGAGCATTTGCTTCAGTTTTAGAAAACACAAAATTCTTTTCAAGCCTCAATGTAAAAAGTTATAAATTAGTTAATTCTAATTGGAAAAAACTTTAAATATGAAAGGAGAAAAGGGGTCAGCCACCATTTTTAAAAATAATTTTTATATGCAAAAGATTAAAATATTATTGTTTATTATCTTAGTTTTATTTGGTGTCTTCATGTTTGTATACGGAGAATATGATGACAGTCCCGGAGGGCAGGCGCTCGGACTTCTGGCGGTGATTGGTGGTATTGTGGGTGTGGTAAGAAGCTGGAAGAAAAATTCCCGCTAATTCCAACAATATCCTCTATTCTCTAATTCGCGCGAATAGGCGAATAGTGGCGTTGCAAAACTTCTGATATAATATAATGCACAATATGACCGAAAAAGAACTTGAGAAAATTCTAAAAGCACTGGCTAACAAGCGCCGGCTCGCTATTCTAAAATTTATTAAAAAGTCTGGTCGTGTTTCCGTGGGAGAGATCGCCGGCGCGATCAAGCTCTCCTTCAAGGCAACATCAAAACACTTGATGATTCTTTCTAATGCGGACATTTTAGAGAAAGAACAAGTCAGTCTCACCATGTTATATTTTTTACCGAAAAACGCCCACCCGATTGTTTTAAAAGTATTATCCATCCTCTAATCCTATCTCTAATTCGCGCGAATAGGCGAATAGTAAAAAATTATGAAAAACTTTAACGAACAACAAAAAAGACGAGAAAGTCCGACGGACATGCTAAAAAACATGCTTGATGGACAGTCTAGGCAAACGAACGAGATGGTTGAGAAAGAATACGGATTAAAGGATTTACTCTTACGTGATACAGCGCTTAATCCCCAAGAATACACAGAGCTCTACGGGGAAGAAGCGGTCAGGGCAGATGCGGATTTTGTGCATAAATGTGAGTTAGATTTTTCTAGTGCTAACAATCCAAACGTTCAGGCTTTCTATTTAGAAAAATACGGTGCTAAAACAGAAGAGGAAGTGATTGCGAAATGGAGAGAAAATAAATCGCGTGAAAAGAATGGACAAATGGAGATGGCCGTCACGGCGCTACTTGCGCAAAAACTGGGGAAAGATTTTTTGGTGGTTCGCACTGCACCTTATGATGATTATAAAAATGGAGTGGATAATTTAATTTTTGATCGGACGACGGGGGAAGTGGTGGGTGCTTTTGATGAAGTGCATGAGGTAGGAACTGGTCAGCGTACTAAAGAAAAAGAATTAAAGATTAAAAAAATTGTCGAGCGAGGCGGGGCGAAAATTCAATATGGTTTAAAATTTGTTGATGGGAAATTTATTCGCGGGTCTCTCGAAGGTGTGCCCGTATTTTATTTAGGGCTGGAGAGTTCAGAGCTTTTGGAGCTCGAAGAAGGCTTACACGAAAATGACGCAACAAAAACAAATAAAATTTTCAAAAAATTAATCAGTGCTCTTGCGAGCCAACATGCCATGCTTGAAAAAAGCGCAGGGTCATCTGGAGTTCGTGCGCGTCTCAATTCTTTCGGACAAACTCTTTCACGACTAAATCCAGAAGTACAAAAGTGAGAATACTAATAAAATAAGATGCTATAATAAAAAAATGGAAGGCAAACCAAGCAATAAATCAGAATCAATGTTTGAAGGGAATGAATGGACTTTTGAGACGACCAAAAACACGGTTGAACGAGCGAGTAATGCTTTTGAAAAGAAGTTAATAAAAAATGGCTGGAGCCCCGAGGAAGCAGAAGACCTCTCGCTTGGATTTATCGAAGCGGTGACTAATGCGGTTGTTCATGGAAATCTGGGTATCGTGAAGCCAAAAGATAACTCAAAAACTACTGGCGGATTGATGATAGAAGAATTGAAAAAACACCCCGAAAAGAAAAATAAAAAAGTGCAAGTGATTTTCCTTGAAATAAATAAAGATAAAGTGTCTGTAAAAATTATTGATGAAGGGGCGGGGTTTAATCAGGAAGAAGTTCCGGATCCGACACTTCCCGAAAACTTACTGAAACCAAAAGGCAGAGGATTGTTTATGATGAGGGCATATTTTGGTTCGGTAACTTATAACGAGAAAGGAAATGAGGTAACTTTAGTAAAAGAGAGAAAAACAGAATAGTGTGCTATAATAGAATTATTAATAGATTAACAAGAAATATTTATGGCAGAGAAAAAAGTTTCCGCATTTATGAAGCCAATGAATCTAAGTGCAGATTTAGAAGCTGTAGTCGGTAAAGGTCCTATGCCCCGTTCAGAAGTTGTAAAAGCCTTGTGGGTATATATTAAAAAGAACAATCTTCAGGATCCGACAAATAAGCGTAATATTAACGCTGATGCGAATTTAAAGAAAGTATTTGACGGTAAAGCAGTGGTTAATATGTTTGAAATGACTAAACTTGTTTCCAAACACCTTTCGTAATTAGATATTATTGCAGAAAAATGCTTCGACCTAGGTCGAAGCATTTTTCTTTAGTCTAAATCGTTCCAAACTAAAAGTTTCCACTCGTTTTTTTTAAGCCAATGATGCTTGTATGAGCAGATGGCCATACCGGCATTATCTATGGGATTGAAGTAACTCAAATTGTTGTATTGTGAAGCGGTGAGTTTGTCTCCGTAGAGCATATAAGAGATTACCATTTTTAGAAAAATTTTATGGGTGACCATAATGATTCTTTTGTGATAGCGAGTAGAAATAAAATATAATAATTTTTTTGCGCGTTTTTTTAAATCAGTAAAATTTTCTTCATCTGAAACTCGCAAGTTATCTGCGTGATAACTGACGTCCATTCTATCTATCATTCTTTTTATGTCTGGTTCTCCGCCCCAATGGCCTATTATTTCTGTAGGATTTTTTCTTTCTTTTAGAAGATCGGAATATTTTACTTTCATATTTAATTCCTTCGCGATTATTCCCGCCGTTTCTTTCGTGCGTTCAAAAGGACTTGCATAAATGATCTGCGGTCGCCCTTTGTGTTTAGGGAATCTTTTAGCGGTAGCTAAAGCCTGGGCTCTGCCTTGTTCAGACAATGAGCCACCTTCACCCTGTCTCACTCCACTGGCGTTGGCTTCCGTTTGACCGTGTCTTACGAAATATATTAACTTTGTTCCCATCCATATAATATAACATAAAAATGCTCTTTTTCATGGTATTTTTCCTGCTTGACACCGACTTTTCCTTAGTATATACTTCTCCTTGCGTCTTTCCTTTATTGGATAGGACGTTTTTATTTCACTGTATTTTGATAATAGAATAAACCCCGACGTTCCGTCGGGGTGAAATTGAGAACCCCGAATAAAATCGGGAGCAAGTCTCATAAGTTTTTTGAGTAATAATTTTCGAGCTAGGACAACGCATTTACAAAAATACATTGCTGTTTTTTGTTTTGTTTCGTTCTAATTAACTTTTAGTTAGAGTTTGATCCTAGCTCAGGATGAACGCTGGCGGCGTGGATAAGGCATGCAAGTCGAACGGACTTCATTTTTCCCGAGATGCGATTATATCAAGTCAAAGGTCGTTTGAAGTTAGTGGCGAACGAGGTAGTAATACATAGGAACTTCCCCCAGAGTCGTGAATAATCTGTCGAAAGACAGACTAATACACGATGGTCTCGCAAGAGTAAAGTTTTAACGCTCTGGGAAAGGCCTGTGCGATATCAGCTAGTTGGTAGTGTAATGGACTACCAAGGCTATGACGTCTAGGGGAGCTGAGAGGTTGACCCCCACCGATGGTACTGAGACACGGACCATACACCTACGGGTGGCTGCAGTCGAGAATCTTCCACAATGGACGAAAGTCTGATGGAGCGACGCCGCGTGATTGATGAAGTCCCTCTGGGACGTAAAGATCTTTTATGAGGGAAGAAGTTTATTGACTGTACCTCATGAATAAGAGGCTCCTAATCTCGTGCCAGCAGGAGCGGTAATACGAGAGCCTCGAGCGTTATCCGGAATTATTGGGCGTAAAGGGTGCGTAGGTTGTTCTGTTAGTCTTTTGTCAAAGCCCCGAGCTTAACTTGGGATATGCGAAAGAAACGGCAGAACTTGAAAGTGTGAGAGGCGTACGGAACTCATGGTGTAGGGGTGAAATCCGTTGATATCATGGGGAACACCAAATGCGAAGGCAGTACGCTGGTGCATATTTGACACTGAAGCACGAAAGCGTGGGTAGCGAATGGGATTAGATACCCCAGTAGTCCACGCCCTAAACGATGATCTCTCGCTATTCGGAGTATCGACCCTCTGAGTGGCTTAGCTAACGCGTTAAGAGATCCGCCTGGGAAGTACGGCCGCAAGGCTAAAACTCAAAGGAATAGACGGGGACTTGCACAAGCAGTGGATTATGTGGTTTAATTCGATGGTAAACGAAGAACCTTACCAGGGTTAGAAATCCATACGAAAGCCCGAGGAAACTCGGGGCCTCGCAAGACGTATGGACAGGTGATGCATGGCCGTCGTCAGTTCGTGGTTTGAATTGTACCCTTAAGTGGGCTAACGAACGCAACCCTCGTTGTGTGTTACAAGTGTCACACGAGACCGCCCCCGCCTTAGTTTTTGAAATATTTTTTTTTCGAAATTTAAGGCGGGGGAGGAAGGAGAGGATGACGCCAGGTCAGCATGTCCCTTTGATACCCTGGGCTACACACATAATACAATGGCCGTTACAACGCGCAGCGACGAGGCGACTCTGAGCTAATCGTTCAAAAGCGGCCTCAGTTCGGATTGAAGTCTGCAACTCGACTTCATGAAGCTGGAATTGCTAGTAATCGCAGGTCAGCTAAACTGCGGTGAATACGTTCTCAAGTCTTGTACTCACCGCCCGTCAAGTCAAGGGAGCCGGGAGTACCCGAAGTATCCGCATAAGCGGGTCCTAAGGTAAGCTCGGTGACAGGGACTAAGTCGTAACAAGGCACGGCTAGCGGAAGCTGGTCGTGGAATAATTCAATTTGAAAAATGTCCCAATTTTAATTTATTAAAATTGAGGTTCTCACTCTCAGTGAGACCTGACCTCGGAGAGGTTGGACTTATTGAGTCGGTATTGTGTCGCTCAATTGACGACACAATGTTTGCACACTACAAACTAAAAAAGTGAATTTTGGTTAAAAGTAAAATAATCTGACGAACATGGAAAGACATGAAAATAAAAAAGTTAAATAAAGAACGAAACAAAACAAAGTACAGCAATATTAAAAAACACCTCGCGCAAGCGGGGTGTTTTTGTTATAATTTAAACATGCAGGCGAAAACTAAAAAAAGAATTGGAGTATTGCGGGGCGGGGCGGGGAAGCAATATGCGTCTTCTTTGAAAAAGGGCGGAGAAATCATTTTGCACATTTCTGAAAACTTGGGAGATAAATATAAGCCCGTAGATATTTTGATTGATAAAAATCATATTTGGCATTGTGGTGGCGTACCGATCACTCCGGGTGACTTAGTAAAAAAAATTGACATAGTATGGAACACAACACATCCAAGCTTATCAAATATTTTAGATAGTTTATCTGTTCCAACCATTGGAGCTAGCTCTTTTTCGTATGCCTTAGAAAACAGTAAAGATATGTTAAGAGAGCATATAAAAAATATTGGAGTAGAAATGCCTAGGTCTATCATCCTACCTGTATATCAAAAAGATTTTGATGGTCCGAGAGAAAGATACTCAATTAAAAAAGCGAAAGAAGTTTTTGAAAAATTTTCTTCACCTTGGGTTGTGAAATCTTTTACCGAGGATTCCAGCATGGGGATACATTTAGCGAAAACTTTTCCAGAATTAGTGACAGCCATAGAAGATGGAGTAAATCATGGGAAAAGTATTTTAGTAGAAGAATTTATCGCGGGTAAGGTCGCCTCGATACATTCCGTGCCAAAATTCCGAGGTCAGAATATTTATACTTTTCCGCTGGGCAATACTTTTGGTAATTTTTCTGCTGAAGAAAAAAATAAATTAACTGACCTCGCAAAAGATTTACATAGTTATGTCGGAGCGAAGCATTATTTGAAATCTGACTTTGTTTTAAGTCCAAAAGGTAAAGTTTATCTTCTCCAAATCAGATCAATTCCAAATCTAAAAGCAGATTCACATTTCTCTCAAGTTTGTGAATCCGTCGGTGCTAAAATGCATCAAGTCGTTGAACATATATTAGAACAGGTATAAACCGGGCCGTAGTATACCGGTAGTACACGCCCTTCGGGAGGGCGTAGACTGGGTTCGATTCCCAGCGGCCCGAACGTAGTGAGGGACGGAAAAAGCAAACTGCTTTGCTTTTGTTGGGATATCGAAAGGCTTTTCCGTACGAGCGTAGCGAGATGGAAAAGCACCTGGCTATGTAATAGCCGATTCCCAGCGGCCCGACATTATATTTAATTCCAAAAATCAATTTCTGATTCTGTGGAGATTACAGGAGTAACGGTTCCATCTGTATTTTTTACATCTACAATATATACACCAGCTTCACCTTTTCTTACTATTCCTTCTAAGTGTGCTTCTCCCATGGATACTGCCACCAGCATGTTCGGCGAAAACGCTAGTTTTGTTATTTTAGGCATTAACCTTTTTCGTTCTTCTACCATTTCTCTGTATTCTGCTTCCGTTTTTTCTTCTATTTCATTAATGTTTTTTCCTTCCATCATAATGTAGCTATTTTAACATAAAAAATAGATTTTTGTATATTTAATTTAGCTGATATAATAATAAACATGAATACACAACAAAAAAGCAACATCAATGTACCAGCCAAAGATTTACCTATAGAAGATAAATTTGATGATTTTCGCCAATCCTTTCAATGGAGAGTGTTGAGAATATTAGCAGAGTTTACTAATGGTTTTCAATTTTTAGCTGATTTTAATAAAATCCAAACAGTTACAGTTTTTGGTTCTGCGGTAACAAAAGAAGACGATCCTTGGTATAAAACAGCGCGTGAGCTGGGAGAACTTTTAGCAAAGAACGGTTATGGAGTTGTGACAGGAGGTGGTCCTGGAATAATGGAAGCAGTTAATCGTGGAGCATTTGAAGCGGGAGGAGAATCGATAGGTTTGAATATACAATTACCATTTGAACAGAGAATCAATCCGTGGGTAAAAAAGGGGATAGGTTTTCATTATTTCTTTTCAAGAAAAATGATGCTGTCGTACGCGGCGCAGGCCTATGTATATTTCCCTGGTGGTTTTGGAACCCTAGATGAGTTTTCAGAATTAACCACTCTTATTCAAACGAAAAAAATATCACAGAAAATTCCCATTGTTTTGGTCGGTAAAGATTTTTGGTCTCCTTTACTAAAATGGATGAAAGAATATTGGGTTGATAAGTATCACACGATCACTGATGAAGATTTAAGTTTGCTAAGTATCGTAGATACTGCAGAGGAGGCTTTGGAAATAGTCAAAACCGCACCCCATATAAAATATTTTTAAGTATTTTATATTTGTGTTACAATATTGATTGAAAATTATTTTTATCTGTGGCGGGTGGTCGCACTCACATAGGCACATATGTTGGAGGTTAGCCATCACCTGCCTCAAATGAAAATAATTTTACCCACCGAAAGGTGGGTTTTTGTTTATAAAAAATAGAAAACATTTTTTATAATGCGCACATAATTTTCTGCTGAAAATTTGCGATGCTCGGCTCGTCAGCCTGCGCAGTGCATTCTAAAAATTATTTTCTATTTTCTTTTTATAAAAAGTTATCCACAGTTTTGATGAAAAAGTATTGTATTTGATTCTGATATGCGGGATAATTAAATTAGTTCGAAGCAATAAATTTTTTGGTCGGTTTATTGCAAACTAATTTAATAATTTAATTTCGCGCGCGCGACAAAAAATATGGCAGCAAAAAAGAAAGCAAAGAAAGTAGCAAAGAAGAAAGTTGCAAAAAAGGGAAAGAAGCGAGCATAGTCTTCTCTTGAAAACTTCCGACGAAAGTCGGAAGTTTTTTGTTTTTATGCTAATATATATTCATGAGTTTATTTAGTAAAATATTTGGCGACGAAAGCTCTAAATTCATTGGAAATGTAGGGAAAATAGTAGATAAAATCAATTCTTTCGAAGAATCTATTTCAAAGCTAGCAGATGAGGATTTCCCGAAAAAAACACAGGAATTTAAGGATAGGTTAAATAAAGGAGAAACATTGGATGAAATATTACCCGAAGCTTTTGCTCTCGTGCGAGAGGCGGCTAAAAGAAATTTAAAAGAAAGACACTATGATGTGCAGTTGGTAGGAGGGATAGCATTACATCAAGGCAAGATTGCTGAGATGAGAACGGGTGAAGGAAAAACTTTAGTCGCTGTTCTTCCAGCATATTTAAATGCGCTTTCAGGTGAAGGGGTGCATGTTGTCACTGTTAATGATTATCTTTCTCGTATCGGTGCAGTGCTCATGGGTCAAGTTTATAATTTTTTGGGTTTAAGTGTTAGCGTTATTAATTCACAAAATGTTTCTTATTTATATGATGCGGCTCATAAAGAAGAAGATAAAGAGAGAGATCAAGTCGGAGAATTTAAAATTGTTTATGATTTTTTAAAACCATGCTCCAGAAAGGAAGCATATCTGGCAGATATAACTTATGGAACAAATCATGAGTATGGTTTTGATTATTTGCGAGATAATTTAGCTACTAGGGTAGAAGATTTAGTGCAAAGAGAACACAATTATGCGATTGTTGACGAAGTAGATTCTATTTTGATAGACGAAGCACGTACTCCGCTTATTATTTCTTCTCAGTCTGGGGATTCAGAAGATTTTTATACCAAGTTTGATCAAATAGCTAAACAATTGAAGAGTGACACGGACTACAAAGTAGATGAAAAACTAAAGGCAATATCTTTAACCGATGAAGGTATCACTAAAGCAGAAAATCTTTTAGGTATTCAAAATATTTATACGGAAAAAGGCATTAAATACGTGCATCACCTAGAAACAGCGGTAAAAGCGCAGGCCATTTTTGAACGAGATAAAGATTATGTGGTAAAAGAAGGCGAGGTTATTATCGTTGATCCATTCACTGGGCGACTTCAGCCAGGCAGACGTTGGTCCGAAGGAATTCATCAAGCTATTGAGGCGAAAGAGGGTGTAAAAATTGAAAAAGAAACGAGGTCTAGTGGTTCCATCACTTTTCAAAATTATTTTAGATTTTATAAAAAACTTTCTGGCATGACAGGTACGGCGGCGACTTCAGCGGAAGAGTTTTTGAAAGTCTATGGATTAGATGTGATCGTAATTCCTACCAATCGTCCTGTTGTTCGCGTGGATCATAGTGATCTTATTTTCCAATCAGAAAAAGGAAAGTTTCAAGCGATTGCAAAAAAAGTAAAAGAATTAAATTCCAAGGGTCAGCCGGTTTTGATCGGGACTATTTCTATTGAAAAAAATGAGCTTCTTTCTGTTTATCTTAAACAAGAAGGCGTGCAGCACACAATCTTGAATGCAAAAAATCACGAGAAAGAAGGAGAAATAATTGCGCAAGCTGGTAAACGTGGAGCAGTGACCATCGCCACAAACATGGCTGGACGTGGAATCGACATTAAACTCGGAGGGAACCCTCTTATAAAAGAAGAATATGATTTTGTAAAAAGTGTCGGTGGGCTTTTTGTTCTAGGTACAGAACGACATGAAGCAAGAAGAATAGATAATCAATTACGAGGTCGTTCCGGTAGACAAGGAGATCCCGGTGAAACAATTTTTTATGTATCTCTTGAAGATGATCTTATGCGAGTGTTTGGTTCGGAGAGAATTAAAACGATGATGGGACGTTTTGGTATACCAGAGGATCAGCCAATTGAAAACCGTTTTATTAATAGAACCCTAGAGGGAGCGCAAGCAAAAATAGAAGGTTTTCATTTTGATGCTAGAAAAAATACTCTTGAATATGACGATGTGATGAATCATCAACGTAAGATCATTTACGAGCGAAGACAAAAAATGTTGCGAGCAGACAAAGCAGAAATCGAAACCATCTTGAAAAATATAACAGAAAATAGAGAAGGCGGAGAGATTATGATTGAAGAAAAAAGAAAAAAACTGGGTGACGAAGCGTTTTTTGAAACAGTTCGCAGAATTGCCTTTTATGCGAACGATACACTTTGGATGGAGCACTTAGAGGCGATGGATTATTTGCGCTCATCTGTGAATTTGCGAGCCTATGGACAGCGAGAGCCTATCGTGGAATATAAAAAGGACGGCTTAATGATGTTCAAAGAAATGGAAGAAGCTTTTAAAGAACAAGTCTTTTCACTTATTAACAACATAAATACTGAAAATGTTGTAAACATAAAAACAGAAGATAATGCGCCAAAACAGACTTTAATCACAAGTCACGAAGAATCCAAAGAACTTTCTGACGCAAAAGATGTAAAAGGAGAATTAAATATTGGACGTAATGATCCTTGTCCTTGTGGGGCGATTAATTCTGCTACTGGCGAAGTGTATAAATGGAAAAAGTGCGGAATGATCAATGCGCCACAGCATAGAAAATCGTTGGTAAATTAAAATTTTTTAGATTATTAATAATTAAATATTATTAATTATGAAAAACTTAGAAATTGGAGGAGTTTATGAACACTACAAAGGAACCAGAGTAAAGGTTCTTTTTGAAGCGATAGAAAGCGAGACGAAAGAGCATTTAGTTATTTATATGCATTTAGAAGATGGTGTAATCTGGGCTCGGCCGAAACATATGTTTTTGGAAAATATTGTGTTGGACGGTAAAGAAACAGAAAGATTTAAGAAAGTAGATCAACAAGTTTTGATAAAATCGAATGAAAAATATAATTAAAAGTTTGAGACTTAAAAGACGAGGAGTGGCACTCCTAGCCGGGATGCATTTTTATGGGAATCCTTCAGCAAGATTAAAAATTGTTGGCGTAACAGGCACGAATGGCAAGACGACAACAGCTACGCTTCTTTATGAAATAGCCACGGAACTTGGGTATAAAGCTGGACTCATCAGTACTGTAGAAAACATCATCGCTGGAAAAATTATTCCTCATGACGAGAAGGCCCCAGCTACCACGCCGGATCCGATTTATTTACACAAATTATTAAACGAAATGGTGGAAAAAGGTTGCGAATATGTTTTTATGGAAGTTTCCTCGCACGCGCTTGATCAGAGTCGTGTCGCGGGAATAAATTTTATTGGAGGAATTTTCACAAATTTGACGCACGATCATCTAGATTATCACAAAAATATTGATAACTACTTTGGAGCAAAAAAGAAATTTTTTAATGCACTATCCGAAAAAGCTTTTGCTCTTTCAAATTCAAACGATGACTACGGAGATTCGATGCTTGAGCATATCCACGCTAGGAAGTTCACTTATGGATTTAATAAATTTGAGGATTTTCATGGGGAAATTACAAAATTAGATTTTAATGGACTTTTGTTTTCCATCAATAAAGAGGAGGTGCATTCAAAACTTCTTGGTAAATTCAATGCGTATAACCTACTAGCTGTTTGGAGCGCTTGTAAATTGATTGGTTTTGATATGAAGAAGGTAAAGAAAATTTTAGAAGAAATAAAACCACCGCGTGGACGATTTGAACACTTTACTTCAAAAAGTGGTGTTTTGGTGATTGTAGATTATGCGCATACTCCGGATGCATTAGAAAAAGTATTGGTAGTAGTAAATGAAATAAAACCAAAAAACAATAAAGTAATTTCGATTTTTGGTTGTGGGGGTGATCGTGATCCGCTGAAGCGTCCGAAAATGGGGAAAATCGGCGTGATTAATTCTGATATTGCAATTTTTACTTCAGACAATCCACGAAGCGAAGACCTGGACAAAATTATTGAACAGATGAAAACTGATTTATCGACAGAGGATTCGAAAAAAGTAAAAACTATTGCGAACAGGCGTGAGGCTATTTTAGAAGGAGTAAAATTAGCGCAAAAAGGAGACATAATTCTCTGTGCTGGCAAAGGCCACGAAAATTACCAGGAAATCAAGGGAGTGAAATCTCATTTTGATGATAAGGAGGAGTTTAGAAAAGCTTATGGAGAAATATAAGGAATTTTTTAGAAATAAAAAGATTACTGTCATGGGGCTAGGGCTTTTGGGGCGGGGGCTTGGATATACGAAGTTTCTAGCAGAATGCGGAGCGGATTTGATAGTGACTGACTTAAAGACAAAAGAGCAATTAAAAACTTCTTTAAGAACACTTTCTAAATACAAGAAAATTAAATTTATTTTGGGTGAACATCAGTTGGATGATTTTAAGGGAAGAGACATGGTTATTAAGGCAGCCGGGGTACCACTTGATTCTATTTACATAAAAGAAGCTCGAAAAAATAAAATTCCTGTCGAAATGGATGTTTCTCTTTTTGTTAAATGCGCGCCGGAAGTAATGATCGTGGGGGTGACAGGAACCAGGGGGAAATCGATGGTGACGGCTCTAATCTTTGAGGTTCTTTCAAAAAATCTCAAAAATAGAGGAGTATATTTAGGCGGAAATGTTCGTGGAGTGGCGACGTTGCCATTGCTCGAGAAAGTAAAAGCAGGTGATATCTTAGTTTGCGAGCTAGATTCTTGGCAGTTGCAGGGATTCGGAGATGCAAAAATTTCTCCACATATTTCCGTTTTCACTTCTTTTATGCCAGACCATATGAATTATTACAAAAACTCTATGCAAGATTATTTTGCTGACAAAGCAAATATTTTTAAATATCAAAGAAAGGGAGATGTTTTGGTTACGAACAAAGAAGTAAAAAAATTAATTAAGTTAAAACTAAAAAGTAAAGTTATTTTAGCAGATAAAAAAAATGTTTCGGATTTCAAATTTATCGTACCCGGAGAACATCAGAAGCAGAATTTGGCGTACGCGGTAGAAGTTGCCAAGCAGTTTAATATTCCAATAGCGAAAATTAAAAAAACCGTAGCGAACTTCAAGGGAGTAGAAGGCAGGTTGCAGTTTCTAAAAAATTACAAAGGTATAAAAATATACAATGATAACAATGCCACGACACCGGAAGCTACGATAGCTGGAGTTGAAGCTCTTAAAAATAGAAAAAGAAATATAGTTTTAATTTGTGGTGGCGCAGACAAAAAGCTGGACTTAACAAATTTTGTAAAAGCTATTAATGATAACTGTAAGGCTATTTCGCTTATTCCGGGGACAGGAACAGATATCTTGTTAAAAGATTACAAACTAGAAATTCCTTTTCAAATAGGTAAGGATTTTAAAGATGTTATAGTAAAAGGGCTAAGTTTTGCAAAAAAAGGCGACACCATTTTATTCTCTCCCGCTTTTGCGTCTTTTGGTATGTTTAATAATGAATATGAAAGAAATGATTTGTTTATGAAGATTATTAAGAATTTAAAATAAGGTGAATTTAGATTTAACAAAATTTAAAAAAATATTTTTTATTGGGATAGGCGGAATAGGTATTTCGGCGTTGGCGAAAATGGCTATTTCGCGAGGCATAGAAGTATCTGGAGTAAACGACGAAGAAAGTCCAAAAACCCTTAATTCTCTTCGAGGGGAAGGCGCTGAAATATTATTTCAGCATGATTTTAAAATTTCTCATGATTCTTTTCAAGTGGCCGATATGTATGTTTACAGCGACGCGTGGCTTCATCGGGGTCCGGAGATTATTGAAAATGCGAAAAAAACAGGTAAACCAGTTTTAAATTATTTTGGGGCGTTGGGCGAATTCGCGAAAGATTATAAGGTAATAGCTATTGCCGGTACACACGGGAAAACAACGACGACGGCAATGGTGGCAGAAATTCTTATTGAGGCAGAATTGGATCCGACAGTTATCGTCGGTTCTTTTATCAAAAAGCTTAACAGTAATTTTAGAAAAGGTAATAGCAAGTATTTGGTTGTGGAAGCAGATGAATATAATCGTCACTTTTTAAGTTTATATCCTTACCTTTCTCTTATTTTAAATATTGAAGCGGATCATTTAGATTATTACAAAGATTTGCGGGATGTACAGGACGCATTTAGTAAGTTTCTTTCTCAAAGTGAAAACAAAATTGTAGATTACCAAAAATATTTGGAAAAAGTTCCGAAACTTTTAGTTCCCGGTATTCACAATAGGTTAGATGCGGCAGCTGCTCTCGCTGTAGCAGATTTTTTGCAGACCAAGGAAGAGGTTGCTCAAAAATCTCTATCTGAATTTACTGGTACGTGGCGAAGATTGGAAAAAAGGGGAGAAACCAAAGAAGGGACGATTATTTATGACGACTATGCGCACCACCCGACAGAGATAATAGCGAGCCTGCAAGGATTGCGAGAACTTTATCTAAAGGGTGACCTGCCTGCGCAGGCAGGGAAAAACATAACAGTACTTTTTCAGCCACACCTTTACAGTCGCACTAAAGCACTATTCAACGATTTTACTAAATGTTTCAAGGGGGCTGATCAAATATTTCTTTTACCCATCTATTTTGCCAGAGAAGACAAGGATGAGAGTATATCCAGTGAGAAATTGGCTGAGGCTATAGCCCAAACAGGGGAAAAAGTTCGTGCCTTTAGTAGTTTTGAAGAGGCTGAAATCGTTACTAAATCCTTAAATCTAGGTCCGGATGATGTATTTATAACAATGGGGGCCGGGGAGGCATACAAAGTAGCGGACAAAGTTTTCAACATATCTTAATTATTCTATTTTTAGCCTTATTTGTCAATAGGTAGAGCCTAGAATATCCTTATTTTACAAGGTATTTTGAGTTTGACAGATGAAAAAAATGTTGCATAACTATTGACTTCTTGGTTCGAATATGCTACTATAGAAGGGTATCCTTATAGTATAGGCGTAAAGCTTATGATATAAGGATTTTTAGTTTTAGTCACAAAGTGGCTGATAAGACAGTGACGAGTTGGCGGAGCACATACCGCCCAAATATGAAAAATAACAATCTAATACGTTTCGTTCAATCATTGGTATTTCTACCCGTCATGACGATTTCTCTCGGAAATCCTAGTAACATAGAAATTCCCCGAACCGTATTGGTCCCACAACTTAATATTGCAGTTACTGGAGCATTGGCTCTTAACCAAGCCGTTGACCCAGAAGCTGAATCACTAAAAGCTAAAGCAGAAGCCATTGATGCTTATTTTAGAGAGCGCAAAATGCCTCTAGAGGGTATGGGCA
Organism: Minisyncoccota bacterium; assembly: GCA_041658325.1. GTDB lineage: Bacteria > Patescibacteriota > Minisyncoccia > Phycocordibacterales > UBA9973 > UBA9973. The sequence goes on from JBBAAI010000002.1 coordinate 28,101, forward strand.
AGAAAATGGTGGAAGAAGCTATCAAGAATGAACTTGATTGGCGTCTCTTGCCAGCTATCGCTGTGCGCGAATCCACCGGTGGAAAATTTGAATGTAAAAGAGTTCCGAACAATGCCTTCGGGTGGGGTTCTTGTAAGATCGGTTTTAAATCAAACGAACAAGCTATCGAGGTAGTCGCAAAAAATTTGGGTGGAAATAATCCAAAAACTGCCAAGCATTATGATGATAAAACCACCAAAGAAATTCTTCGAGCATACAACCCTCCTTCTATCGTTCCTAAATATGTTGATCAAGTTATCTCAATAATGGATACGATCGGCGACGAAGACACTGTTAAAACATTAGCTGTAGCAAATACATAAAAACCCAGCCACAAGCTGGGTTTTTATTTTTATGGTAAAATATATATTTATGGAGAACAAAAAAAGATTTCTGATTTTAATAATAGTTCTTGCCCCATTAGTCATAGGAGGTATCGTGTATTACACAGGAAAAAATTCAAATCCTTCAACTGAAGTTATATCTACAACAACACTAGAAAAACAAATTGGTTCTATAAAAAGTATCTATCAAAAAAATGGGAAATATTATTTGGATATTGATTATGTTCAATGGATTTCGAATGCAAAAACCTGTGAGACAAGATATGGAGAATATAATAATGATTATTGTATTATTAATGATAATTCACTACTGCGAACTTTTTCGATTTCTAATGACGTTAAAGTAGAGTTGCAAACATATAGTCATGATGTTTCTGGTGGATATGTTTGGAATCAAGTCATCCCTCTTTCAATCTTTGCAACGGCTTTAAACAATAGTTATGTAGAAATGCATCCTGAATATCCTGCTCGAAATTTTTTGTATTGGATAACTCTAAATAATGGAGTAATCACAAACATTGTTGAACAATATCAGCCTTAATGTTTTACCACTAAAAAATCCCCTATGAAAGGGGATTTTTTAGGTGGAATTATTTTTCCAAGTAAATCAGCGTCATCTTTTGGTCTTTTGGTTCAAAGAAGGTTATTTGGAAATTGTATTTCTTGCCGAGCTCTAGTTTTTCGCGAAGCGCAGATTCGGAAGTGAATGTGGAATTATGTACAAGTCCAGCCATGCCTTCTTTGATGGACACAAGCGCGCCGTGTTTGTTGTATTTGATTACTACGCCTTCAATAATATCTCCTTTCTTTAGTTTGCCTTCAAATTCTTTCCATGGATTTTCTTTAAGAGCTTTAATGGAAAGAGAAATTTTGCCATCTTTTATTTCAATCACTTTTGCTTTTACTTTATCTCCCACCTTGAACATGTTGCGTGGATCTTCCACAAGGCCCCAATCAAGCTCAGAAATATGCACGAGTCCTTCTAACCCAGCTTCTAATTTAAGGAATACGCCGAAATCAACGATGCCTGCAACGGTGCAATCTAAATCATCGCCAATAGTATATTTGCTCAAGATCTCCTTTTTCTCTTCAGGATTGTTGTCTTTTTCTGAGAAAATTAATTTGCCTTCTTTTGGCAGAGTGGAAATAATCATTACGGAAATTTTTTCTCCGACAAGTTTCTTTAGCTCTTTCAAAATTTTATCTTTATCAGAATCTAGAACCCTAGGATAATGATCCGTTTTGAGCTGAGACGCTGGCAAGAATCCTTGAATACCTTGCCATTCCAAAATAAGACCACCTTTGTTCGCATCTTTTACTTCCAGATTAAGAATTACTTTTCCCTTGATTGCTTTTTCGGCTTCACTCCAAGCGAGGGCCTGTTTGGCCTCTTTAAGAGAAAGCTCTGTATAACCGTCTTCATTTTCTGTCTCAACGACTTTTGCTTTAACGATATCACCGAGACTGATTTTGTTTATTACATCTTTTGCATTAATAAATTCTCGGCCATAAATAATACCAGTACCGAAAGGCGCCAAGTCCACATAGACGGAAGATTTTTCTACTAAAATTACCGGACCCTCTACGAGAGAATCCACGGCTGGTCTGTTTGCACTTCGTTCAACTATAGAACCTAGTACTAAATTCTCTTCTACTACTATTTCATCTTTATTCATAATTAATTAAAAAATCCGCTTGAAAGCGGATATAAGGCTTAGGTTTTCCGACAACTTGTCAGAAGGTTACCCTAAATCCAGGCTTTTAATAATAAATTAAGTTGTATGAACATACTACTACAAACTCACAAAAATGCAAATGTGGGGTTTTATTATTCACCACCTCTTAAAAAATTTAAATTACCGTTTCCCCAACCACTATAAGTAGGGCTGGAGCTATTTTCTAGTCGTGTGCCGATGATATAGTTTCGTTTACTACCTGTCATACATATGGGTACAGTTGGAGTGCTGGGGCAAGGAGAGGGTTTCCATCCTCTGGCGTAGTAATATCCGTATTGTCCTTTAGTGTTGATTGGGTCGGAGGAAATACTAGCAATATATGGTTTTATATTTAAGTTTGTTAAGGCAGTATATGATCCTTCTGTTGAACACGCGGTAGGAGAAGTATCAAGAGTACCGCATAACGGGTAATCACCATTATGGTCACTTGCATAAAGTTCAATCGCTATTTGCAGTTGGCTCATATCTTCTGTTCTTTTTGCATCTCTCCCTCTGCTTCTTGCACCTTGTAGTGAAGTTAACACAATGCTGGACAGAAGACCGATAATAGCAACTACTACTAAAAGTTCTATGAGTGTGAATCCTTTTTTATTTTTTTTATATATTTTAAACATACTACATATTTATAATTATTTCTGATTCAGGGACTTGAGATGAAGAATTTATTAAATTTTTACCAAAAAACAAATACAACGAGACGGCGATCATGATAATTACAAACCCCAGCAGAATATATTCTGCCTGTCTTTCTTCTTTAACCCCTGACCACTTCATAACCCATCCGACCATCTTCGGAGCATCGGGAGTTTTGTTATCAACAGGAGCTTTTTTTATTTGTTCAGCGCTAGATTTCACCTCAAATTCTTCCAGTGCTTTTTTTATTTCCTCATCCTCATTTAGATTTAAATTTTCACTCATAAGAATATTATATAGTAACCCTTTTATATTACTACAAAACAACTGTGGATAACATTTTGTCTGCAAAAAAGATGTTTTTTATTTTGTTTTTTGGTATAATGCTAATAATGATAATCACATATTTCGGCAAGCAGTTTTTTAAGATACAGCAAGGAGAAATGGTTCTCGCCTTTAATCCTGTCAGTAAAAGTTCCAAAACTGATATATCTGCTCATTTCGGTACAGATATTGCATTGATAACCACTAATCATCCTGATTACAATGGTATTGAGCAATTGTCCCATGGTGAACGGGAGCCTTTCGTTGTAAGCGGGCCTGGGGACTATGAAGTGAAGGAGATTTTTATTAAAGGAGCATTGTCTGATGCAGTTATGGCGGGTAAAAAATATATTAATACGATGTATATGTTCTCTTTAGATAATATTAATATTGCTTTTCTTGGCGCGTTGTCAGATTCTGAACTTTCTAAAGAGTCGCGCGAAGCTTTAAATAGTCCAGACATTCTTTTTATCCCCGTTGGCGGAAAGGGTCTTTTGGATGCTAAAGGAGCAGCCAAGCTTGCTTCTTCGCTTGAACCAAAATTAATTATTCCAATGGATTATGATGAGAGCACGCTGAAGGCATTTTTAAAAGAACTAGGAGAAGAAAAAGCCGAAATGGTAGACAAACTTACAATCAAGAGAAAAGATTTAGATAATAAAGAAGGAGAAGTGATAGTGTTACAGGCAGTTTAAATTATATAAAATTATGAAAAAAATAATTCACAGCATTAGGAAACAACCAGAAGAAGTTCGCAGACATATTTTGCATATTTTTGTTTTAGTATTTGCTGTTATTTTACTTTTATTGTGGGTTTATTCATTAGGGAATACTTTAACAAGTTCAGATACTCAATCAAAATTTAATCAAGAGTTAAAACCCCTTTCTGCGTTAAAAGATAATATGATAGGCGGTTACAATAGTATAACAGGACAATAATAATTTTCCCGCCAGAGGCGGACAAGTATGGCAAAAAAATCATCAGAATTAAATGAAGAAGTAATACGAAACGATACAATTCTGCCAGTTGATGTGGTGGCAGAGATGAAAGAGTCTTATCTGGCTTATGCAATGTCGGTTATCACTTCACGCGCCTTGCCGGATGTTCGAGACGGGCTAAAACCAGTGCACAGGAGAATTCTTTTTGCGATGAATGAAATGGGCCTTTCTTCTTCTGCTCGTTTTAGAAAATCAGCTGCAATTGTCGGAGATGTGCTAGGAAAGTATCATCCACACGGAGATACAGCCGTTTATGATTCTATGGTTGGAATGGCGCAAGAATTTTCCTATCGCTATCCACTTGTTTTGGGACAAGGGAATTTCGGTTCTATCGATGGTGACAACGCTGCTGCAATGCGTTATACCGAAGCAAAAATGTCTAAAATCTCAAGCGAATTATTGCGAGATTTAGAAAAAGAAACGGTTGATTTTCGTCCAAACTATGATCAGACTCGCAAGGAACCGATTGTTTTTCCGTCTGCTGTTCCAGCGCTACTTTTAAATGGTACTCTCGGTATTGCTGTCGGGATGGCGACGAATATTCCTTCACACAACTTGGCAGAAGTTTTAGATGCGACTAATTATTTAATTGAAAATGACGATGCTACGACGGAAGATCTAATGCAATTTATTAAGGGACCAGATTTTCCTACAGGTGGAATTGCTTTTGGTTCTAAAGATATGCTTCATGCATATTCTTCTGGACGAGGTGGAGTAGTGTGTCGAGGCGAAGCAGAAATAGTAGAGCAAAAAGATGGAAACTTTTCTATTATTATTACCTCGATTCCTTTCCGGGTAAATAAATCCAATTTAATAGTAAGTATTGCGGAGTTAGTTCAAGAGAAAAAATTGGAAGGGATAAAAGGACTTCGTGATGAATCTACTAAAGATATTCGTATTGTTGTTGACTTGAAACCGAGTGCGCATCCAGAAAAAGTTTTAAATTATATTTACAAAAATACTCAGCTTGAATCAAATTTTAATTTCAACATGGTGGCCTTAGTTGACGGTGTCCCGCAAACTCTATCTCTCAAATCTATACTTGCTGAATTTATTGGACATAGAAAAGAAGTCGTGAAGCGTAGGTCTGTATATGACCTAAGAAGGGCAGAAGAACGTGAACATATCTTGTTAGGGCTGAAAAAAGCATTGGATAAAATAGATCGTGTTATCTCTGTTATTCGTGGATCAAAAAATTCCCAAATTGCTAAAGTAAATTTAATGAAAGAATTTAAATTTTCGGATTTACAGGCGACGGCTATTTTGGAAATGAAATTGGCAAAACTCGCCGGACTTGAACGAAAAGCGGTGGAAGATGAGCTTGCTGAGAAACAAAAATTTATTTCAGAGATAAAAGAATTGTTGGCCAGCCCTAAAAAAATCCTTAAAACTATTGCAGAAGAATTAAAGGAAATTCGTGAAAAATATGCCGATGAACGAAGAACTAAAATTGTAAAAGGTGGGGTAAAAGAAATTTCTGACGAAGACTTGGTTCCAGAAAAAGATACGATGCTTGTGCTCACGGCTGGTGGATATGTAAAATGCACAGATCCCTCTGAGTATCATACACAAAAGAGGGGAGGCGTAGGGGTTATTGATCTAGAAACAAAAGAAGAAGATTTTGTAACAATGCTTGTTTCTGGCTCTACTCACAGCAACTTACTTTTCTTCACAAATCTAGGAAAAGTTTATCAAATGAAAATGTATGACATTCCAGAAGGTCGCAGGGCGACTAAGGGGAAATCCATTATGAATTTCTTGGCACTTTCTGGCGAGGAAAAAGTAAACTCAATTCTTGCAATGCCGAAAGATTTGGGCAAGACATCTTCTTCACTTATGTTAGTTACAAAACATGGAACAGCTAAAAAAATGTCTGGAGAGAGTTTTAAAGATGTGCGTCGAAGTGGAATCATCGCCATTCGTTTAGATAAAGATGATCAACTTATTTCCGCGTTAGTAACAGAAAAAGGTGATGAAGTTATGATTGCGACAGCGGGAGGCCAATCTATCCGATTTAAAGAATCTGATGTGAGGGAAATGGGAAGAACTGCTGGAGGGGTGAGTGGTATCAGACTGGGGAAGAATGATGAAGTTATCGGTGTTGATGTTATAAAAAAAATAGGAGAGAAGGGTTCGTTCCTTACAATGAGCGCAAATGGTTTTGGTAAAAAAACAAATATAAAAGAATATAAAGTTCAGAAACGTGGCGGTTCGGGTGTGAAGACAGCAAAAGTGACCCCTAAAACTGGTAAACTTATTGTAGCAAAAGTTCTAACAGGAGAAGAAGCAGAATTAATCGCAATGTCTAAAAAGGGACAGGTGATAAGGACGGCATTAAAAGATATTTCATCTTTGGGACGTCAAACACAAGGGGTAACTATTATGCGTTTGCGTGGAGGAGATGGTATTGCGTCGTTGGCTTGTATATAATATATAGATGTTCTCTGACCCATTAAAAAATTTAAAAACTTTTGGATTAAGAGAAGACAATGTTGTCGTTGATTTAGGTGCGGGAACTGGATATTATTCTATTGTGGCAGGATCCCTTGCTACTAAGGGAAAGGTATATGCGGTTGAATTACAAAAAGATTTTTTAGATACGATTAAAAGCAGGGTATCGGAAGCTCATTTAAATAATGTTGAAATTATTTGGGGAAATGTTGAAAAAATTGGAGGAACAAAAATAGGGGATGGCATTGCAGATGTTGTCGTTGCTTCTAACATACTTTTTCAAATCGAAGACAGAGATAAATTTATCGAAGAGGCAAAAAGAATATTAAAACAGAAGGGAAGAGTTCTGTTGATTGATTGGTCTGAATCATCGATCATGCAAGGAACTAATATTATTTCAAAAGATAAAGCGCGGATAATGTTTGAGAAGAAAGGTTTTATTTTAGAAAGAGAAATTAATGCAGGAGATTACCATTATGGTATGATATTAATTAAGAGTTAATTTAGGATGAAAGGAAATTTTCAAATCATAATTTTAATTGTTTTTATTGTCGCTGCCATTTTTGGTGTTTTAGTCTTTTCTGGCGCAATCCCGATCGGAAAGACTGAGGGTAGTCTCGGTACTGTTGTTTTATGGGGGACGGCACCCTCTATTACTATATCTTCTGCGCTAAAAGATTTTAACGAAGCTAATAAGACTTTCAAGGTTAATTATGTAGAAAAATCTGCAGAAACCTTTGATCAAGATTTGCTCGAAGCTTTAGCCACAGGTGTAGGGCCTGATATGTTTTTCTTACCTGACAATCTTACTTATCATTATTCTAATAAAATTTTTACTGTTCCTTATACTAGTTATCCATTAGCCACTTTTAAAAATGTTTTTGCTGGTGCCGGAGAAGTGTTTTTAAATGAAAAAGGTATTTTAGCTTTTCCGATAGCGATTGATCCACTTATGATGTATTACAGTAGAAGTATTCTTGATGCGAATGGGATCGTTTATCCTCCGGCTTATTGGAATGACCTGGTAGAAATGGTGCCTACTCTTACTAAAAAAGATGATACAAATAAAATAATAAAAAGTGCAGTGGCCCTCGGGCATTTTTCGAATGTAGCGCATGCCAAAGACATACTCGCTACTCTTTTTTTACAAGCAGGTAATCCTATCATTACGACAAAAGACGGAGTTCTTGTTTCAACCTTAGGTTCAGTAGTTGGAAATTACAATCTTCCTTCAATTTTAAAATTTTTTACTGATTTTGCGGATCCCAACAACGCTGTATATTCTTGGAATAAATCATTCCCAAATTCCAATGACGCTTTTTCTAAAGAAGATTTAGCGTTTTATTTTGGTTATGCGAGCGAACTTAAATCTTTGGTAAATAAAAATCCTAATCAAAATTTTTTCGTTGCGGGAATGCCTCAGATAAAGAATGCTAATTTTAAATCAACGGGGGCTCGAGTGATAGGCTTAGCCATATCATCTTCTTCCAAGAATACTAATACTGCTTTTATCGCAGCGAATTTGATGGTAACTAGCGATTTTGCTTCAAAGTTTGCTTTAGTCTCGGGAGTAGCGCCAGCACGGAGAGATCTACTGGCTATTAAACCGGGGGATGCTTCTTCTCCAATTTTTTATAGTTCTGCATTATATGCTAAAGGTTGGCTTGATCCATCACCGAAAGATACAGACAATATTTTCAGTAGTATGGTTAATGCCGTGCTTTCCAATAATATGTCAGTAGGAGATGCAATTAAAGACGCAAGTTCTAAACTAAGTCTTTTATTATTAAAATAAAATTATGAAAAAAATCTCAAAATTTTTAATACCTAGTTTAATATTTGTTTCATTATTTCTAATGCTTATAATGCCAGTTTTTTCTTTTGCGCAAGACGATTCACAATCAGATGGTTTGGTTCCGTGCGGTAGATCAGACGCTAGTGGAAATATCGCTAATCCCTGCGATTTTAATGATATTATGGCACTAATCAATAAAGTGATTCACTTTATTCTTTATTTTATGGTCATACCTATCGCAGCGATAATGTTCGCTTATGCTGGCGTTCTTTTGATTACAGCAGGCGGAGAGGTTGCGCACGCTAGGACAAAAGCAAAATCTATTTTCATTAATGTTCTCATTGGTTTGATTATCGCCATGGCTGCTTTTCTTATCATTAGGACAATATTATCAATTTTAGGTTATGAGGGTGGTTGGATTGGTTTTTAATATAAGATATAATAATGAATATGAAATTTTTTAAGAATAATTGGTATAAGTTAGCCTTATTACTTCATGCGTTTTTAATTCCTGTTATTTCTTTAGCTCAAGTCACTGGAGGTCCTCCTGTTTCTCCTCCCAGTACGGGCGGAAAACTTGTTAATCCAATAAACATCGATTCAATTCCAGGTCTCATTCAAACTATCCTAGAAGGACTGCTAAAGATAGGTATACCCATCGTGGCCCTCGCTATCGTTTATTGTGGTTTCCTTTTTGTTTTCGCTAGAGGCAATTCAGAAAAATTAAGCAAGGCAAAAGAAGCTCTTCTCTACACATTGATCGGGGCAGCAATATTATTAGGATCCTGGGCTATCGCAAAAATGATATCAGCTACAGTATTAGCATTATAAATAATATTAATAATATGAAAAAATTATTTAAATTTATTCCAATACTTTTCTTAACAATGTTTTTTCCTTTTGTTTCTTTTGCCGCGATCGGAGACTGCACTGGTACAGGTATAGGAAAATTGATATGTCAGGCGCAACAAATTCTTAATTCTATTATTCCAGTTTTGATCACTCTGGGTGTAGTCTTTTTTGTTTGGGGAGTGGTGATGTATGTTATTGCTGACGGCGAAGAAGCGAAAAAGAAAGGGAAGGATAGAATAATTTATGGTGTCATTGGTTTTACGGTTATTGTTGGTTTGTGGGGACTTGTAAATATCGTTGTTGCTACTTTTGGTCTTGAGGGAGCTACTGCGCCCACCCTTGCGCCGATAACAGGAACTGGCGCTACTTGTAGCCTTGAAGGTAGTCCAAAATTTCAAGACCTTTTATGCTATGTTACCAAGATCATTAATGATTCAGTGATTCCTTTGATTTTTGCTTTAGCTACGGTTATGTTTGTGTGGGGGGTGGTGCAATTTTTCATACTTAATGCAGACGAAGAAGCAAAGAGAGCTCAGGGTAAACAATTTATGATTTGGGGAATTGTCGCTTTGGCTGTAATGCTGTCTGTATGGGGTTTAGTAGGAATACTCGGTAGTACCTTTGGTATTGATAGATCTGTGCTTCCACAAGTTAAACCACCAGAAAATTAGCGCATAAATATGCTTATGATATAATTAGAAAACATTATTAGTTTATTATTATAAGGTCGCCTTTCCGCTTTTGGCGGAAAAATTATTAGAAAATTAATCGTTTAAATTATGAAAAAGAAATTAGTCGTGTTGTCAGGTTTTGTTTTAGGTTTAGCCCCTGTTGTCGCGTTAGCACAAGCCGGCAATATCGGTGGTGGTACTAGATGTCAGCCTGGTCCTATTAGGGATTTAGGAGGAATGTTGTGTAAGATTGGGGATCTTCTAAACGCTGTTGTTCCTATTTTGATCGCCTTGGGAGTGGTTTATTTTATCTGGGGAGTTGTCACTTATGTTATCTCTAGTGACGAAGAAGCAAAAAAAGCCGGAAGAAATAGAATTATTTACGGTATCATTGGTTTGGCTGTCATCGTTGGTTTGTGGGGACTTGTAAGAATCCTTCAAAATACTTTCGGAATTGATAACGCTGGTCAAAACATCACTTATCCAACTACACCTTATTAATCTCTAGGAGTATGGATTTATTTTCTACCAAAATAGCTTCTGCGGCGAGTACAAGTCTTAACGGATTTATAGCGAACGTTGACTCAATGATTATAAATCCACTTATCGGACTTCTATTTGCTTTGGCGGTCGTGTATTTTCTTTATGGTGTTTTTGAGTTCATTATGAACCAAGAAAATGAAGAGAAAAAAACAACCGGTAAAAGTCATATGATTTGGGGAATTGTCGGTATTACGATAATGATGGGAGTGTTTATGATTATGAATATGCTTTTAAATACTCTCGGTATTACTGATATAGAAATAGATTCATCAACTGGGGAAAATTCAGTGAAATTAAATCCCTAAAGTATATATAAAGAAAATTGAAGATAAATATTAAAAGGGCGACCCATTGGGTCGCCCTTTTGCGTGGCCAGCGCGATTACCTCCTTTCGGGGTGGCCTTTATAAATGTATTGAATTTCTGAGATTTGGACCCAAGCTTGTTTGCTCGGATCTGCTGAAATGATGTGTACAGGTCCGGCTAGCCTTTTTATCGGATGCCGGGGGTCATCAAGGTCAATTTGTCCTTTTCCTGAATATTCCAGTGTAACTGGTCCATGCACGCCGGGAAGTGTTAAGATAACAGGACTTCCTTGCGTGTCCAGCTCGAAAGTATAATCAAAGGTTGGGTCGCATGGTGTCATGCCTTCGAACCGTGGGATGAGAACTTTTGTTAGCACTGGTGGTGCTGGCGGTGGTTGTTTGTGAGCAGGACGATAGTACCCGAAGTACCAGATTGCGAGTCCGATCACCACCACCCACCAGAACCATTTCCAATGCCATTTAACATTGACGTGTGGCATGGAAATTGACGGCATTGACGGTCGCCAGCCAGCTCTCCAGATGATTGCGGTGACTAGGACGACGAGGATGAATACGATGCTCGGTGTGTTCATTGGTCATCTCCTTTCTTGATGCCGAGCATCACGTTAGGGTTACCTAGGACAACTGTACCCTTGACATCTTTCAGAGCCTTCACGGCTTCCGTTTGAACACGAACATTCGCGTCAGGAACGAGCTCGATGATGTCTCCATTTTTGTCGGCAATCGCGAGACCCGTAGCGAGTAGCCGATGTTTGTTAGCGTCAGCGATGGCTCGAATCCCAGCAGCGGTTCCCGCTGCTTCTTTTTCTAGCTTTTCTTTCTCACCATCTGCGGTCGAGGAAACTGCCTCGGCTTTGAGTTTTGCTTCCTTGACTCCCGTCACAGCTTTGTTGAGCCCATGCGAGAAGGTGAATGGTTTAACGTAGGCATCGCCGAACTCAAACCCACCACCTTTTTCATCTTCTCCGTGTTGAGTGATTTCCTTTTGCAGAATATCTCGGAGATCGTCGTTTGTTTTCTTCAGGCTCAGAAGGGCTTTTGCCGGGGTAACCTTCGAAAATTGAACACCGCAAGCTTCTACTGCTCTATCACTTAAAATCTTTCGAAGGTTTTCCAGGCTTCCATAGGTTCTTTTAAAACGTACGAGACTTTTGACGCGACCACTTACTACCACAACCACGTCCGCGACCATTGGAATGTTGTATGGGTCGCTTTTGAGTGGTTCTTCTTCGTTTGGATCAGGGGACCCAAATTTGATCCGATTAGGTGGATACATGCCAGCCGGAACTGCCTCAACATCTTCTTTCCTGAAGATCTTTTCCGGTTCAGCGGGCAGTTCAAATTGAAACAGGTTAGCAGATTCTTTACTTACCTTGGAAACCAGGGCTGGCGCAAAACACAAGCCGGGGCCTAGGTCTGAAACGGGTTTCCCGAAGACTTCCACCATTCCAACTTCGTCTGTTTTCACAGTGACGAAGCTAAAAACGAGGTAAGCGAGAACGAGGGCGAGCAGAATTGCTCCCGCATTCACTCCCAAAACATTTACCTCGGTGAAAATCATTCCTAGGATTCCGACAGTTGCTAAAATTGCCAAAACGATACTGATGAAAGTTCGGGTCTTGTCCATGATATTCCTCCTTGCGCCACTGGCGCAGTTAGCGCCCGCAGGCGCGGGGTTGGTTAGAAAACGTATTTTCAAGGTACCTTACTCGCTAAAATTGTATCACAATAAAACAAAAAAGTCAACCCTAGGGGGATGACTTTTTTGGTAGGTTTTTATTCTTTTTACGCGTGTTTCATCGGTGTTTCGTGATAATTTTTTTCAGCACCGAAAACTTTTCTCGCTAAGATGACAATTAATAAAATAATTATCGCAAAAATAATCCATTGTATTAAACCAGAAGGTAAAATACTATTTGATCCGAAAATTGCGTTAGAAGCTAGAGCGCTGTAGTTGCTATCAGTACTGGTGTTTCCTGTTTGATTCATACTTGAAGAAGTATTAGTAGAGCCGTTGCTGTTGTTTGTATTTGCATTAGGAGCAACAACATTATTTATGGTAAAGAAAGACGCGTTAGAATATCCTCCACCAGGGGCTCTATTGAAGACAGTAAGATAGAATCCATCAGCACGAGACATATCATTTGCAGTTAATTGAACTAAGAGATGAGAATAATCTATAAATGTAGTAGGACGATTGGAATCATTTAATTTAACAACTGAACTTGAAACAAAACCACTTCCGACAACAGTTATCGTCTTTGCGCCAGTGCCTATATTACTTGAGCGGGGATTTATTGAAGTAATGGTTGGTTTTGGATTATTTATATCTGCTTCATTTACTGATATTGGATTAGCATAGCCATCAACATAACCAGGGGTAGCAGCGGCCTTATTAAAAGGCACGAAAATTAAACCAAAAGCCAAAATAGATAGTATTTTGAAGCCCAAAAATATTGATTTATTGTTTATCTTTTTCATGCGTACAGTATAGCACTTATCAATATAAATGTCAAGTGTGCCGGGAGGGAGACTCGAACTCCCAAGGGTTGCCCCACTAGTTCCTAAGACTAGCGCGTATACCAATTCCGCCATCCCGGCAGGGTGCGTCCAGGAGGGATCGAACCTCCGACCTTATCCTTAAGAGGGATCTGCTCTACCAGCTGAGCTATGGACGCAAAAATTTTATTTTTAAAAAAGAACTATTTATTACTTAACAATCTTTCGACTTACCAAAACAGCTATGGGCGCAAAAAATATTAAGTTGTGTGCCCGAGGTGGGAATCGAACCCACATCCCTTACGAGACACGATTTTAAGTCGTGCGCGTATACCAGTTCCGCCACTCGGGCAAATAACCACTCTAAAATATCTTAACATAAAAATCAAAAAACAATTTGATTTTTTGAGGCCTGGGGCGGAATTGAACCGCCGCATAGAGATTTTGCAGATCTCTGCCTTACCACTTGGCTACCAGGCCTTATCATATTTTATACTGTACTTATCTAAAGGCCATTTATACATCCTACTTTTCTCTAAGCAGTTCGTCAATTTTTTGCCTATTTTTTTCTCCCTGATCTATCTCTATATCAAGAAAAGGAATAATCTTTATTGGCAGATTCTTTTTTAAAAACTCTCTCAAATCCCCAAGATTTCTTTTTACAAAATTTAGAGCACTATTTTCTTTAGAGGCAGGGAATACAGTAATAAATATCGTTGCCCGTTTTAAATCAGGAGATACCGTAGCAGAAGTTACAGTAATAAGCGAAGTTTTATTATTTTCACGTCCCAAAAACTGAGCAGCAAACTCTTTTATACTATTTGCTACCTTGTCGTTTCTTTGTATCATTTCTTTGTTATTAAAAATGATTCTATTATGTCTCCAGGTACAATTTCTATTTTTGATTCAATCATCATTCCGAATTCAGCACCTTCTTCTACGACGCTTGTTTTTGTTTTATTTTTCTCAAGATTTACTATTTTCCCGCGACCTATTTCAAATTCTCGACGCATTATTCTGACTGTACTATTTAAATTAATTTTTCCTTCTATCACCTTACCACCTATTATTTGGCGTTCCTTTGTTTGACTAAAGGCTCGAATAATTTTTGCGCGACCGGTTGTTTCTAATGTTTCGATTTTTGGTCTCCTCTCCTCCATTTGTATTTCCAGCCATTCAGTCATTTTATAAATAATTTCAAAAAAGGAAATTATTATACCTCTTTTTTCTGCGATTTCTAAGGCGCTTCTGTCAGCTTTTACATTAAATCCAATAACCAATACATCAGCACCAGAAGCTACTCCTTTTATATCTGATTCAGAAATTGGTCCGATACCTTTTCCAACAATTTTAAATTCAGCACCGTCATTCTTTATTTTAGCTATTTCTTTTTCTATGGCTTCTATTGATCCAGAAACATCTGCTTTTAATATTATTGGTATTATCTTTTTCCCCGTTTCTTCTGTTTTTTCTTTTTTGTTTTTACTTTTTTCAAGATTTCTTTCTTCTTTCCAGTTTTCTATATATTTTTCAGCATCTCCCTTTTTTAGAAAGGAAACAAATGGTGCTCCTACTCTCGGCATCTTATCAAAACCCACGATACGTACAGGAGAGGAAAAGCTTTCTTCTTCTGTCGTTTTTCCTAAGAAATTTTCCATTATGCGGGTGGAGCACATACTATCTTCCACAACAACGGTCATTCCTTTTTTGATTGAACCATCTTTTATAATTAAGGTCGCCAATATTCCACGCCTGGAATCCAAATTTACTTCTATTACAAACCCAGAAGCGTCGAGAGAACTATCTCCAGTCAAGTTTTCCATCTCAGCCAAAATTAAAATAAGTGATAGCAAGCCGTCTATTCCCGTACCGATTTTTGCTGAAATTTCTGCATAGGGTATTTTGCCACCATAGTTTTCTAGATAAATTTCATTTTCAGCCAATTCTGTTTTTGTTTTTTCTAAATTAGCACTTGGTCTATCTATTTTATTTATAGCAACGATGCATGGAATTTTAGATTCCACGATAGTTTTCCAGGCTTCTATCGTTTGTGGTTTTACTCCGTCTTCAGCTGAAACGACCAATATAGCAATGTCTGCTATTTCTGCACCGCGCTCACGCATTTTTGAAAAGGCTTCGTGTCCAGGAGTGTCCAAAAAAGTTATTTTTTTATTTTCCCCATTTTCGTCTTTATGCACAACTTCATAAGCGGAAATACATTGAGTAATGCCTCCAGTTTCGCACTCAACTACATTTGTTTTTCTTATGTAATCAAGCAAGGTTGATTTTCCGTGATCAATGTGACCCATAATCACTACCACCGGCGGCCTCGCCTGTAGGCTTACGGCCGAGGGCCTTGCCGTTATGTTTTGTTTTTCTTTTTTTGTATTCATTATACTTTTGCTTTTATAAGTGCTTCTTTTTCTTCTGTCGTGAGCTCGTATTCTGATTTACCGTTTTTAATAGGTTTGGCAAATATACTCATTCGTTCACGAGAATATAAACTTGAAATTACTAAACCATTTTCTTCTTCGTTTAACATACCAATCGCAAAACTTTGATTGCTTCCTTGATCGGGGAAAGGATTAAAACGGATGGTTTCAAGCCCACGAATGCTTTTTTTTAGTTTTGTATTTATTATGGAAATTTCTTTTTCAAAATTTTCTTTCGCTTTTTTTAATTTTACAATATCGTTTTCTAGAATAATGATGGTATCTTCTAAATCTTTTGCTTTTTTACCAAGGAAAAATCTTCCTAGGCGTTTTTCGGTGATAATCATCCAAATAGTACCGATCAAAATAGTGATTCCGATTAAAATAAAAAAAGCGATTTCAAGCTTTGTATTCATACAATTTCAATATATACTATTTTTATGTTGAAATCAAACGAAATATATTTAGATTATGCTGCTGGAGCGGAGGCAAATTCTAGTTCTATTCATTCAGCAGGCATGAAGGTAAAGATAAAACTTCAAAATTCACGTAGAGAAGTGGCTAGTGTTTTAGGCGCCAGGCCGGAAGAAATAATTTTTACGAGTGGTGGCACAGAAAGTAATAATCTTGCAATTCAGGGTATTGTTTTCGCTTGGTATGAAAAAAAGAAGGGGAAAATTTTACCACACATCATTACGACGAATATTGAACATCCTTCAGTATTAGAGACATGCAGATTACTTCATAAAAGAAAACTTGCAGAAATTTCTATCATATCAGTGGAGGAAAACGGAATAGTGGATCCCCAAAAAATAAAAAAAGAAATAAAGAAAAATACTATACTTATTTCTGTAATGTACGCGAATAATGAAATCGGTACTATCCAGCCGATAAAAGAAATTGCAAAACAAATTAAGTATTATAAAAAGAAAAATAAAAGAAATGATATTTTTTTTCATACTGATGCAGTACAGGCGGTAAACTATTTTGATTTAAACGTTGAAAGACTTGGGGTAGATTTATTGTCACTTTCTGGTTCAAAAATTGAAGGTTCTGGGAGAGTAGGTGTGCTTTTTAAAAAGAAATCTGTGCCACTTGTAAGTATTTTTGGTGGGGGAGATCAAGAACATGGGTTTCGACCCGGAACAGAAAATTTGCCGGAGATTTTTAAATTTACATCCGCGCTGGTGACTACTCAACAAATCAGGGAAAAAGAAATAAAACGTTTAACGAAACTCCGTGATTATTTTATCTCATCTCTAATTCGCGCGAATAAGCGAATAGTTTTTAATGGCGATTTGCAGAATAGATTACCTAATAATGTAAACATTACAATTTCCAAAATTCCAAGCGATCTTTTAGTAATAGAGCTTTCGGCTAAGGGAATAATGGCCTCCTCAAAAAGTGCTTGTAAAAGTTCCAAAGCGGAGGGTTCTTATGTGATAAAAGCATTGCATAGAGAAGCAGATCCTGAAATTGGCGGACTGCGTTTTTCCTTGGGCAGAGACACAACTAAAAAAGATATTGATTACACCGTCAAAACTTTAGCCAATATTTTAATTAAACTAAAAAAGTGGTATCATTAAAAAATGAATCCTGAAGAATCAATAATTAAAAAATTTCATCCCCATCCTTTTTATTTTTTTAGTTTTTATTTTAGTGGAATTTTACTTTTTGCTGGTTCTATCGTTGCTTGGGTTTATTTTTCCAAGAATTCAATTTTGTTAATTTCCCTGGTTGGCATTCTAGTATTTTTTTTAGCGGAAATTTCTCGACATGCCGAAACTTTTTATATTCTTGATGGAGGGATTGCAAGAGAATATAGACTACTCTCCACTTCCAGGGAATTTGCCGAATATGAAAAAATCCAAAATATTAAAATCAATCAAAGTTTTCTTGAAAACATGTTTGGTATTGGAAATATAAATTTTGATACAGCTGGAGGTGATATCGTGGAAGTACGTTTTCATGGTATTGAAAATCCATATGAAATAGAAAGTCTTATTCGGGAAAAAATGAAATAACATAAAAACGGTATTGACAGATTTGTTTTGTAAGTGTACTCTCTCCAATAGTAAAGTTCTTTTAATAACAAAATTTGTGTTGTTCGCTATAGCTTTTAGTGTATAAAAGAAATTTTGTAAATTAAAAGCTATAGCGACACGGGGTCGTTAAGCAAACAAGGGAGAGATACCATGGAGAAGATAATTACTGTCGATCGCAGCACATCTTTTGATCCAAGTTTGTTTTTCGGACAGGAGGGCTGGTCTACCTCCGACGGGGATGAAGACGGTCGCGCGCTGAACCTCACGGAGGTAGACCTCGAAAGGATTGAGTTTGAAGCAATTTCTTTCAAAAAGAACGAGACTTCTATCTCGGGAGAAAAGTGGTTGCGTCGCCTAAAGAAAACTGGGAACATCCTGTTGGATGCGAAATTTCTTGAGGCGATTAAAAAAGACACAAGCGTCATTCCTACCAGCTGGAAGAAGAAACTCAAGGGGCGTCCCGGAGCTCCTTGCACTGTTGCTTTTCCTGGCGTAGTTCTTGTTTGTCCACAGGGGGGAAGGTTTGTTCTTACTCTCATGTGGTACAAAGGCGAGTGGGATATCAACCCGCTTGGTCTTGCTGGGGATTGGGAGGCAGTAGATTTTGCTGCTGTGCTTCCAAGAGTTAATTAGCAAGTTTTGCATCAAGTTTCGAATCCCACAAACAGCATGTTTGTGGGATTTTTGCTTTTTAAAAGATAAAAACAATATTGACAAAAATCACTTTTAACTTTATTATCCATAGTGGAAATATGGGGGATTGTCCTCATGACTGTAACCGCACAGTAAAGCGGAATGTACTTTATATATAAAGAAGGGAGAAGAAAAAATGACTCCGAATATGTGTTCTCATTTATGTTTTAGACCCACGGAGAAATTTAGTTTGTTTGCAAATCTCGGTATTCTTACTGTACCTGAGGATTATGTGCATTCTTCTCAGCTCATGTCGTTTCAAAAAAAACACCGAATTGAGTTTGAAGGTTATAATTGCGACATTACAGATCTGAATTTTCAGAACCCGAGTTGTGTCTTAAGCCCAGGTGATAGATTTTTAGTTCGAGCCCACAGACAAGTTATCTCTAGCACTACAACGTCTGATGAGTGTTTGGAGTTTCTTGCAACGCTCAATTCACATTACACGGGCGCACAAGGAGCTTCATTGGTTTTCGAGCAAAAAAGAGATCAATTACCAAAGGACTTCCGATATTTGTCTTTAGACGTGAAAGATCGTCTTTGGGAAGATCCTCGTGGTGACCACAGAATACCGACAGTGGTTGCTGGTGTTCATGGGGAATTCTATTTTTTCCTCGATTGTCTTGAGGACACGCGAGAAGATTTTCAGATTGTTTTATCTTTCTGTGACGTGCCCCAAATTTGAGCTACAAATGTGTAATTTTCACCCTCTCGAGTTAAAAGCCTCCGCTGGAAAGCGGAGGCTTTTTTTTAATATTTTGTAAAAACTAAAAAGATGGTATTATAAAAAGATGGATATTAAAGATTTAAATAAATCACAATTAATATTGTTAGCAGTTTTGCTCTCTTTTGTTACCTCTATCGCAACGGGGATAACGACTGTTACCTTGATGCAACAAGCTCCAGCTTCCGTTACGACACCTATTAATCGCGTTGTTCAACAAACAATAGAAAAAATTCAACAAGTTGAAGGAAAAACAACAGTACAAACAATTGTTGTCAAAGAAGAAGATTTGGTTGTAGATGCGCTTGCTAAAAATAAAACATCCTTATTTATAGTAACTAAAGAAATTCAAGATACAGAAGGGAAAACCATTGAAGTTTCAGCCGGACGAGGATTTGCAATTTCCGCAGATGGTATTGTTGTGGCGGATGCTTCACTTGTGCCGGATAGGGGAGTTTATTATCTTAAAAATGATAGTGGAAAATTTAAAGCGGATTTTGTATCTGCTAATAAAGACGGGTTTTCTTTTCTAAAAATAGGAATCCCTGTAAATGGAACAGATAAGCTTGTGTTTACAGTCCCAGTTTTTGGTGATTTAAGTAAAATGAAAATTGGACAAAAAATTTTAGTAATAGGAAATACAATAATTTCTTTTATGTTTGAAGGATTGAATTCAAATAAAAGCATAGATATTAATATATCAAAATCTAATGCAGGAAGTTTAGTGCTAAATTTAGATGGGGAAGCCTTGGGAGTAGCGCTTTCTTCAGATATTTTATCTTTTGTTTCGATTAAGACTATCAATGAAGCTTTAGTATTATCGTCAACTGCTTCGTCAAAAGTTCAATAGGATTTTTCTTCTTGACACGTAGTGTATAATTTAAATATATGCCACCTTTAAATAAATTTACAACTAAAGCAAAAGATGCTATTAAAAAAGCCCACGAGCTAGCTATTGAGCGTGGAGTAAATCATGTTTCTTCGCTTCATCTACTTGCAGCTTTGCTATTACAAGAAGAATCCATGGTGAATTCTATTTTAGACAAATTAGAAATTGATACAATGCTTTTAACGGATTCTGTTTTAGAGTTAATTGAATTGCCAGAATCACGAAACACTGTTTCGCCATCATACCAGATTTATCTTAATCCGGATTTGGCCCAGGTCATCGAACAATCAGCTAAGTTGGCAGAATACATGAAAGATGATTTTGTTTCTACTGAGCATCTTTTTATTGCAATTCTTGAAGTTACAAGTGAAGCGCGCGAGACATTGGCACGATTCAGAATTCATAAAGATCAAGTGATAAAAGTTTTAGAAGAATTGCGTAGCCAAAATATTACTGATGTTTCAGAACCTAAAAAATTTAAATTACTTTTAAAATACACTCGCAATTTAACTAAATTAGCTAAAGAAGATAAATTAGATCCTGTCATTGGTCGGGACAATGAAATAATTCGTATTATGCAGATACTTTCACGTCGGACCAAAAATAATCCTATTTTAATAGGGGAAGCAGGCACCGGCAAGACGGCTGTGGTGGAAGGTCTAGCTCAAATGATTGCTAAAAGTAATGTTCCAGAATCTTTAAAAGATAAAGAATTAGTTTCACTTGATTTAGGACTTCTTGTAGCAGGAACAAAATATCGCGGAGAATTTGAAGAGAGACTAAAGGGAATAATGAAAGAAATTGAAAGATCTGATGGAAAAATAATTCTTTTTATTGACGAAATACATACTATCGTTGGAGCTGGAGGGGCTGAAGGTACGATGGATGCTTCAAATATGTTAAAGCCAGCTCTTTCTCGCGGAGAATTGCGAGCTATTGGTGCGACGACCCTGCGAGAATATCAAAAACACATTGAAAAAGATCCCGCCTTGGCTCGTCGTTTTCAGCCTGTTTATATTGACGAACCAAGTGTAGAAGATGCAATTGCTATTTTGCGCGGTTTAAAAGAAAGATATGAGCTTTTTCACGGTATAAGAATTACCGACGATGCGATAATCGCTGCAGTCAATCTTTCTGCTCGTTATATTACAAACAGATTTTTACCAGATAAGGCGGTAGATTTGGTTGATGAAGCTTCTTCTTCACTTAAAATAATGCTTGAAAATAAACCACCAGTATTGGAGGATGCCAATAGAAAAACAATGCGCTTAGAAATTGAAAAAGAAGCATTGAAGAAAGAAATTAATTCTTCCTCGGGAAAGCAAAAAGAAAAAGAAATAAAAAATAGAATTAAGGAGATTGATAAAGAAATAGGAAATTTATCTGAAAAAACCAAGGAACTTGAATTGAAATGGCAGAATGAAAAATCAACTGTATTAGAAATTAGAAGTATAAAAAAAGACATGGAAAGTATTCGTTTAGAAGCAGAAAATGCTGAAATGAAATCAGATCTTTCTTTAGCTGCAGAAATACGTTATGGAAAAATACCAGCTCTTAAAAAAGATCTTGATATAAAACTTGCCCGATTAAAAAAATTACAGAAATCTCGTAGAATCTTAAAAGAAGAAATTACAGCAGAAGACATAGCAGAAGTGGTTGCTCGCTGGACAGGGATACCGCTTACTAAAATGTTAGAAGAAGAAAGAGAAAAACTTGAGAAGATGGAAACAGAATTAGAAAAAAGAGTTATTGGCCAAAATGAAGCCATTAAACGAGTGGCTGATGTGATTCGTCGCTCTCGGGCGGGTATAGGAGATCCGAATCGTCCTATTGGCTCATTTATTTTCCTAGGCCCAACGGGAGTCGGCAAAACAGAGCTTACTAAAGCTTTAGGGCAATTTATGTTCAACGATGACAACGCTATTATTCGTGTAGATATGTCTGAATATATGGAAAGACATTCAATGTCTAAGCTTATTGGTTCTCCGCCGGGATATGTGGGTTATGATGAATCAGGTCAATTAACAGAAGCTGTTCGGCATAGGCCTTATGCAGTAATACTTTTTGACGAGATTGAAAAAGCTCATCCAGAAGTTTTCAATGTGCTTTTACAGGTTATTGATGAGGGAAGATTGACTGATGGAAAAGGAAGGGTGGTTAACTTTAAAAACGCAATTATTATTCTTACTTCTAATATCGGTTCACAGTTTGTGGAGAAAATGGAATCAATCGGATTTTCTAATAATTCTAATAAACAAGATTATGGCAATATGAAGGAAAAAGTTTTGGAAGCACTTAAAGATAATTTCCGTCCAGAATTTTTGAATCGCCTGGACGAAGTTATTGTCTTTGATGTTCTCTCCGAGGAAGCAATCAGGGAAATAGTTAATTTGAGAATAAAAGTTGTTCATGATCGACTTAACGCAAAAGGAATTAATTTAGAGATTTCCGAGGAAGCGCTTTCATATTTGGCAAAGACTGGTTATGATCCGCATTATGGCGCTCGTCCCTTAAATCGCTTAATTCAAAATAAAATTTTAAATCCCGTTGCTTCATATATTATTAGCAATGGTGTAAAGAAAGGGGATGCTGTTGTTGTCTCGGTTAAAGGAGATGAACTAGATATTGCCACCAAAAAAGGAAAAATCAAAAGCTCAATTCGCATTCGATCACGCTCTACTGTCTAAAACAAGTTAATAATGCGAACATTAAATAGATGCAAAAAATAAATTTTTGTGTTATTTTGTATGCATGCGTCGGTATCGGGTGCGCAGGAAAGGCTACTATCTTAGTATAATGATTTAGTAGGTATAAAAATAAAATATGCGTCGGTGGTAGAGTGGTCAATTACAACAGACTGTAAATCTGTCGCCTTAGGGCTACGAAGGTTCGAATCCTTCCCGACGCACCAAAATTAAAATATTTTATGAATCTTGAACACATAAGACACTTTAGTGAAGAATATGATATTCCGAATGAAGAAATGGAAGGCTTTGTTAGCAAGGCCGACCTTCCTATTTTGCCAGAAGATCTTGAAAATTTGTGCGCAGGAAATGAAGAACTTCAATCTTTATACGAAGGAATGGTACAAAAGTGTTTTGAATATACTGCTGATGTGTTTAAATTAAAAAAAATAGCGGAAGAAAATGTAAGTCTGAGAGACGAAGAGTGGCGAATTAATTTGCAGAAAGCTGATCAGGATCGTCGTATTTTGCACGAAGCAACGATGGATAGTATCAACATTTTAGGTCGTAATTTAAAAAAAGAAGGAAAATCAAACGAATGGTTGCGTACGATCGCAGGCGAAAGAAGCAGATATACAAGATTTGCAATTGCTTTTGCTTTCAGTTATTATCTATTCTTGAGAAGAAAAGAAGAACAATAAAATGGATGAATTCAAACTTGAAAAAAATAGTATCAATTTAGCAAAAAAAATTACTCCTGAAAAGAGAAATGAATACATTTTAATAGCGATGGACTGGTCTCAGAAAATGCTTGCAGGAGAGGAAAAAGAAGCTCTTCTCTTGAAAAAAGAGTTGCTCCGCATAGAACAAGAATTATCAATGACCCCCGAACAAATTATGAATAGTAAGCCAAAGTAGCTTTTCTTATTCTTAGCCAATAGTTTGTTATTTCTATAAAAGTATGTTATTATGTTAATAGTTTCAAAAAGGCCTTCGGGCTTTTTTATTTCGGTAACACAACAATATAATTAAAAAACATGGAAATTAGAAATATAGCAATAATAGCGCACGTGGACCACGGCAAGACAACCTTGACTGATGCTTTAATGAAGCAAAATGGTGGATTCCAAGATGAGGGGGTATCAATGGATTCAAACGATCTTGAAAAAGAGCGGGGTATTACTATTTATTCTAAGAATACTTCTATCTATTACAAAGACACAAAGATAAACATTGTAGATACCCCCGGTCACGCTGACTTCGGTTCGGAAGTAGAACGTGTTTTACGCGCCATTGATTCTGTGCTTTTATTAGTAGATGCAGTAGAGGGACCAATGCCTCAAACCAGATTCGTCTTAAAAAAATCTTTAGAATTAGGGCTTAAGCCGATAGTGGTTATAAATAAAATAGATAAACCGGCGGCTGATCCGCACAGAGTGCATGAAGAAATTTTAGATTTATTTTTTGAATTAGGGGCAAACGAAGAACAGGCAAATTTTGAAACAGTTTACGCGATTGGTCGTGAAGGAAAAGCATTTAGATACTTAGGGGATGAATCCATGGATCTTTCTCCAATTCTTGATTTAATTTTAGAAAAAGTTCCTTCAGCTTCTCTAAATAAAACTGGGAAAATGTCTGCGCAAGTTTTTAATTTGGGCTATGATAATTTTTTAGGTAGAATGGCGGTGGCTCGAATTTATTCTGGAAAAATAAATTCTTCCAGTCAGGTTTTTATAAAAGGAGAAAATGGAACTAGAAAAGGAAAAATTACAAAATTATTTGGTTTTGAAGGAATAGACAGAAAAGAAGAAGAAATAGCTTCTTCTGGTGACATTGTTCTTTTGGCAGGAATTCCAGATATTTATATTGGAGAGACAATTTGTGAAGATGAGAGCGTAGAAATATTACCCCATATCGCCATCGATGAGCCGACCCTTTCGCTTAATTTTTTAGTTAATGATTCTCCTTTTGCTGGCCGGGAAGGAAAATTTGTTACTTCCAGACAAATTAAAGAAAGATTGGAAAAAGAATTAGAAATAAACGTTGGACTAAAAGTTGATTTTTCTCCAGATCAAGGAGAAAATAAAATGGGTCCAAGTTTTTTTAAAGTATATGGCCGAGGAGAACTTCATGTTGCAATTTTATTAGAAAATATGCGCCGAGAAGGTTTTGAAATGCAAGTTTCGCAACCAGAAGTTATTATCAAAGAAGAAAATGGTGTTAAAACAGAACCTTATGAAGAACTTGTGATTGATGTTCCAATGGAATTTTCTGGCAGTGTAATTGAAAAGATAGGCAAAAGACGGGGTATTATGAAGGATATGGTAGAAAAAGAAGGAATTGTGAGGGTTATTTTTAATATACCAACACGTGGACTTTTAGGTTATCGCAGTGAATTTATTATAGATACAAAAGGAGAAGGCATAATGTCTTCGCGAGTTACTGGTTTTAAGGAATATGCTGGAGAAATCAAAAAAAGAGAGTATGGTTCAATGACTTCTATGGTGGCTGGCAAGGCGGTGGCCTTTTCTCTTGCAAATTTACAAGAACGTGGTATATTGTACATAGATCATGGAACAGAGGTTTATGAAGGAATGGTTGTTGGAAATGTTCTGAAAGGAGACGATATGTCTGTAAATCCGACGAAAGGAAAACAACTTACTAACATGAGAGCTTCTGGTACAGATGAAGCCATTACCTTAAATCCTGTTTTTGTTTTGAGTATTGAGCGAGGTCTTGAAGTCATGAATGGAGATGAATATTTAGAAATTACCCCAAAATCTGTTAGACTTCGTAAGAGATACCTGACTGAGATTGATCGAGTAAAAGCCAAAAGATAACCAAGATTTTAACTTTTAAGAAATTTATAATTTTAAATCAAACAATTATGTCAACAACATCTTTCAAACCCAAAAAAGTAACTCAAAAAATAACTTCGCACCTTAAGGATCGTGCGCTAGATGTGATTATGAATCGTTTTGGTTTGACTGATGATGGAAGCAAAAAAACCCTTGAAGAAATTGGTAAGAAATATGGAATTACTAGAGAGCGTGTTCGTCAAATTGAAGATGCCGCAATTAATTTAATTAAAAAATCTGATGCTTATAAAAATGAACAGGCTGTTTTTGATGAATTAAGGCAAATATTACACAGCCTAGGTTCTATCGTTGCTGAGCACGAATTGCTGCCTTATTTTTCTAAGGAAAAAGTGACCCAAAATCACATTAATTTTTTCTTAGTACTGGGTGATGCTTTTAAGAAACATCGCGAAGATGAACATTTCCATGCTCGTTGGAGCGTAGATGATACTATGGCTGAAAAAGTTCATGATTCTTTAAAGAAACTTTATGTCAGTTTGAAAGACGAAGATCTTATTTCAGAAACTGAAATGATAAAGAAATTTTTTGATCAAATGAAAGATGTTGCGGATAAATACAGAGATGAAGAAATGGTTAAAAGATGGCTTTCTATGTCTAAAACTGTTTCCAAGAATCCTTTAGGTGAGTGGGGAAAAACCTCTTCTCCTAATATTCGTACACGAGGAGTTAAAGATTATGCTTTTCTTGTAATGAGACGTCATGGTTCACCTATGCATTTTAAGGAAGTAGCTGATGCAATTTCTAAAACTTTTGGTAAAAAAACACACTATGCTACTTGTCACA
Organism: Minisyncoccota bacterium; assembly: GCA_041658325.1. Classification (GTDB taxonomy): domain Bacteria; phylum Patescibacteriota; class Minisyncoccia; order Phycocordibacterales; family UBA9973; genus UBA9973. The sequence continues at coordinate 54,441 of JBBAAI010000002.1, forward strand.
ACGAACTTATAAGAGATTCTCGTTTTATTTTAGTTGGTAGGGGAATGTATGCTCTTGCTGAGTGGGGTTATAAAACAGGTATTGCTCGTGAAGTAATTCAAGATATTTTAAAGAGAGAAGGCATGCCTTTATCTAAAGATGATGTTGTTACAAAAGTGATGAAAGAAAGATATTTCAAAAAAAATACCATTTTAGTAAATTTAGCTAATTCAAAATACTTCAAAAAGAACAAAAATGGGCTTTATACTATTGCCTAATCTTTTTATTTGCTTTGTTTATTTTAATTTTTATATTAAAATATAAGAATGGAACAGTTTCTTGATTCTGTTGAGGAAGGAATAAAAAAAAATTGGTCTTGGATTTTGTTAATAATCATTGGTTTTTTTATATTTGCGTATGGCCTACAGTATAGTTTGATTAAAAGCATTTTGCCTTTAATCGGTACAATATTATTAGGTTGGATTGCTTGGAAACTCTGGGTTCACTATGTACAGCAGGATTTTATTTCTGGGATAGATTTTGTTTTGCTTGAGATAGTTCCACCACGTGAAGTTTTACGTTCTCCGAAAGCGATGGAACTTTTTTTTACAAATGCTCTTTATCACTGGAGTATGAAAGGAGGGAAAGAGCAATATTGGCAAGGAGCTGTGTGGTTTTGGTTTTCTTTAGAAATTGCATCTATCGACGGGCAAGTACATTTTTATATACGAACACCGACACGTGTAAGAAGTTTAATTGAAACACAAATATATGCACAATATCCTCAAGCGCAAGTAAAAGCAGTAGAAGATTACACTTTAGCCGTAGACAAGATAACTCCAACAAGTTCTTGGAATGGTTGGGGGTGTGAATTTGGATTGGCAAAACCAGAAGCCTACCCTCTTAAAACATATGTAGATTTTGGTTTGGATAAAGATCCAAAAGAAGAATTCAAGGTTGATCCCATCTCTCCAATCATAGAACTTTTTGGGTCACTAAAAAAAGGAGAACAAATGTGGATTCAAATTGTTATTACTCCTTCAAAAAAAGAATACCATACTCACGGTTCTTATTTTGATAAGCACGATTGGGTAAAACAATCTAGTTTAGAAATTGAAAAATTATTAAAACCATACAGTCGTGTACATCCCCCAAACGATCACGATGGAGTTTCTGCTGTTCAGACATTTGTTCCTGAGCAACTAAAAAAGATTTTGGAAATGATGACTCTTAAGACTACCAAAATTGGTTTTGACACGGGGATAAGAGTTATGTATGTTGCAAAAAAAGAAGTCTTTGATATGAGTAATAGAAGAAATATTCGTCTTATTTTTCGTCAATATGCTAACCCTAGTTCCAATGAACTTGTGCGTGTAAATTCAACCCAAGCAGATGCTTTTAATACTAGTTATTTTATGCTTCCTCCAGAAAAAGTAATGATTTTAGCAAATAGAATGCTTTTAGAATACCAAGAACGTTCTTTCTTCCATCCTCCATTACGCCATCATCTTATCAACAATCATAACTTTAAGGGAGTTGCTTTGTTCATCGTTAAACAATTTTTTATGCCATATTTTCATCCTCCCATTTTTGTTTTAAACGTTGAAGAGTTGGCTACATTGTGGCACTTCCCAGGACAGATATTAAAAGTTCCAACGCTTGAACGTATTGAATCCAAAGAAGCTTCTCCTCCCACCAATTTACCTACCTAATTTATGGAAAACTTATCTTCACTCAACGAGCTTGAACATCCTGTGTCTAAGTTGAATAAAAAAAATGCTATTTATCTACTTAGCATAGTTTTGTTTTTGATTCTTTTTTATTTTTTCTTTTTTAGTGCGCCGATAAATTTTCCAGTTGGATCAATTGTAAGAATAGAAAAAGGGTCAAGTCTGCGAAGTATTTCTCTGGCCTTGAAAAAGCAAGATATTATACGATCTAGGGTAATTTTTGAATCTTTTGTAATAATTTTTGGTGGGGAATTGCATATACAGTCCGCCGATTATTTATTTGAATATAAATTGCCGATTTGGCAGGTTGCTAAACGTATTGTCCTGGGTGAACATAATATGGTGCCTGTTTCAGTAACGATTCCAGAAGGATTTAATGTGAATCAAATCGGAGATACTTTTGCAAAAGAATTGACAAATTTTAGTAAGGCAAAATTTTTATTTCAAGCGAAAAAGTTAGAAGGCTATCTTTTTCCAGATACTTATTTTTTCTTAACCACTGACAATGAAAAAGATGTCATAGAATCTATGAGTAAAAATTTTGAAAAGAAAATTGCTCCGCTTCGTCCAGAAATTATTTCTTCGGGTAAAACAGAAAAAAATATTATTATCATGGCTTCGATTATTGAAGGAGAAGCGAAGGGGGACGGGGATCGGAATATTATTTCCGGAATTCTCTGGAAAAGAATATCCATCGGTATGCCACTCCAAGTCGATGTCGCGCCAGAAACCTATAAAACAAAAGGATTGCCGGAAAGTCCTATCGGCAATCCAGGCCTCGATGCCATAAAAGCATCTATCCACCCTCAAAATTCTCCTTATCTTTATTATTTGCATGATAAGGACGGTAATATTTATTATGCAAAAACTTTTGGAGAGCATTCAAAAAATATAATAAAATATTTAAAGTAATATAATAAGAAAGATGAGAAAACATAATTTAGCTTTTATTGACGTGGAACTTACCGGGCTTGATTTAGGAAAGCACGAGATTATTGAAATCGGCTGTATTATTACAACGCCAGAATTTGAAGTACTGGAAGAATTCGAGTTGAAGATAAAACCAGAAAGGATAGAAGATGCTGACCCCGTCTCCTTAAAGATAAGTCATTACAACGAGAAAGATTGGGCGGACGCATATTCTTTAGAAGAAGCCATAAAAATTTTTTCTGAAAAAGTTGGAGGTTGTATTATGGTCGCTCACAACATTGCTTTTGATTCAGAATTTTTGGATTATGCTTTTTCAAAAACTGGCATAAAAAATACTATGCATTATCACAGACTAGACACGATATCTCTCGCCTGGGCAAAACTGCACCGTGAACCTGATCTTGAACATTTTTCTTTGCGTGAATTGTGCGTGCGTTTTGAAATAAAAAATGAACATGCGCATACTGCGCTCTCTGATGCCTGCGCAACCTTTGAACTTTACAAAAAGCTGATGGAATTGTAAGGTCTATATATGAAAAAGAAGACTGTTTTTGTTGGTCTTTCCGGGGGCGTTGATTCTGCTGTATCTGTGGCACTGCTCAAAAAGGAAGGTTATGAAGTGGTGGGGGTTTTTATCAAGACCTGGCACCCGGATTTTTTAGTGTGTAATGAAGAGGAGGAACGTCGAGATGCAATGCGCGTGGCGGCACATTTAGATATTCCATTTTTAACTTTTGATTTAGAGGATGTTTATAAAAAAGAAGTGGCGGATTATATGATTCGTGAATACAAAGCTGGAAGAACGCCGAATCCGGATGTGATGTGTAATAAAGAAGTAAAGTTCGGCGCTTTTCTCAAAAAAGCTATTTCCATGGGTGCTGATTTTGTGGCGACGGGACACTATGCAAAAAATACTAAAAATTTTTTAGAAAAGGGCGTTGATCCTTCAAAAGACCAAAGTTACTTTTTGTGGACGCTCAGGCAAAAGCAATTAGAAAAAATTATTTTCCCAATTGGAAATTTAAAAAAGTCAGAAGTTCGCCAATTAGCAAAAAAATTTAATCTGCCGGTGGCGGAGAAAAAAGATAGTCAAGGTATTTGTTTTCTAGGCGCGGTGGATTTAAAAGAATTTTTGAAACATTATATTAAAGAAAAAAAAGGGAAAGTTTTAGATGAAGCAAAGAATATGATTGGTTATCATAATGGTGTAGTTTTTCATACCCTAGGGGAAAGGCACGGCTTTACTATTACTAAAAAAACGCCCAAAGACGGTGCTTATTACATCGTCGGTAAGGATGTAAAGAAAAATATTTTATATGTGTCACAAAATGCGTATGCCGAAGAAAGCAATGTTTTGCATTGGGTGGAATTAAAAGATGTAAACTGGATTTCAGAAATTCCTGAGTCAGGTAAAAATTATACCGCGCAAATTCGTTATCATGGAGAATTATTGCCGTGCAAAATTAATTGTTCAAAAAATCAGGCAAGAGTGTTTTTTAATAAACCAATTTTAGTTGCTTCCGGGCAGTCATGTGTTGTCTATGATGGCGATATTTGCCTGGGTGGGGGAGTAGTTGTATAATTGATTTATTATGGAACAATTTATAGCACAAAATGGTGATGTTGTTTTGCGATTATTTTTAGCAGTTGTTTTGGGAACCTGCATAGGAGCTGAGCGAATTTTTGTGCACAAAGAAGCTGGAATGAAAACACATGCACTTGTAGCTATGGGCGCAGCAGTTTTTGTTTTAGTGTCTGAAGAGTTAGCAAAAAAATATATTAATTTGCCAGGATTTAATCCTGCCATGATAGCTTCGCAGATAATCGTCGGTATTGGATTTTTAGGAGCTGGATCAATAATGCTTCAAGATTCTAAATTAAAGGGTTTAACTACGGCTAGTGGGCTTTGGGTGACGGCTGGGATAGGTATGGCCGCTGGTTTTGGACTTTATGGTTTAGCTATTATTGCTACGATTTTTATCCTTCTCGTGTTTATTGCTATGATTGTTATTGAAAAACCTATTAGGAAAATTTCCGGTGACGAAATTGATCAACCGAAAAGTTAAAAAGAATTTAATTTATAAAAATATGGATGCAGGTGAAATTAGATCAAGATTTCTAAAATTTTTTGAAAATCGAGGACATAAAATAATTCCTTCTTCTTCGTTGATACCGAATGATCCTTCTGTATTATTCACTACTGCCGGCATGCAACAGTTCAAGCCATATTATACTAATCCACAAAATGCCGATAAAGATTTTGGTAGTAGGAATCTTGTTACTATTCAAAAATGTATACGAACTGGTGATATTGATGAAGTTGGAGACTCCACTCATCTGACCTTTTTTGAAATGCTGGGCAATTTTTCTTTTGGTGGATATGGTAGACGTGAAGCTATTACTTATGCTCATGATTTTATTACTAAGGAGTTAAATTTAGAAATTTCTTACGTTACAATTTACGAGGGAAACAAAAATGTTCCCAGAGACGATGAGTCAGAAAAAATCTGGAAAGAATTAGGTTTAAAAAACATCAAAGAAGAGGGTAGTGATGTTTTTTGGGGTCCAACAGGAGATTCAGGTCCTTGCGGACCGACCACAGAAATTTATTGCAAAAACGCCGATGGAGATGATGTGGAAATTTGGAATGTAGTTTTTAATGAGTATTTTTGCGATAATTCACGTGATAAATTAGACAAAGGTGAGGCTAATTTAAAAAAATTGGATATTTTAGGTATTGATACTGGTATGGGTTTTGAACGGCTGCTCGCTACCGCGCAAAAAAAGAAAAATGTTTATGAGACGGATGTTTTTAATAATGAAAAAACCAAAGAAGAACGAATTGTTGCGGATCACTTAAAAGCTTCTCTTTTTATGATTTCAGACGGTGTAACTCCTTCAAATACCGGAGCCGGATATGTTCTTCGTAGATTAATTAGGCGAGCAGTTAGATTTTCTAAGCAACCGCTAATAAAAGAAATTGAAAATATAAAGAAAATTTATGAAGGTATATATGTTCTCAATGATAAAGGAGAAATAGAGAAAGAAGAAAATAAATTTAGACAAACACTTCATCATGGTTTAAAAGAATTTGAAAAGGGGATAGATCCTTTTGTTTTGGCTACTACTTATGGTTTTCCTATAGAGCTTACCCTTGAGCTGGCGAAAGAAAAAGGAAAAGATATAGATCTTGAGGATTTTCATAAAAAAATGGCGGAGCACCAGAAGCTCTCTCAGACATCTTCAGCAGGAATGTTCAAGGGTGGACTTGCTAACCACAATGAAAAAACGATTAAATTACACACAGCACATCATTTACTTCTCGCTGGACTTAAGGCTATTGTTGATAAAAATATAAAACAAAGGGGAAGTAATATTACTGAAGAGCGTTTGCGCATGGATTTTTTATGTGATCATAAATTAACTGACGAGGAAAAGAAAAAGGTAGAAGATTGGGTAAACGAGAAAATAAAAGAGGGGCTAAATGTCGTGCGTCGCGAAATGTCTATTACTGAAGCGGAAAAAATTGGCGCTGAGATGGAGTTTGGGGCAAAATATCCCGAGACTGTGTCTTTGTACTTTATAGAAGATAAAAACGGTAACCCCATTTCAAAAGAATTTTGCGGTGGTCCACATGTTTCAAATACTGGAGAATTAGGTCAATTCAAAATTCAAAAAGAAGAAGCAGTAGCACAAGGAATTAGGCGTATAAAAGCCATACTTATCTAGTTTTTCTTTTCTTGTTTGTGTTATAATTATTCTATGAGCTTTTTTTCTGGATCTAAAAAGAGAAATGAATTAACATTGGTTTTTAACATTGGGTCTTCTTCAGTGACAGGGGCGTTTTTTGAGGCACAAAGTTCTGGAATTCCCAAAATAATTTTTTCTGTTAGAGAATCAATAAAGGTTGGAAAAAGAATTGATGTTGATCGTTTTTTGCTTTTGACGATTCAAGCATTGGAAACTGTAGTTAATAAAGTTTATGAGGCTCGCATCGGCGCACCCACTAGGATTTTTTGTGTACTTTCTTCACCCTGGTGTGTTTCTCAGACACGAATGATTAATTTAAAAAAGAATACGCCTTTTATTTTTACTGAAAAATTAGCAGATGAATTGATTCAAAAAGAAATTAAATTATTCGAAGAAGAATATTCAGTAAAATACTCAGATGCAGACAATTCGGTTCGTATGATAGAACTTAAAAACATTAAAACGATGCTAAATGGTTACGAAACACCAAAACCGCTAGGTCAAAAAACTAAAGAGTTAGAAATGGTTATTTATATCTCTATAAGTGGAGAACGAATATTAAAAAAAATAGAAGATACAATACAAAAATATTTTCATTTAAAGCAAATGAGATTTTGTTCGTTTGCTTTGTCTTCTTTTACTGTGGCACGTGATATGTACGCACAGCAAGAAAATTTTCTTTTGGTTGATATTGGCGGAGAGGTTACAGATATTGCGATGGCAAAGAAAAATATATTACGTGAGTCGATTTCGTTTCCTTTAGGTCGTAATTTTTTAACACGTGGAGTTGCTTCTGGCTTAGGATGTACTCTCGGTGAAGCGAATTCTTTAATTTCTCTTTTGAAAGATGGACATGCAGAAGCCTCTGTGGCAAAAAAGCTTACAGCTATTATGGATAAATTAAGAACAGAATGGCTCAAAAAATTTCAAGAATCTTTGGTAAATCTTTCTAATGATGTTTCTATTCCAGAGACTATCTATATCGTTATAGATAAAGATGTAGCAGATTTTTTTTCAGAAACAATAAAAACTGAACAATTTAGTCAGTATACCTTAACAGAGTCAAAATTTAAGGTTATTTTTTTAAGCACGGAGTTGCTTCATGATATAGCAATATTTAAAGAAAATATAATTCGTGAACCATTTATTATTATTGATTCAATTTATATTAATCGTTTTTTAATTCATCCATTTAATTCCACCTTGGGAGGAAAAACAGTGGGCCAAATATAATTATGTCTAAATATTTACTAAAAGATATGGTGCAAACCAAACACAATATAAAAGAAATAACTAGGGAAGGCCCTGTGCGAAATGGAATAAAAAAAGAACATAAAATAATAGAAATTGAGACAAATTATCCTAAAAATAAATCTCGATATATGCTTTGGCTTGTAGCAGTGATCTCGATTATATTTTGTTTTTTTGCTATTTCTTTTTTATTTTCAAAAGTAGAAGTTAAAGTAGATCCTAAAACCGAAGATTTAGTATTAAACGAAAATTTATCTGCAAACAAAGATTCTAGTAATGATTTGTTTTTTAATTTGGTAGTTATCCCGGGGGAGGAAAGTGGAATAGTGCCAGCTACAGGAGAAAAAGAGATGTCTCTAAAAGCCACTGGTACTGTTATCGTTTATAATGCTTTTAGTTCTTCTCCTCAAACACTTAGTATAGACACAAGGCTAGAGGGTTCAAATGGGAAAATTTATAAAACACAAACTAAGACAGTTGTACCCGGGATGAACAACAAAGGCATCCCAGGTTCAATAGAGGTAAAAATTTATGCTAGTGTAGCTGGAACAGAATATAACAGCTCACCACTTGATTTTAAAATTGTTGGTTTTAAAGGAACTTCTAAATATTTAAAGATTTATGCAAGATCAAAAGGGGAAATAATTGGTGGTTTTAAAGGTAAAATTCCTGCTGTTTCTGATGCAGAAAAAACTTCTGCATTGGCTAACCTAAAAACAACCCTAGAGGCAAAACTTTTACAAAAAGCAACAGACCAAATTCCTAGCGGATTTGTTTTATTCAAAGACGCTATTTTTCTTAACACAAATGAGAACAATGTTTCTTTTACAGCTAAAGAGAATAATTTAATGATAACAATGAAAGGTACACTATATGGTTTCATTTTTGATGAACAAAAACTAACAAAAAAAATTGCAAAAGATAATATTGAAAAATATGATGGAAGTGATATTTATATATCAAATATTAAAAATCTAATATTTACACTTGCCAATAAAGACAATATTTCGTTTGGGGATATACAAAATATAAATTTTAATTTATCTGGTCCTGCAAAAATCGTTTGGAAGTTAGATATAAATAAGTTTATCACTGATTTATTGGGTAAATCAAAAAAAGATTTTAATCAAGTACTTTTTCAATATGGGAATATTGATTCTGCCACTTTAATAATCAGCCCTGTGTGGAAGAGATCTATTCCAGATCAATCAAAAAAAATAAAAGTAATTATAAATTATCCAAAATAATCCTTCAATTTTTTATTTGACATATTTTTTTTATTTTATTATAATTATAATCTATACATGAACGATTTAAAAAATGAAAAAATTGTGACGGCAAGGGGAGTTGTTACTGAAGCTCTTCCTTCTACTTTATTTAGAGTTAAAATGGAAGATGGCGCAGAAAACGAAAAAGAAATTCTTGCATATCTTGGTGGAAAAATGCGAATGCATAGAATTAAAGTTTTGATCGGAGATAAAGTAGAGGTTGTTCTTGATTCTTATGGTGGGAAGGGCAGAATAGTAAAAAGGTTGTAATGGGGTTGTATTATTTTTAATAATAGTGTATTATAGTGCTTACAGTTTATTTTTGGTTTTAAAAAGTTAAAGTGTTGAAAAATAAGGGTTATTTCCTTGTTTTTCTTTTGTGTAATGTTAAATAAAAGTTTTTATGAAAATCAAATCAGCAGTAAAAAAAATTTGTGATAATTGTAAAATGGTTAAACGAGCCAGGCATTTAAGAATAATTTGCTCTAATCCAAAGCATAAACAAAAGCAATAATTATGAGAATATTAGGAATTACAGTACCAAATGAAAAAAGACTCGAAATTGGTTTGACTTGCCTCTACGGTATTGGTGTTTCGGCTGCTCGTAAAATTTTAGATCAAGTTGGTATTAATCATGGTAAAAAAGCAAAAGATTTAACTCTAGATGAAGAAAACAAAATTCGTCTTGTTGTGGAAAAAATTTTAATCGAAGGAAATTTAAAGCGAGAAATAGCAGCAAATATCAAAAGATTAAAGGACATAAAAAGTTATCGAGGAATTAGACACATGAAAAGATTGCCTGTTCGCGGACAACGCACCAAAACAAATTCACGAACTATTAGGGGCAATGTTCGAAAAACAATGGCTTCAGGAAAAAGAAAAGAAAGTAAAACTTAATTTAATTTAAAAATGGGAAAAACAAAAATTACAACAGAAACAAACGAAGCAACTGGAACAGAAGTAGAAATAAAAAAAGCTCCTTCTAAAACAGCAAAAAAGAAAATAACTTCTGGAGTTTTACACGTGGAGGCTACCTTCAATAACACTAAAGTTCTTTTTTCAGACAAATTAGGCAATACATTATTTTGGTCAAGTGCTGGATCTTTAGGTTTTAGGGGAGCTAAAAAGGGTACTCCTTTTGCGGCCTCTAAGGTGGGTGATTTGATTGGGTCTAAAGCAGCTGTTCTCGGTGTAAAAGATTCTGATGTTGTTGTGTTGGGAGTTGGTTCTGGGCGTGAACCAGCGATTAGAGCTTTTATGGCGCATGGTATTGAAATCACCTCTATCTTAGATGCAACACCCGTACCCCACAATGGTCCAAAAGCCAAAAAGCCAAGACGAGTATAAATAAGTTTAAATTAGTATTTTAAAAATTATGATATCCAAACCAAAATTTAAAATTTGCAGAAGATTAGGCCCAGGAGTTTATGATAAATGTCAGACTTCTAAGTTTGCTTCATCTTCCACAAAGACTTTGCCAGGAGGTAAGCGTCCTAAGGCCCCCACTGAATATGGGGTGCAGCTTATAGAAAAACAAAAAATACGTTTTTCATATGGTATATCTGAACGTCAGCTTTCTAATTATGTTAAAAAAGTTTCTCATATTAAAGGTGCTGGTACATCCCTAAAACTTTACGAAGGTCTTGAATCTCGTCTTGATAATGTAATTTATAGAATGGGCCTTGGAGCCAGCCGTAGAGCTACTAGACAAATGGTTTCCCATGGACATTTTATCGTTAATAATCACAGAGTTACCGTTCCATCATTTGAATTAAAAGTAGGAGATGTTGTAAAAATTCGTGAAGGTAGTAAGGGGAAGAAAATTTTTGAAAATATGACAGATAGATTGAAAGATTATAATGGTCCAGCTTGGGTAGCTTTTGATCCAAAAAACATGGAAGGACGTGTTTTAGCTAAACCAAAAAATACTGAAACTTTTCTTGATCTTAACGCTGTACTTGAATTTTACAGTCGTTAAATTATTATTTTTTATTTCCGCTAAGGCGGATTAAGTATTATTAAAAATTAAAATTATAAAATTATGCCTGAATATAAAATAATTATGCCTTCAAAGCCCCGTGTTGTTTTAGAAGAAGGTAATAAGGGAGTATTTGAAATAGATGGTTTGTCACCTGGGTATGGTCATACCTTAGGGAATAGTTTACGAAGAATTATTCTTTCATCTATTCCAGGAGCAAGCATTACTTCTATTAAAATTGACGGTGTATCACATGAATTCCAAACTATGGACGGGATCAAGGAAGATGTGATAGTAATGATTTTAAATTTGAAAAAAGCTCGTTTTAAAATGATATCGGATGAACCTCAAATAGTCTCGCTTTCTATCAAGGGTCCAAAAGAAGTTCTCGCAGGGGATATAAAGACGGGCGGACAGGTAGAAATTTTAAATCCTGAGCTTCACATTGCAGAAGTTACCGGTAAAATAAATTTTAATATAGAAATGAAGATCGAAAAAGGTTTAGGTTTTATAGCAAAAGAAATTTTTCAAAAAGAAAAAGTTGATGTTGGGACAATTGCAGTTGATGCAATTTTTACTCCTATTCGTCGAGTTGCTTATGAAGTTGAAAATATGCGTGTTGGCGATAAGACGAACCACAATCGTTTAAGAATTTCAATAGAAACAGACGGTACTTTAACTCCTCGCGAGGCGCTCTCACGTTCTATTGAGATTATGATTAATCAATTAAAAGCCATTATCGACTTTAAAGAGCCAGAAGAAGAAGTAAAAATTGGTAAAAAGGCGGGCAAAGAAGAAGATGATACTGAGGAAAAAAATGAAAAAAAGGGAAATGATTTTGCTGATGTTTTAAAAACTCGTACAGACAGCCTAGATCTTTCTACTAGAACACTTAACGCATTAACTTCCGCAAACATTAGGACATTAGGAGGTTTAGCTCGAAAGAAAAGAGAAGATTTACTTGAGTTAGAAGGTATCGGCGAAAAGGGAATTACAGAAATCAAAAAAGTTTTGAATAAGTTTGGTCTTAATCTAAAAGAATAATTTATATGCGACACCATAACAATACAAGAAAATTCGGTAGAGATAAAACACAAAAACGCGCATTAATAAATTCTTTGGCGCTAAATTTAATCGTGCGTGGAAAAATAAAAACGACCGAACCAAAAGCAAAAGAATTAAGACCTTTTATTGAAAAACTTGTAACTCGTGCTAAAAAGGGTGATTTGGCTACACGCAGGTTGATTATTTCTAAACTTTCCAATAGACGCTCTGAAGTGAAAAAGCTTTTTGAAGTTATTGCCCCAAAATATACAGACAAGAAAGGAGGATACACCAGAATTTTAAAATTAGGCGCTAGAAAGTCGGACGGCGCAAAAATGGCAATTATAGAATTTGTTTAATTACTTGTTTTATTTTTGAAATGATTTAGTATAAAAAAATGACAAAGGAAATGAAAACAATAGATGCAAGTGGGAGAACACTCGGAAGGGTAGCTAGTGAAGTAGCTATGTCTTTAATGGGTAAAACCAAGGCCACTTTTGAACGAAATAAATATTCTGGTTTTCCAGTAAAAGTAATAAATGCTTCTAAGCTTCGCATAACTATTAAAAAACTAGAAGAAATTTATCATACTAGATATTCTGGCATTCCAGGCGGACTTCGTATTTTAAAAGGTACAGAAACAGCTGAAAAGAGAGGATTAAAAGAATTAATCAAACTTGCCACATATCAGATGCTTCCGGGAAATAAATTACGTAGAGTTATGATGAAAAATTTAACAATTGAAGATTAGAATATATGGATAAAGATACACCAAAAGGAAAATATATTGAAGCTATAGGAAGACGAAAAACTTCAACTGCTAGAGTGCGCATAACAGAAGCGAGCAAGACTCATTTTACCGTGAATGATAAGGAGGCAAAAGAATATTTCAAGACTGAAGATCAGCGTCGTTTGATTTTAGATCCAATGATAAAAGGATTGCCAACAGGCGCTAAAAAATGGAGTGTAGAAGTGCATGTATCGGGTGGCGGAATTCATTCTCAAGCAGAAGCCATTCGTCACGGGCTTTCTAGAGCTCTTGTGGATTCAGACATTGCTTTGCGCGGAGGTTTAAAGACATTAGGATTTTTGAAGCGTGATCCGAGAGCAAAAGAACGCAGAAAATTCGGACTAAAGAAAGCTCGTAAAGCTCCACAATGGTCTAAACGTTAATTTTTCTAAAATACTTCTTGAAAAAAGAAGTATTTTAGTTATAATATATCTCTATGGCAGACGAAGAAAAAAAACAAGTAAATGAAACTACCTCCGAATCAGAAGATTCTGAAGTTCTTGAATTTGAATTCAATGAAGACGGAGAAGAAGATTTAAAAAAGACTCTTAAAAAATTTAGGGCTGATTTGAAAGTGTGTCAAAAAGAAAAAGAAGAATATTTAACTGGCTGGCAGAAGGAGCGGGCTGAATTTGCTAATTATCGAAAACAAGAAGATGACCGGAAAGCCATTTTTTCGGAAGCAATGCGTGAGCGGATTTTGATGCGTTTTTTAACTGTACTCGATAGTTTTAATATGGCTTTCGCTAATAAAGAATCTTGGGAGAAAGTAGATGAAAATTGGCGTAAGGGGGTGGAATACATTTACTCTCAAATGAACGCAATTTTTGAAGAATACGGGATAAAGCCCGTAGGTGAAGAAGGGGAGAGTTTTGATCCCAGTATTCATCAATCCATCGATATGGTGGGGACAGAAAAAAAAGAACTAGAACACAAAGTAGCTACTGTGATTCAAAAAGGATATAAAATGGGAGAAAGAGTTATCCGCCCAGCAAGAGTAAACGTTTATGAATGCAAAGAAGGAGGAAACTAGAGATTGTGAACATTGTGAATCAAAATTCATTATTAATGAAGAAGAATTGAATATGTATGGTAAAGTTGGACTTGAACTACCTACTTTGTGTTTCTTTTGTCGTCTAAAACTACAACTTGCTTTTTGGCCTTTTGGTAAATTTCGTAAAGGAAAATCAGACTTGTCCGGAAATAACTTGATTACTATTTTACCAGAAAGAAGCAGATACCCTATTTATACATTCAACGAATGGATCGGTGACGGATGGGATGCCATAAAATTTGGTTATAATTACAAAGAAAACGAATCATTTTTCAAGCAAATGAAGGATTTGCAAGAAAAAATACCACGACCGCACCAAATTGGAAGTAAAAATATTAACTGTGATTGGTGTGACGATGTTTGGAGTTGTAAAAATTGTTATCTTTCACGTTCGATGCTTGGCTGTGAATATTTGTTGTATTCTTACAGAAATTATCGAGTGAAAAATTCAATTGATGTTACTGTGTGTTTTGATTGTGAAAAGTGTTATGACACATCTGAATGTCATAAATCATACAAACTTTTTTATTCAAAACACTCTCGTGACTGTATCGATTCATACTTTTTATATGATTGCCGTAATTGCCAAAATTGTTTTATGTGCTGGAATTTACGCAACAAATCTTATTGTATTGAAAATAGGCAATATTCAAAGAGTGAATACGAAGAAAAGATTAAGTCTTTTAATCTTGGTTCGTACGATTCGATTCAGTCATTCAAGAATAAATTTGAAGCAATAACAAAAAAAGAGGTAGTTCATCGACCTAATTTTAATTTCAAGATTTATAATTCTGATGGTGACTATATTGAAGATTGTAAAAATTGTCATAATTGTTTTACAGTAATGGAATCCGAAGATTGTTTTAACATGGCACGTGGAGGGTTTCATAAGTCGAGCATTGATGTCAGTGGTTCAATGTCGTTAGAGTTGTCAGGTAATTGTAGTTTATGTCAACCCAATGGTTATTCGCTTAAATATTCAAGTTGGTCTTCGGCAAGATATTCAGAATATCTAGATTTGTGCCTTGATTGTGAATATTGTTTTGGTTGTGTTGGTTTAAAAAAGAAAAAATATTGTATTCTAAATAAGCAATACAGCAGGGAGGAATATGGAAAATTAAGAAATAAAATTGTCTTTGACATGAAAAAAAATGGAGAATACGGAAAATTTTTCCCATATTCTATGAGTATGGGGCCATTTAATTTTTCGACTAGCTATGGTTATTTTCCAAAAACTAGAGAAGAGGAAATTCTAAAACTAGGTGGGTATTGGGAGAAACCAGACGAAAGTCGCATAGAAGGAATATCTACCTCTGAATTACCAGACGACATAAAGGATGTGACAGATATTATAACAATTCAAGCACTTATTTGTCCCAAAACAGGATGGCGATTTAATGTTACTAAAGATGAGCTATTATTTTACAAGGAAAATAATATTCCATTACCAAGAAAACATTTTGATGTGCGTACCATGGAACGTATGCAATATTTAACGGTACTTAAGGCTTTTCCTTATAATTGTTTTTTCTGTAAAAAAGAAATTATGGCTTATTATTTACCTGAATGGGGATATAAAAATATTGCCTGTGAGAAGTGCTATAAACAAAACATTGCTTAGTCTAATTAAGTAGTATAATAGGGTAAAGGTCGTTTATTTTATTAATAAGACGATAAACTCTATTTTTATGGTATTTATACACACTACTTGTGCTACAGCGGAAGAAGCGGAAACTTTAAGTAAGCTCATTATAGATAATAAAATGGGCGCTTGCGTGCATTATTGGCCGATTAATTCTATGTATAATTGGAAAGGTGGATTTAAAAAAACAGAAGAGGTAATGATGGTTATCACTACTTTTGAAGCTAAGCTTGAAGTAGTAAATGATTTAATTTCTCAACACCACAGCTATTCCACCCCAATGATCGCCGGCGTTGATGTTCGCAGAATCAATAGAGCTTATAAAGAGTGGATGATGAAAGAAATTTCTTAATTTTTATTTTCCAAAAGTTTCAAATAAAAACTTTTTTGTTTCTTCGTCTATGAATTGTGTAACGATGATCATCATTTCTGTCTCAAATCCCAAATCCTTTTTAATATTTGCGAATAGATGTTCGTACGGGAAAGGGGAGATCCAAGCAGAATTTTTTAAACATACAAAGCCGGCCTTTTTCAAAAGATAGCGAAGCGACTCACGTTCGCTTTTCCTATTTTCCGGGAGATCAAGTAAAATAATTCGCCAAAATCCGTCCCAAGAAGTATTCGCTAGAGTAGTGTCACTATCCAACTCCAGACTGTGCATTTTTTTTCTGCCCTCTTTTGTGAGACGAGCATATTCGTTTTGCGGAGATGGTATTTGTTCTATCAACCCAGCTTCCCTGAGTCCTTTTAAAGAGCGCGTGATGGCGTATTTAGGGTCTTGGGAGCATTCTTCTGTATTTACCCGTTTTGCGAGTTCAGGTAGGGAAATAGCTGTTTTTTCACCTAATATTTTCAATATTTTTTTAGAATAATCGGGTTTTCTTGACATACGAATATTTTATACCTTATACTATCTTTTGACAAGTATTTCGCGAGCACGAAAAACTTGCTAAAAATTTAGGCCTAGTATATACTGGGTTTACAAAATTAATTATTAGTTAATAAATATAAAAGATATGTCAAAAATCATAGGTATAGATTTAGGTACAACAAATTCAGCAGTTGCTATTATTGAAGGGGGTGCGCCAAAAATTGTTGAGAACGTAGAGGGTAATCGAACGACACCCTCTGTTGTGGCAACAGCAAAAAATGGTGATCGTATTGTCGGTCTTCTGGGAAAAAGGCAAGCAGTGACCAATCCGGAAAATACAATTTCTGAAATTAAACGTTACATGGGTCACAGGTTTGATGATCCGGAAGTGCAAAAAGACGAAGCGACTGCTTCTTTTAAAATTGAAGCTGGAGATGGCGGGGGAGTAAAAATAAAAATGTCAGATAAGTTTTACCGACCGGAAGAAATCTCTGCGATGATTTTACAAAAAATAAAAACGGACGTAGAGGCGAAACTGGGAGAAAAAATCACGGAAGCGATTATTACCGTACCAGCCTATTTTAACGATGCGCAAAGAAAAGCCACCAAAGATGCAGGACAAATTGCCGGTCTGGATGTAAAACGTATTATCAATGAACCGACGGCTGCGGCGCTCGCGTATGGATTTAATAAAAAGAAAAATGAAAAAATAGTTGTTTACGATTTCGGTGGAGGAACCTTCGATGTATCCGTACTTGAAATTGGCGATGATGTCATAGAAGTGAAATCGACAGACGGCGACTCGCATATGGGCGGAGGCGATATTGATAGAAAAATAATTAGTTATATTGCTGAAGAATATAAAAAAGAATCAGGCATTGATGTCGTTAAAGATCCGCTTGCGCATCAGAGATTAAAAGAAGCTGCCGAGAAAGCGAAACACGAACTTTCTACTACCATAGAAACTGAAATCAATGTTCCATTTATCACCTCCGATGCTTCCGGACCAAAACATTTATTAATGAAAATGACTCGCGCTACTTTAGAATCTTTAGCGAAAGAATATATTGATCGTTCTATTGAAATCACTAAGAGAGCATTGTCTGCATCGCCATTTAAGATGAATGAAATAAATGAAATTATCATGGTGGGTGGACAGACGAGAATGCCGGCGATAGTTTCTGCGGTGAAAAATCTTTTCGGCAAGGAACCGAATATGTCTATCAATCCGGATGAAGTCGTGGCTCTCGGAGCTGCGGTGCAAGCTGGCGTGTTACAGGGAGACGTACGTGATGTTCTTCTGCTCGATGTTATCCCGCTTTCTTTGGGAATTGAAACATTGGGTGGAGTAGCAACAAAATTGATTGATCGCAATACCACTATTCCGTCTTCTAAATCCCAAACATTTTCTACTGCCGCCGACAATCAGACTTCGGTGGAAATTCATATTGTGCAAGGGGAACGTCCGATGGCGTCTGACAATAAATCCCTAGGACGATTTATCTTGGATGGAGTTCCGCCAGCACCTCGTGGTATGCCTCAGATTGAGGTTTCCTTTGATGTGGATGTAAATGGAATTTTGAACGTGTCTGCAAAAGATAAGGCTTCAGGAAAAACTCAATCGATTAAAATAGAAGCAAGTTCCGGACTGAAAGATGAAGATATAAAGAAAATGCAAGCCGATGCGGAATTGCACGCGGAAGAAGACAAGAAAAAGAAAGAAAACGCTGAAGTAAAAAATACTGCGGAGATGATTATTTATACTGCCGAAAAAGCGTTGAAAGACAACGAAGCGAAAATTCCGACAGAATTAAAAGATAATGTAAATGCAAAAATAACTGCTCTGCGTGGTGTAAAAGATGGCACGGACGGAGAAGCGATAAAGAAAGCTACCGAAGAACTTTCTGCCGAAATGTCTAAAATGGGTGAAGCTATAGCGAAAAGTTCACCCGCCTCTGGCGAGCCAGAAACTGCCAAGGCCCCCGAAGAACAACCGGCCGAAGTACACGATGCAGAATTCAAGGAGAAAAAAGAGGGGGAGGATGAGACAAAATCTTAACCAAGTGCTATAATTTAAGAATGGAACTTCCAGAAATACTTATAAATAAAGATGTAACTTATCTTGGTCTTACTACTTTTCGCGACAAAAATCAGCTTTTTGGCATTAAGCGAAAAGACAGACGTCAGCATGTTTATATTCTCGGAAAATCCGGTACTGGTAAATCTGTGTTGATGTTCAACATGATTATTCAGAACATTCAGAACGGCGAAGGAGTTTGCGTAGTTGACCCACACGGAGAACTTGTAGAAGGAGTACTTTCCGCTATTCCGCCTCATCGCATGAAAGACGTGGTCTATTTCAATCCAGCCGACGTAGAACATCATATTGGCTTTAACGTGTTAGAACTTATTGATCCACAATATAAGCATTTGGTGGCTTCAGGTTTAATGGGTATTTTTACGAAGATCTGGGCGAATGCTTGGAGCGCCCGAATGGAATATATTTTGAATAATTGCATTTTGGCATTGCTTGATACTCCCGGCACAACGCTTCTCGGAATTCCGAGATTGTTGGTAGATAAAGATTATCGTCAAAAAATAATTGCTAATTTGAAAGATCCGGTGATTAAGGCTTTCTGGGTGCACGAATACGAAGCCTGGCAGGATAAATTTAGAAATGAAGCGATCGCTCCGATTCAAAACAAAGTCGGTCAATTTCTTTCCACCTCTATCATCCGAAATGTTGTCGGGCAGTCAAAAAGCACAATCAATATTTTTGACATCATGAATGACAGTAAGATTTTCCTAGTGAATGTTTCCAAGGGACGTATCGGTGAGGACAACTCTGGACTTCTGGGAGGGATGATTATTACTAAAATTCAGTTAGCCGCGATGGAACGCGTGCGTATTCCCGAAGATCATCGTAAAGATTTTTATCTTTACGTGGACGAATTTCAAAATTTCGTAACGGATGCTTTCGCGGGTATTTTGTCTGAGGCCAGAAAGTACAGATTGAATCTTACTGTGGCGCACCAATATACCGCTCAACTTATTTCAGATAAAAGTTCCGCAGTGCGTGATGCTGTTTTCGGCAACGTCGGTACGATGATAGTTTTTAGAGTCGGTTCAGATGATGCGGATTTCTTAGAAAAAGAATTTGATCCGGAATTTACTCCTTCAGATATCGTAAATTTACCGAACTATAAAATTTATTTAAAATTGATGATAGATGGCGTTACTTCTCGTCCTTTTTCTGCGAAAACATTACCACAAATGGTAAAATCGGGTGATAAAAAAGTGGAGGAAGAAGTTATCAGAACTTCTCGCGAACTTTACTGTCGACCGAGGGATGTTATAGAAAGGGAAATAAATGAATGGAGTGGAATGTCTTTAGGAGACGACAATATTTCGTCTTTTGGTGGAATGGAGAAATTTAAAATTATTTGTTCTAATTGTGGACTGGAAAAAACCGTTCCGTTCAAACCAGAGCCAGGAAGGGCGGTATATTGCAAGGAATGTATGGCGAAAATTAAATCTGGAGAAGTAAAAATAGAAAAGAAAGGACAAGATCAAATTAATTACGATGAATCCAAGTTTTATAAACCCTTAGCAGATTTAGGGATAGAATTTAAACAAAAAAATGGTGATGGAAAGATTGAAACAGAAAACAGGTATCCTGAAAGAATTGAAAAATCCACATCTCATAATTTTGATAAAAAAGTTCCAATTAAATCCATTCCACCCATGCGCCCTAGAATATTTTCAGCTATTAAGAAAGTTTTTGTCGGTGATAAACCAAAGGCCTCGCCCGTGGACGGTCTACCCTCGGGCATAGGCCCACGGGCGAGCCGGCCGAGGGAAAATTTAGCATTAAAAGATCTTTTAAATAAATCTGTGTCATCTAAAGATCGTGCTGCTAGCGCGGAAAATATGAATAAATTAAAAGATTTAATTTCAGAAAAAGTTCCTACGCCAACACCATCTACACCAATTCAGCCCACCGCTCCAACAAGCAAAGGACAAGTAAAGGAAGTTCCCGAAGACGTCTTGAGGAAAATTTTGGAATAAATATATGGCAAGAGAAAATAGAGTGCAAATAATTAAATATGCCCCGCCACCGCCGGAGTTGCCAGTCTTTGGCAAAGTAAAACCCGAGGAAGTTTCTTTTATCGGACGGACTAATTATGTAGCTTCTCTTGAAGAAAAGAAATTTGTTTTTGGAATCAAGAGAGCAGATCGTCGAAGGCACCTTTATGTTGTTGGGAAATCGGGAGTAGGCAAAAGCAAGTTGTTGGAGCTTTTTATGCGTCAAGATATAGCCTATGGTCATGGAATTTGTTTGATTGACCCACACGGAGATGAGATAGAAGCAATTCTTGATTACATACCTAAAGAGCGCATAGAAGACGTTTGTATTATTGATCCCACTGATATTGATTTTCCGGCCTCCTTTAATCCATTGGCAAATGTTGATCCGATGTTTAAATTTCAACTGACTCAAGGATTAATTGAAGTTTTTCAAAAACAATTCGGAGCGAACTGGACACCGCGCCTTGAGCACGTTTTTCGATTTACGTGTTTAGCTTTACTGGATTATCCTCACGCCACAATGCGTGGAATGATTTCAATGCTGACAGATAGAAATTACCGACAAAAAGTGGTGGAATATATTACAGATGACATGGTAAAAAGATTCTTCGCTATAGAATTCGCGGATTGGTCTGAAAAATTTGATACGGATGCTATCATTCCGCTCGTGAACAAACTCGGACAATTTCTTTCCGATCCATTACTACGAAATATTTTTGGGCAAAAACAAAATAAGATAGATATCAGCGAACTGATGAATCAACAGAAAATAATTTTAATAAATCTTTCCAAGGGGCGTCTCGGCGAAGAAAATTCTTCCTTTTTGGGTTCAATGTTTTTGACGAAAATAAAACAAGCTGGAATGGAACGGGCCGCTATCCCGGAAAAAGAGCGCAAAGACTTTTATTTATATGTAGATGAGTTCCAAAACGTCGTTACCCAAACATTTGAAAATATTTTATCGGAAGCCAGAAAATATGCATTAAATTTAACCATTGCTCATCAATATGTCGGCCAAATTTTACCGAAAGTTCACCAGGCGGTACTAGGGAATTGCGGGAGTGTTATTACTTTTCGGATTGGTGGTGAAGATGCGGTTAAAATGAAACCGGAATTCTCTCCCGTTTTTGACGTTAAAGATATGATTAATCTGGCAGTCGGGGAATTTTATATAAAAATGACTATTGATGGAGAATCTTATGATCCATTTTCAGCCGAAACTCTACGAGTTCTCCCGCCAACGCATCCCTCATATAGAGAAGAAATAATTACGGCTTCACGTAACAAGTATTCAATTTCAAAAGATGACGCTACTAAACTTATTGCGGAGGAAGAGGCGACAATAATTCGAAGTGTGGAGGAAAAAGCAACAATTGAAGGAAAATCTCAGGCAAAAAATGATGAGACTTCACAAGAAGAGGAGCCTATGATATAGTTTTTCAACAAAATAATTATGAAACAAGATTACTACGAAATTTTAGGAGTAAATAAGGGTGCTTCAAAAGACGAAATAAAAAAAGCCTTTTATAAATTGGCGCACAAATATCATCCTGATAAGGGAGGTGGCGATGAAGCAAAATTCAAACAAGTAAATGAAGCTTATCAAGTGTTATCTAACGATGAAAAGCGTTCAAAATACGATCAATTTGGGTCTGGATTTGAAAATATGGGACAGGGAGGATATGGCGGAGGACAAAGAGGTGGTTTTGAGGGATTTGATTTTTCTGGTTTTCAAAATGGAAATGCCGATTTTGACTTCGGAAATCTTAATGATATTTTCAGCGATTTTTTCGGTGGGGGTATGGGTGGAGGAAGACAACAGCAAAGAAGGGGAAGAGATATTTCTACCGAAATTCAAATTTCATTTTCAGATTCCATTTTTGGCGTGAACCGCAAAGTTTTAATTACAAAAACTTCTAAATGTTTAACTTGTAATGGTTCCGGCGCGAAAGCTGGATCTAAAATGGAAACTTGCAAACATTGTAATGGCCAAGGAAAAATTCACGAACAAAAAAGAACAATTTTTGGAACTATTGCAAACACAAAAGTTTGTGACGTGTGTTTAGGCGCAGGCGAAGTTCCGCATGAGTTATGTGATAAATGTAAAGGCAAAGGCGTTTTACGTCGCGAAGAAGAAGTCTCTATTGTCATTCCCGCCGGCATTCGTGACGGCGAAATGGTTCGAATGTCGGGACTTGGAGAGGCAATTTCTAAGGGAACAACCGGGGATTTGTATATAAAAATAAATGTGACACCACATTCAGTATTTAAACGTGAAGGCAATGATCTCGTGATGAATTTGAATTTAAAACTTTCTGACGCGCTTTTGGGTACAAAGTATCCTATTCAAACATTGGACGGAGAAATAGAAGTGACTATCCCAGAAGGAGTTACAATTAACGAGATTCTTCGCGTGCGAGGCAAGGGAGTGCCAATGCCTAAAAGTAAACGTGGTGATCTTCTAATAAAACTAAACATCAAACTTCCATCAAAACTTTC
This sequence comes from Minisyncoccota bacterium, assembly GCA_041658325.1. GTDB lineage: Bacteria > Patescibacteriota > Minisyncoccia > Phycocordibacterales > UBA9973 > UBA9973. The sequence continues at coordinate 77,316 of JBBAAI010000002.1, forward strand.
CCGCAAATCTCGTGAAATTATAGAGGAATTAAGGAAAGAGGGGATATAAAATGTTTCCTGAACAAATTATTATTGTTGGAGTTTTGGTAAATCTGCTCTGTTCTTTTTGGTATATAAAAAATGTTCTAAAAGGGGATACGAAACCGAATCCGGTTTCTTGGTTCATATGGTCCTTGGCGCCGTTTGTTGGCGTATTTTTGCAATTAAAAGCTGGAGCCTCCTGGTCTGTGATGAGCGTTTTTATGGCTGGCTTCGCCCCACTTTTGGTAGTAATTTTTACTTTGTTCAAAAAGAATGCTTTTTGGAAAATACAACTTCTTGATATCATTTGTGGAATTTTTTCCGTATTAGCGTTAGTTATTTATATAATAACAAGCAATTTATGGATTTCAATTATTTTTGCCATTGCGAGCGATTTTTTAGCTTACATTCCAACTTTTATTAAAACCTGGAATAACCCAGAGACCGAAACGAGTTCTGTGTATTTAGGCGGAATAATTAATAATTTTATCTCATTGCTGATTATTAAAAACTGGGCTTTCGTAATATATTCTTTCCCGATATATTTGATACTTGCAAATATTGTTGAGATTCTCTTTATTTATCGAAAGAAAATTATCTCTTAAATTTTTTCTGAAATTTATTAGCAATGATTGTATAGCATAACTGCGCAGCACTGTATTCGGTAAGCACAGAGTCGGGGATAGGAGAAACTTCCACGATGTCAGCACCAATCAGATTAAATTTTTTGATTAATTTTTCAATCAATTTTACTCCATATTTCCATTTCAGACCATCTGGAACAGGAGTGCCAGTGCCGGGCATAACACTCGGATCAAATCCATCTATATCAATAGTTAAATACACATATTTTGTTTTAATATTTTTTAATATTTTTTCTATTTTTGGTTTATCTCGAAGGCCCCATTCAAAAACTTTTATATTATTTTTTTTATCACTAAAATATTCATATTCCTCCTTCGAATAAGTACGAATGCCAACTTGTACTATTTTATAACCTAGTTTACTCGCATGTCGCATTACTGTAGAATGCGCAAAATCTGAGGGGTTTTTACTGTAATCGCTATCGTTTTCTCGTAAATCACAATGCGCATCTATTTGCAAAATGGTGACATCTTTAGGTTTATATTTTTTAGCGAGTGCTTGGAAAACTCCAATGGATACAGAATGTTCGCCACCTAAAAGAAAAATAAATTTATTTTTTTCTAAAAGTTCTATAGCGTTATTTTTTATTTTTTCCACCATTTGGGTAGGTGATAGTTTTGCTAAGTTATCTAAATATAGATGTGCAATTTTTACAAAATCATTAACTTCAACTCTAAATTTACGACCAAAAAATTCTATCTGAGTATCCAGATATTCAGCAACTTTTTCTGGGCCCCAAACAGTGCCTTTGCGTAAGGAAGCAGTTTTTTCATATGGAGCTGATACCAATATTACATCCGCCTTATCTAAATTTTTTTCATTGATGATTGTTTTTATCATAATAACAGACTAGCATTGTATATTTTTAATGCAAATTTACGTTTTGCTTATTTTTTGTCCGCTTGCTGTATCCTTAACTTCATAACCAAGAGAATTTATTTTATCTCGCAACTCGTCGGATTTTTTAAAGTCTTTATTTGTTCGCGCTTGCTCTCGTTCTTTCGCAAGCCTTAAGATATCCCCTGGGATTATTTCTTCTTTTAAATTTTCAAAACCCAGTCCCAACACTTTATCAAAATCCAAAATTGTAGCTTTTTTATCGGCGTTGGATATATTTTCATCTTTTATTACATCCCAGAGAAGCGTCAGTGCCCGCGGAGTATCTAGATCATCTTCTAAATATTCTTTAAATTTGTTTTGGTATTCTTTATGAGTATGTCCGGTGGTATCATTTCCAAGGCCTAAATAAAGGCTATAAAGGCGTTTTAAGGCTGTTTCAGCGCCTTCTAGGGCTTCCCAGACGAAGTTCACTCGAGTGCGGTAATTCGCCATTAAAAGCCAAAACCTGTAAACCAGAGGATCAATGTCTTTATCAATTAAATCTTTCAAGGTGTAAAAATTGTTGAAAGATTTAGCCATCTTTTTTTGATCCACTAGAACCCACTCATTGTGCATCCAATATTTTACAAATTGTTTACCAGTCGCACCTTCAGACTGAGCTATTTCATTTTCATGATGGGGAAATATATTATCCACTCCACCAGTATGTATATCTATTTGTTCTCCTAAGTTTTTCATAGACATCGCGGAACATTCAATGTGCCAACCAGGTCGTCCTTTGCCTAATTCTGTATTCCAAAAAACTTCGCCATCTTTTTCATCCCAAGCTTTCCAAAGTGCAAAATCTTGCACATTTTCTTTTTCATATTCATCAGAGTTTATTCTGCCACCTGCGTTTTCTTTTTGTTCTTCCAAAACCAAATGAGAAAGCTTACCGTAATCTTTGAATTTTTTAATATCAAAATAAACTGAGCCATCTTTACTTTTATAAGCGAGTTCTTTTTTCAAAAGATTCTCAATAATTTTTACCATTTCAGGAATATAATCAGTAGCCTTGGTAAATTTTGTTGGCTCTAATATGTTGAGAGATTTGATATCTTTTAAAAATTCTCCAGTATAAAATTCGGTGAACTCCTTAAGTGTCTTGCCTTCTTTTTGTGATTCACGGATAGTTTTATCGTCAATATCCGTTATGTTCATTATGTGATGTACTTTGTACCCTTCATAAAGTAAAACTCTTTTTAAGATATCAGCAAAAATATATGCCCGATAATTTCCTATGTGTGGATAATTATAAACTGTCGGCCCGCAAGAATAAAAACTAACTTCCGGAGGATTGGTCGGAGTAAAAACTTCTTTTTCTCGGTTTAGTGTGTTGTAAAATTTTAAAGCCACTTTGTTTTAATTATTTTGTGTTTGTTTGAATTCTCCCTGGTATATTTCTGTTAAGGTGTAGAGCAAACTTACAGTAAGTGGTCCAATCAAAACTCCTACAGGACCAAGAAGGGCTATACCACCCAATACAGAAAAAAGTATTAGAAATGGGGGAATCCTTATTTTGTTTCCTATAATATATGGAGTTAAAAAATTATCAATTGTTCCAACTACAACTACAGACCATATCAAAAGACCGATTGCTGGAACAACATTGCCTGTTAAAAAAAGAAAAATGATCGCTGGCACAGAAACAAGAGCAGTTCCTATCGAAGGGATGAGAGAAGTTATCGCCGCGACTACACCCCATATAGCTGCATTTTGTACACCAAAAATGGTAAGGCCGATTGCCATTAGAATACCTTGAACTATCGCGATAAAAATAGTGCCTCTTATAACTCCATTTATAGCTCGTGAAAGTCTAGTGATTATTTTTTCGTCATCAGTATCTGAGAGAGGGCTTAATTTTAATAAAAACCTTTTCCATTTTTCTCCATCCTTTAGGAAATAAAAAATAGCCAAAAGCATTAAAACAAAAGAGAAAAGTAGGGAAGCAGTAGCACTAAATATATTTGCGAGATTACTTGTTAAGAAAGAAAGAAAACCGGAAATTTTTTCATTTATATCAAATGTCACACCTTCTGGTAAAAATTGATTTATTTTATCTCCGATTGAATTAATGAAAGGAAGAACATTTCCATTATTTACAACAGAGTAATATAAATTTTGTGATTGGTTAAATACAATAGTTCCGATAACAAAAAGTGGTATACAAAGCACTATGATAAAGAAGATTAAAGTTAAAAGAGAAGCAAACCAATTAGGTAAACGCTTTTTGGTGAACCAATTATAAACAGGGTGTAGCATTATGGAAAAAGAAGCGCCTAAAACAAGTACCACCCAAAAAGGACGGAAAACTAAAAAAGTAAAAACAAAAGTAGCGAATAATAGCCCAAAGAAGAAATATCTTTCAATAATTTTTTGTTGCATATAAGTTTAGTATAGCAAAAGCTTGCCTTTTTGTGAAATATCATATAATATAAGCCCAGTATGAATAAAGCGAAGAAAGATGAATTTGCAGTTATATTTACTGGTGGTAAACAATATAAAGTCTCCGAGGGGGGCGTTGTTTCTATTGAGAAAATAAAAGGGGAATATAAAAAAGGGGATAAGCTTTCTTTTGATAAAGTATTGCTAGTGGATGATGGCAAAGATACCACTATCGGCACACCTTATATTAAGGGAGCAAAAGTGGATGCAGAGATCGTGGAAATCGGCCGTTCCCGAAAAGTGATGGTAGTAAAATATAAACAAAAATCTCGTTATCTAAAACGCAATGGCCACCGTCAGCCATTTTTCAAAGTAAAAATTAGTTCTATAAAATAAAATCCCAATAAATGGGATTTTATTTTGTTTAAAAAAATATTGCAGAGAAGAATCCCAGAATACCTAGAATGAAACCGATTAATGCTCCAGTAGTTGGAAGTTGGTGCGTTACAAAATAATTAATGATCGGCTCAGAAATAAGAATTGAGGTTATGGATATGGCGCTCACTATCCATATGTTTTTGAATGAACGCAAACCCAGCATGTATCCGAATAAAAGTAATATGCAGCCAATAATTATTATTGGTAAGGCTTTTAAAAAAATATTAAAAAATTTTGCATTATCAAAAGAATAATATTTGGCGGCAACAACTTCTGCGAAAATAGCAAAAACTTCTCCTGTGAAAATTATTAATATGGTCAAAAATTTGGACATATTATTGTCTATTTTTAAGTGCATTTTTGAGAGTGTCGTTGTCAGAATATTCTAATTCGGTGCCAGTGGAGAGACCCTTTCCGAGAGAGGAAATTTTTATATTTATTTTATCTGCAACTTCTTTTAATTGCTGACGCACATAAGTATCAGTATGGTCGCCTTGAGGGCTAATGGAAAAAGCCAAAATTATTTCTTTCAATTCTTTTTCACGCTTAATCTTTTCTTGTAATTCTAAAATGCGCACTCGGCTTTTGGTATTTTTTTCAACAATCGGAACAAGTCCACCCAAAATAAAATATTTTCCATGATAAACTTTGCTTTTCCTGATACTTTCTAAGTCGGAATCTTTTTCCACGATCATCAGGGCAGAGGAGTCGGTGTGCTGATTAGTGCAAATATCACAAATCTTCTCGTTTTTGTTTAAAATAAAAAACCTAAAACATTCTTTGCATTGTGCTGTTTCTTTTTTTAAATCTTTTATCATTTCTGCTAAGTTTTCACCATAAGCAGGATTTCTCGCCATTAAAAAATAAACAAAGCGTTTCGCTTGCCTCTCTCCAATGCCCGGGAATTCTTTAAAAATTTCAGTTAATTTATCTATAATATCCATCTTTTTTCTTTTTTAAAATTCATCTAACTCGCCACCGATTTTTGATGGAGCAAATTCAGAGAGACTGCTCTTTTCAAGGTTGAGGAAGGTGGTAGTTTTTTCATCAAAGTATAATTCAATTTTTCCGGTCGGACCATTGCGGTGTTTTTCAATTAAGATTTCTGCAATGTTTGTTCTTTCAGATTCATCTTTCCCTTTATCTTCGCGGTGGATAAACATTACGACGTCTGCATCTTGTTCAATAGAACCAGAGTCTCGAAGATCGGAAAGGCGAGGCTTGCCACCACGAGATTCCACGGCGCGAGAAAGCTGAGAGAGTGCCAAAACTGGCACGTCTAATTCTTTTGCTAAACTCTTTAATGATCTTGAAATTTCGGTAACTTGATTAACCATTGAGTCGTAACTCTTAGAAGTGGTCATGAGTTGTAGATAGTCAACAACGATAAGATCAAGTCCTTTTTCGGCTTTTATCCTACGAGAGAGAGCCTTCATTCTAACAATTGAATTTCCTGCCTGATCATCAATGTAAATTTTGGCTTTTGCTAGTTTGTCTAATGAGTCTCGAAGTAAAGAAAAATCTCGATCAGAAGAAAGACGTCCCGTACGCAAATTCCAAGCATTTACTCTGGATTCAGCGGAAAGCATTCTATCCACGAGTTGCTGGGAAGACATTTCTAGAGAAAATACTAAGATAGATTTTTCATGAATTACTCCAGCCATGCGGGCAATATCGAGAGCGAGAGTAGTCTTACCCATACTTGGTCTAGCGGCAAGAATAATTAAATCTGAATTTTGTAAACCAGAGAGCATGGTATCTAATTCTTTGAAACCTGTCGGTAGTCCGCGAAGCATTCCTTTGTTTTCGTGTAATTTTTCTAAGCGCTCATATGCTTCAGGTAAAGCATCTTTCAAGTTTACATATTTTTGATTTTTGGGAGAGGAAACGACACTGAAAACTTTCTTTTCCGCCATGTCTAAAATATCATCCATATGATCATCACCTTCTTCAAAAGCTAGTTCAGAAACATAATCGGCGGCTTCAATCAAACTTCGAAGTACGTATTTTTTCTGAACAATATCGGCGTAATGTTTGACATTGGTAGAAGAGGGAACCACATTCACAATCTCTGCGAGATATTGATTGCCTCCTACGCTATCAAGTAGTTTTTTTTCTTTAAGCTTGGTCGACAAAGAAAGCATGTCTATCGGTTCGTTTTTTACCGATAGGTCAAGCATTGCCCGAAAAATAATTTTATGTTTTTCAACATAAAAAGAATCAGGAGTTACCATATCTTCTACTTCGTGCATGGCTTCCTTACGAAGCATGATAGACCCTAAGACTGCTTGTTCAGAAGGAATACTTTGTGGAGGAATGCGTAAATTATTACTTTTTGAATTAATTTTTCCTGACTTAACCATGGAGTTATTCTAACACGATGCGAAAATAGTCCAAGCGCTAAAATGCATAAAATGTTATTAATATGTGGACAAATATATGTTATTATAGAAACATGTCTAAAAAAGTATTTTTATCGGGCGTTCAACCGTCTGGGAAGCCACATATTGGCAATTATTTTGGGGCGATGAAACAATTTGTTGATTTACAGAACGAGCACGATGGTTATGTATTTATTGCCGATTATCACGCCTTGCACTCTCTTCGAAATCCAAAAGAAATGAACGAAAATATTAAAGGTGTTTTGCTTGATTATTTAGCGATTGGTTTAGATCCGAAAAAGGTAACATTTTTTAAACAAAGCGATATTTCTGAGCACACCGAACTTGCTTGGATTTTTGATACCATTACCACTATGCCGTTTCTAATGCGAGCGCACGCCTTCAAAGATGCAGAAGCAAAAAATAAAGAAATAGATGTTGGCACTTTTAATTATCCGGTATTAATGGCAGCAGATATTTTACTTTATAATCCAGACATGGTGCCGGTGGGAGCTGACCAGAAACAGCACGTCGAGATAGCTCGTGATATCGCTGAGAAATTCAATAATACTTATGGGGATACTTTTAAATTGCCTGAACCAATGATTCTAAAAGATGTAGCCATTGTTCCGGGTACTGATGGCAGAAAGATGAGCAAGAGTTATGGAAATATTATTTCACTCTTTGCCGAATATGAAGAAATTAAAAAATGTGTGATGAGTATCGTTACGGACTCAAGTGGAGGAATTCCTCAAAATGTTTATGCAATTCACAAACTTTTCCGTAGCGAAGAAGAGCTTAAGAAAATCTATGAAGAAAAAGCGGGGGAATACAAAGAAATCAAAGAATTATTAATCGAAGACATGGAAAAATTTATCGCGCCTCTTCGAGAGAAAAGGAAAGAATTTGAGAAAGATTTGCCCAAGGCCTTAGCTATGCTCAAAGAAGGTGGAGAAAAAGCTAAAAAAGTTGCGGGAGAAAAAATGAAAGAAATCAGAGAAAAAATCGGAGTGAAGGTATATTAGAAATTATTAAATTTAAATAAAGGCGAATATATGCAAAACAGAGTTTATATAAAGGATCTAAAAGATAATGCTGGAAAAGAGATAGTAATTGCCGGATGGGTGAACATTAGGCGCGACCAAGGAAAAATGGTCTTTTTTGATATGCGAGACATGACCGGTATGGTGCAATGTGTTACTTTACCTAGTCATGCTGAAGCAATTGAAAAAGCCAAAGAAATTCGTCCGGAATGGGTTTTGAAAATTACTGGTCTTGTGAATAAACGCCCAGAAAAAAATATCAAAGCTGGAGTACTAAATGGCGAAGTGGAACTTGAGGTAACGGGTATTGAAATTTTAAATAAAGCAGAAACACCAGAGATAGATGTAACAACAAACGGAGATGAAATAGGGGAAGAACATAGATTAAAATATCGCTATCTTGATTTAAGGAGAGGGAGAATGCAAAAAAACATTCGTAACAGACATAAAATCATTAAATTTATACGAGATTTTTTAGATAAAGAAAATTTTATTGAAGTTGAAACGCCCATTTTAACTAAATCAACCCCGGAGGGTGCGCGGGATTATATTGTACCGTCTAGACTTTGGCCAGGGGCTTTCTATGCTTTACCTCAGTCTCCTCAACAATATAAACAACTTTTAATGGCGGCTGGAACAGAAAAATATTTTCAAATTGCTCGTTGTATGCGAGATGAAGATACAAGAGGAGATAGGCAACCGGAATTTACCCAGCTAGATATTGAGATGAGCTTCGTGAAAAGAGAAGAAGTGATGGATTTAAATGAAAAACTTTTGATTAATATCATTGAGAGCCTATACCCTGAAAAGAAAATACAAGAAATTCCATTCCCAAAAATTAGTTACAAAGAAGCAATGGAAAAATATGGCAATGATAGACCAGATTTGCGAAAGGATAAAGAAGACAAAAACTTGCTGGCTTTTTGCTGGATTATTGATTTTCCATTTTTTGAAAGAACAGATAAGTCTGATAATCCTCAAGCAGAAGGTGAGTGGACCTTTACGCACAATCCTTTTTCTCGTCCACAAGATGAGCACATCTCCATGTTGATGAGCAAAAAAGATATCGGAGATATACTGACTACCCAATATGATATTGCTTTGAATGGTTATGAAATTGGAGGAGGAAGTATCAGAAATCATGAACCGGAAGCACTAAAAAAGGTTTTTGAAATAATGGGTTATCCAATAGAAAGAATTGAAAAGAATTTTGGGCACATGCTTCACGCGCTTGGTTCTGGTTGTCCGCCACACGGAGGCATAGCTTGGGGCTTTGATCGTCTAATGATGCTTCTTGAAAACGAGCCGAACATTCGTGAAGTTATGGCATTTCCAAAAACTGGAGAAGGAAAAGATTTAATGATGAATTCACCATCCGAAGTTTCTGATAAACAGTTAAAAGAGCTGGGAATAAAAATAGGTAAATAATATGAAAATAATCTTTCAAAAACCAAACAATCAAAAAGATTTACTTTTTGTAAATATAAATTCAAAAAACAATGATGAGATTGTGAGAGAAAACGGAGTTAAAACTCTTTATTTGAAATGTGAGGATGCCTCCAAAATGAATTTAAGAAAACTTTATTTGCTCGTTCGGAAAATGGTTGTCACGGCAAAGGGCGCAAAAGCAGAAAAAATATTTTTTGATTTTAATGATTTCAAATTCAACCCCAAAGGAAAGCAAGCTTCCTACGGGGCAGGAAAGATAAAAATTTCTGACGAAGAGTTGGGTGAAATTATTGGTACACAGTTAGATTTTGCAAATTACGAATTTACAGAATATAAAACGCCTAGTGAAGACGGTTTTTCTTTTATAAAAGAAGTTGTTATTTCTGGTGCAGACAAGAAAATAGAAAAAGCAATTTTAAAGGGTCATACGATAGCTCTGGAAGTAAACAAAACGAGAAATCTAGCGAATACTCCAGGGGGAGACATGACCCCGGAAATTCTCGCGGAAAAAGCAAAAGAAGCAGTGAAAGGTTTACCGATAAAAGTCTCTGTTTTGGGAGAAAAAGAAATGGAAAAACAAAATATGAGAGCGATACTTTCCGTAGGACGAGGGTCTGATGAAGAATCAAAATTTATTATTATGGAATATTACGGCCTGCCTGCGCAGGCAGGAGGCAAAAAAAATGAAAAGCCGATTGTCCTTGTGGGCAAGGGAGTGACTTTTGATGCTGGAGGGATTAATTTAAAACCATCTTCCTCGCTTCTCGGCATGAATATGGATATGTCGGGTGGAGGGGCAGTAATTCATACGATAGCACTCGCGGCGAAAATGAAATTAAAGAAAAATATAATAGGACTGATTCCTTCGGTTGAAAATATGGCATCTGGAAAAAGTTATAGGCCCGGAGATGTTATTCGTTCAATGTCGGGAAAAACCATTGAAGTATTGAATACTGACGCAGAGGGTCGCGTGATTTTAGCGGATGCTTTAACTTATGCGCAAAAATATAAACCGGAAATAGTAATAGACGTAGCGACGTTAACCGGCGCGGCGATGGTGGCACTTGGGGAAAGGATGTCAGCACTTTTTACTGATGATGATGAATTGGCAAAAAAATTAGAGGAAGTCGGAGAAAAAACTGGAGATTACGTTTGGCGCTTGCCCGTGTGGGAAGAATATGAAAACGAGATAAAAGGTTCTTTGGGTGATGTCACCAATGTGCACAACAAAGATTCTCGTTATGGTGGGGCGATTTATGGCGCAATCTTTTTGCAGCAATTCATTAAAGGCTATAAATGGGCACACATTGACATGGCTCCTCGTATGGTCGCAATGGCTGGAGAAAACCTCGCCACAGGCGCTGTCGGGGCTCCGGTAAGACTTCTGCATAAGTTTATTGAAGAATATTAAGTAAAATGGAAGAAAATACTTTTCAGATAAAAACTATTAATTTCGAAGGGCCGTTTAGGTTGCTTTTAGATTTGATAGAAAAAAGAAAGCTTCATATTAATGATGTATCATTGGCGCAAGTCACAGAAGATTATCTCGCACACATGAATAAATTGGGAGGATTGTCACCGTCCGAAGTTTCCAGTTTTATTCTTGTGGCTTCTACTCTGCTTTTAATTAAATCAAAATCACTTCTGCCGAATCTTGATCTGACTTCAGAGGAAGAAGGAGACATTCGAAGTCTTGAGGAAAGGTTGCGATTGTATGAAATATTTACCAAGCTTTCCGGAAATATAAAAAGAGATTTTGGTAAAAAAATAATTTTTGCTCCGCTTGAAAGAAAAAATAATTTTTTAGTTTTCTTGCCGAATGAGCAAATTACGAGGGAATCCATGATGACATTCGCGAGAAATGTCCTAGGTGCAATGCCGAAAAAGGTGTTTCTGCCGGAGGTGGAAGTCCGCACGGTCATTAGTATAGAAGAGATGATAGATAAATTAACTGATAGAATTCAGAATTCTCTAAAAATGAATTTTAAAGAATTTGCCGGAAAAGCAGAAACAAAAGAAGAAAGGGTGGTTGTAATTGTGGGATTTCTTGCTATGCTAGAACTTGTCAGGCAGGGGATAATGAATGCAACTCAAAATGAGAACTTTCAAGATATTATTATTGAAAAGACAGAGGTAACAATAGAGACTCATGAATAATAATTTAGAAACAAAGATAGAAGCAATACTTTTTTTCAAAGGTGAACCAGTTTCCCGTAAAAAATTGGCAGATATTTTAAAGGTAGGTCAGACAGAAATAAACGAAGGCATAGAAAAACTGAAAGAAAATTTACAAAATAGGGGAATAGTACTTATTGAAAATGATAATGAAATTACCCTTGGCACAGCGCCAGAATCGAGTAAACTCATTGAAGATTTACAAAAAGAAGAATTAAATAGAGAGCTCTCTAAGGCAAGTTTAGAAACCCTGTCTATCATCCTTTACAAAAACGGAGTTTCTAGAGCGGAAATAGATTATATCAGGGGAGTGAATTCGAGTTTTACCCTGCGTGCCTTGGCTGTTCGTGGTTTGGTTGGAAAAACCATAGACACAAAAGACAGTAGAAGATATATTTATCGACCTAGCTTTGAATTACTTTCTTTCATGGGCGTAAAATCGGTAGAAGAATTACCCGATTATGCGGAAGTAAATAATGGGATTGAAGTTGCTGCAAAAAATTTAGAAGAAGAAATTAAAGACAATCAGGATTAATACTGAGTACTTGTTTGTTAATCAGATCTTGTCCTAATACATATTTGTCTCCCAAAAATCCACTTATATCTTCTTCTTTAATTAAATTTTTGTATTCTTCGGTAAAAGTTTTAGCGAGAGGTAAATAAGACCAATGCCATTTTTCTTCAAAATAACCATATGGCCGATCGCTACCTTTTAAGGTATAAGGCTGACAAAAATCGAATAGAGGAGCATTTTTTACGAGCCATGCGTATACTTTTATGCCTTCGTCAGTATTAAAATATTCAGGAGTTGCTGTGTTGATATCTATATCCGTGCCCCAATGATGTCGTGAGGTGCCGGGAACAGCGCTATATTCTAATATTTTTTTAAATCTCTCTAATTCGTTTGGAATACTTTCTGCTAAATTTTTTCCGTTGACAAGTATGATGCCATTCCATTTATTGTTCCAAATATTTTTTTGGTAACCAAAATTTCTGGTGGCGGAAGCAATTTTCAATTCTATGCCATCTTTTCTCCCTGCTTCCTGCATTTGTAAAAAAGCTTCAAGCGCTTCTTTTCTTAAATACATTTTATATTCGCTATTAGTTGCTTGTGAAGAGGGGATTAAAATGAAATTTTCTTTTTGTGTTTGATCAAATTTACCCATTAGATAATTTTTTTCTTCAGCTTCCCATGCTTTCCTTTGAGCAAGTTCTTCTGCTAAAATCCTTTGCTGGATTAGCTCATTTTCTCTCTTTTTTTCTAAATCTAAAAGGGAAGAAGTTATGATTGGTACTAATAAAAGAATAAATACGGCTATAGGTAATACACGTTTTAAGGTTGATTTATCCATTTGGGAACAATAGCATGCGGATACGTTTTAATCAAAAAAAAATAATGCTATACTCTAATTATGCTTTTAAACTTGCTTAAAATTTCCATCCCGACGGTATTCGCCTTTTTTTTGGCAATTTTTCTTACTCCGACGGCAACACATTTTTTTTATAAATATAAAATGTGGAAGAAAAAAGCAAGAAGTAGAGACACGACGTCTATTGAATTCAAGTCCATTCATCATGCAAAAGAAAAAGCAGAAATTTCCGTGCCATGCGTAGGAGGTATCATTATTTGGTCTTCGGTTTTGATAACTACTTTTCTGTTTTTTTTAATTTCAGTTATTTTTCCAAACAATTTCTTTTTAGAGATAAATTTTTTCAGTCGTGCTCAAACTTTATTGCCTCTCGGTATACTTATTTTAGGTTCTATTGTTGGGTTGATAGATGATATTTTAGAGATTACCGGAAAGTCGCGGATAACTAGAAACTCTGCTTGGTACACAAAAGCAAAAATTATTGTAATTGTTTTATGTGGACTTATTGCCGGATCTTGGTTTTTTTATAAACTTGGAATGACATCTATCCACATTCCATTTGATGGTTTTCTATATTTGGGTATTCTAATAATTCCATTTTTTATTATAGTAGCGTTGGCTACTTTTTCTAGCGGAGTAATTGATGGTATAGACGGACTTTCAGGAGGAGTGCTGGCATCAATTTTTGCCGCGTATTCTGTAATCGCTTATGCAAACAATCAGATTGACTTAGCTGCTTTTTCTGGAGTTATTACTGGAGCTACTTTGGCATTTCTGTGGTTTAATATTCCACCTGCTAGGTTTTATATGGGAGAAACCGGTATCATGGGACTTACACTGACATTGGCGGCGTTTTCTTTTCTCACTGATTCCGTTTTGATTTTGCCTATTATTGCAATGCCACTGGTTATCACGTCTTTCTCTGTGATCATTCAGCTAATTTCTAAGAAAACAAGAGGCGGAAAAAAAATATTTAAAGTTGCTCCATTGCATCATCATTTTGAAGCTTTGGGTTGGCCATCTTATAAAGTTACTATGCGCTATTGGGTTTTTTCAATTATCTTTGCCATTATTGGCGTAATTTTAGTAATTATTAGTAGATAAAAAAGTAAACGAGATGCAGGGGAAAAAAGTAGATAGATTTTTTTTAATAATTATAAGTATTTTACTTGCTGTGGGAGTGGCTATTTTTGTTTCGGCATCTTTGGGGGTGTTAGCGAGGAATGAAAAAATTTTCTATTCAGTGCTTATTAGCCAACTAGGTCTAGGTCTAGGTCTGGGGCTTCTTGGTATGTACTTGTGTTTAAAAATAAATTACAAATTTTGGCGTAATTATTCCTTTGTGATTTTTTTAGGATCTATTTTACTAACTGCCGCAGTTTTTATTCCCTCTTTGGGGTGGAGTCATGGTGGTGCTGAAAGATGGATACAGCTGGGGTCTTTTAAGTTTCAACCAGTAGAGTTTTTGAAGTTTGGATTTGTTATTTATCTTGCAGCATGGCTATCTTGGGTAAAAAACAAGGCACAAGATTTTAGATTTGGAATTTTGCCTCTTGGTATAATGCTTGGTATTATTGCTTTTATTTTATTTAAACAACCAGATACTAAAAGTTTTATTTTGATTACTGTTACTGGCGTATCAATGCTTTTTGTTTCAAATGTTTCTATAAAAAAAATTTTGATTATAGTTTTAAGTGCGGTATTTCTACTTGGGACACTCGTTTACGTTACTCCATATTTACAAGAACGAGTAAAAACGTTTATCAATCCAGCACAAGATGCGCAAGGATCTTCTTATCAAATTCAGCAATCACTTATCGCACTTGGATCAGGGGGAATCTTTGGGCGGGGGTTTGGTCAAAGTATCCAAAAATTTAGTTATCTTCCAGAACCGCAAGGGGATTCTATTTTTGCTGTTTTGGGTGAAGAACTGGGTTTCGTCGGAGCACTATTTACAATAATTCTTTATATTCTGTTTATTTTGCGTGGTTTTCGTATTGCCAATAGAACACCAGATCTTTTCGGTGGACTTTTAGTCTATGGAATTGTTATACTCATTACAGTACAGTCATTTATGCATATTGCTTCTGTTACTGGGGTTTTCCCTTTGACAGGAGTGCCACTTGTATTTATGAGTCAGGGAGGTACTTCACTTATGGTATATCTAATGGCGATAGGTATCGTGCTTAATATTTCAAAATTTCAACAAAAAAATGTTTAATCTTTATAAAATTCACAAAATTATAAAATAAAATGAAAATAGTTTTTACAGGGGGAGGAACAGGCGGACATTTTTATCCAATTATCGCTGTTGTTCAAAAAGTAAATCAAATAATAGATCAGGAACACATAATAGGAGCGAAACTCTATTATATTTCTGATAGTCCTTATGATAAAGAAATTCTTGTTGAGAATGGTCTTTTGTATGAAGAAGTGGATACAGGTAAAATGCGTACTTATTTTTCTTTTAAAAATTTTTCTGATATTTTTAAAATTTTTTTTGGTACGCTTAATGCAATTTATAAATTATTTTCAATTTATCCAGATGTTGTTTTCGGTAAGGGTGGGTATGCGTCATTTCCAACTCTTGTTGCTGCCAGGATTTTACGTATTCCTGTTTTGATACATGAATCAGATTCTGTTCCTGGACGTGTAAATAAATGGGCTGGACATTTTGCAAAGAAAATTGCCGTATCTTTTGCAGAAGCCGCAGACTATTTTCCTAAAAAATCTGTCGCCTGGACAGGTCAACCGATAAGAACTGAGATAGAACACGGAGCTTCACAGAAAGAAGCATTAGAATATTTTAAATTAGAATCAGAATTACCCGTCATTCTTATTCTAGGTGGTTCTCAGGGTGCGGAATTAATAAACAATACTATTTTAGATGCCTTGCCAAGATTATTAGAAAATTATCAAATCATTCATCAAACTGGTGTTCAAAAATTTAAAAGTGTCTCTAGTCAAGCAGAAGTTGTGCTTGCTAATAATAAAAACAAATCTAGATATTTTCCATTTTCATTTTTAAATCCTTTGCAAATAAAAATGGCAGCCGGGGCATCATCTATTATCGTTTCTCGTGCAGGGTCAATGTTGTTTGAGATAGCATCTTGGGGAGTTCCTTCTGTGATTATTCCCATAACAACTTCAAATGGTGATCACCAAAGAAAAAATGCCTTCGGTTATGCGCGGGCCGGAGCCTGTAGTGTTATTGAAGAGGTGAACATGACTGCAAATATTTTAAGTTCAGAAATTGAAAGAATTTTAAACGATAAAACAAATTATGAACAAATGGCAAGAAATGCAAAAACTTTTAGTAACCCTGGTGCTGCAGAAAAAATCGCTCGTCAACTCATAGATATGGCTTTAAGTCATGAGAAATAAAAAGCAACTTGTTCCAATTTTTTTTTAATATATAATATATACATATGCAAAATATAAAAAATATAATCGGTTTTCTGTTAATAAGCGGAGTGCTTTTAATGAACGCTTCTTTTGCTTATGCTACTACTACTTGGGCTCAAACAGATTGGGTAGGTGGTTCTGGCCAAGCGACTTGGTCTGATGCGACTATGTATAACACTGCGGGAGGAGAAAATATTTGGGATACTACTGCAGGGCAAATTAGAATGAAAATTAACGCCGCCAATGTGGTGGGGCAGGCGGATTTTACGCATAACAGCGCTAATCGTGGAGGATCTGTTTCTGCCAGCACATTGTCAGGCGCATCTGAAGCTATTATTGTAGGTACAAAATTAATTATTGTCGATACTGGCAATAATCGTGTTCTTATTTACAATACTATTCCTGCTTCAGATGGAGTTTCTGCCGATATCGTCATCGGTCAAGCAGACTTAACGCATGCTGCTGCTAATAGGGGTGGAGCAATTGCATCCAATACTTTGAGTACTCCCTATGGTATATATTCAGACGGCACTAAACTTTTTATTGCTGATAGTAGCAATAGCCGTGTCCTTGTTTACAATACTATTCCTGCCACACAAGAAGCTGCTGAACTAGGAGGAGATTTTGTTCTCGGTCAAGCAGACTTGACGCATGGTGTTGCTAATAGAGGTGGAGCAATTGCATCTAACACCCTTTATATTCCTGAAGGTGTTTATTCTGATGGTACTAAACTTTTTATAACCGACAGTGGCAATAATCGTGTTCTTATTTACAATACTACTCCTACTACCCAAGAAGCAGCAGAATTGGGAGCCAACGTAGTCATTGGTCAAGAAAACATGACTTTAGGAGATATCAATCGTGGAATATATTTACCCACGGATGCGAATATGTTCTATACTCCAAGAAAAGTTTATTCTGATGGTACAAAACTTTTTGTGACTGACGGTGGCAATAGTCGTGTTCTTGTATACAATACTATTCCTACAATAAACGATGTTTCTGCCGATATCGTCATCGGTCAAAAAGAACAATTAGGGCATGGTGCTTTTTATTGGTGCGGAGCAAACCAAGGAACAGATCAAGCGGAGATGGGGGATTGTACTTTTGCTACTCCTGGTTCAGCTGCTGCAGATACCCTTTATCAACCTTTTGGTATTTATTCTGATGGCACAAAACTTTTTATAGCTGACGATGTAAATCATCGAATATTAGTATATAACACTATTCCAACTGCTAATACTCCTTCGGCAGATATTGTTATAGGTCAAGCAGATATGGTTTCGGGAAGTTGGGGAATTTCTGCAAGTGGGTTCAGTGGTTACTATAAAAGTGTATATGCTAATTCTTCAAAAATAATTATTACTGACGCTAATCGTGTTCTTCTCTTCGATCTCTCCACCCCCCACCAGAGCACCCTCACCTCCTCTGCCTACGACTCCGGAGATCCCAACACTTTCTGGGGTCCATTAACATATAACGCCACCACTCCAGCCAACACTTCAGTATCCTTCGAAGTCTCCACCGACGGAGGCACTACCTGGCAAACAG
>JBBAAI010000003.1:0-69306 GCA_041658325.1 Minisyncoccota bacterium
CGAACTCCATTGTGAACCCTAATGCTATCAACTTTACCATTCTCGGTCTCATTCTCTTCACCTTCCTCTTACGAACCTCTGGCTTTAAACTAAAACCTTTTGGTTTAACCAAAGATCGAGAAACCAATCGCTCTCTACCTTTCGGTTTCCTCGCTCTCCACAATCAAGCTGGAGAAAGAACAAACTTTACCGTCTCCGATGATCGTGGTCGTTACTTCTTGTTAACAGCGAAAGGCAACTATTTACTCAAAGCTTTCACTCCTTCTCATATCTTACCTACCAGAACTACTGAAATCCCTATCTCTACCAGAAAAGGATGGATTAGTAGGGAGATTGGGATATAAAATGGAAAAAAACATAAGAATTTTTTGCTCAAAAGATTGGGTTGATTATGAACTTTTAGACACTGGCGAAGGAGAAAAGCTAGAGAAATTTGGTAAATATATTTTTGTGCGTCCGAGTGAAGATGCCGTTTGGTTAAAAACTTTAGAGAAAAAAGAATGGGCAAAAGTCGATGGTAAGTTTTGGAGTTCAAGGGCCGGGGCAAAAGCTGGCTGGAAGATGACTTCAAAAATTGTTGATAAGTGGGAAATGTCGCATAGAGATATTAAATTTTTAGTTTTCCCTACCCCTTTTAGACATCTAGGATTTTTCCCAGAACAAGCGACTCATTGGGATTTTATAGAGGATAAAATCAAGAATGCTAAAAGGCCCATTAAATTTTTGAACTTATTTGGTTATACTGGTGTGGCGAGTTTGTTTGCTCTTCGAGCGGGGGCAGAAGTGACGCACCTAGATGCATCTAAACAAAGTTTAAATTGGGCAAAAGAAAATCAAAATCTTAATGTTGAGCTAACTAAAATGCCGATGCGTATCATAGAAGATGATGTAATGAAATTCTTAGAACGAGAAGAAAAAAGAGGAAATAAATATGATGCAGTAATTATGGATCCACCAAAATTTGGCAGGGGACCAAAAGGAGAAATATGGAAAATAGAAGAAATGCTCCCGAGATTACTTTTGCAAGTTCGTAAAGTTTTGAGTGATAAACCTCTTTTTGTAATTTTAACTTCATATGCCGTTGATTCATCCTCGCTCTCTTTGGGGTATGCACTTTCTGACATCATGAAGCCTGTCTCGCCCAGTCAAGGCGGGGATTTTAAAGGCAAAGTAGAACAAGGTGAGCTTTGCGTATTGGAAAAATCCAATGAACGTTTAATCCCGCTTGCGAACACAGCTGTTTGGAGTATATAATTTATTTAGATGCTTATAATTATTATAATCGTAGTGGTCGTAGCTGGTTTTTTTATTAGTTACAATATAAATACTATGGAAACACAAACAAAGACAAGTGCTAAAGATTTTTTTATTAACTTGGGAGCTATCGTTGCCTTAGGTTTTTTTGTAGGTAATTTAGTTAGTCTTTTATTTACGATAATCAATAAGGCATACCCTCCCACCATTGGTTATAATTACTATGGAAGCTCTTCGATTAGTTTTCCCGTGGCTGCTCTTATCATTATTTTCCCAGTTTATATTTTACTTATGTGGCTTTTGGAAAGGGGATATGTATTAGAACCAGAAAAAAGAAATGTTGGAATACGTAAATGGTTGACCTATATAACATTATTTTTATCTGGGTTTGCTTTGGCTGGAGACTTAGTTACCATTTTGTATTATTTTATTGATGGCCGGGATATTACAGCTGGCTTTCTGTTGAAAGCGTTATCTGTATTAGTTATATCTCTTTCGATTTTCTTTTACTATATTTCTGATGTAATGGGAAAATCAAATGGAAAAATACGAAAAATTTGGATAGCTGTTTCAGCGACAATAATCATCTTATGTATCATTTGGGGATTTTCTGTTCTTGGTTCACCTCGAACTCAACAATTATTAAAATATGATGAGCAAAAGGTAAGTGATTTGCAAAATATAGAGAATGCTATTCAGAATTTTTATTCTTTAAAGGGTGTTTTGCCAAAAGATTTTACTGAAATAGACGAGAATCAAAATTATTATGTAAACACAATAGATTCTCAAACCCAAAAATCTTACGAGTACGAAAAAACAAGCGATACAACATATAATTTATGCGCAGACTTTAATAAAGAAATAACTAAGACTGATTATCTGGCAAAGTCTGGGCCTTATGACGGAAATACTTGGTTGCATGGAGCAGGCAGACATTGTTTTGCAGAAACAATAAACCCGAACACATATTCTAAACCAGTACGATAAAGTCTTTTGCAAATAGCTTATATTTTAGGTATTATAAGAACATATGAAAGAATATGAGCATTTGAAGCTGGAAAAAAAATGGCAAATACTTTGGGAGAAAAAAGGTATTTATCATGCTCAAAATAACTCTAAAAAACCTAAATATTATAGTTTAATTGAGTTTCCGTATCCTTCTGGAGATGGACTTCATGTTGGACATCCGCGGCCATATATTGGCATGGATATTATTTCTAGAAAAAGAAGAATGGAGGGATTCAATGTTTTATATCCGATTGGCTGGGATGCCTTCGGTTTGCCGACAGAAAATTATGCGATAAAAACAGGCAAAGATCCGCGAGCAGTTACTAAAAAAAATACTGATACTTTTCGTCGACAAATAAAATCCTTAGGCGTGTCCTTTGACTGGTCACGAGAAATAAATACTACTGATCCGAAATATTATAAATGGACGCAATGGATATTTTTGCAGTTCTTGAAAAAAGGTTTAGCTTATAAAGCTAAAATAGCGATAAATTGGTGTCCAAAAGATAAAACTGGTTTAGCAAATGAAGAAGTTGTCGGTGGTGTTTGTGAGAGATGCGGAACCCCTGTAGAAAAAAGAGAAAAAGAGCAATGGATGCTTGCGATTACTAAATATGCGGAAAAGCTTGATAAGGATTTAGATACGGTAGATTATCTTCCGCAAATAAAATTGGCGCAGAGGAATTGGATAGGGAAGTCCGAAGGGGCGGAGATAGAATTTCTAGTTGGTAAAAAAATTGTAAAAGTTTTCACTACTCGTCCGGATACAATTTTGGGTGCAACATATTTAGTCCTTGCGCCGGAACATGAATTGGTTCAAAAACTGAAAGATAAAATAAAAAATTGGAATGAAGTTGAAAAATATATTAAAGAAATAAAAAACAAAACAGACATTGAACGTACTGCCGAGGATAAAACAAAAACGGGGGTAGAATTAAAAGGAATAAAGGCGATAAATCCAGCAAATAAAGAAGAAATTTCCATATGGATAGCTGATTATGTTTTAGCTACCTATGGTACCGGAGCAATAATGGCAGTACCAAAGCATGATGAAAGAGACAGAGATTTTGCTCAAAAATACAATTTGCCGATAGTAGATAAACCTCTTGTTGATGCCAAAGAAATAACAAAAAAAGTTGGGGGGAAAATGGTCGTAAAATTCAAACTTCGCGATTGGGTTTTTTCGCGCCAGCGATATTGGGGAGAACCGATACCGGTTATACATTGTGAAAAGTGCGGAATTGTTCCTGTGCCGGAAAAGAACTTGCCGGTAGAACTTCCAAAAATAAAAAATTATGAGCCGACAGATAGTGGAGAATCACCATTAGCAAATATTTCAAAATGGGTGAATACTAAATGTCCAAAATGCAAAGGTAAAGCGAAAAGGGAAACGGACACGATGCCGAACTGGGCAGGTTCAAGTTGGTATTATCTTCGCTATGCTGATCCAAAAAACAAAAAAGTTTTTGCTGACAAGAAAAATTTAAAATACTGGACACCGGTGGACTGGTATAACGGCGGTAATGAACACACAACACTTCATCTTTTATATTCTCGTTTTTGGCATAAATTTTTATACAACGAAGGGCTGGTATCAACTTCTGAACCATATAAAAAGCGCACGGCGCACGGGATGATTTTGGGTGAAGGGGGAGTAAAAATGTCTAAGTCACTAGGAAATGTGATTAATCCAGATGAAATTGTAAAAATATACGGTGCAGACACTTTGCGTGTTTATGAGATGTTTATGGGTCCATTTAACCAATCTGTCGCTTGGTCCACGGAGAGTATTATTGGTGCGAGAAGATTTATTGAAAAAGTTTGGAGAATTGGCAAAGGAATTTCAGAAAATCAGAAGAATTTTTCAGGTCCTCGGTTCTCCGAGGCCCCAAACCCCGGCCAGGCCGTTCAAAATTCTTCCGATTTTCTTTCAATAAGAAAACTTTTCCACAAAACAATTAAAAAAGTCACCGAAGACATAGAAGAGATGCATTTTAATACGGCGATTTCTGCAATGATGATTTTGGCTACGGAAATGGAAAAAACGGAAAAGATAGAAACAGAAGATTTTAAAAAATTCTTACAAATTTTGTCTCCTTTTGCGCCACACATCACGGAAGAAATCTGGAGTATTTTGGGAGAAAAAAAATCTATCAATGTTTCTTTGTGGCCCAGATGGGATAAAGATTTAATTCAAGATGAAAATGTGAAAATAGTAGTACAAATAAATGGTAAAGTTAGAACTGAAATTTTTATAAAATCTGATGAAAAAGAAGAAGAAATAAAGGAACAAACCATTAAAAATGAAGTTGTTTTAAGGTATTTAGCCGGTGGAGAAGCCAAAAAGATTATTTATGTGAAAAATAGACTTATAAATATTGTTGTTTAGTTGTTTTTTAATATAAAGCTATGTATAATTAATCTTTGAACGTGTAGTTATTATTTATTAATTTTTAAAAAACTTATGAATTCAAATATTTTTGATAGGCTCTCGTTTTTAACATTGTTTTTAGTTATAGTTTTGTTACCCGTTTTCTTTTTACCTTTTACCAGTATTCCAGTTGAAATTTCTAAAGGTTTACTCTTGGTTTTAGGACTTTTAGTGTGTGTGATTTTTTGGGCATTGGCTAGATTTTTTGATGGTAAAATAATTTTACCGAAATCCTGGCTTTTAGTTTCAGGATTTGGAATAGTTTTAGTTTTCTTACTTTCTTCTCTTTTTTCTAAAACGCCTCAAGTGTCTTTATTTGGAACGATGTTTGATCTTGGTAGTTTTTATTTTATATTTTCTGGTTTTATTTTAATGTTGATGTCTTCTGTTGTTTTTAGAAATCAAAAAAGAGCAAAAATGGTTTTGTTGGGAACAATACTATCTTCAGCTTTTGTTTTAATTTTCCAAGGTTTTCATTTGTTTATGCCTAAAGTTCTTTCTTTGGGTGTTTTAGCTGAAAAAACTAGTAATGTTATAGGTTCCTGGAACGCGCTAGGTCTTTTTGCTGGTTTTTCTTGCCTCATGTTTCTTTTAGTAATTGAATTTTTCCCAATCTCTAAAGTAAGAAAAATTTTGCTAGAAGTATTTATTTTACTTTCAATTCTTTTAGCGGTGGTAATAAATTTCCCATTAGTCTGGGTGCTTCTTGGAATTTCAAGTTTACTTATCTTTGTTTATAAAGTTTCACTTACTTTTCACAGAGGTGGAGAAGAGGAAGAAAAAAAACAGTTTCCCATAGTTTCTTTTATTGTTGTGATAACCTCCTTGTTGTTTTTTCTTTCTGGACAGTTCGTCGGTAATTTTATTCCGAATCGTTTACAGATAGCAAACACTGAAGTGAGTCCTTTTTTTAGTACGACTATGTCTATAACCAAGGGAGTGTTGATTAAAGACCCCATTTTTGGTATTGGCCCGAACAGATTTGGAGAAGCTTGGGCAATGCATAAACCTCTCGCGATAAACACAAATGTAAACGGGAATGATTTTTCAGATATCTATTTTAATTCAGGTTCTGGATTGTTGCCCACTTTTATTGCTACTACCGGAAGTCTTGGCATTCTCTCTTGGGTTATTTTTTTAGTTTTGTTTTTAATTATTGGAGCGCGATCGGTATTTTCTAGCATTAAAAATGGAGCGAACTGGGAAATGATGGCGTTTTTTGTATTATCTCTTTATTTGTTTGTTTCTTCCATATTTTATTCTGGAGGAATAGTGATATTTTTATTATCACTTGCTTTTGCTGGGGTATTTATTGGGTTGTATACTTCAAATGAAGACAAAGGAATATTGGTTTCATTTTTAAATGATCATAGGAAAAGTTTTTTTTCCATACTTCTACTTGTGATGGTTGTAATTTTTTCTGTTATTGCCTCATTTAAATATGTAGAACGCTTTGTTTCTGTATCGTATTTTAAAAAGGCACTTTCGGCGCAAACTATTCCGTTAGCTCAAGATTATATTGGTAAAGCCCTTTCATTATATTCCAATGATTTATATTTACGTACTTATTCGCAAATATATCTTATGAAATTGAATTCCATCGCTAGCAAGAACTCAACCTTGTCTGATGTAGATAAGATAGACCTACAAGCAAGTTTTGACCAAGCGGTGAATAGCGCTCAGATGGCAGTGGCTTACGACTCATCAAATTATCTCAACTTTCAATTACTTGGATCTGTTTATCAAGCAGTCGGGGCGATCGGGGTAAAGGATGCTTATAGTAAAGCAGTTTTAGCTTATCAAAATGCCTCCAATTTGAATCCACTTAATCCAGGATTAAAACTAGCTGTAGCTAGCGCTTTATTTGCTGAAGAAAAAACAAAAGAAGCGAAAGATTATGCAAATATCGCACTTTCTTTAAAGCCAGATTACATTGAAGCTCTCATTACTCTTTCCCAAATAGCAAAAAGTGAAGGTAACAACGCTGAAGCATTGTCTTATGCGCAAAAAGCCCTCTCGTTCGCCCCTGCTAATAAAAATTTAATAGAATATGTAAATTCTTTTAACACCCCAATTTCTCCTTCTTCCACCAATAAACCTAAACAGTAGATTTATAACGAATGGAAAAGATTTTACGAATTTTTACTAAAGAATCTGGAAGCATAAATCAAGCCGCTCTTCTTTTAGGTTGTCTGACTTTTTTATCTCAAATTTTAGCGCTTTTTCGTGATCGTTCTTTTGCTCACTTTATAGGACCATCTCCCGCGCTCGATGCTTATTATGCGGCTTTTCGAGTTCCAGATTTGATTTTTATTTCTATAGCATCGCTTGCTTCTATCACAGTGATAATTCCTTTTATCGTCGCTAAGATGGATGGGGACAAGGTGACGCCTGAAGCACGGAAATATTTGAATGATATTTTTACAGTTTTCTTTTCTTTAATGGTTTTAGTCGCGCTTATCGCTTTTTTTCTTATGCCGTATTTAACAAATTTTATTGCTCCAGGGTTTACGCCGTTTTATCAAGCAAAAGTGATTTTACTTTCGCGGATAATGTTGCTTTCGCCGATTTTAATGGGACTTTCAAATCTTTTCGGCACGGTTACTCAACTTTTCCGTAAATTTTTTATTTATTCTTTAAGTCCAATTTTTTATAATCTAGGAATTATTGTTGGAGTAATATTTTTTTATCCAATTTTTGGAATTTCTGGTTTAGCAATGGGAGTGGCGCTCGGCGCTCTGATGCATTTTGGAATACAGGCATTAGCTTCACACGGATGTGGTTTTACACCCAAATTTTCATTTTCTATTAATTTCAAAGATATAAAAAACGTGGCCTTAACTTCTCTTCCTCGCACATTAGGTCTCGCTTTTAATAACATTTCTCTTATTTTTATAATAGCTCTAGCTTCCTTTTTAAAGAGTGGTTCTATCTCAGTATTTAATTTTGCGTTTAATCTGCAGTCGGTTCCATTAAATATTATTGGTATATCTTATGCCGTAGCGGCTTTCCCGACTTTAGCTAAAGCTTTCAGTAATGGCAAAAAAGAGGAATTTAAAAAACACCTAAAAGAAGCTTCTAGGGCAATAGTCTTTTGGTCTTTGCCGGTGATTTTTCTTTTTATTGTTCTTCGAGCGCAGATCGTTCGTGTTATTCTTGGCTCTGGAACTTTTTCTTGGGATAATACTCGTTTAGTCGCGGCTGGTCTTGCGATTTTTTCTGTTTCTATTCTTGCTCAAGGAATGATCACTTTGTTATCTCGTTCTTATTATGCTACTGGGAATACCAAGCGTCCACTTATTGTAAATTTCTCCTCTTCCATTTTAATAATAATTTTATCTTTTATTTTTATTCGTCTTTTTGAAAATTGGAACTTTTTCCGATATTTTATAGAGTCTTTGCTAAAGGTGGGGGATATCGCTGGAACAGAAGTATTAATGCTTCCACTTGCATATTCCATAGGAACTATTTTAAATTTTGCGCTACTTTGGATTTTTGTAAAAAAAGATTTTATGCCCAATGAGCTTTTTATCACTAAGACTTTTTTCCAAAGTCTGGGCGCGTCATTTTTTTTAGGGCTCATCACTTATTTAAGTCTGAACGTTCTTTCCCCAGTCTTTGGTACAACTACTTTTTGGGGTGTATTTCTCCAGGGTTTTATTTCTGGGATTTTGGGGATAGCTTCCGCCATTGTGGTTTTATTTTTGTTAAAGAGTGAAGAGTTAGATGATATTATAAAAACCCTAAAGACCAAATTTTGGCGCGCAAAAATTATTGCTCCTTCTCAAGAAGAACTTTAAAACTCAGAGGCCTCTTTATCCACAGTATTTTTCTTTTATTCTTTTATTATGAGGATTATCCTGATATAATATATAAGTCTTGATTCAAGCTTTGAGTTAAGAAAAAGATAAAAATGCTAGAAAAAAAAAGCAGATCAAAATTAATTCTATTTAGGTTTTTTATTGTTGTCTTGTTGTTGTTTTTTGGCACTAAATTAGTTTTTGCATCTGAAACAAATGGAATAATTGACGGAAATTATAAATACGCTTGGGGTGAAAATATTGGTTGGATTAATTTTGGTTGTGATAATTGCAATGTTAATGTTACCGATGATGGTCTTTCGGGATATGCTTGGAGTACACAATATGGTTGGATAAATTTAGATCCAACTACTTCGGGAGTTCAAAATAACGGGCAAGGACTGCTCTCTGGTTATGCTTGGAGTCCAAATCTTGGTTGGATTAATTTTAACGGAGTTACGATATCCTCTAATGGATATTTTTTAGGTTATGCAACGATAGAATCTGATAGTAGCCAAATTAATTTTAATTGCACCAATGCAGATTCTTGTAGTGGGGCAGATTTTAAAGTAAAAACTGATTGGAAACCAGCCAGCGCTAGACAGTCAGGAGGTAGTGGGGCTGGAGGTTCTGGTTTCCCTGTACCGCCAAATCCACCACCCGTCGTTCCTCCCACCATTCCTCCTGTTGTTCCACCAACAATTGTAAATGTAGTGGTGGATAATATCTCAGAAACCATAAATTCTATTTCTGATTCTTTTTTTAATTTATTTCAACCACAAAATAAACCTGAAAATACAATAGTTGAGATTCCTAAAATAGCGCCACTTTCATTAAAGGTGTTGTGGAATCTTTTGCCCAGAAAAGCCATAAAAGAATTTGTCTTTGCGCCGTTGCCATACGAAGTCCGTGTACTAGCTTCTAAATTTCCAGAACTCGACAGAACACTCAAAAGTGTCGGCATAAAAAGATTAACTGATATGAGTAAATTAAGTGGGGTAACTCTCAACCTTCCCGGACTTACGGAACTTACCAACACACTTAGAAATGTTGGGGCAGAAAGATTGGCTGGGGTAGATAAATTAAATAGCGTAAATTTCGATATTCCCGGGCTTTCTAATTTAGATGAAAAAATGGTAAATAATATTGGTGTAAACATAGGTACAGGGAAAATTTCCCTTATAAAAGGATTGCCGTTAACAAAATTTTCTCTGCTGGAAAAGAAAAACCTACCATCCGAATTCGTATTTGCTCGAACGAATGGTGAGCTTATTGATTTGAATGTAGCGATGTCAGTTAGTGAAAAAGGGGAAGTAACTCAAAAAATATCTTCTTTACCTGGCAAGACATTACGATTTGTGGTAAAGCCGATCAGCAAAGCTAGAAGCGTAACTGGTTATTTTATATTTAAATCGGCCACACCTAAAATCACACAAAATCAAATTCCTCGATCTTCTCTCACTGCCTCGGCGCTATTTTCAATGAGTGGCTTAGTTGAAAAAACTTCCAAGTCTGTTCCCGTGGAAAATAAATTAGTGCTTTCTTCGTTTGAATACACTGACCTAGATCACGACGGAATATACACGGCTGACGTTGTTTCTCCTTCAGTGCCCGGTGAATATGAAGTTATCACTGTCATTGATTATTTAGATCCAGTACTCGGGGCTCGCCAAATGAGAATGATAACCGTTATTGACCCAGAAGGATATGTTTTTGAAAAAAATAACGGCAAAGAGACTCGTATTCCGTCAGCTATTATATCTCTTTATTCATTAAATAATTTAACTAAAAAATATGAGCTTTGGGTCGCGAAAGATTATCAACAGGAAAACCCGCAAATAACAGACGTTAGGGGAACTTATTCGTTTTTAGTGCCAGAAGGTTCCTATTATTTCCAGATAGAGGCACCAGGCTATGATTTTTATCAAGGAAAAGCATTTGTTGTCGTAGAGGGAAGTGGAATCCACCAAAACATAGAATTAAAATCCAGCCGAGGGTGGTTTTCTGTATTTGACTGGAAAACCGTTCTTTTGATTGTCGTGTTATTATTATTAGTGTATAATTTATATCGTAATACCCTGCGAGATAAATTATTAAAATTTTCAAACAAATGATGATAGAAAATGAAAAGCGTTTTGTGGTCATATTTATTGTAATACTCGTTATCAGCAATGTATTTTTTGCTTACAAGTTTTTTTCCTTCTCTAAAGAATTAGAAACAATAAAATCTAATCAGGTAAAAGTTGAATTAAACCAAAAAATAATTAACTTTGCTTCAATGTTTATTAAAAAAGTATTACAAGCAGAAAAAGAAGTTGATTTTGAAACGAGGCTTTCACTTGAGAATGCGGTGCGTGATTTGAAAGACGAAGAAGTGATGGCCGAATGGCAAAATTTCACTGCGAGTAAAACAGAAGCAGATGCGCAGAATAGCGTGAAAAAGCTCTTAGGTATTTTGATAACCAAAATCCAGAAGTAAATTTTGAAATAAGTCGTATTTGATTGTTTGAAAATTATGAAAAATATATTTTCTAAAATAAAAATAATATCAACGAACAAAATAGCTATTGCTTTATTTGTTTTTGTTGTGCTTGTTTTATTTTCAGCAAAAATGGTTTTCGCCGTTTGGAACGGTACTTTTTATGAACCGGGAGATACCTTAAATCCAGAATGTTTACCGACAGATGCAGATTGTGATGTTCGATCACCACTTACTTCTGTAAATATAAGCGATACTGCCTATGATGCGACGACGTGGGATGGTGTGACGACGATATCTCCAAGTAAAAATGCTGTAAGGGATCAAATAGAAACATTAGTAGCAAGTAATCATAATCCTCTTACTATTGGTACCGCTAATGGTCTTTCTTTAGCAACTCAAGTATTAAGTTTAGCGTTAGCTTCTACTTCTACTACTGGAGCATTATCAGATACAGACTGGAATACTTTTAATAATAAAGCTTCAGCTCTTGGGGCAGACGATAACTATGTTACCGATGCGCAACTTGTAGTAGTCGGGAATACTTCCGGAACAAATTCTGGTGACAATGCTGTGAACTCTCTTTACTCTGGGCTCGCTGCTTCTAAACAAGATGCGTTAAATGGTACTGGTTTTGTAAAAGCAACTGGTACAACTATTTCTTATGACAATTCAACTTATTTAGATACAGGGACTGCTTCCAGTACATATCTTCCTCTTGCAGGTGGAACTCTCACTGGTCTTCTGTCAACCAGCATTGATGGGAACAACGCCGTGACGGAGTTCTTGCAACTCACAAACTCAAATGAGCCGACAACAGGGCAAGTAGGCGACACGGCTTCCATCTCGTTTGATTTTTTCGGCACCATTAACAACGGGTCCAGTTATGCGCAAACTGAGGTCGCGAGGATCGAAGCGTATAAGTATGGAGATTTCTTCCACGCCACAGCACTCACAGACCATGATGTTGGGTTGAAGTTCTATACAATGGACGGGGGCACACAGAGAGAGACTGCATCCATGTCCGCTCCATTGGGTATAGGGTGGTTTCAACTCTTCTATGCTGGGACAATCGGCCCTGGGTTCTCTGCCACAAGTAGTTCAGCTATCTCGGCGACTACAAGTACCATTGGGAACTTCGCATCCTTTAGTGCTAGTAACATATATGCGAAAGGTGGAGCGCTTCGTTCTCAGAACTCTGCAGCGACAGAGACATATTTCTACGCGGGTCAAGCATACACCGCTGTCAATTCTCTTTCCGCATATACCTGGGGCAACACAGCTACCGCAATTTCAGGCCTAGACACCGGCCTTTCGCGTGCGGCTGCGGGGGTTGTCCGCATCGGCTCTGGCGCAAGCGGCACGACGGACACGGGCGACCTCGTAATGCAGGACAACATCGAGTTCGAGGGTAGCGCGGCAGACGATTTCGAGACACAGTTCACCGTCACCAACCCCACCGCAGACCGGACAATCACCATCCCCGATCTTACTGGAACGCTGGCACTTACTTCTGATTTAGGAACATATCTACCATTAGCAGGTGGAACCCTCACGGGTAATCTTATTGTTGGCGTTGCACCGACAGCTTCTGCAAACTACGGAACATTTTCTCTAGGAGGCGGTGCATTTGATGGATCAACCGCTGGATATTTTGTTGGCTCAGCTTCGGGAACATCTTTAGCAGTGAATGAAGTATCTGGATATGTTGGTAATCTAATAGACGCACAGGTGGGGGGAGTAAGTAAGTTTAGTGTGGATAATACAGGGGGAGTGCGCATAGGCACAACCACAACAAATACAGCAGGAACTATTCGTTATCTCAATTCTGATTTTCAGGGGTATGATGGCACAAGTTGGAAATCTTTGACTAATCTTGCATCAATTACAGGAGAAGCAACTGGTTTTCCGAATAGGACTGATACTGCAATTTCATTTAATAACGGTACTAGAAATTTTACAATAACCGGAACAAATTTTAAGGTGTATAGCAAGGGTGCAGAATTTACAAAAAATACAGAATCAATAGAAATACCAGATGTAACTGGATTATATTTTATTTATTATGATGCTACGACTCAAGCTCTTTCACAGAGCACTTCTCCTTGGTCACTCATAGATGGCACTATCAACATAGGGACAGTGTATTGGAATACTTCTTTAGCTACAGGTCTTTTAGGGGAAGAACGACACGGGGTCACTATGGATGGAAATACTCATGAATTATTACATAACACTGTTGGGTCGAGGTATAATACAGGTTTTACTGGTACTTTTAATTCTCCTCCCACTTTCTCTGTGACAGCTGGAAGTTTTTATGATGAAGATATAAAAAACGAAACTCTTTCTACTGAAACCACAGCTAGAGTTTTATATAGAACAGGGGCAAGTAGTACTTTCACAGCAGAGCAGGTAAATTATTATCACGAAGTCAGTGATATCATCCAATATGATAATGCTGGTTCGTTAGCTGATGTTACGAACAATAACTATGTCGCTTATTGGATTTTTGCTACCAATGACACAATTACCCCCATTTATTCTTTAATGGGGCAAAGACAAGATACTAGCTTAGCAAATGCTCGAGCAAACAATACTTACGAAGGATTGTCTCTTAGCTCATTACCATTCAAGGAAATGAAAGCTTTATATAGAATTATTTTAAGAAGAAGTGGCACCAGTGAGACATATCAAGAAATTCAAGATTTACGCTCAATCTCAAATTTATCTTCAGGAACTTACCTTGCTTCAAATCACAGTTTACTGACAGGGCTTACGGATGATGATCATCCTCAATATTTGAATATTAATGGCAGAAGTGGAGGACAGACAGTTATAGGAGGTACAGATGCTACAGATATTTTAACCATACAAAACACGAGTACTACTGGCACGACGCTTACCAATCCAGCAATGTATCTGAAAGTAGGTGATTCTGGTGGAACTACAGCAATGACAATACTAAATAATGGCAACGTCGGAATCGGAACGACAGCACCAGCTTCTCGTTTTCATCTCGGTGTTGCGCCGACAGCTTCTGCAAATTACGGGACACTTTCTCTGGGTGGTGGAGCATTCGACGGCTCAACTTCAGGATACTTTGTTGGCTCGGCTTCTGGAACATCTTTAGCAGTAAATGAAGTATCTGGATATGTTGGGAATCTTCTTGATGCACAAGTGGCGGGAACAAGTAAGTTTAAGGTGAACAATGCAGGCATGGCGACGGCCACCGCGTTCGTAGCGAACAACGGGGCCACCGCCGCTGGGACGCTCCAACTATTCGAGGACTCCGACAACGGTACAAACTCTGTCACTCTCCAGGGACCAGCGTCAACGGCTGATGTGACCGTGACGCTTCCGGCGTTGACCGGCACCGTGGCGCTCATGGGCGCAGCTACGCAGTCGGGGGATTTTTACACGAGCGGAAATACATTCTCTGTGAGATCATGGATCGGTACCGCTTCGGGCAACGGTGAACTTTATGTGCGAAACGCGTCATTGCAACAACTAGTTTATGTCAGTGGGGCCAATGGTGGAGTCTACCTGCCGTCTACCGGTGCCGTCCGTTTCAGTAATTCTACTACCTCATGGGGGGGGAGCGACTCGGGAATAGACAGGTTCGATGTCGGGGTGGTTGGGATCACCAATGGCTCAACTGGCGATGGCAACTTGCGCATGCTGAGCAATATCGAGTTCGAGGGGTCAGCCGCCGATACGAATGAAACTCAGTTGACCGTCACCAACCCCACCACAGACCGGACCATTACCATCCCCGACCTTACTGGGACGCTTGCGACACTGGAGAACGCGAACACTTGGAGCGCCTCGCAATCACTAACTGCCGCAGATTCTTCTGCTTTGACTGACCTCCTAATTAATCCAACAGCAAAAACAAGCGGGAATTTGATAGATTTGCAAGTAGCATCTGCAAGTAAATTTTATGTAAGCTCTGCAGGAAACGTATTTCCTGCTGGAGAAATTTATTTGGGAGCAGGACAAGGTTTGTCTACCTTGGCACTTGGTGGAACACTTATTCTACAAGGTAGAAATATGAACGCTGCGACTGGAGCCGCTGCGGTAAGAATGGGGATAGGAACTCATTCTCCAAGTAGTGGAACAAGTATCGGAGTAGATGTAACGCCAACAATAAATCAAACGGACACTGCAGCAACATCCGTTTTAAGAGTATCACCCTATTTGCAAGCGACAGGTTCAGGAACTCAACTTTTAGCTGACTTTGGAACAAATACTGCAGGAAGTGGTGGGGGGACACATACTTCAATTTTCAAGTTTGGAACTAATGGAAATTTAACCTTAACTGGAAACGTTGTAAACTCAAACAGTGGCACAGGATTTTACTCTGGGTATTCGGTATCAGGAACTGGGAATGTTAATTTAATAGTAGCTCAAGGGGCAGCGAGAACCAACACTTCAGGTGCTCAAGCGTTCTTTGCGGTTATCCCGTCATACAACCAAGCTAGTGGAACTGCCGCCAATACCGACCTCCTCATTAACAGAACTCAAACCGCAGTGGGTAGTGGAGCACAACTTTTGATTGATGCACAAGTGGGAAGCGTAAGTAAGTTTAGTGTAACGAATGCGGGGGTGGTTCAACAAAAAGGTTGTACAACAGCTGGAGCGCTATTTGCGGATACTTCAGGGAATGTAATTTGTGATCCTTCAAGAGCAGAATTTAAGGACAATATTGTTGATTTGAATAACGGTCTTTCAAGTATTCTTGCTCTTCGTCCTGTTTCTTATACTTTTAAACCAGAAATGAATATGGGAAGTGAAACTTATTTTGGATTTATATCTGGGGAAGTTGCTTTAATTGCTCCAGAATTTGCTACTTATGATGCAGAAGGAAAACCTTATGGATTGGACACAAAGGCTCTTCTTGCCACGACCATCAAAGCTATCCAAGAAATGAATTTGAGTTTAGAAGGAATTGCTGGAATTAGTATCCCTGTTCCTGGTTCTCCTACAGAATCTTTTGTTACTGCTTTCTTTGCTAAGATGGGTGCTTGGTTGGCAGATGCGGGTAATGGAATAGCCAATATTTTTGCCAAAGAAGTTAATACAAATACCCTATGTGTTTCTGACGATTCCGGCTCGAAAACTTGTATAACTAAAGCTCAACTAGATACTTTGCTTTCTGGGGCGGGTTCTACTGCTACCTCAACAGTGCCACCAGTAGTAGTCCCTACTTGTACCGCTCCACAAACCTTAGTAGATAATGTTTGTACCGATCCAGCGCCAGAAACTCCTACTTGTACAGCTCCACAAACCCTCGTGGATAATGTCTGTACTGATCCGACAGCCGTAGATCCTCCCGTAGTAGAACCTCCTGTCTGTACAGCTCCTCAAACCTTAGTAGGCAATGTCTGCACTGATCCGACGCCAGTAGCTCCAACATGTATAGATCCACAAATTTTAGTAGATAACGTTTGTACGGACCCTGCGCCTGCGCCTGTAATTCCACCACCAGAACCCACTCCGCCACCAGTACCCGATCCCGTAGTAGAACCGATCCCAACACCCGCACCTGATCCAGTAGTAGAAACTACTCCATAAAATGCATTCATTTTTAAATTTATGTGTTATAATAAAAAAAGGACAGATTCTGTCCTTTTTTTATTATGGAAAAAGATTATTCAAATTTGCATCGAGGCCTGGTGCTCAAATATTACTGGCAAATAATTAGAAAATACAAAATTTCTTTTTTTGTTGTTGTCTTTTTTACCATTATTGCTTCAGTGCTCGATGTCTATATACCACTTCAATACCTAAAACTTTGGAATGTTTTGAGTATTAATGATTTCAACGTGGTTTCTGCAGCCAAATTAATAATTATTTTAGTTTTAATATTGAACATAATTCGTTGGATAATTCGTAGAATTTCAGGATTTTCGCTTGCTTATTTTGAAGCTAGCACGATGGCGGGCCTTCGAGAACAGGCATTTTCAGCTATGATTAATCATTCACATACTTTTTTTGCAAATAATTTTGGTGGCTCGTTAACTCAAAGAATAAATAAATACACCAGAGCTTTTGAAAAATTGACTGATAGAATGATGGCGGATGGTTTACCGCTTATTATTCGTGGAGTAGGAATAATAATTGCTTTTTATACACTGATGCCGAAATATTCTTACATTTTAGGGATTTTTTGTATTGTGTTTTTAGCTACGGCCTTTATTTATATTCGTTTTAAATTAAAATACGATATTATCGCCTCAGAAGCTGATTCTAAAACCATCGGTGCCTTATCTGATTCAATAGGCAATCATTCCTCAATACAATTATTTACTGGACATGAATATGAAAAAAAGAAAATAGGTGAAGTTGTTAAAGATCAAAAAAATAAAATAGTATTCAATTGGTATTTGTGGGAGGGTCTTGGAACGATACAAACTTTCTATACATTTTGTACTGAATTTATTATTTTTTGGATAATTTTAGGTGATTGGAAGATCGGTTTAGTTACTTTACCGGTAATAGTTTTATTGCAGAGTTATTTCGTGCGTTTGGTTGATAGTTTGTGGAGTTTCGGTGCTATCGTGCGGGCGTATTATGAAAGTTTTGCTGATGCCGAAGAAATGGCTGTTATTCTTAGCACTCCTTATGAAATTGTAAACAAACCGACACAAATTTTAAGTGATACTAAGGGGGAAGTTGTCTTTGATAATGTTACATATATTTATGAGAACAATAATTCCAAAGTGTTAGATAATTTTTCTTTGACGATTAGATCAGGGCAGAAGGTTGCCATTGTTGGTTCTTCTGGGGCGGGGAAAACAACTTTTGTACGACTTTTAATGAGATTATTCAATCTTACTTCTGGAAGAATTTTAATTGATGGAGTGGATATTGAAAATATTTCAGAGAAAAATCTCCGTGAACAAATTGGTTTTGTGCCCCAAGATCCAATTCTTTTTCATCGTACTCTAATGGAGAATATTCGTTATGGTAAACGAGATGCTATCGATGAAGAAGTATTAGTCGCTGCTCATTTAGCGCATTGTGATGAATTTATTGATGCTCTACCTAAGGGTTATGATACATATGTTGGTGAACGAGGGGTGAAACTCTCTGGTGGAGAGCGTCAACGTGTCGCCATAGCGCGAGCCATTCTCAAAAATGCGCCGATCCTCATTTTAGATGAAGCGACATCATCGCTAGATTCTCATTCTGAATCTTTAATTCAAGATGCGCTTCATAAACTTATTCAAGGTAAAACAACTATTGTAATAGCGCACAGACTTTCCACTATTCGAGAGATGGATAGAATCATTGTAATTGAAAAAGGAAAGATTGCTGAAGATGGAAATCACAACGAATTGGCAAATAAAAAAGATGGACTTTATAAAAAATTGTGGGATTTACAAGCCGGGGGATTTAAGAATAGAATATAATTATGGACTTGAAGCACATCAGAAATTTTTCTATCATAGCGCATATTGACCACGGTAAGAGTACCTTGGCGGACAGAATGCTTGAGATTACACACACCATTGAATCTCGTAAAATGCGCGATCAGGTATTAGATTCTATGGATCTTGAGCGCGAAAGAGGTATTACTATCAAAATGCAACCCGTCAGAATGGAGTATGTTTTGAATGGACAAAAATACATTTTAAACTTGATAGACACTCCGGGGCACATAGATTTTTCTTATGAAGTTTCTCGCGCTTTAAAGGCTGTAGAAGGCTCTATTTTGCTGATTGACTCAACACAGGGGGTTCAAGCGCAAACCCTTACTACGCTTGCTATGGCACGCGAGGGGGGGCTTAAAATCATTCCTGTACTCTCTAAAATCGATTCTCCTTTATCCAGAGTATCTGAGATAAAAGAAGAAGTAATGAAACTTTTAAACTGTTCTTCAGACGAAATTTTATTGGTTTCTGGACGCACGGGAGAGGGGGTAGAAAATCTTTTACAAGAAGTCATAAAGCGTATTCCAGAGCCGAAAGAGACATATCACGGAGACAATATTTTACGCGCTTTAGTTTTTGATTTTAAATATTCGAATCACAGAGGTGTAATAGTCTTTGTGCGTGTATTGGACGGTGTAGTTAAAAAGGGGGATACATTGCTCTTTTCTGTTTCAGGGGAAAAATTTATTGCGCTAGAAGTGGGTACTTTTTCTCCAGAAGAAACTCCTAAGGATTCTCTCGAAAGAGGGGAGACAGGTTATGTTGTCACGGGGATTAAAAAACCAGGAATAGCTTCGGTTGGAGACACTGTAACCATGTTCAAAAATCCATTACCCGCTTTCCCGGGTTATATGCAACCGTTGCCGGTAGTCTGGGCGAGCGTATTTCCAGAAGATGCAGATGATTTTGCGGAATTAAAACTTGCTTTGGGAAAATTAAAACTTTCTGATTCCGCTTTTTCTTATGAAGAAGAAGCTTCGGGGTCTCTGGGAAAAGGTTTTCGCTGTGGATTTTTAGGTATGCTTCATTTAGAAATTATTACCGAAAGATTAAAAAGAGAATTCAATTTGAAATTAGTTATCACCACACCTTCTATTACTTATGAAGTATTGCTCCGAAACGGCAAAAGAGAAAAGATTTATTCACCATATTTTTTCCCCGATGATGGGAATATAGAAACTGTGTTTGAGCCTTGGGTTAAATTGAAAATTATCACACCGGTGGGATATGTTGGTAATATTATGCAACTTCTCTTTGACCATGAAGCAGAAGTTGGAGAGATGGAAAATTTTGGGGACAATCGTGGAGCTTTATCTGTCAAAATGCCCCTACGTGAGCTGATGCGAAATTTTTTCGATGAGTTAAAAAGTACTTCATCAGGTTATGGTTCTATTTCTTACGAAATAGGTGAAATGAGAGAAGCGAATGTTACTAGACTTGATTTATTGGTTGCTGATGAAGCTGTACCAGCTTTTTCTAGAGTTGTTTCTAAAAAAAGAGCAGAAATCGAAGCGGAAGAAGCTGTTCAAAAACTTTCAACCCTACTGCCTAGACAAATGTTTACTTTAAAAATTCAAGGGAGGGCCCTTGGACGTATAATCTCTTCACGCACTCTTTCTGGTATGAAAAAAGACGTGACTCAGCATATGTATGGAGGCGATATTACTCGAAAAATGAAACTTCGGGAGAAGCAGAAAAAGGGAAAGAAAAAAATGAAAGAGAGAGGAAGAGTAAACATTCCTCAAAATGTATTTTTAAAGATGATGCGTACTGGAGATCGTAGCTAGATAAAGATGTTTTTATCTAAAAATAGGAGAGTAAAGTAATATCATACTAACAATGATTAGCACACTTACCACTGCCCAAGCGACTTGTATTTTCTTTTGATGTTTTTTATTGAAAAGCATATACTTAGTGTATCACAGTATGAGAAATTTTCAACAAAAAAGTAGCTGGAGAAAGATAGCAGAATCAAAACCCGTTTTGATAGTTCTAGGTGTTTTGATATTATTTTTCGCTTGGAGTGTTTTTGGTTTTTGGAATAAAATGAAGGAAACTAGTAAAAATAAAGAAATGACCGAAGATAAAATTTCCGCACTAAAACAACAAAAAGAGAAACTGGTGTTAGATATAGAAAGTTTAAATACTGACGAAGGAAAAGAAAAATTTTTTAGAGAAAATTTTGGTCTAGTGAAAGAAGGGGAAGATGTAATAGTGGTGGTAGAAGACAAAAATCAGTCTTTATCGCCGGCGTCAAATTCCGGAGGATTTTTCTCGTTTTTTATGAATTGGTTTAAATAATATGCTATAATATACTTATGAAAATAATATTTTTTGAGGTTCCCAAGATGGAACAACCACTTCTCTTAAAGGCTTTTGAAAGTGAAGATGTATTGTTTTTTGAAGAAAAATTAGATGAAAATAATGCTGAGAAGGCAAAAGACGCTGAAATTATTTCTATCTTTATTAATTCGGTGGTCAGTAAAAATATTATTAATTTATTACCAAATTTAAAATTTGTTACTACTCGTTCTACAGGATTTGAACATATTGATTTAGAATATTGTGCGACAAAAGAAATAAAGGTTTCTAACGTTCCATCTTATGGTTCTCACACTGTGGCTGAATTCGCTTTTTCTTTAATTCTCAATCTTTCTCGAAATATTATTAATGCTAATAATCATTTACGGGACTCAATGGATTTCAATTTTTACTCTTCTCTACAAGGTTTTGATTTACAAGGGAAAACTCTCGGCGTTATCGGTACTGGCCGAATTGGTAAAAATGTAATAAAAATTGCCCGAAGTTTTGAAATGAATGTTTTAGCTTATGATTTATTTCCTGATATAAATTTTGCAAAAGAAAATAATTTTACATATAAAAGTTTGCTAGAAGTTCTGGAAGTATCTGACATTGTTACCATTCATACTCCATACACTAAAGAAAACTATCATTTAATAAACAAAGAAAATATTTCTAAAATGAAAAAAGGAATATTTATCATAAATACAGCACGAGGAGCTTTAATCGATACCGAAGCGTTAATCTGGGGGATCAATGAAGGGATTATCGCTGGGGCTGGTTTGGATGTTTTAGAAGGGGAAAGAGATTTTAAAATTAAAAATGAAATTATTGGCTCAAAAAGTTCTGAGCAAATAGATTACAAAACAATCGTTGAAAATCAGATTTTAATCGATATGCCACAGATAATTGTTACTCCTCACATTGCTTTTTACTCTAAAGAAGCTGAAACAGAAATAATAAAAACAACAGTAGAAAATATAAAAGGATTTATTTCAGGGAATGCACAAAATTTAGTTAAATAATATGGGGAAAAACCGGATTAATAATTTTAATGAGTTAGCAACGACAGAAAATCGTAAATCGGCTTTAGCTATTATGGAATCTGGGCTAGAAGCTATTGATACAGAAAGTGTTATTTTTAATTCTATTTTACTTCAAGATAATGTTTTAAGCATTTCAGGAAAAAGTTTTGATTTAGCGAATTTTAAAAAAATAAAAGTAGTCGGTTTTGGTAAAGGTTCTTCTTTGGCAGCTCTGGCTCTGGAGAAAATCTTAGGTTCTAAAATTGAAAAGGGTGCGGTTATTGGCCTCCATAAGGTTGATAGCAAATATATTGAAACCTTTGTCGGTACTCACCCAAGACCAAGCGAAATAAATCTTGAAGCTGGAGAAAAAATATATGAAATAGTTAAAGGTTCTAGTGAAGAAGACTTGATCATTGTTCTTGTTTCCGGTGGTGGTTCGGCCTTATTGTGTAATTCGGAAGACGAGTGTGAGCAGGGAATAAGATTATATGATGCATTTTTAAAATCTGGGAAAACAATAACGGAAATTAACACAATCAGAAAACATTTATCTATTTTAAAAGGTGGAGGCTTGGCAAAAATTGCTTATCCAGCTACAGTCATCGGACTTATCTTTTCTGATATTCCAGGGGGTAATTTTGAAAATGTCGCTTCTGGTCCAACCTATAAAGATAAAACCACCGTAGCTGATGCAGAAAAAATTATTACAGAAAATAATCTAGGAGAATTTAATTTAGTAGAAACACCGAAAGAAGAAAAATATTTTGAAAAAGTTCATAATTTTATACTTGTTTCAAATGAAATTGCCATAGAAGCTATGGTAAAAAAGGCGCGAGAGCTTAATTTTGAAGTAAATGTTATTTCTACTGATTTATATGCTGAAGTAGGTGATGTAACTAAAAAAATATTTTCTGAGAAAAAAAACAACGCAGTTGTTTTGGCTGCTGGTGAGCCTCGTCTTGTAATTCTTAAAAAAGGGGGGAAAGGTGGAAGAAATCTTCATATGGGGCTAACGGCGATTAATAATAAAATGATTGATGCAGATTCTGTTTTTATATCTTTTGCTTCTGACGGGATGGACAATAGTGATGTCGCAGGAGC
This sequence comes from Minisyncoccota bacterium, assembly GCA_041658325.1. Taxonomy (GTDB): domain Bacteria; phylum Patescibacteriota; class Minisyncoccia; order Phycocordibacterales; family UBA9973; genus UBA9973. The sequence continues at coordinate 22,839 of JBBAAI010000003.1, forward strand.
GATAGTGGATAAAAATACAACAGAAAAGGCGGAAAAATTGGGTTTAAGCGCTGATGATTATTTGGATAATTTCGATTCCTATTCTTTTTTCCAAAAAACCGGTGATATGATTATCACTGGCCCCACTGGCGCGAATGTTTCGGACCTAATGATTCTCTTAACAAAAAACAATGAGTAAAATTACAAAAATTATAGCAGAAGAAATAAAAGATTCACGTGGAAATCCGACCGTTAAAGTAACAGCATGGGTCGAAGATATTTCAGATAGTTTTTCTGTTCCCTCTGGGGCTTCTACTGGACTTCATGAAGCGCATGAGTTAAGAGATGAAGATGGGAAGGGGGTAAAAAATGCCATAAATAAAATAAACAATGTAATCGCGGGAGCTTTAATCGGCCAAGATATTTTAGATCAAAAAGAAATAGATAGAATTATGGTTGAATTAGATGGTACCCAGAACAAAGATAATCTTGGGGGTAATTCTATGATTGGTGTTAGTATTGCTTGCGCAAAAGTCGCAGCTAAGATTTCTGGAAAAGAAATTTTCGAATATTTACAAACACTTGTTGAAATAAAACCATCTCGTCAAGTGCCATATCTTTATATGAATTTAATTAATGGTGGCAAGCACGCACAAAATAATTTAGCTTTTCAGGAATATCATATTATTCCTAAAGTGGAGGAAGTAGAAGAAGCAATTGAGATAGGAATAACGATACAAAATACTCTTAAAGAGATAATCTTAAAAGATTTAGGAGAAGAATCAGTGATTTTCGGTGACGAAGGAGGTTTCGCTCCGAAAATAAGTGACATTAAGCAACCTCTTTTTTATCTTCGAGCAGCCATAAAACAAAATGATTTGGAAGGCAAGGTGCGACTTGCTCTCGATGTTGCTAGTTCTTCGTTTTATCACAATGGAATGTATAAAATTGAGGGGAAAGATGTCTCTAAAGAGGAACTTTTAAATATTTACGATTCTTTGATTAAAGAATTTAATTTACTGTCTATTGAAGATCCGTTCGATGAAGAAGATTTTGATAGTTTTAGAAAATTGAAAGAAAATAACAGTGAGCTAAAAATAGTTGGTGATGATTTAACCGTAACCAATAAAATTCTTGTTGCTGAAGCGATAGAAAAAAATAGTATAAATGCGATGATTATTAAACCGAACCAAATCGGTACTCTTACAGAAACCCTAGAGACTATGAAATTAGCAAGAGAAAATGACATAGAACTTATCGTGAGCCACAGAAGCGGAGAAACAGATGATGATTTTATTGCTGATCTTGCTTTTGCTTTTAATTGTTTTGGTTTAAAAGCGGGGGCTCCCACAAAACCAGAAAGAATGGTAAAGTATAGAAGGTTAGTCAAAATTACTAATTTATTATTAAAGTAAAAGAATTATTTATGTCAGAGGAAAAAAAATTTGTTAAGTGGTTTAGTGAAGTTGGAATTGATGATGTTCCGGTGGTTGGTGGTAAAAACGCTGCCTTAGGAGAAATGTATTCCAATCTTGTTCCACTTGGCGTAAATGTGCCGGATGGTTTTGCTCTTACTGCAGATGCTTATCGACATTTTTTTAGGGAAACGGGGCTGGATGAAAAAATAAAACAAATTCTTTCTGATTTAAATACAAAAGATATTCGCAATCTGCAAGTTCGGGGCAAAAAAGTTCGCGAAGCGATTCTAAAAGAGATTTTGCCCCAAGACTTACAAGATATGATTACAAAATCATATAGAGAATTGGGAGAAAAATATGGGGAAAATAGTGACGTAGCAGTTCGATCTTCGGCTACCGCAGAAGATCTTCCCGGAGCTTCATTTGCCGGCCAGCAGGAGACATATCTCAATGTGCATGGCATAGAAAACATACTTGTCGCGACAAAAAAATGCATTGCCTCTCTTTTTACCGATCGGGCTATTTCTTATCGCGCAGATAAAGGATTCTCGCATTTTGATGCGGCTCTTTCTGTCGGTATTCAACGTATGGTGCGTTCTGATCTTTCTTCCTCTGGTGTTGCTTTTACCATAGATACAGAAACTGGTTTTGATAAAGTAATTGTGGTGACTGGTATATATGGTTTAGGCGAATTCATCGTGCAGGGGAAAGTTATTCCGGATGAATTTATTATCTTTAAGCCAAATCTAGATGCCAATAAAAAAAATCCTATTATTGGTAAAAAAATCGGTAAGAAAAATATTAAACTAGTTTATGCGAAGGATGGTACGAAGCAAGAAAAAGTATCGCCACGAGATCAACAAAAATATTCTCTTACGGACGAAGAAGTGGTAAAGATGGGAAAGTGGTGTTATCAAATAGAAAAATATTTTTCCAAGAAACATAATCGTTATCAGCCAATGGATATTGAATGGGCGAAGGATGGGAAAACTGGAGAGCTTTTCATCGTACAAGCTCGTCCTGAAACAGTTGTCTCTGGAAAAGATAAAAATATTTTAAGCGAATATAAATTACAAAAAACAAGCAAGGTTTTGATAAAAGGTATTGCCGTTGGGTCAAAAATCGGCGCTGGGAAAGTTCGAGTACTTCGAAGTGCAAAAAATATAAATGTATTTGAAAAAGGAGAGGTGTTGGTAACGGAAATCACTGATCCAGATTGGGAACCAATTATGAAAATAGCTAGCGCCATAGTGACGGACAAAGGGGGACGCACTTCGCATGCGGCTATCGTTTCTCGCGAGCTCGGTATTCCTTGTATCGTTGGTTCAGATAATGCCACAAAAGTGCTTAAAAATGGTCAGGGCGTGACTGTAGACGCCTCAGGAGGGCAGGTGGGTAACGTATACGAAGGAATTCTTCCTTTTGAAGTAAAAGAACACCATTTAGACAAGTTGCCCAAGGTGGCTACAAAAATTATGGTCAATATCGGTTCACCGGATGATGCATTTAAAAATTACAATCTTCCGGCAGAGGGAGTAGGGCTAGGAAGACTAGAATTTATTATTGCCTCTTATATTCGTCTGCATCCGAATGCATTGATTGATTATGATAAACTTAAAAAAGGGAAAAAGACCCCCGCTGTAACAAAATTATTAAAAGAAATTGATAATTTAACTTATGAATACAAAGATAAAACACAATTCTATGTAGACGAGCTTGCTTTAGGTATAGCGAAAATCGGTGCCGCTTTTTATCCCAATAAAGTGATTATTCGTTTCTCTGACTTTAAGACGAATGAGTATCGTACCTTGATTGGTGGAGATATGTATGAACCGCATGAAGAGAATCCGATGTTAGGCTGGCGCGGAGCTTCACGATATTATGATCCGAAATTCAAAACAGCTTTTGGTCTCGAATGTAAAGCGATGAAAATCGTGCGGGAAGACATGGGACTTTCGAACGTAATTCCGATGATTCCATTTTGCCGAACACCAGAAGAGGGGAAACAAGTTATCGCTGTAATGAAAGAATATGGCCTAGACAGAGAAACAGATAAAGAATTAAAAATTTATGTAATGTGCGAGATTCCATCAAATATTTTACTCGCTGATGAATTTTTGGAAATTTTTGACGGTATGTCTATCGGTTCTAACGACCTGACTCAGCTTACTTTAGGTCTTGATAGAGACTCTGGTATTGTCACTCATATTGCGAACGAAAATAATCCATCCGTAAAAAAACTAGTTGCGCAAATTATTCAAAAGTGTAAAGAAAAAAATAAATATATCGGCATTTGCGGTCAAGCACCATCTGACTATCCTGAATTCGCGCAATTCCTTGTAGATGAAGGGATAGAAAGTATGTCGCTTAATCCTGATACTATTATCAAGATTATAATGGCACTTGGTTCTAAGGCAGAAAAGAGTTAGAATATCATCTGCCGCGGTCGTAGTTTAGTGGTAGAACTGGTGCTTCCCAAGCATCGGGCGCGAGTTCGATTCTCGCCGGCCGCACAAAGTCCCCACTTGACAAGCATGCTATAATGAAGATATTAAAAGTTAAACGATAAAATATTATGAAAAACGTAACAATTTATTCAACCCCGACCTGTCACTTTTGTCACATGGCAAAAGATTTTTTTACTGCCAACAGTATTGTTTATACAGAATATGACGTGGCAAGTGATCTTGATAAAAGAAAAGAAATGATAGAAAAAAGCGGCCAAATGGGTGTGCCGGTAATAGTAATTGATGGCGAAATCACTGTCGGTTTTGATAAACCAAGAATCGTTGGTTTACTAGCACTTTAATTTGTGCCCTCACTCCGAATCGAACGGGGATCTATTCCTTAGGACGGAACTGTTCTATCCATTGAACTATGAGGGCTATCCCTACAATCTAACACATAAAAAGCTTATTTGGAATTGGTTTTTTTATTTATTTATGCTAAATTATATATAATGCAACCAGAGGAAAAAAAGTTATTAGAACAAACTTACGAGCTTGTCGAAGAGAACAATCGCATGTTGCATTCTATAAAGCGTACCATGTTTATGGCACGTATTATGAGTGTTTTGTATTGGGTGTTGATTATAGGTGTTTCTGTCGGGGCATTTTATTTTATTCAGCCATATCTGGATCAATTGATGGATACATATAGTGGTGCGAAAAGTAATCTCGACAACCTTGGTTCTTTGTTGAAAAAATTGCCAAATTAAAACTGCCTGGGTAGCTCAGTAGTAGAGCGTTCCCCTGAAGAGGGACAGGTCGGGTGTGCGATCCACCCCCCAGGCACAGAATGTTAGATTGATTTTATTTTTACGTTGTTTTTCTTTTCTTTATCCACCTTTTTGATTTTTATAGTAAGAAGGCCATGTCTTTCGGTGGCTTCAACTTGTTCTGGTTCTACTTCTGCGGGAAGTGACAAGGTGCGAGAAAATTTTCCCCAATAAAGTTCTTTAGTAAAATAATTATCTTCATCAATGGTTCTAGATTCTTCACGTTTACCACGAATAGTGATCATGTCTCGAGAAATTGATAGTTCTAAATCCTCTGGTCTAACTCCGGCTACCATTGTTTGGACTATGATGTCAGTTGGTGTTTGAAAAACGTCAATTGATAATTCCGCCTCATCATTTTCTTCTTCTATCCAGCTGTTACCATTTTTTTTATCCCCCTTATTTCCTTTTGTTGAATAATCTTTTTTAGTTTCTTCACGATCATCGTCTATACTCATACTACCAGTTAATCTTTCAAAAAAACTTCTTTTTTTATTTTCCATAAATTTCCCCGTCACGACGAGGCAAGTTAGTTAATTAATAATTATTCACTCATTCTTCTTACTTTTTCAAAAAGTAACATAACGACTACAGTAACGACCCATAAAAATGCAAATACTTTCAAGAAATCATTTCCATCATTTCTTATTATAAAAAAATTAAAGGTACTATGCAAGGCTATGGCAGCCAGGAAACCGATAAATAGATACCACCCTTTTCTAAAACTTCCTAAATAGAAAGAAATTCCAAGCGCAATACCTAGAATTCCTGAAGAGACAGTATGAAGAAGAGTAGATCCTAAAAAGCGAAGTTGCCCAGTAAGTAAACCCACAATTGCTTGATTTATTGAAAATGGTTTGATTAAAAACAAAATATTTTCAAGTGCGGCGAAACCCAAAGCTGCCGTGATGAGATAGATCGGCCAGTCTATAGGTTTATTAATATAATTTGTTTTATAAAGAATAAGTAAGACAGCAAGATATTTTATTATTTCTTCTGCGCTGGCCCACATAATGAGCTCCATCTCTTGTGAACTTATATGAGATTGTATAAATTTTTGAATTGGTAAAACTACTATGACTGCTACCATCCCCATAATAAAAACAATAGCAAGCAACCCTTTGGGTTCAGGGTTTTCTTCTTCTTTCATCCAAAACCATAACCACAAAAAAGAGGGGATAATTCCTCCCAGAAACGCTAAGGCTAAAATTTTCGGGTTGCTTAGTAAGAGGGCCATTTTTCAACCATCAATAGATTTTTATTTTCTTTTTGTAATATCGACCAGATTTCTTCTGTGACAAATGGAATAAATGGATGAAGAGCTTTTAATAAAGTAGTCAAATGAGTGTAAAGAAGCGCCTTAGCTGAGTCGCCATTTTTATTTTCCAGTATTTTTCTTTTAGATCTTTCAATAATGATATCTGCAAAGGTGTGCCAAAAGTAATGATAAAGTTTTTCGGAAACAAGATGGAATTTATATTCATCCATCTCTTTAGTTATTTCTTTTATAAATATTTTTAATTCTTCGTCTGATTTTTTATCTTCTTCGTCATAGCTCGGTGTTTCTGGAATATTAAAATCTTTTGTATTTTCTAATACAAAACGAGTAGCATTCCAAATTTTATTAGCAAAATTTTTATATCCTTTAATTTTTTCTTCAGATATCTTTGAGTCCGTGCCTGGAGCTGTACCCACGATGAGAGCCATGCGTCCCGCATCAGCACCGAATTTTTCCGCTATCTCAAGCGGATCGATACCATTATTTAAAGATTTGGACATTTTTTGTCCCTTGGCGTCACGAACTGTTCCATGCAAAAATACATTTTTAAAAGGTATTTCGCCTAAGGCATATTCTGACATCAAAACCATTCTAGCGACCCAAAAGAAAAGTATTTCATATCCTGTTTCCAAAACATCGGTTGGATGAAAAGTCGTTAGGTCTTTTGTTTTTTCTGGCCAACCTAATGTTGAAAAAGTCCAGAGTCCAGAAGAAAACCAAGTATCTAATGTATCTTCATCTTCCCTCCATCCACTGCCTGGATTTTCTCCAACAACTATTTCTTCTCCTTTATACCAAACTGGTATTCTATGTCCATACCAGATTTGCCTAGAAATACACCAATCACGAAGATTTTCTATCCAATGAAAATATGTTTTAGAAAAATATTCAGGTATTATTTTTATTTCATCTTTTTCAAAAGGTTCACGCATTAAATCTTTAAGAGATTTATTATTCCTTTCTTTTATTGGTTTATTTACGTCTATAAACCATTGTAATTTAGGTAGTGGTTCTATGATTCCACCTGTTCGTTCAGCCGTAGCAATATTTTGTTTTATTTCTTCTTCTTTTTCTAAAAGGTCTTGAGAGCGTAACCATTCTACGATCACTTCTCTCGCCTCCGTTGTTTTTTTGCCTAGTAATTTTTCTCCACCAACAGACATTTTTGCGTATTCGTTTATAACTTGAGGGCGAAGTAAGTCGTGTCTTTCTGCCATTTCCCAATCAATCATAGAATGGGCAGGGGTAACACCAAGCGCACCTGTGCCGAATTCTGGATCAACTTCTTTATCGGCTATTATTTTGATATGAATTGGTATTTCACAGAATTCTAAATCATACTCTTTTCCGACAAATTCTGTGTATCTTTTATCATCTGGATGCACTGCCACTGCCACGTCACCAACTTTTGTTTCTGGTCTACTGGTTGATATAAAAATGGGGAAGTCCTTGCTGTATTTAAAAGTATAAAGTTTTGCGTTACGTTCTTCGTAAACGATTTCATCGTCTGAAATCGTAGTTTGCCCTTTTGGATCCCAATTAACAATTCTATTCCCACGGTAAATTAATCCATCGTCATACATTTTTTTAAATATTGTATTTACAGCGAGATTTCTTTTTTTATCTAGAGTAAAAGCTTCACGAGACCAATCGCATGATGCTCCCATTACTTTTATTTGGGAAATGATTGTATCATGGCTTTCCTTAGCAAATTCGTTTATTCGTTTTAATATTTCTTCTCGCCCTAAATCATAACGAGATTTTCCTTCTTTTTTCTGTATTTCTTTTTCTACCTTTGATTGAGTTGCTATGGCAGCGTGGTCTGTGCCCGGAAGCCAAAGAGTCTTGAATCCCTGCATTCTTTTATAACGAATCATTATATCTTCAAGAGTAATCATTAATGCATGTCCCATGTGAAGTACTCCAGTAACATTCGGCGGGGGCATCATTATTGTAAACGTCTTTTCTCTTTTGTCAGGTAGATTATCTGGATTAAAAAAACCGCTTTCCTCCCAAAGCTTGTAAATTCTTTTTTCAGTTGTTTTAGGATCATAGGGTTTCAGTAATTTCTCATCCATACCTTAATAATATCACATTTATCCTGACTCGAGAAGGATTAAAGCCTTAAATTACCATTCGCTTTTATACTATCTATTTTAGGAGTTTCCTTTTTATTTTTTATGTAATTTAAATATCCAGCGATACCGATCATTAAAGAGTTATCTCCCGTGAGCTCTTTACTCGGCAGAAAAAGTTTTATCTTTTTTCCAGTTATTTCTTTCATTTTGTTCCTCAGATGTTCATTTGCAGATACTCCTCCTGCCACGATGAGAGTTTTGATTTTATATTTTTCAATTGCTTTAGCTGTTTTGTGTACCAGACACTCAATGGCGGCGTTTTCAAATTCAAGAGCTATTTGTGCTTTTGTTTTTTTATTTATTGGTTCAATTTTCTTTATTAAATAAAGGACGGCTGTTTTTAGTCCAGAGAAAGAGAAATCTAAATTTTTGCTATAAAGCATGGGTCGAGGTAGTTTGATATTTTCATTTTTTGTTTTATTTCTTTCTTGTTCAGCTAATTTTGAAATTTCTGGCCCGCCAGGATAGGGAAGATCTAGCATGCGAGCAACTTTATCAAAAGCTTCGCCGACGGCATCATCTAGAGTTTGTCCAATAATTTCATAATTCATCCATTTTTTAATGAGAACTAATTCTGTGTGGCCACCAGAGACTAATAACGCGAGCGCTGGGTTTTTTATTTTTAAAACTTTAAACTTCTTTTTTTTATTTGCAAAAATAGAAAGCATATGTCCTTCCATGTGGTTTACTGGCATGATGGGCACATTCCATTTTTTTGCCAACTCTTGTGCAAAGGTAATTCCTGTCCAAAGTGTTGGTTCTAATCCTGGACCATAGGTTACGGTAATAAGGTCAACGGGCTTTTTTTTATTTTTTATTTTTGATTCTTTTAAAGTCTTTTCCAGAATAATAGGCAGATTTTTTATGTGTTCTCTCTTGGCAAGCGCTGGAAAAACTCCTCCGTAAGGAATATGGATACTAATTTGCGAGGAGACATTGTTTGCCAGAACTTCAAAAGAAGCATTTGTGATGCCTCCTTTTACTTCCATTATACTTATTCCTGTATCGTCACAAGATGTTTCTATACTTAAAATTTTCATGCTAATTTTTATTTTGGTGCGCGATACAGGGATCGAACCTGTGACCTTGTCTACGTCAAAGACACGCTCTACCAACTGAGCTAACCGCGCGCCCTTTATTTATAGCATTTTTTCTTTGATTCTTTCAAGCGCCAAGATAAAAGCCCCCATACGAAGAGATGTTTTATTTTCTTGTGCGTTTTGAAATATTTTTTTACCTGCGTCTTCCATCATCGGTTTTAATTTTTCAAAAACCTGTTGCTCGGTCCAATGTTCCTTTTTTAGGTTTTGTTCCCATTCAAAACAAGAAACTATAACGCCTCCAGAATTTGCCCAAATATCTGGCAATATAGGAATATTTTTTTTGAACAAAATTTCGTCTGCTTCTGGGTTAATAGGACCATTTGCAAGTTCTAAAATGACTTTAGCTTTGACATTGTCTGCGTTTTTTTCATTGATTTCATTTTCAAATGCGGCGGGGATTAAAAGATCGCACCCTGTGGCTAACAGTTCCAAATTTGTTATATCTTTACTGCCAGGGAAATTAGAAAGGTTGCTCGTTGTTTTTTTGTGCTCTAAAAGTTTTTCTATGTCTATTCCATCCGGATTATAAACTCCTCCTTTGGAATCTGAAATTGCGATAATCGTATGTCCAGCCTTATTCCAAATTTTTGCCGCGTTACTACCAGCATTTCCGAAACCCTGAATGGCTACTTTGCATTTTTCTGGTAAATTTAATTCTTTTTTTAATGCTTCAAAAGCATAAAAACCGCCCTGAGCAGTAGATGTTCCTCTTCCTTCAGAACCGCCTTTATCAAGTGGTTTGCCTGTTATAACTGCTCCGCTTGTGTCACCAGTAATTTTCCCGTATTCGTCTGAAATCCAGGCCATTATCTCTGGTGTCGTGTTTACGTCTGGAGCAGGGACATCTTTACGAGGTCCAATAACATCTGTAAGTCTTTGTGCCCATCCACGCGAGAGCCTTTCCAGTTCTCCTTTTGATAATTTTTTAGGATCTACAGTTACTCCACCTTTTCCACCACCCATAGGAATACCTCCAACGGCGCACTTAAGAGTCATCCAAAAAGCGAGTGCTTTTACTTCATTTATTTCAGTATCGGCGTGATATCTAATTCCTCCTTTATAAGGTCCAAGTGCGTCATTATACTGCACTCTGTATCCTTCAAAGATTTTCAGGGTGCCATCGTCCATCTTAACTGGAATTGAAATTCTAATGTCTCGATCGGGTTGCCTTAGGCGGGCAATAAATTCATTACCGAAATTTTTTGCTGTAGTTATTTTGGCGACCTTGTCTAATTGGGCCATTGCGTTTTGAAAAGGGTTTTGCATATTATTTTACTTTTAATTATTAATGACTTTTATTCTACTCTTTCTATTAAAATTCGCTATAAAATATTTATGAAGACAGATTTTTTATAATAGCGCAAGTTTTTTTACTATTAATTAAGTTTGACGTTTTTCAATTTCTTTTAGTACTTTTGGGATTTTTTTAAAATCTGCTATCAGAACCTCACGCATAGAGCCGTCGTATAATGCCGCGGCTGGATGATAAAGAGGGAAGAAATATTTTGTAGATACATCTTTAAAAGGTTTAATTAATAGTTTTCCATGGGCGCCCGAAATTTGTAAATCTGGAAAAAAGTTATTCATTGCGTGACGCCCTAGGAAAATTATCAGCTTGGGTGAAATTATTTTCAGTTCTTCTGAGAGCCATTCTCGGCAAGATGCTTTTTCTTCAGGCAGGGGATCGCGATTATCTGGCGGGCGATATTTTACTATATTTGTGATATAAATATCTTTTCTTTCTAGTTTTATTAATCCAAGCATTTCGTTCAAGAATTTTCCCGCTGCTCCTACAAAGGGTTCTCCTTGTTCATCTTCTTTTTTTCCTGGCGCTTCACCGATAAAAACAATTTCTGCATTAGCATTACCGACTCCGGGCACGGCTTGTGTCGCAGTTTTTTTGAGTTCACTCTCACATTCCTCCTTCCACTTTTTGTGTAGATTTTCTAGTTTTTTATTTTTATCCATTTGTGACCCTACTGGGAATCGCACCCAGATTACCAGCTTGAAAAGCTGATGTCCTAACTATTAGACGATAGGGCCAAAAACATTTAGTATCATAACATTTTTTGAAAAAATCGCAATTTATTGTTATAATTCAAGAATGGAAAAAAGATTTTTGAATGTTCATCCGGACGTACTCAAGTTGGGAATCGTTAGTTTTTTGACAGACATTAGTTCCGAATCTATTTTTGCAGTTTTCTCTATATTTTTCACTGTTATTGTCGGCGCACCGGCAACACTCCTTGGTTTTGTTGAAGGTTTGTCGGATTTTTCTGCATCTTCCTTGGATTATTTTGTAGGCTGGTTGTCAGACAAAACTGGAAAGAGGAAATCATTAGCTCTGACGGGTTACGGCTTTTCCACTTTTGCAAAAATAATGTTATTGATGGGGAGTTCTGCTTTTGCGCTTTCGGCGTTTAGAATAATTGAACGTTTAGGAAAAAGTTTTCGTGGTCCACCGAGAGATGCTTGGCTTTCAGCTGTAGCAGAAGAATCTACTAGGGGATATGCTTTTGGTTTACATAAAGCTATGGATAAAGCAGGGGCTATTTTAGGACCACTTATCGCATATTTTTTGCTTCTTTATTTGGGCCAGAGTGAAAGTACTTTTCGTTTAATTTTTATTATTGCAGTTGTCGGAGCTGTGGCAGCGGTCGCTGTTCTAGCTCTCATGAAAGATCGTCCAGGTATTCCACACAAAAGAGAAAATATTTTTAAGGCTTGGGGAGTTTTAAATAGAGGGTTCAAACTTTATCTTATTCCAGCGGGAATTTTTTCTTTAGCCTATTTTAGTTTCGGTTTTCTGCTTCTGCGTGCATATAATGTGGGTTTTGCGATTAAGGACGTGGTATTGCTTTATGCGTTATTTAATATTTCTTTTGTTATTTTTTCAATACCTATCGGTAAACTAGGGGATTTTATTGGAAGAAAATATATTATTGTTTTGGGATATTTAGTTTATATTATTATGTCCTTGGGTTTTATTTTTGTTCAAGAAAAATGGGAAGTAATTATTTTATTTATATTGTTTGGTATTTTTTATACGATTGATGAAGCTCAAAGTAAGGCTTTTATTTCTGATATAGAACAAGACAGAAGAGCGACCGCTATCGGTATGTATAATTTTGTCACTGGTTTAATCTATCTTCCAGCTTCTGTAATCGCAGGTGCGTTTTGGATATTAAGTCCAGCATACACTTTCATTTTTGCGGCGGTAACCGCATTTGTTGCAATGAGTATCTTTATTTTTCTTCAGAACAAGATAACAAGCGGAGGCGGTGAGATTTGAACTCACGATCGAGTTGCCCCGATGCCGGTTTTCGAAACCGGTGCCTTCAACCACTCAGCCACGCCTCCGTTTTTTAGTATGTTAATCTATTTCGTATGTATTGCCAAATATATATCTTCTAGAGCTCGGACAGCGTCACCAGCGGCGATATTGTTTTGATGATAGAGAACATTAGTACAATCTCCAGCGGCCCAGATGCCTGGGACTTCGGTTTTTTGCGACCACGCATCAATTTTTATTCTTCCTATTTTATCAAGGGGCACTAAATCTTTTAAAAAATCAGTATTTGGGATTTGTCCGATCTCAACGAAAATTCCGGATACTTTTAATTCATTTTCGGTACTGGAGGCTTTATCCTTGTAGACTAATCCTTCTACAAATTTATCACCTTGTATTTCTAAAATATCTACATTCTTGATAGCTTTGATTTTTGGATTTTTCAAAACTCTATCTATTGTGATCTGGTCAGCGCGGAAGGTGTCACTTCGGTTTATGAGAACAACAGACTTGCAATAAGCGAGAAGTTGAGCGGCAGTTTCAAAAGCAGCATTGCCTCCGCCGATGACAGCCACATCCATATCAGCAAAAAGTGGTCCGTCACAAGAAGCACAATAAGTGAGACCTTTGTGTTCTAATTTATCTGCATTTTTTGCTTCCAATTTTCTGCGTCCGCTTCCGGTTGCGATTAAAATTGTTTTTGTTAAAAATTCTTCACTATTTTCTGTTTTTACTGAAAATTCATTTTCTTTCTTTGTTACAGCGCTCACTTTCTGATTTTCTTTAACTTCTAAACTATCTCCAACATTGGTTAATACGTGTTTTTTAAAATTTTCCGCAAGCTCTGCACCGGGAATAGAAGGGGAACCAATCCAGTTATATATCTTTTCTGACACAACACTTTGTCCACCCCATTCGGATGTTATAAAAAGTGTTTTTAATCTTTTCCTGGCAGCGTAAACAGCTGCCGCACTTCCGGCTGGACCTCCACCAATAATTATAAGATCGTATGTCATCTTTGCATTATACACTAGGTATCGAATTTCATTTCATTGACGTAAAACTATTTATTTGGTATTATGAAGACTAATATATTTTGCTCTTTAAATCTTTCATGCTCTGCGTTTTTGCGGGGCGTGTTTATATAAATCACAAACACCAGAAAGGGGGAAACAATGCTAGCTTTTTGGGGAACACTTCTCGATATCAATTGGGATGGAGAAGAAAGGAGAAAAAAAACAATTCCTAGGTTGGTTTTAGTCTCTCCGAATACCGAGGAGAGGAGAAAACATTCTGTTTCACCAAGAGAGGAGAAAGGGAAGGTGTTTCCCTTCTTTGCCAAGCGCAAGGGGGGAACGGCCGGACTTCATTTTCCTGGCTGTCAGTGCGAATTCGAGTGAGATCAAAAAAGGCCCCGCGGAGCAGTATGCTTCCGCGAGGCCTTTGTTGTTTGTAACTATTTTTTATTACGTCTCAAAAAAGCTGGAACAGCGCTCCAATCGCCTCCGTCATCTTCTATGATTTCTTCTTTAACTTCCTTTTTGTCCATTTTTTTAATGAAATCATTGTTGTTTATATTTCCATTTTGGAAACTATTATGGATTTCTTTTTTTACTACAGCCGGAGCTTCATCTTTTAGAAGTGTTTGATTTATATTTGTCGCGCTGAAAAGACTTTTACGAGGCGCATCAGCAGGGAAGCTGGTGGCAATAACTGTAACCTTTATTTCTCCTTTTTTTAATTTTTCATCTCGGATTGTTCCAAAAATTACTTTTGCATCTTTGTCGATTGACTCAGTGATTATTTTTGCTGCTTCTTGAATTTCATTAATAGTTAAATCGTCTCCGCCGGAGATAGCAAAGAGTACTCCTTTTGCTCCGTGGATAGAAACTTCAAGTAATGGCGAATTTATAGCAGCTAGGGCTGCTTTTTCTGCCCGTTTTTCGCCAGAGGCACTACCTATGCCCATAAGAGCTGACCCAGCATTAGCCATAACAGCTTTAATGTCTGCAAAATCAACGTTTATGACGCCTGGGGTAGTAATTAGATCAGAAATACCTTCTACTGCTTGACGTAACACATCGTCACACTTTATAAAAGCATCTTTGAAATTAGTATTTTTCTCAGCCAATTGAAGCAATTTGTCATTTGGAATAATGATTATAGCATCTACTTCTTTTGCTAATTCTTCGATGCCTTTTTCTGCAATTTTCATTCGGTGATTACCTTCAAAGAAGAAAGGTTTAGTTGTAACAGCAACAGTTAAAATACCTTGTTCTCTCGCTGCGCGAGCGACGATTGGAGCCGCGCCAGTACCCGTACCTCCTCCCATTCCACAAGCTAGAAAAACCATATCTGCTCCTTTGATAACATCTTGAATTTCAGATTTTGTTTCCTCAGCTGCTTTCTTACCAATCTCTGGATCCATTCCTGCACCGAGACCTTTAGTTAAATTTTTCCCAATATGAATTTTTTTCTCTGCCAAAGAGTGATGTAAATCTTGTGTATCTGTATTCATACAAATAAAAGATACGCCATTCACTTTAGAATTTATCATATGATTTACAGCATTTTTACCTGATCCTCCGATACCGATAACCATAATGCGAGCGAAACTTTGTATTGCTTGATTTACTTTTGGCATATTTTTACTTATTCAAGATTTAACTTATATGAAAACATACTAACACTAGCGCAAAAAAAAGCAAAGTTTTTGTTTTTTAAATAGATTGCCCCAAAAGAGGGCTTTTCTATGGCATTAGTTGTTTTAAACTTGATTTTACTATATTTTTTAACTCTTTTAAAATATTTTTTAAAGAGCTTTCGGAGTAATCCGCTCCATTTTTGCCAGAGGTTAAAAGACCTAGTGCGGTGAAATAAGATGAATCACGAAGTTTGGTTTTAGTATTACCGAAAATCTCAGTCGTTCCGATACTTGAAGGAAGTTTTAAAATAGATTTTGATAATTCTATCAGACCTGGTATATTAGCACCGCCACCCACAAACACTATTCCTGCTGGTAAAAGTTCTGATCTTTTTATTTTTTTTAAATTATTTTCTATCGATTCAAAAATATCACAAAGACGTGCCTCGATTATTTCATTAAGTTTTTTCTTTGAAAATTCTTCTCCAACATTTCCAAACTTTAAATCTTCCGCTTTTTCTAATGGGATTTTAAATCCCAAAGCAATATCATTAGTAATATCTGAAGAACCAATTGAAAAAGTATAAATTGATACCAATAATCCATTTTCAAAAACAGAAATAGATGTGGTTTGATCTCCGATGTTTACTAAAGCTACCCCGACGATTTTTTGTTTTTCAGATAAAACAAGATTATTGATAGCTATCGGGGAAGCTATTACATTGATAGTTTCTACTCCAGCTTCTGCGATGACTTCAAGTAAATCTTCTAGATGAACAATAGAATAAGTAATAAAAAGGGCTTTAGCTTCAAGCTTGGTTCCGCGCATTCCTTCTAGTCTGCCCAATATTTCTTTTCCATCGAGTCGAAAGGAAATAGGGTACGTGTGAATAATTTTCTTATTACCTAAACTCAAATTATCTTCACAATTTTGTAGTGCTTTACCGATATCTAGGTTTGTTACCTCACCATCAGCCTTAGAGATAATTGTTCCACCAGAACTCATTTCTCCTCGCAGGGTTGTTCCAGAAAGTGAGACAAAAGCACGTTTTATTTTTATACCAGAAGACTTTTCTGCTTGAGCAACAGCATTTTTTATTGAAGTTTTAGCAAGATCTGAATTTACGACATAGCCATGTCTAAGTCCGAGTGTGGTATTTTCACCCATGCCAATAACTCTAGGATTTTTTTCTCCTTTTAGAAATTCTCCGACCACGACTCGCGTCATGGACGATCCCACATCTATCCCGACAGAAATATTTCTTATCATATTTTTCTTCAGCTTTCTCCATTGTACTACTATGTTCCATTCCTTTCAAATGAAGCATTCCGTGGATAACTAAAAAACCCAAGAATTGGCTAAAGGTTTTTCCGAAACTTTTAGCTTCTCGTTTTATGACCTGTGGACACATTACAATTTCTCCTTCATTTTTATGTAAAAGGAAAGATAAAATATTTGTAGGTTTGTTTTTTCCTCTATATTTTTTATTTATATTTCTAGATTCTTCACTATCTACAAAAGCAAGAGAAAGGGAATAATTTTTTCCTAAAATATCCTTTTTTATATCCAGAAGAGGCAAGCAAGGTAATTTTGCTTTTGTTTTATTTATTACAGAAAATTTTTCCTGCATATTTTTATTTAGATGCCATTTTACCCAATTTGCGAAGTTTTTCTATTTCCTTTCTTCGGCCCATTCTCTTTAGGGCACTTTTTTTTATTTTAAGTTTGGATTCTTTTCTTACGTTATAGCGAGCGCCCTTAACTTTTCGGACAATGCCGGATTCTTGAATTCTGCGAGAAAAACGACGTAAAACGCTGGAATTATTTTCATTTGGATTTTTCTTTACTTCTATTACTGTTTTTGCCATATGTTTCTAAGGTTATCATATAAAAGATTTTTAGCAAGTTTTTAAAGCTTTTTATTGACTTTTTCGTAAAAAAAACTATTATATAAATTATGCAACAAGCAGGAGATTATATAACCGAAGAAAAAAGGAAAGCGTTGGAAGTCGAATTGAAAGATCTTAAAGGACCTAAAAGGAAAGAAATCCTGGAGAATTTAGAGTATGCTAAATCATTGGGTGATTTGTCAGAAAATGCAGAATATCACCAAACTCGTGAAGAACAAGGTAAATTAGAAGAACGAATTGCTAAAATAGAAAAGATTTTGCAATCTTCGCAAACAGTAAAGGGAGGTGGGGGAGAAATAATCGAAGTAGGTTCTAAGGTGGTTGTCCAGAAAAACGGCACTAAAGAACAAAAAACTTATGTTATCGTAGGATCTGAAGAGGCGGATATGGCAGAAGGGAAAATTTCTAATCGATCTCCTTTTGGCAAAGCGCTTTTTGGAAAAAAGAAAGGTGATGATGTTTCTTTTAAAACTCCCAACGGTTTAGTTGATTACAAAATAATAAATGTATCTTAAAAATCTTCGTTATAACGAAGTGAATTAAAATGTCTTCAATTGATGAAATTAGGGACGCTAGAATAAAAAAACTTAAACTCTTGCAAGACAAGGGGATAAATCCATATCCAGCAGAATCAAAAAGAGAAATTTCTCTTAAAATAGCTGTTGATGATTTTGAAAATTTAGAGAAAGATAAAGAAATAAAATGGATTGCTGGTAGAGTAATGTCTATTCGTGGACAAGGCGCAATCATTTTTATCACTCTCAACGATGGAACTGAGATTTTTCAAGGATTACTAAAAAAGGATGTTATCGGTGATGAGAAGCTTAGTTTTTGGAATGAAGTCGTTGACATCGGAGACTTTGTTGAAGTGCAAGGAACTTTTTTAAAAACTAATAGGGGAGAAAAAACAACAGAAATAAAAGATTGGCGCATGCTCGCAAAGAGCTTGAGCCCGTTGCCAGAAAAATGGCATGGTCTAGTAGACGCAGAAGAACGATTTAGAAAACGTTATTTAGATATTTTGATGAATCCTGAGATTAAAGATACTTTTGAAAAAAAGGCGAAATTTTGGGAGACTACAAGGAATTTTTTGAAAGATAAAGGATTTTTAGAAGTAGAAACACCGACACTTGAGGTTACTACTGGTGGAGCAGAAGCTAGACCATTTAAAACTCATCACAATGATTTTGATATTGATGTTTTTATGAGAATATCGGTCGGAGAACTTTGGCAAAAGAGATTAATGGCGGCTGGATTTCCTAAAACTTTTGAGATCGGAAGGGTTTATAGAAACGAAGGAGGAAGCGCTGAACATCTACAGGAATTCACTAATATGGAATTCTACGCTTCTTATATGAACATCAAAAAAGGAAAGAAATTAGTTAGAGATTTGTATATAAAAATAGCGAATGAAGTTTTTGGAAAAACTGAATTTGAAACCAGGGGACATAAATTTGATTTAGCTTCTGATTGGCAGGAGATAGATTATGTGGAAGAAATAAAAAAACAAACCGGTATTGATGTGCTTGAAGACGGAGAAGAAAAAATGGAACAAACTCTTAAAAAACTGGGTGTGGAATTTGAAGGGGAAAATAGAGAAAGAATGACTGATTCTCTTTGGAAATATTGTCGAAAAAATATTACAGGTCCAGCATATCTTGTGAATCATCCGAAACTTGTCGCTCCGCTTTCCAAGGAAAATGCAAAAGACAAGAGAAAGACTGAAACGTTTCAAGTTATTCTCGCTGGAAGTGAGATGGGTAGAGCACATGCAGAATTAAATGATCCAATTGACCAAGAAAAAAGATTTAATGAACAAAAAAAACTGATTGAAAAAGGGGATGAAGAAGCGATGATGCCGGACTCAGAATTTGTGGAAATGCTTGAATACGGAATGCCCCCGTGTTTCGGTTTCGGTTTTGGAGAAAGATTGTTTGCTTTTCTTGTAGATAAACCAGTCCGCGAAACACAACTATTTCCATTAATGCGTCCAAAATAAAATTAAAATAATATAGAAAGTTTAAGGCCCCTGTTGCTCATGCAACCAGGGGCCCCTCGATTTTGATTCATATTCCTCCGTCTCCGCACCCACAATCGCCGTCGGGTTTATCGTGGTTTTCTTCTCGTTTCTTGGGAAACCAACTTATCAGGAATATTGCGACAATAGCCCCCGAAAACACGAATATTTCTAGTAACATCGTCACCCCCTATGATTTTCCGCTGCTTGCGGCTTTTATATAAGCACGAAAGCAAACGAACATGATAATCCCTACAACAATCACAATTCCTGCCGGGATTATTAACCATAGCGGCATGTGTAACCCCCTTTCAGTTTATTGGAGGATTAATCGCAATCGTCCGGTTCTGTTTTTTTTTGAAAAGTGTCCTACACAGAAGGACGAAGCATGCGAAGAGCACAACACCGATGACCAACAGAACTTTTCCCATGAGGTTTCTCCTTTGGGTTTATCCTTGAGAGCTCTTTTCTTTTGTAGCCAAGAACCATGCAAGGAGAAGTAAAATTACCACAACAACCGCCTTCACTATGTTTATAAGAACAACCCATCCTTCTTCTTTGGGTACCATTTTCACCTCCATTTATGAGAAGTTTATCCACCTTAAATATAACATATTAAACGACCCAAGTCAATTTTAACAGATGAGAGTTTTCCTCCAAAAACAATAATTCCCCGAAATGCAAATCTGCACTCGGGGAGTTTTCAATTCTCTAGATAAAGAATATCCTATTTTTCGATAGACACCACTATCACGCCGAAACCTCTTCTGATTAATTCGTCGACGAACTTTGGTGGTATTTTGATGTGTCCCGGACGGTCGCTTGAACTGTAAGTAATGACCTTGGTTTCTTCATCGTGGCTCGAAGTTTTTTCGATGATCTTCTTGATTGTGTCAAAGGAACTTTTCTTCGGCCAATAGGTAATCCGAACAAACGCCTTTCCTGTTTTCATAATACATGCCCTCCTTTCCTAGGCGAGTAACTCGAATTTGAATCCTGCACCGGTGATTTTTTTAGGATCCAACTTCTCCTTCCAGTTAGGAACATAAATAGTCTCTGGCCGAAGACCTGCGGTGTTGGGAAAAACGAACCTTCCTAAAGCTGTTCCAACATCCTCGACCGCTGTTTTGGGCGGCCATTCTGTAATATGGATTCTTTTTACTCTCTCTTTTTTCATCGAACACCTCCTCCATTAAGTAATATGTCATATTTATGAGCTTTAGTCAATAAATTATCGCCCGAATTAGAAGGGGAGTTATCCACAGTTTATGCTTGGTATTACTGTTGAATTTGGAATATAATATATCAAGTGGGAAAAAGTGGGAAATTAAAAAAAGAGTAAAAATAAATTTTATGTTGATCGGCGAATACATACACACAATAGATGAAAAAAATCGTATTTCAATGCCGGTAAAATTTCGAAAAGAAATGGGCAAGAAAATTATTATTACTCCTGGATTAGATTCTTGTTTGTTTATTTTCACAATTAAAGAATGGATAAAGGTTAGTAAAAGACTTTCTGATAATAATAATGACCTTTCTTTTTTAAAAGCTGATCAAAGAAGTTTTAATAGATATATGTTTGGACGAGCCGCAGAAGTAGAGATAGATTCTATCGGAAGAATATTAATCCCAGATTTTTTGAAAGACAGAATTGGACTTAAAGACAAAGCAGCGATTATCGGAGTAGAGGATAGGGTGGAGGTTTGGAATGACAAAGTATGGTTGCAAAATCAAGAAGTTGTAGAGAAGCAAGCAGGAGAGTTAGCAGAAAAGCTTGGTAATGAGAAGACCAAATAAAATGGACAGTATACACAGGACAGTTCTTTTAAATGAAACAATAAATGGTTTGAATTTGAAGCCAGATTCCGTTGTCTTGGATTGTACGTTTGGCGGAGGTGGACACAGCGCAGAAATTTTGAGGAGATTTACAAAAGCAAAAATAATCGCGCTTGATCAAGACAAAAAGGCATGGAGACAAAATGATGTTCGAATTTCTTTTCACAATGAAAATTTTTCCAATTTAGACAAAGTTCTAAAAAACGAAAAAGTTGACAGCATAATTTTTGATTTAGGTTTAAGTTCAGACCAATTAGAGAATTCCGGAAGAGGATTTTCTTTTTTGAAAAATGAACCGCTTTTAATGACGATGAAAGACAATCCTTCAACAGAAGATATTACCGCAAATGATGTTGTAAACACGTGGAGTGAGAAAAGCTTAGCTGACATTATTTATGGTTATGGGGAAGAAAAGTATTCAAGAAGAATTGCGAAAGGAATAGTAGAAGCTAGAGAGAAAGCAGAAATTAAAACCACTTCTGATTTAGTAAAAATAATTAGCGAAGCAGTGCCAGGAATATATAAAAGGGGAAGACTTCATTTTGCCACCAGGACGTTTCAAGCATTACGGATAGCGGTAAACGATGAGTTAGGGGTTTTGCAAACGGGATTAGAAAAAGGATTTGAAACATTAAAAACAGGGGGGAGAATGTCAGTAATTTCCTTTCATAGTTTAGAAGATAGGGTTACAAAAAAATTTTACAAGACACTAGAGAAAGAAGGCAAGGCGATTTTAATAAATAAAAAACCAATTTTAGCAAAAGAAGAAGAATTAAAAAATAATCCCCGATCAAGAAGTGCAAAATTAAGAATTTTAGAAAAAATAACAAAAATATGAGACAAGCGACATTACAACTTAAGACACGTATACAGAATGTAAATATTATGAACAATAATATTGAAATTAGGGGAATTATTCTTAATGCAATGCTTTTTGTTATAGTGGCGTTAGCCTTTTGGTATGTTTTGATATTAGGGAATATGGTTTTTGATATTGTGCAAAGAAAAACCCTAGAAAAAGAAATGCTTACTCTTTCTAACGAAGTGGGGAATTTAGAGCTCACTTATTTATCTATTTCAAACAATGTTGATATGGCCCTCTCTTCTTCTATGGGATTTAAGGAAACAAAAGCAATATTTGCAACTCGTAAAGCTGTCGGTTTTAATTCTATTGATAATATAAAATCTGCTAACAATGAAATATAGTTTTCTTGTTAGGTCTAGGATTGTTCTTTTTTTTGTTGTATCTTTTGCTTTGATTCTTTTAGCAAAACTTTTTTTTGTGCAGATTATACACGGTAATGTTTATAGAGAGGCGGCTGATCGTCAATATGCTACACCATCTACCAATGTTTATGAACGTGGAACTATTTATTTTGAACGTAAAGATGGAGAACTTGTTTCTGCTGCTACCCAAACTTCTGGTTTTAAAGTCGCAATCAACCCGGGGAAAATCATTGATTTAGAAAATGTTTATGAAAAATTATCAAGAATCATAACTCTTGATTATGAAGATTTTTCAAAAAAAGCAGGACAAAAGAATGATCCGTATGAAGAAATAGCGAATCGTCTTTCGAAAGATAAAGCAGACGCTATCTCTAAACTAAAAATTCCAGGAGTAAATATTTATAAAGAAAAATGGCGTTTTTATCCTGGTGGAAATTTAGCTTCTCACACGTTGGGTCTTATGGGATATAGTGGCGATGAATTAGGTGGGCGTTATGGATTAGAAAGACAATATAATTCTCTCCTTGCTCGCAATATAGACAATCCCTATGTTAACTTCTTTGCAGAAGTTTTTTCCAATATTCGTAAAACTTTATTTGAAAATGAAACACCCCAAGGAGACGTGACAATTACTATTGAACCCCAAGTTCAGAATTTTTTAGAAAAAAAATTGATGGAAGTAAAAAACAAATATCAAATCGATTCCATTGGCGGGATAATAATGAACCCTAAAGATGGATCTATCTATGCTATGGGGGCAAAGCCTGATTTTGATCCAAATAATTTTTCTCAAGTTAAAACAATTTCAGTTTTTTCAAATCCACTTGTGGAAAATGTTTTAGAATTTGGATCTGTGGTAAAACCATTAGTTATGGCGGGAGCGCTTAATGAAGGAGTTGTTACTGCCGATACTACTTATAATGATAAAGGATCTGTGGTAGTAGAAAAACATGAAATATTTAATTTTGATAAAAAGGGTAGAGGTCCAGGTACTAGTATGCAAGAAGTATTAAGTCAGTCGCTCAATACAGGGATGGTTTTTGTGGAGCAAAAATTAGGCAAAGTGAAATTACGTGATTATTTACTTTCTTATGGTATTAAAAATAAAACAGGAATTGATTTACCAAATGAAACTAGCGGATTAATTTCTGGGATATTGACAAGTCCTAGAGAAATTGAATATGCTAATGCAGCTTTTGGCCAAGGAATCGCTCTTACTCCAGTCGAATTAGTACGAGCGCTTGCTTCGTTGGGGAATGGAGGGAATTTGGTCGTTCCGCATATAGTTAAAAAGATACAATACAACGATGGTAGTTCGAAAGAAATGGTTTATCCCACCACTGCTACAAAAATAACAAAAGAAACCTCGCAAGAAATAACCAGAATGCTGGTGACAGCGATGGATAAAGGAATGGCAGGTGGTACAAAAAAATTAGAAAATTTTAGTGTAGCGGTAAAAACAGGGACAGCACAAGTTGCAGATAATGTTAACGGAGGATATTATGAAGATAGGCACACTCATTCATTTTTTGGTTATTTCCCAGCGTATAATCCGAAGTTTATAGTTTTTCTTTACGCTATAAATCCTAAAGGTGTGCCCTATGCTGCTACGACTTGGACCGATCCATTTTTAGATATTACAAAATTTTTATTAAATTATTACAATATTCCGCCAGATCGATAATATGAAAACAAGTTTTAAAAAAATTATAATTTTTATTTTGAAAGTTGAGTCACAACTTGTACTTTGGAAATATAAACCTAAAATTGTTGCCATCACTGGATCAGTTGGTAAAACTTCCACTAAGGACGCAGTTTACGCTATTTTTTCTAAAATATCATATGTTCGTAAAAGTGAGAAAAGTTTTAATAGCGAAATAGGTTTGCCTCTTACTGTTTTAGGATGTCCAAATGGATGGAACAATCCACTTGTTTGGTTTCTTAATGTTCTGAGAGGGTTGTGGCTTTTTATTTGGCCCCATAAATATCCTGAATGGCTTATTCTTGAGGTGGGCATAGGAAAACCAAATGATATGAAGAAAACCGCTTCCTGGCTTAAGACAGATGCAGTTATTATAACGACAATAGGGCAAACTCCTCCTCACATTGAATTTTTTAATTCGCATAAACATCTAGTAGAAGAAAAAAGTCAGCTTTTAAAAACCTTGAAACAGGATGGTCTTTTGGTCCTAAATGCTGATGATGAAGTCGCACTTGAAATGAAGGCAAAAAGTAAACATCGTTCCATTACGTATGGATTTAATGAAGGATCAGATGTGTTGGGTTCAGGAGATACTATTTTTTATAATGACAAAGAAGAACCGGAAGGAATAATTTTTAGAGTAGATGAAGGGGGAAGTAGTTTGCCTGTTATTATAGAAGGGGTGTTTGGACGAAATCATGTTTATGCATCTCTAGCGGCCCTCGCTCTTTTTTCTGGTTTAAAATTTAATATGTTAACAGCCATAAATTCGCTTAAAAATTATGATGTTCCACCAGGTAGAATGCGACTTTTAAAAGGCATAAAAAATTGTTCAATTATAGATGATACTTATAATTCTTCTCCTTTTGCGTGTGAGTCTGCCCTTAAAACTTTAAATGAAGTAAGATCAAAAGGTAAGGACGGGAGAAAAATTGCTATTTTAGGTGATATGCTAGAGCTTGGTCGTCATACAGCAGAAGCACATAAAAATATTGGCAAAATTATAATAGGCAATGCAGATATATTAATTGTGGTTGGTCCTAGGGCAAAATTAATAAAAGAAGGCGCTTTGGAATCTGGGATGAATAAAGAAAATATTTTTGAATTTTTGAATTCGCATGAGACAGCAAATTTTGTAAAAACTTTTTTGCAGAAAAATGATATTGTGTTGATTAAAGGCTCACAAGGTATGCGCATGGAACGTGTGGTGGAAACGATACTTTTAGATCAAGAAAATAAAAATAAACTTTTAGTTCGACAGGATGATGAGTGGCTGAAGAAAAAATAAAAACAAAAACAAGAAGGGGAGTCCGCGATAACGGACTCCCCTTGAGATTGTGTTGCAGTTTTGTTTCTGCATAATAAATTAAACCCTGTTCGCAATATTTGAATCGATTGCGACTGGAATACCTCTGTTGCAACGAGGACAATTTTCCTTACTCCAAGTACTGAGTCTTTTTTCAAGAAGAGCAACGAGTTTCACATTCGCCATATCCTGCGATGTAATCCCACTTAAATTGCAAAAGACACCTAGGCCAACGATGTTTCCACCTGCTAGTTGAGTAGCTTTGATAACCTTCTTGGTGGAGCCACCAGTAGCGAGAACATTTCCAACTACCAGAATATTCTTTCCAATAATGAGTTTTTCGTAATCTTGCTTAATGGCAAAAAATTTCTCAGGTGCTTTACCAAGTTGCGGAAATTTTTTCCACCATAGACGCAAACCAAAGCAAATATGCCACAACGGAGATGTCGATTTCTCCGTCTCCTCAGCATATACACTGAGTACCTTGCGATTGTTTAATTTTGCAAGATGGTGCGCCACCCACTGAGAAAGAATTACTCCACCGATCGCTGGAGCAATAACTGCCTCTATGTTGTCGTCAGCAAATTGTTCAGCAATTTTTCGACAAAGATGAGAAATTTCTGTCACATGCGGATATGTCGCATCCTCGTCTATATATACTCTTCCGTGTTCTCCATTTGGGTAGATTACATGGCTATCTTTGATAACCGCATTGATCGTCTCGAGTATCCCTAGAACTTTTTCTGGCATTTCGTATCCCTCCACGGTGTTTAGTTAAAAATGTACTATTATAGCCAGAAGTTTTCCGACTATTGCCCAAAGTATAATAACAGCAATATAAAGAATAGTCAAATTCAGTATATTTTTGTATTGTGTTAATATATAGAGTATGAAGAAGAAAAAATTAAAATATATGTCGTTCACTGTTTTGATAATTTTGATAATTTTTTTAGGTTATGAGATTAAAAATAAATCAGATCAAGATGAATCAGATACAACGATACCAGACACAAATACGATTGATTCTATGGACTGGACAACACTATCTCAAAAAGAATTGGCGAATATTTTATCTAAAGAACCAGACATATATTATATAAAAGATTTTGGTCTTAAAATTTCACAAACAATAGATTTGACAGGGGATGGAAAAAAAGAGGGAATTGTTAGTGGAGATGGGGGGAATAGTGATGTTTCATTTATTCTTATAAGAAATTCAGACAACACCATCTCTTTAGCGAAACAGAAAAATAAAGATGGCAGTATTTCTCCTGTGTCACTTTATCAAATAGGGAGAACTATGGTGAACGTAAATTTTAAATTACTTACGACGGAGCGTGGATTTTATACAGCATCATTGTCTTTTGATGAATCAGCCGATAATTCTCAAACTTCTCATTTTAAATGTACAGAAGATTCGATAGATGCTTATGTTTGGAATAAACAAATAGAATTTTTCGTTTGGAATCAATCATTGACTACGAAATATATTGCACAAATTTGTAAATAAATAATCTGGACACAACTATAAGTGTATGTTAGAATCCTGTTTAGAAATTAAAATAGTAGTTTTCTCTCTAAGGAAAGGGGGCAATATGCCACTAATGATCGCAGAAGTAAAAGATGAGATCATCGGGGAGTGGAAGGAGTTTCCATTTTCTACCATTGAAGAGTGGAAGGAAAATGCTTTCAGGGGTTGGGGTACGTTGTTTTCACAACCGGACTTAGATTTTCCTGATATTCAAATCTTCAAGCTTGTTAGTTGCAGAGAGAAAGATATGTTTTTTGCCGTTCAAATCCCGCCAACATGAGCGGGATTTTTTATTAATTTTTCTGCGCTGTTTTATTCGGCATGCCAATAATTTCTTTGTAGAATGTTATGAACACCGTATTAGTAGCTTGTCGCACCCCATATACGGTATCAGTAATAGTACAATCATAAGATACTTTTTCAGTGTATCCAAAAGGCACTTTACGTATTGAATCTCTATCAATAAACATTGCGCAAAGATTTTCATTTTGTTCTTGCATTTGAGCAACTCTTGAATCAACTATATTCAAAGCTTCTTCCACTTTCAGCCACGGAGCCCAAGCTAAAACAACTAAACCTAAAATTATTAAGTATTTCATAGTAAATTTATTATATCATTTTGCGATTTTGTGTGATTATTAGCCTGTTAAGAACGTAGTTGACAAAAGCATATTAATAGTGTTACAATACGCAAGGAATATTTTAGGTTAAATAACTTGTCCCGTAGGGGACGGAAAGGAGGGCCCCGATGTGGCTAACCGTAGAAAAGGCAAGACATCTTCGCCGCGGAATCCTGGAAATCGTGTTTATTGAAAAGTGTTGCATGTTTTTGGGCAAAATTGAAGATGAAGAGGTTGTTGTCACTGACGGCAAGCTCTCCATCAAGATTGCGCTTCAAGAACACAAACAGCTCAAGGGGGTAAGAAAGGACTTAACCCCAACACCGTCGGAATATGTGGTGGGTCGACCCATTGAGCTCGAGATCGATTTGACTGTTTTTTCCGTCGAAAACCTCGGACCTTCTTCTGGTGAGGTGGGCGGAGGAGACAGGATTTTCATTATCTCACCAGATACCAAAAAAGTATTCATCTTCTACCCAGCGAGTGACATTCGGGAAGAAGAGTATCTCTTGAACGAACCTTCCGTTGCCAACATGTGAGCGGAGGGTTCTTTTTTTACCTATTTGTGAACTAATCATGACATTTGCAAAAGTTTCATTTTGTGACCCTACCGGGAATCGAACCCGAATTTAATCCTTGAGAAGGATCCGTCCTAACCGTTAGACGATAGGGCCAATTAGGAAAATATAGCATTTTTAATGAAAAATCAAAAATATTTTTGGGTGTGTGTATGATATAATGTAAATAATCTTTGTTTTGTAATAAAATAACAGATTATTCGTCATTAACTATGGATACCAAAGAAGAAAAAAACAATAATTTGTTCATTGAGCTTTACGATACTCACGCAGACGCTATTTTTCGTTTTTGTTATTTTAAAACGGGGAATAGAGAAATTGCAAAAGATCTCACCCAAGACATTTTCATAAAAGTATTAAATTATCTTGGAAGGAAAGAATTGCGAAATGCTAAAAGTTTTATTTATACAATTGCGAAAAATACCGTTATTGATTATTGGAGAAAAAGCAAAAGCCTTACCGAAAATCAATTGCCCGAAGGATTTTTGGAAGCTGTAGCAGAAAAAGACAATACAGAAAGCGACATAGATTATTCAATTTTTCTTTCATTATTAGACAAGTTATCTGAATCTGATCGAGAAGTTATTCTTTTACGTTACATCGAAGATATGAGTTCTAAAGACATGGCAGAATTACTCGGTGAACGTGAAAACACAATATTGGTACGGATCAGCCGAGCCAAGGAAAAATTGAGGAATTTATTAAAAGAAATTGCAAATTAAAATGGATAAAGAATTTGAGTCTATAATTAAAGCGGTAAAAAATATTAAACTCTCAGAAAACGAGAAAGCGGAAATGCGTGCCTCTTTGTTTGCAAACTTTGCTTCTTTGGAAAAAGAGGAATACCAAAATGAAACTGGTTTCAGAAACACTCGTTTGTATTATTTTATGACCGGTGGATACAGATATAAATTTGCGCCAGCATTTATGATAATTCTCATAGTTATTCTTACCGGCGGCACTTCTACTTTTGCAGAGAAAGCTATCCCTGGGAATTTTCTTTATGTAGCAAAAATATTAATAAATGAGCCCATCATAGAGGCACTTTCTTTGTCAGAAGAAAAAAAAGTTGAATGGCAAGGGAAACTTGTAGAGCGCAGACTTGAAGAAGCGCAAAAGCTTGTTTCTCGTAATAGTCTTGATGAAAATACAAGAATTTTTCTAGAAGATAAAATAAAAAATCAGATTGATGAGTTTAGCGTAAGTGCGAACGAACTTGCTTTACAAAAAAACGAATCTACAAATTCTTCCGATTTGAATATCAGATTGCAAGCGTCCCTTAAAGCTTATCGAAACGTGCTTACGACGCTTTCTGATAAAACAGATATCGAGACAAATACAAAAAAAGAAACAAAAAAATTACTTGCCACCTTGGAAAAATCTCAAAACAAAGTGAGAGGTAATCATGATAATCTTGAATTAAATATGAATTCTTCTCTGCTTGCGAAAAAAACTGAAGCTTTAAATTTATTAAATTCAGCAAAACTTTTATATGAAAAAGAAAAAGTAAATTTATCAATCAATATTCAAAATCAAATTAATTACAAGCTTGCAGAAGCTGAAACAAGGCTAGAAGAAGATAAAACAGCTGTTTCTTCTATTGAAAACATAAATGAATTTGACGAATCCCTGTCTGCTATAAATTCAATAAATGAAGCAAAATTGTTAATGCTTTCCAATGTAATGAAGGATGATATTGAGAACCAAATGGGCATTAAGGAATATGGTAGTGATATCGAAGATAGTCAATTAGAAAATACTGAAGAAGTTAAGGTAAATTTATCTGAGCCGGAATTAAATAAAACAAACTAGTTAAAACTTTATTATATTATCTGTAAAAAAAGAGTGGGGCGGTCTGCAACGCAGACCGCCCCGATGGAGACCTGGAATGTCCGGTGGAGCCATGTTCTGACGCCTAAGGATACGCGTTCCGGGCGAAAGGGGGAGGGGTGCCCTCTTCCAAGCAGTGCCCGTATTGTAACCCTTACACGTCGTCCGGATTTTCGATGAGAACGTCTTTGGGGTAGAGATGCTGGATATCTAATCCAGCGAAGACACCTCATGAGCCGCTTCCAGGTCGATAGGTGTATCTTATATTAAATACTATAAAAAATCAAGAATAGTTTTAATCCTCAATTTTGGGTTTTTCTATTTCAAGGAGAGAAAGTTCTGGCGAAGAACCGGCGATGCGAAGCACGTCTTTATCTATCTTTTTTAATTCTTTATTGGAAGAATTGTAGTGATTTACTACTGTGCCCAAAGCATTACCGAGTTTATTATGATATTCATCATAGGATTTTAAATGCTTTCCGAGGTCTTCCACTTTTTTAATTATTTCCTTGGCGGACTCTTCGATTTTTAATGCCTTAAGTCCTTGTAAAACAGTTTGTAAATATGCGAGGAAAGAAGTGGGAGAAGTAATAATAACTTTATATTTTCCAGCCGCACGCTGAATAAGATTTTCATTATCTTCCGAGGCGCCGACCTTATTTGTAATTAAATCATAATAGATAGCTTCATGTGGAATAAACATAAAAGCAAAATCAGTGGTGCCCTTTGCGGGTTGAATATATTTTGCTGTTTCAGTAATGCGATTTTTTAAATCGTTTACGAAAATAGTTTCTAGTCTTTTTTTCTCTGCGCCTTCGCGTTCCTCTGCCATTTTATTATAATTTTCTAGTGAGAATTTTGAATCTATCGGAATAATTTTATCTTTTACAAAAACAACAGCATCCACGATAGTGCCGTCTGGGAAAGGATATTGCATTTGATAGCTACCGGGAGGAAGAACATTTTTCAAAACAGTTTCTAAATAATATTCGCCGAGAATTCCGCGTTGTTTTGGGTTTTTTAAAATATTTTCTAGGCTTTGAAGCTGATCAGCAAAAGAAATGACTTGCTTGTTCGTCTCATCTAAGCGAGTGAGTCGTTCTGTGACGTCACGAATTATTTTATTTGATTCAGAAGAATGAAATTTAAGACTTTCGTTGACCTGTTTATGTGATTCGCCGATTTTATTATCTACTGTTCTAGAAAGCTCATTTAATTGAGTAAGAATAAGTTGCAAACCAATGTCGTCATTTTTTTCTTCTTTTTTTCTACCAAAAATAAAATAGGCAACTATCCCACCTCCTATTATCCCGATTATTATCCAAACAGTGTTTTGCATAAGTTTATTTTCCTAAATGATGTTTTAATGTATAAATCCAATCTTCGTCTATTTGGTCACTTTCAAGTTTCTGAGCAAGTAGCCATTCTAAATATCCGCGATCAATTTTAGCAACTTCCTCAATTTGTTTACCGTTGTGTTTGCCGAAACTAAATGAACGTAAAAGGGAAGGATGCGAAGAAATTTCTATCATTTTTTCTATTGCTTGATTTTCGTCTGAATTTTCCTCTTTCATTATTTTGTCTTTTAATCTTTCAAAAAGTTTTTCTAAAACTAAAACATCGCCCATGGCGTCATGTGCTACAGCTTCCACGTCGAGGTCGAGCAAATACCGCAAATATTGCAAATTATACCTTTCTATTTTTCCTTCTTTGTTTAATTCTCTCGCGACGCGAAGAGTGCAAATGAATTTGTTCGGTTTTATTCCTTCTTTTTCTATAATCATTAAGTCAAAAGGCGCATTGTGTGCTATAACAACAGAATTTTTATTTTCAAAAAGTTTCTTAATTATTGGTTGGTCAGTGCTTTCTTTAAAAATTGGTTTATCCGCAACCATCTTATTTGTAATATGATGTATCGCCGAAGCTTCAGGGGGGATTTTAGTTTCGGGTAGGTAAAGGCCAACGAAACTTTCATCGTCATATTTATATGCAATTTGGACAAGAAAATCTTTCTCTGTGTTGCCTGTGGTCTCTGTATCAAAAAATATTAACTTCTGCATAGTGTTATTTTAGCACATTTCTGATATAATTTATCTATTATGTTGCACGAACAAATTAAAAATGGAATTAAAGAGGCGATACTAGCGAAGGATGCCTTGCGTTTGAAGGTTTTTCGAGGGATGTCCGCGGCTTTTACTAATGAGCTTGTTGCTAAAAGCAAAAAACCAAATGAAATGCTTGCGGATGAAGAAGCGTTGGCTGTTATAGCGCGTCTTGCAAAACAGAGAAAAGACTCAATAGAACAATTCAAAAAGGGGAATCGCGAAGATTTAGTAAAAGAAGAAGAGTCCGAATTAGCAATTTTAGATACATTTCTACCTAAATTGATGGAGAAGACTGAAGTAGAAAAAATTGTCAAGCAAAAAAAAGATGAACTCAATATTATTGATGCCACAAAAAAGGGAATGTTGATGTCTGCATTAATGAAAGAATTAAAAGGAAAAGCTGACGGAATGGTAGTGAAAGAAGTTGTGGATTCTCTTTTCTAATTTATGCATACAGTAAATCTTTTAATCAGCTTAGTGGAAGATCATCAAGTTTTAGCTTACATTTTAATTTTTTTAGGATTAATTCTAGAAGGAGAGTTTTTCTTAATTTTTACAGGAATTTTAACTCATTTAGGTGCATTAAATTTGTATATTACTCTTTTCGTTGTTCTTTCGGGGGGACTATCTAAAACTTTTATCGGATATGCCTTGGGAGAATTTTTATTTAAAATATTTAATCATCATAAATTTTTCAAATATATCCAAAAACGAGTATATAGTATTTTACCTAGATTCAAAACAAAACCTTTTTGGTCTATTTTTATTTCCAAATTTATAATTGGTGCAAATAATATTGTTATCATATTTTCTGGCTATGAAAAAATTGATTATAGAAAATTTTTAAAAGCAGAAATTTCAGCTACAATGATTTGGGCGCCGTTAATGTTACTGCTTGGTTATTTCTTCAGTTATACCGCACTTAATATCAGTAAAGATGTTTGGAATTTTTTAGTAGTGATTTTTGTATTATATATAATATTTATTTTATTTGATAAACTAATCAGTTGGATTTATGAATTATTTGAAGAACCAGATGATGAAAACAATTAAAATTAACAAATTAGTTACCCATGATGGACCCTTTCATTCCGATGATATTTTCGCTTGCGCCACCATTGCTCTTTTTTTAGAAAAGAAGAAGGAAAAGTTTAAAATAATTAGAACTAGAGACGAAAAAATAATAAATAATGGAGATTATGTTTTTGATATTGGAGGAATTTACAATGAAAAGAAAAATATATTTGATCATCATCAAAAAGGAGGTGCAGGAAAAAGAAGTAACGGAATAGAATATGCTTCATTTGGCTTAGTGTGGAAGAAATTCGGTCCGAAAATTTCTGGATCCTCTACCATAGCAAGTGCTATAGATGAAAGTTTGGTTTCTCCCATCGATGCCGACGATAACGGTATAGATTTATTCAAAAGCACACACGACGTTTCTCCTTTTCTGCTTCAAGATTTTTTTAAATTAATGCGTCCCATATCTAATCAGAAGCCAGAAAATTATGATAAAAACTTTTTAAAGTCTGTAAAAGTAGCAAAAGAGATTTTATCCAGAATCATCATACGTGGTAAAAATGAAATTCAGAATGAACGCATTGTTGCTAGGGCTTGTGAGAGTGCCGTCAATAAGAAAATTATTATTTTGGATAAATATTATCCACCTGGAAAAACTTTTTACAAATTTCCTAAAGCACTTTTTATTATTTTTCCAAAAGAAATTGATCATTCCTGGGTTATAAAAACTATCAAAAAAAACGGAGAAGGTTATAAAAGCAGAAAAGATTTTCCTTCAATGTGGGGTGGGCTTCAAGATAAGGAATTGCAAAAAGTATCCGGAATTAAAGAAGCTGTATTTTGTCACAAGGGGCTTTTCTTGGCTGTGGCGAAAACAAAAGAAGGGGCTATTAAATTGGCGCAAATTGCGGTAGAATCATAATATGGCGTTTATCGATGAAATGAAAATAGAAGCTGCCGCTGGACGTGGCGGTGATGGCGTTGTGCGTTGGCGTCAAGAAAAATTTGTACCAAAAGGTGG
Source organism: Minisyncoccota bacterium (assembly GCA_041658325.1). Taxonomy (GTDB): domain Bacteria; phylum Patescibacteriota; class Minisyncoccia; order Phycocordibacterales; family UBA9973; genus UBA9973. The sequence goes on from JBBAAI010000003.1 coordinate 56,673, forward strand.
ACCGGCAGGGGGAGATGCTGGACGCGGGGGAAATTTTTATATTCTAGCAGTACGAGATGTACACATACTTTCAAAATATAAAGCAAAAAAAAGTTTTGCTGCTGGGCGAGGTGAAGATGGAGGTAAAAAAAGTTTGCATGGAAAAAATGGAGAAGATTTTGTTTTAGAATTGCCCATTGGTTCTATTATTACAAATCTTGAGACCGACGAAAGTTGGCAACTCCTTGAAGAAGGGCAAAAAGAATTAATTTTAAAAGGTGGATATGGTGGTTTCGGCAATGAACATTTTAAAAGTTCTACCAATACGACTCCAAAAGAATCACGACAAGGGCAAGAAGGAGAAAAAGGAAATTTCAAAATAGAATTAGAACTTTTCGCTGATATTGGATTGATTGGACTTCCCAACGCTGGTAAAACATCATTACTTAATTCATTAACAAACGCACAGGCCAAAGTCGGAGATTACGCTTTTACCACACTTGACCCTAATTTGGGTGATTTTTATGGTTATATTATCGCCGATATCCCGGGACTTATAGAAGGAGCATCGGAAGGTAAGGGTCTTGGTATTAAATTTTTACGTCATATAAAACGTACTAAAATGCTTGCGCACTTAATATCTTTTGAAAATTTATCAAAAGGTTCCACGGGCATGATGAAAGTATATAAAGAGATTCGCAAAGAGTTGGAACAATATGATAAAAAATTGGGTTTAGGGGATGAAGGATTGGCTTCAAAAAAAGAAATAATAATTTTAACTAAGAGTGATGTAATAGATGATGAAAAAATAATCAAAAAAGAAGTTGAAAAATTTAAAAAACTCGATAATAAAGTTTTTATTTTGTCGTTGTTTGATGATAAAATGGTAAAGAAATTTAGCGATGAATTGGCAAAAATTCTAAAAAAGAAATAAATATGGCGACTAAATATTATCCGACAATTGGACTTGAAATACATGCAGAATTAAAAACACGAACTAAAATGTTTTGTGGATGCAAGAATGATCCAGACGAAGAAAAACCGAATGTAAATATTTGTCCCGTATGTATGGCACATCCAGGGGCTTTACCTGTGGCAAACAAAAAAGCCATAGAAAATGTGATAAAAGTTGGCTTGGCGATTAATGGGAAAATTGCAGATTTTTCAGAATTTGATCGAAAAAATTATTTTTATCCAGACATACCAAAAGGCTACCAAATTTCTCAATACAAATATCCAATAGTTTCTGGCGGGCATTTAGCTGATATGGATGTTACTCGTATACACCTAGAAGAAGATACAGCGAATAATAAACATTTGGCTGGCGACCCCGCCGGAGACGGGGCAGGTTTCTCCTTAATAGATTTTAATCGTGCCGGAGTGCCGTTAATGGAACTTGTTACTGAACCGCATACTTTTGATAATGCTGAAGAAACAGCGAAAAAAGCTACGAAATTTGCCAAGGAATTGCAATTAGTACTTTGGTATTTGGATGTATCTGAAGCGAATATGGAAAAGGGAGAAATGCGAGTAGAGGCAAACATTTCTATCTCTCCAGATAAAAATAAATTAGGCACGAAAGTAGAAGTAAAAAATCTAAATTCTTTTAGAGCTGTTGAGCGTGCTATCAAATATGAAGTGGATAGGATGACAGAACTTTTAGAGAATGACAAGGGCGCAGAAATTGTGCAAGAAACGCGTGGTTGGGATGAAAACAAACAGCAAACTTTTTCCCAAAGGAAAAAAGAGGGAAGTGCGGACTATCGATACTTCCCGGATCCAGATTTGCCAAAAATGAAACTGCACGAAGCATTTCCATTAGAGAAAATGAAAAAAGAATTACCAGAATTACCAGAAACAAAAAGAGCGAGATATAAAAAAGATTTTGGTATAAAAGATGAAGACATAGAAGTTTATATTAATGATCCAGTCCTTGGAATTTGGTTTGAGAATGTTGCTAAAATTTTAAACGATAAAGACAAGATAAAAACAGCATCGAATTATGTGACTTCTGATTATTTAGGAATTAAAAAGAATAATCCAGAAGCGAAACTGCCCATTTCGAATAATTTTTCTGAATTAATTAATTTGGTTGTTGAAAATAAAATTTCTTCTCGCGCGGCAAAAGATATTTTAGCAATGATTGTTATTAATGATGAATCACCATTTAAAATTGCCACAGATAAAAACTTACTTCAGAGTAGTGATACAAATGCCCTAAAAGAAGTTGCGCAAAAGATAATTGATACTAATCCGAAAGTCGTGGCAGACTACAAGGGTGGTAAAGAACAAGCATTGATGTCCCTAGTCGGGCAGATGATGAAAGAAACAAAAGGAAGCGCTAATCCAGCAGTTACTAAACAATTATTCATAGACTTGTTAAAATAATAATCATGAAAACTTTACGTGAATATATAAAAGAAGCAGAGGAAAAACATGTGGCGATTGGGCATTTTAATATTTCAAACCTAGAAGGATTTCATGGTGTTTTCAAAGCTGCAAAAAAATTAAATGTTCCTGTGATTATAGGTTTATCTGAAGGAGAAGAGGATTTTATCGGCAGGAGTGAAGCCGTAGGAATGATAAAAGAAATTAGAGAGAAAGAAAATTATCCGATTTTTCTAAACGCAGATCATCATTATAGTCTTGAACGCGTAATGCTTGCCGTTGATGCCGGTTTCGATTCTGTCATTATTGATGCTGCGAATTTAAGCTTTGAGGAGAATGTAAAAATTACCAAAGAATGTGTTGATTATGCTAGAAAAATAAATCCCGCAATAATTGTAGAAGCAGAAATAGGATATATAGGTTCTGGTTCAAACATCAAAGAAACTATTCCTGAAGGAGCAGGGGTAAAAACAAAACCAGAGGAAGCTCAAAAATTCGTAGAAATGACTGGGGTTGATATGCTGGCGCCGTCTGTCGGGAGTATTCACGGATTAATAAAAAGTGGGAAGCCACACATTGATACAGAACTTGTAGCAGAAATAAAAAAGGCAACCGGAGTACCTTTAGTATTGCACGGTGGTTCAGGTTTACGGGATGAAGATTTTACTAATGGAATAAAAGCCGGTATCTCGATTGTGCATATCAGTACTGAAATTAGATTGGCCTACGATGAAGCCCTTAAAAAATCCCTTGCTGATAATCCGAAAGAAACTACTCCTTACAAGATTTTACAACCAGCCGTAGATGCGATTGAAAAAATAGCAGAAGCAAGGCTGAAACTTTTTAACACGCTGAATTAAATCAGTGAAAGAAGAAATATTAAAATTTTTAAAGGGGGACGCAGATGATAGCGAAGAAACACTCGTAAAATATTCGCATGATGCGAGCTTGTTGGAAGTGCGACCCCAAATTGTGCTTTTTCCAAAAGATTCGGAAGACATAAAAAATTTAGTAAAATGGGTATATCAAAATAAAGAAAAATATCCCGATCTTTCTATAACTGCCAGATGCGCAGGCACTGATATGTCCGGTGGAGCAATAGGGGAATCTATTATCTTAGATTTTACTCGGTATATGAATAAGTTGATAGGTGGTCCGTTGCCCCTTAAAACTAGATCTGTTTGGGAAATTGCCGTCGAGCCTGGGATGCTTTATAGAGATTTTGAAAAAATAACTTTAGAAAAAGGGCTGATTTTGCCTTGTTACACAGCTTCTAAAAGTCTAAATGCTATGGGTGGAATGTATGGTAATAATTCTGCCGGAGAAAGAACTTTAAAATATGGGAAAATGGAAGATTACATTTTATCTGCAAAAGTAATCTTTGCAGATGGTATTGAAAGAACAGTAAAATCTTTTCCTTTAAATGAAATTCCAGAAAAAGAAGAAATCTATAAAAAAGTTTTTGATTTAATTAAACAAAATGAAGAAGAAATAAAACAAGCTAAACCAAATGTGCATAAAAATTCGGCTGGTTACTATCTGTGGAATGTGATACAAAACAACCCACGCCAGAGCGGGGCAAGTATTTTTGATTTAAATAAATTGCTTGTTGGTTCGCAAGGAACCCTTGGTATCGTTACCGAAATGACCTTGAAGCTAATTCCAGAAAATAAACATTCAAAACTTGTTGCTATTTTTATGAAGGACCTAGAACCACTTGGTCGTCTGGTGGGTGAGATTTTGACTCTTAATCCTGAAACGCTTGAAACCTATGATGATAAAACGATGAAATTGGCGGTTAAATTTTTCCCAGATTTTCTTAAGAACAAAGGATTTATAGGAATGTTTAAATTTATGTGGAGTTTTTTACCAGAATTTTTTATGATGATTACTGGCGGTTTCCCAAAGTTAATCATTCTAGCTGAATTTGCCGGAGAGGACGAAAAAACAGTAAACGATAAGTGCGTTCAATTAGCAGAAAAGATAAAAGATTTTAAATTAAAAGTTCATATTACTAAATCTGAAATAGAGGCGAATAAATATTGGGACATAAGAAGAGAAAGTTTTGTATTGTTGCGTAAGCATGTAAAAGGAATGCGGACTGCTCCATTTATAGACGATATTATCGTTCGTCCAGAATTTTTACCGAAATTTCTTCCAGAACTTAGGGCTATTTTAAACAAATACAATTTAGTTTTTACTTTGGCTGGGCATGCGGGAGATGGTAATTTCCATGTTATTCCTTTAATGGATTTTAAGCGTTCTGATACAGCTACAATAATAATAGAGCTTGGTGAAGCTGTTTATGATTTAGTTGTAAAATATCATGGCTCAATTACAGCAGAACATAACGATGGTTTAATTCGTACGCCGTATTTACGTAAAATGTATGGAGATAGAATGATTAAAATTTTTGAAAACATAAAGGAAATTTTTGATCCCAAAAATATTTTTAATCCTGGCAAAAAAATTGCCACTTTAAATCTAGGAGGAACTAAAGAATACATAGTTTTACATATAGCAGAAGAGCATGAAACGAAGCATCAAGTTTAGAGTTGCTTTTTCGCTATTTTTATATATACTATCTTTATGTTTGCAATTAAAGCTAAAAAAAGAGAAGACGGGCTAAAATTAGAGGTATTAAAAAAATCTGGGGATATCCCAGCTGTTTTTTACGGAGCAGGGAAAAAGACAACCCCAATTTCAATTTCCAAAATTGATTTTAAGAAAATTTGGAGAGATGCAGGAGAATCTTCAGCTGTGAAAATAGAAATTGGAGAAGGAGACGTTGATGTCCTTATTCATGAAGTGCAAGTTGACCCAGTAACCAGTGAGCCTATTCACGTTGATTTCTTGGCTATAGATATGAAAAAGAAAATACGCGTTCATGTATCACTTGAATTTGAAGGCGTATCGAACGCAGTTAAAAGTGGAATCGGAAATCTTGTTAAGGTGCTTCATGAGCTTGAAATTGAAGCCTTGCCAGCTGATTTACCACACAATCTTGTTGTTGATATTTCTAAATTAGAAACGCTAGAGAGTCAAATTTTTGTTTCTGATATTAAGCTTCCTAAGGGAGTTGCAGTTATAAATAATCCTTCTGACGTTGTGGCTTCTATTGTTGAACAAGTCGAAGAAAAAGAAGAAGTTGTAGTTCCGGTTGATTTGTCTGCAATCGAAGTAGAAAAGAAAGGTAAGAAAGAGGAAGAGGGAGAAGCGACAGCTGAAGCTACTGCTCCGACGAAAGAAGACAAAACCGGAAATAAATAATTAAAAGTATCGATAGAAAATAATTTAAAAAATAAAAGGGCGGAAATTTTCCGCCCTTTTTTCGTACGATCTTGAGTTTATTTGTTTGTAATTTCACCTCCTTGTATTGTGAAGGGAAGTAAACACAAACTGAATGTGGTGTTTATCACATCTTTACTAGAAGTGACGAATATTCCAGACGAAGACGCCATATCAAAATCAAAACTTCCTAAGGCGTAGTTTCCGTCTGGTAAATCAGATTCAAGTGTTACCTTGTAAACATCCTTGTAGACTTCTTCCACCTTAAGGCGTATTAGACGCTTGATTAGTTTCTCACGATATTTATATTTAAATATGATTCGATCGTTTTCCTTTTCCAATTTAACAACAGCGAGATTTTGAAGTGGTAAGTCGGCTAATTGGCGGAACTCTTCATTCTCAATATTAGAGGCAAATCTAGTTTGCGAAATGTAAAATGTAAACGAAGGACGATGTGAGGTTACGACTGGAGGCTTCACGTTATTGAAATAACACGTTTCTCCGTCACCGACAGAAAAGGGGGTTAACGCAAGAACGGCCAAGTTGGGCGCCTTTTCTTTTCGTGTCAATTTTCCAGGTTCTAGTTTGGCAAGTTTGCCATCGTCACCCATAATATATACACCCGGATTGTATCCTGCCATTGGATCATTGGGGTCGGTTTGTGTTTCCGGTATTTCAGAGATCGCTGGAGAGGCCAGTTTTTGTTGGCTTTTTAGCATCTCTGTAATGATCTCGTTGGAGATACCCGCGCTCTTGAGTGCTTTTAGAGCTTCGATACTCGTGTCGTATTCACCGATCACGGTTTGAATTTTTGCAATCACGGCTTCATCAGGCAGATCCATGTTGTGCATCTCCACGATTTGTGCATTATCGAACATTTGGACTTGATCAGTCTCTTGAGACACAGGTTGTTGTGTGAAAGTTGTTACAGTGCAGGTGATGACAAGAACAACGATGAAAAGCTTGCTTTTTAACATGTTCTCCTCCTTCTGCAACCTTTCAGATTGCGGGATTGTTATTGCTTAGATTAATGTGATTTAACAACAAAAAAACGACGTGTGTGCAGAGAAGCTTGTTTCTAAGCATCATTGAAAGTGCATTATGTCAAGTAACTTTACTAATATTAAAATACCACAACTTAAAATTTTTATCAATAGATATTTTTTATATCCTAAAGATATTCTTAGCTATTTATTATTATGTTATAATAGAAACGATGGAAAAAAGAATCAAAATTTTCATTTTTTTAAGTTTATTTTTTATTAATATTATTGTCCTACTAGCACCGAAACCAGTAGTGGCTTTTGATTGTTTGAATTTAACAACCTTATCTTCTCAATCAGATAAAGATTATTGCAGAAATGAGTTGAATATTTTATTAAAAGAATTAGCTGATCTTGAAATTAAATCAAAAGAACAGAGTAAACAAACAGGTACCCTGAAAGGTGATGTCGCGGCACTTACTGCTCAGATTAATGCTCTTAAGGCCAAAATAAAAGCTCGATCACTCGTTATTGCTCAATTGAAAGTTAATATAGCAGAGAAGGTCAGTACGATTAATTCACTTTCAGAAAAAATTAATCGTGAACGTGAATCATTGGCTCAACTACTTAGAAATACACGAGAATTTGATAATGAAAATTTAGTAGACTTAGTTCTTTCTAATGATACTATTTCAAATTTTTATGCCGATTTAGAATCATATAATTCTATCAAACAAGCGATAAAGGCTTCTGTCGATAGAATCAACGGAGTAAAAACACAAACTGAAATGGCAAAACAAGATCTTGAAAAAAAACAAGATGCTGAGACTGATGCAAAAGCAGAATTAGAAAATGCGCAAAAAGCTATTGCTAAATCTGAGGCCGATAAGAAAGAATTATTAGCTATTTCTAAACAAAAAGAAGCAGCTTATCAAACACTTGCTGCACAAAAAAAAGCTCAAGCAGATAAAATTCGCGCTGCGTTGTTCCCACTGGCTGGTATTTCTACTAAAATTGATTTTGGTACTGCTCTTGCTTATGCCAATGAGGTAAATATTAAACTGGGGGTTGAGCCAGCATTTTTACTTGCTATTCTTACCCAAGAAAGTAATCTTGGAGCGAATGTCGGTCAGTGTTATTTGACTAATCCAGATACTGGTGCAGGGGTTGGTAAAAATACAGGAACACCATTTGCAAATGTTATGAAGCCCACACGTGACGTCGCACCATTTCTGGAAATAACAAATGCGCTTGGTTTTAATGCATTTCAAACTGCTGTTTCTTGTCCTATCGCTGGTGTGGTCGGGTATGGAGGGGCTATGGGTCCGGCACAATTTATTCCTTCAACCTGGAAACTTTTTATTAGTCGTCTTGAAGATATTTTAGGACATTATGCGAATCCGTGGGCTCCCCGGGATGCTTTTATGGCTTCGGGTATGTATTTATCTGACCTAGGAGCGGTGGGAACTAGTACTAGCGCACAAAGTAGGGCTGCCTGTAAATATTATGGTTCGGGTGGGTCAACGTGTTCTTATAGTAGAAGCGTAATGAAATTAAAATCCTCAATACAGGCCAATATAAATTTGCTTTAAAATAAAATTCGTGATAATCTTGGTGAGTTATGCAAAAAGATATACATCCAAAATATGATTTAAAAACAAAGGCAATCTGCGCTTGCGGAGCGGTTTTTGAGGTTGGTTCCACTATGCCCGAAATTAAAATGGAAATTTGTAGCCAGTGTCATCCTTTCTATACTGGTAATGAAAAGATCATGGACACCGCTGGACGCGTAGAACGTTTCAAGAAAAGAGCGGCTGCATCTGTAAAAGCTAAGAAATAAGTAAAATTCACCGTAATAATTTTTTGAAACTGCGCCCTCGGAGTCATAAGGACAGGGGACCCACACGTTTCTTAAAATTTTTACGGGGAATTATCTTTATGAGTTTAGATATAGACGAATTAAAAAAAGATCATCGAACTAGCTATTTTGCGGGTGTTCTGGAAAAACTTGCGCGTGAAGAGGGAGAAGTACGAGAAATGCTTGCTAGTGACGAAAGCTTGCATGAAATGGCAGCTAAGGAATTGAAATTTATTCAAGAAGAAAGAGAAAGAATAGAGGGTCAAGTAAAAGATATTTTAGATAAAGATAAAGAAGCAGAAGAATTTCCCAATGAAATAGTTTTAGAAGTACGAGCAGGTGCCGGTGGAGACGAAGCATCGCTTTTTGCCTGGGAACTTGCGCACATGTATGAAAAATTTGCAGAAATGAAAGGTTGGCAGTGGAAAGTAAATTATGAATCCAAAAGTGATTTAAGTGGTTACAAAGAAGCCAGTTTTGAAATAAAAGGTAAAGATGTTTATAAAAAAATGCGCTATGAAACCGGTGTGCATCGGGTGCAAAGGATTCCTGCTACTGAAAAAAATGGACGAGTGCACACCTCTACCGCATCTGTTGCTGTTCTGCCTATTAGAAAAAAAATAACTTTTCAAATAAACCCAGCTGATTTTGAAATGGAATATTCTCGCTCAGGTGGAAAAGGAGGTCAAAATGTGAATAAAGTTGAGACGGCGGTAAGAATCATTCACAAACCAACGGGTCTTGATGTGCGTTCGACAAATGAAAGAAGTCAGCTTGCGAACCGCGAACAAGCGATGCTGATTTTAACTGCGAAACTGCAACAGCTCGAAGAAGAAAAAGAAGCAGCCAAACATGCTGGTATTCGCAAAAACCAAATTGGTACTGGTGATCGTTCAGAAAAAATTCGTACCTATAATTTTTCTCAAGATCGTGTTACTGATCATCGAATAAAAAAATCCTGGCATAATTTGCCGAAAATAATGGAAGGAGAGATCGGAGACATCATTGACAGTATTGATTCTGGTGTGGTGGGGGATGAAGTAGATGAATAGTTAAAATAAAATGGTGTGATATAATATATCTTACGAAAGATAAGATATATTGTCTTTCGTGTAAAGGTCAAATTTTATTAGTTAATTATTAATCTAATTAAAACTATGAATAAAAAAACTATAGCAATAGGTATTTTAGCATTAGTTCTATTTGTCGGATTTAGTGTTTACGCTGCTGGTCAAAGTGGTGGCATTTCTGGGCCGGGAACTGGGTTAGAAAATCAAGACGCTAGTCAAGAATTGCAAATTCAACAACCTCAGGATACTAGCGGGGCAGGTGTTCAAGTGCAAAATCAAAACCAAATACAAAACGAAGGGGAAACAAGTCAAATCCAAAATAGAGAACAAGAAGAAACACAAAACCAATCAGAGTTAGCTGTTACTGAGCAAAGGAAAAGCACAGTAGCTAACGCCGTACAGGGAATGTTGCAGGTGGCTGAGAGGAATGGTGGAATTGGGCAGCAAGTAAAAGTTATAGCTCAAAATCAAAACCAGAATCAAGAAAAACTAGAGGTCAGCCTGGCAAAGGTTCAAGATCGAGGTGGTTTTGCCAAATTCTTTATTGGTCCTAATTACGGAGAAATTGAGAACGCAGAAAAAATATTAGAGCAAAATCGGGAACAGGTTAGACAATTAAACGAACTTAAAAATCAACTTGTCAATCAAGGAGATGAACAGGTTCTAACTCAACAAATTCAAGCATTAGAACAAGCAAATCTGGAAATTGAAAATTCACTGAAGGTAGAAAGAAAAGGATTTAGTTTGTTTGGGTGGTTGTTTAATTAATAGAAAAATTCAAATTACAAAAACACCCAGCAAGCCTGGGTGTTTTTGTTGGGAAAAGAAGAATGTCTTTGAACGTTTTTGTCGTACGTTAAGCGAGAGATTATTAGCATGGTAAGAAAATTCTAATATCGTCTACTGACTCGCGTTGGCGTGTTGCATAATTATTTGTTATAATTCAATTACTTATTATTAGTATTCATTTTTATGAAAAAAATTGTTATATCATTTGCGATAGTTTTCGTTTTTTTCTCTATTGCTAGAATGTCTGGCGCTCGTGAACTATCCGTGGCAACAGATTTGACCAGTAGAATCAACGCTTTTTGGGGAGCAAATCCCATATATGTAATGGAGCTTGATTCAGAGAACCAAGTTTTATATTTAGGTGGTGGTACAGCTGATACAGCTGTAAAATTTGCTAAGTATGATATTGGAAATGATATTGCTACTGATTTAACAGCAAATATTTTAGATCTTTTTGACAAGGTTAGCGAAGAACCAATTCTCGCCATGGACCTTGACTCTGTCAATAATATTTTATATTTTTCAACTGGTAATCCAAGTGGATATCCTGATGGCCCACGTTTTATTGCTTACGATCTTTCGTCCCATGTAGCCACAAATCTTACATCTACAATTTCATCTTTTTGGGGCAATGCTCCCATTAATGCTATTTTTGTTTATGGAAACTATGTTTATTTACTGGGGAATCAAACCATTATGGGTGATTCCTCAAATTTTGCCCGATACTCTATATCTCTCGGCACGGCGGAAGACCTAGGTTATATAATGGAGGCGGATCCTAATTTTGGTGTTAATAATTTATTTTCTTATGCTTATGATAATGACCACACTCTCTACATCGGAGCGCATGGACAATTTGGAGCATTTAATTTATTAAATGATACTTTGACGGATTTGTCACAAATGTTATGGGATAGTTATTACAATGATATTGATCCACTTTGGGGTTTGACATATGACGAAGAAGAGAACAGGATTCTTGTTGCTGGAGGGGCACGTTATGCAGGAATTCGTCAATCCCAATCTTATGCTATCTACTCTATTAATTCCAACAGTATTTTGCATTCGCATTCTGCCATATCGCCTTTGCCTATTTTTAGATTCATTATCGACCCAATTTTTAGAAACGATATTTATGCAACTGGCGGAAGTCTGGCGAACACCACCAATCTTTTTGGTTTGATTACCGGCGAGGAAGATAACGTTCCCCCTACAAGCATATACAATGAAACTATTAGTAGTTTTTGGTCATCCGATATTCCTATTGTGGACTCTGTTTACAATAATGGCTCGATACCTGGTATATACTTGGCTGGTTTTTCTGGTGAATTTGCTTTTTTGCCTCTTCCTAATTATCCCACCGTCACCTCCTCTCCCGTCACAAACATAACTAGAACCGGAGCCACCTTAAATGGAGAAATCACCGCTACCGGAGGAGCCGATGCTACCGCCAGAGGTTTCCAATATGGTATGACCAATAGTTATGGCACGACAGTTACCGAATCCAGTGGTCCCTACAGCACTGGAGTCTTTACCGCTGACCTCTCTAACTTACTCACCTGTGGTCAACCCTACTATTTCCGTGCTTACGCTACCAACATTGCAGGTACGAGCTATGGAGCAGAAACTACTTTTACCACCACTACTTGTGATACTGGAGGGGGAGGAGGAGGAACAGTAACTCCACCTCCAGTCACTCCTCCTGTAACCCCACCAGTGGTTCCTCCGGTCACTCCACCTGTCGTTCCACCCGAAACTCCTCCAGAAGTAATTCCTGAAACTCCACCTACTACTCCACCAACAGAAACTCCACCACCTACTCCTCCAGTCATAGTTTCCACCACTACTCCAACTACGACAAATTCTTCTATTCCAACAACTTCTTCTTCTTCTGCTCCAGAAGTGATAGAGATACCTTCTACTACAGAGAATGAGGGTGTGGTGACTCCGACTGAATCAACCGCAAACAATAGAGAAAATCTTCTAAATTCTTTCTTGGAATATTCTCGTAATCTACTTTCCACTCCTCTTGTTAAAACCCCCGGGATTATTGCCGTCACTCTCCCTGCTGCTGTCTCTTTACTTGCTCTCCTCGCAGCTCTCTTCTCCGGAGCACCTTTCTTAAATCAGATATTCTATTCTTTAGTTCTTCTCTCCCAACTCCTCGGTTTCGCCAAGAAACCCAAACCTTGGGGCACAGTCTACGATGCTTATACCAAGAGACCTCTCGCTTTTGCTCGAGTAGAGATATTAAATGAACAAAACAGAAAACTGCAAGC
>JBBAAI010000004.1:0-52429 GCA_041658325.1 Minisyncoccota bacterium
CGAACTCCATTGTGAACCCTAATGCTATCAACTTTACCATTCTCGGTCTCATTCTCTTCACCTTCCTCTTACGAACCTCTGGCTTTAAACTAAAACCTTTTGGTTTAACCAAAGATCGAGAAACCAACCACTCTCTACCTTTCGGTTTCCTCGCTCTTCACAACCAGGCTGGAGAAAGAACCAACTTTACCGTCTCCGATGATCGTGGTCGTTACTTCTTGTTAACAGCAAAAGGCAACTATTTACTCAAAGCTTTCACTCCTTCTCATATCTTACCCACCAGAACTACTGAAATCCCTATTACTACCCGAAAAGGATGGATTAGTAGGGAGATTGGGGTGTAGAATCTTTATATTATTTGTTTTTTCTTGTGTTTTTTCCTGCCCGTGTGTTATACTTTATCTGTAGGGTCTCATTTAGCGAAATAGAGTTTCTACGTTTATAAATAGTTTTTGCCTGTTTTTTATAAATAGGAGAAGTAAATATAGTATGGCTACAAAGCTATATGTAGGGGGACTCCCTTACAGCACTCAAGAAGATGCCCTCAAGGACCTCTTCGCACAAGCTGGATCTGTAACATCCGCTGTGATTATCATGGACAAAATGTCTGGTCGTTCAAAAGGTTTTGGATTCGTAGAAATGTCATCACAAGATGAGGCTGCAAAAGCTATCTCTATGTTCAACGATCAAGAATTCGAAGGACGCAAACTTACTGTCAACGAAGCTCGCCCTATGGAAGCTCGTCCACCACGAACTGGTGGTAACGGCGGATACAACGGAGGCGGACGTCGAGAATACTAATTTAAATTTTGTATCTCAAAAACAATACCGCCTTCGGGCGGTTTTTGTTTGCTCAAAAGGTATTTTTTTGTTATAGTTTTTTAGTTAGAATTTTTACAGAAGAAAGTATGAGCGTGTAGTTCAGTGGTAGAACGCTGTCCTGATAAGACAGAGGTCGATGGTTCGATCCCATCCACGCTCACAAAAATGTTTTTCCATAAACAAAAACAGCCCCGGCGCGGGGCTCGGGGTGTGTTGATGATGTGAATGCTATTTTCTTCAAAAAGAACAATTGTTGTGGGTCCGTGGGGGCCCAATCGATTCGCAGTGTGGCCTATTGTTCAGTAAGTCTCCATTCGCGCTAACTCCGAATGGCGATACTGAGACAATATCCACAAAGTAAAGTTCATCTACGAAAAAACTGGGACCCCACTCGCCACGAGAGGGTTGGAGGGCCATTCCACCCCCTAACCACGATGTTCCTTGTCTCCCAGTGATCAGCTGGGGAAAGGAGCATAAATGTATCGTATTATTTTGAAATAAATAAGTCAACGTCTTATACAGTTTTAAATTTGCATCAAAAATAACTTTATCCTATAATAGAACAAAGCCGTAAAGGCTTTCTTTTTGTGACTGAAAACAATCAAAATCAGAATAATAACGGTCCTTGGTGGAAACCGGGGATGCAAATACTCGGAGAAGTTTCTACTTGGATTGTAGTGCCTATCGTTTTGGCGCTAATTTTCGGAAAAATGTTAGACACACGTTTTAACACAAAGCCAATAATTTTTCTTATTTTTGCCGGACTTGGATTTGTTACAACATGTTTTGGTATATATAAAGTGATGAAAAATTATACAAAAAAATTAAAAGAAGCAGAAGAAGCATTGAAAGAAGAGAAAACCCCAGTAGTAGAGCAAAGCTCACTACGGGGTGAAGAATAATTTATGTCGAAACAATTACAAACAGAACCAATAGCAGAAACATTGCCAGAAGTATCGGCGGGAGAAGGGAAAGAACAAATATCTCACGAAATTACGCTTTTTGCTGAACCTGTTTTTAATTTGGGTAATTTTACTATTACTAATGCGCTATTTACTAGTTGGATTGTTGTTGCTTTCATTATCGTTTTGTCACTTGTTTTGCGTTCTAAGCTTCGAGTAATTCCGAATAAGCTACAAAATATTTTTGAAGTAGTGATAGAAGAAGGACTAAAATTATGTGATCAAGTAACGAGCAATAGAAATCTTTCTGTCAAAATTTTTCCTATCGCTATTTCTGTTTTCTTTTTTATTTTAATAAATAACTGGTTTGGAATTCTTCCACTGGGCGGATTCGGTCTTGTTGAAAAAGGGGAGCATGGGTTAGCCTTTATTCCATTTATTCGCGGAGGTACAGCAGATATAAATACTACTGTGGCCCTCGCCATAATGGCTGTTTTTGGAGCGAATTTATTTGGTATTTTTTCTATTGGTATATGGAAAATTTTTAACAAATATGTTAATCTAAAAGAATTAGGGGGAATATTTACTAAAATTCGCCACGAGCCCACGATTATCATCGTTGCCCCAATTACGTTCTTTGTCGGTTTAATTGAAATTGTCGGTGAATTTGCGAAAATAGCATCACTTTCATTTCGTCTTTTTGGCAATGTATTTGCTGGAGAAGTTTTGCTGGTTTCAATGGCGGCGTTAGTGGCATACATCGTTCCGATCCCTTTTCTTTTTCTTGAATTGCTTGTTGGAGTTATCCAAGCACTCATTTTCTCAATTCTGCTTGTTGTTTATTTCACTATTTCATCAACAGATCACGAAGAACACGAAGAGCATAAAGAGCGTTTAGTAAACCTACCCGGGTAGTCGTTCGGGTGAGTGTTAAATTATTATTAGTTAAATAAAAAATATATGGATTCAGAAACCTTTGCAAAAGCAATCGTTATGGCAATCGGAGCTATCGGTCCAGCTGTAGCTATTGGTATGATCGGTTCAAAAGCGATGGAGTCAATCGGACGTAACCCTGAAGCAGCCGGAAAGATTCTTGTGCCGATGCTTCTCGCTTGTGCCTTCGCAGAAGCAATTGCCATTTATGCGCTTGTTATCGCATTTTCGATTTAGTAATTAATTAGGTTCTAGGTTCTGGTTACTAAGTGTTAAAAAACTTTAGTAACTAGCCACTAGCACCTAACAAAACCATGGAATCAATTATTTCTACATTTCACATAGATTGGAAAATTATTATTGCTCAAGCGATTAATTTCGGAGTTGTTTTTGTCGTTTTGTATATTTTTGCCCTTAAACCATTATCTAAATTAATGGCGGAAAGAAGTGAAAAAATAGCCAAAGGGATTGATGACGCAAAAACAAATGCAGCTACCCTCGAAAAGACTCGCGCTGAATATGACGAAGTACTTTTAAAAGCTAAAGCTGAAGCAAATAAAATTTTTCAAGATGGTAAAAAAGAAGCCGAAACAAAAAAAACATTAATGTTAGAAGAAGCGAAAAAAGAAGTCGCCACTACTATTGAAAATGGTAAAAAAATGTTGGAAGTAGAGAAAAACAAAATGATGAGTGATGTAAAAAATGAAATAATCAATTTGGCAATGCAAGCAACCGAAAAGCTAATTAAAAGTAAACAAGATATAAATAATTTGTAAAATGGCCTTAGTTTCAAACAACAACACAGCTCGAGCAATATATTTAGAATTAAAAGATAAAGACCAGAGAGAACAATCCTTGGCTTTTTCTAAAATAATTCAATTTTTAATAAGAAAAAGATTGTTGAGTAAAACCCCGGATATTCTTTCTCGTTTAGGTAAAATAATTAACGAAGAAGAGAGTAGGGTGACGGCAAGGATATCGAGTAGAGGTAATCTTAATGAAAAAACAAAACAGGAACTTAAACACTTTCTTGCTAAACGATATAAAGCAAAAGAGGTGGATCTAATTTTTAATACAGATGAAAAATTATTGGGTGGATATAAAATAGAAGTTAATGATGAGGTTATAGACTTAACAATAAAAAATAAATTTGGGAAATTACAAGAATATTTAAAAGAGAGCATATGAATACAAATCACATCGTAGAAAATTTAAAAAGGGAGATAGAAAACTTTACTGCTCAAGTAAAAGTTGAGAAGGTGGGTAAGGTTTTAGAAGTTTTTGACGGTATCGCGAAAGTTTCAGGGCTCTCAGATATTAAATCTTCCGAAATGGTTACTTTCCCGGGTGGTGAGACGGGGGTAGCTTTGAACCTGGAAGAAGATGCTATCGGAGTGATTGTTTTGGGTGATTTTTCTAAAATTAAAGAGGGGGATGAAGTAAAAGCTACCGGTAGAATTCTTGAAATTCCTGTCTCTGATGCAATCTTGGGTCGTGTGGTCAATGCTATAGGTGTTCCAATAGACGGCAAAGGAGCAATAAAAAGCATAAAGACCTATCCTATTGAAAAAGTTGCCCCTGGTGTCATCACACGTCTATCTGTTTCTGATCCAGTAGCTACGGGGATTAAAGTTATTGACAGTATTATCCCAATCGGTCGCGGACAACGCGAACTTATTATCGGTGATCGTCAGACAGGAAAGACTGCTATCGCGATTGATACTATTTTAAACCAAAAAGGACAAAATCTGATTTGTGTTTATGTATCAATCGGTCAAAAAGATTCAAAACTAAGAAAAATCGAGGCTCGTCTAGAAGAAGGTGGCGCAATGAAGTACACCATTATTGTTTCCGCTGGTGCATCTGAAGCTGCTTCGCTTTCATACATTGCGCCCTATACCGGAGTATCTATCGCCGAATATTTTATGGATCAAGGAAAAGATGTTTTGATTATTTACGATGATCTTTCTAAGCACGCTGTTGCTTATCGTGAAATATCACTTTTGCTTCGTCGCCCTCCAGGCCGTGAAGCATATCCAGGAGATGTCTTTTATTTACATTCCCGTTTGCTCGAACGCGCTTGCCGAAGAAATAAAGAATATGGTGGTGGGTCCATTACTGCTTTACCCATTATTGAAACTCAAGCCGGCGATGTGTCTGCCTATATTCCTACGAACGTTATTTCAATTACCGATGGGCAAATTTTTTTGGAAACAGATCTTTTCTATAAAGGTATTCGCCCCGCAGTCAACGTCGGTCTTTCTGTGTCTCGTGTTGGTTCAAGTGCTCAAATTAAAGCTATGAAAAAAGTAGCTGGAACCTTGAAGCTTGACCTTGCGCAGTTTCGTGAGCTTGAGGCCTTCGCACAATTTGGTTCTGATCTCGATGATGCTACTAAACGTCAACTTGAACGTGGTAAAAGAGCAGTGGAAGTACTAAAACAGCTTCAATACGCGCCAATGAAAATAGAACATCAGATTGTGATTCTTTACGCACTTACAAAAGGATATATGGATGATATCGCGATTAATAAAATAAAAGAATTTGAGCAAGAACTCATAGAATACAGCGAACACAATGCAAAAGTTTTTTATAAACAAATTGTAGAAAAAAAGATTTGGGACGATAAAGGCGAGGAAGAGTTAAAAAGAGCGATAGAAGATTTTAAAAAATCTTTAAGCAAATAATTTTTTATGGCGGGTACAAAAGAAATTAAAAGACGAATAAAAAGCGTAAAGAATACAAAAAAAATTACCAAAGCTATGGAGCTGGTAGCTGCTTCCAAAATGCGCAGAGCAGTAGCACAAACCCTCGCCTCTAGATTGTATTCTAGCTACTCTTGGGAACTTTTGACTTCACTTTCTCTACGACTTGAAGAAAATATCACACATCCTTTTTTTGCTGAACATGAAAAAGGTAAAACTTTGATTATTCTGGTTACTTCTAATGGTTCACTTTGCGGTGGATACAATTCTCAGATTATTAAAAAAGTTATTGGTATGCTAAAAGAAAGATTGGATACAGAGAAAATAGACATAATTACTGTGGGGAAAAAAGGAGATGCCGCAATGCGCCGTATTGATCAAAACATTGTAGCCACCTTCACAGAACTTCCTGCCATTCTTTCACTTTCTGATGTTTCGGTTCTTTCCACCTTGGTTATGAATGAATATAAAAGTGATTCATATAAAGATGTATATATCGCCTATACTGATTTTATCTCTGCCCTTACTCAGAGACCGAATATCCGTAAACTTTTACCTATATCAAAAAACGAAGT
Source organism: Minisyncoccota bacterium (assembly GCA_041658325.1). Lineage (GTDB taxonomy): Bacteria > Patescibacteriota > Minisyncoccia > Phycocordibacterales > UBA9973 > UBA9973. Next base: position 5,938 of record JBBAAI010000004.1, read on the forward strand.
AGAAGAAATTGTTCACGAAGTTTTAGAAGAAAAAATAAAAAATAAACCCAAAACAGAAATTCCATATTTATTTGAAGGGGACATCGATGAACTTATAGAATCTCTCGCTCTGAAACTTACTAGCATGCAAATATATCAAATGCTCCTTGAATCAAATGCTTCTGAACAATCTGCTCGCATGGTGGCCATGAAGAATGCAAGTGAAGCTTCTAGCGAAATGATCGATGATTTAACTCTTATGTTTAACAAAGCAAGACAAGCCAATATTACCAGAGAAATATCAGAGATTAGCGCCGGAATGGCAAGCGTAAGCTGAAAGTTCTGAGCACAGAAGAATTAAAAATATTATTAGTAAATTATAAAAAATTATGAAAACAACAGGAACAATCAAAAGAATTATCGGACCGGTCGTGGATGCAGATTTCGGCAACGAAAGTCAGAACTTGCCAGAAATTTATACTGCATTAGAGGTGGTTAAAGATGGAAAGAAAATAATTCTTGAGGTGGAGCAACACCTAGGTGGCGGAATAGTCCGAGCTGTGTCGATGGATACTACGGACGGTCTTTCACGTGGAATGGAAGTCGTGAATACTGGCGCGCCCATTTCTGTGCCTGTTGGGGCTGTTACCCTGGGGCGAATTTTTAATGTTTTAGGTGAAGCGATTGATGACGGTAAATCAATAGATGTTGTTAAAAAATTACCTATTCATCGCAAAGCTCCAGAATACGTAGCACAAGCAACAAAAGTTGAAATTTTGGAGACAGGGATAAAAGTGATAGATCTTATTTGTCCTATTTTGAAAGGAGGGAAGGTTGGACTTTTTGGAGGAGCAGGGGTTGGAAAAACCGTTGTGATTCAAGAATTAATTCACAATATTGCATCTGAGCATGGAGGATATTCTATTTTTGCTGGAGTTGGCGAAAGAACTCGCGAAGGAAATGATTTATATCACGAGATGAAGGAATCAGGCGTCTTACCAAAAGTGGCTATGGTCTTCGGGCAAATGAATGAACCACCAGGAGCTCGTTTACGTGTGGCTCTTTCGGGTTTAACGATGGCCGAACATTTTCGTGATACTGAAGGGAAAGACGTGCTTCTTTTTATTGATAACATTTTTCGTTTTACTCAAGCAGGTTCCGAGGTGTCGGCTTTGCTTGGTCGTATTCCTTCAGCGGTGGGTTATCAACCTACTTTAAGTACAGAAATGGGAATTCTTCAAGAACGTATTACTTCAACAGACAAAGGCTCTGTGACTTCCGTGCAGGCTGTCTATGTGCCGGCTGATGATTTGACTGACCCAGCTCCGGCAACGACTTTCGCACACCTTGATTCTACTGTGGTCTTGAATCGTTCACTTACCGAAATTGGAATTTATCCAGCCGTTGATCCACTCGATTCTTCTTCAACCATTCTTGATCCAAATATCGTTGGAGTTGAACACTACACGGTCGCTCGCGAAGTTCAGCGTGTGTTGCAACGTTATAAAGACTTACAAGATATCATTGCGATCTTGGGTATGGAAGAACTTTCTGAGGCCGATAAGGAACTCGTGGCTCGTGCGCGAAAAATTCAGAAATTCCTATCTCAACCTATGTTCGTAGCTGAACAATTTACTGGTACAAAAGGGGAATATGTACCACTGAAAGAAACTATTAGATCATTTAAGGAAATTCTTGATGGTAAGCATGACAGTAAATCAGAAAATGATTTTTATATGAAGGGATCAATTTAAAAAATGAGCGCCAAGCAATTAAAATTAAAAATAGTTACACCAGAGAGACTTATCTTAGAAGAGATGGTTGATCAGGTTAGCTTGCCGACCACCATGGGTGAAATTACAATTTTACCGGAGCACATTCCATTGGTCATAGGACTCGCTTCTGGAGATGTGGTCGCAGTTACTGAGGGTGAACATGTACCAATGGCTGTTGTCGGTGGATTCATAGAAATAAAAAATAACGAGAAAGGGGAGACAGAAGTTGCTGTGCTAGCTGATTTTGCTGAACATATTTCTGAGTTACACGAAGAAAAAATAGAAAAAGCAAAAGCTCGAGCAGAAGAATTGAAGAAATTAATGGAAAATAAAGAACATGTTGATTTTGAACATTTTGAAGCGGAACTCGAACGCTCTCTCACTCGCGTGAAGATTGCCGACAAATGGCGTACGAAAAAGTATAGAAAATAAAAAGTTTATTTGACAAACATATTAAAATGGGTTATCCTGTTGGTGGAAATGTATTGAAAAAACAACTGACTTTGGTATGCCAACAGGAGGGTGGGGATATGAGAAAAACAATTGTTCATGTGGATCGATCAAGACGACCCATCTACCCTGAAAAGATGAGGGTAGTACACCGTAACCTAGAGCTCACTGGTCCTAAGGAATATAATCTCCATGGTCAAGTTGAGTTTTGGCTTCACAAAGAACAGAAGGCGGAGACGATTGTTCAAGGTGCCACTATTTTTTCTGAATTGGAGGACCGTAAAGAATTGAAGCTGTGTCTTGGATTAGCGGACGGACTTGCGATTTTGGAAAAAGACCATTCAGCTCTTCATTGGTTGTTCAAGGGAAGAACTTTACATCTTTGGAAATCTGTAGTTAAGGATCTGACTGCAGAAAACGATTTCCTAGTTCCATGTCTTCTTGAAAAAGGAACGAGAATGGGATTACATTGGAAACATCTAAGATATTATCTGACTACGAACGATGTTGCATTACGTTTCAAAAGCTTACACCTCTAGGCCATAGGCACTTGACAAAAATATTGCTATATGCTATGCTTCTTTTTAGAAAGGTGAAGGCATTGGTTTCCGGGGCAACTAGGCCACAAGCGTGAGCTAAAGTTGCGGACCCGGCACAAGGAGCTTTGCGCCTAAATGAAAGGAGGGTCCGGATGGTCTATACCACCGGTTTCGTCTAGACAAGGACGAAGACGGGTGCATTGAAGGCATCCCAAGAACCCCCACGAAGGAGAAAGAATGAGCGGATTCACCTAGCGGGCCAACGCAGGGCGAAGTTCCATCTGAGGGAAAAGCAATTCGTAGCTGATCCCGATATCGCAGATGGACATGACGAGAATCCGGGGCTACCAGACATCGACGTCTAGGCAACCCCATCAAGCGCCGCTACCCCTAAGTGGGGTGGCAAAAAGGAGGTCACATGATCAGAGCATCTCCTTAGGTAACACATGCTGGGTAGTAATACCAGCCCTTAAGCCCAAGAGGTAAGATAGGGACTTAAAAGAAAAAAGTTGTTTTCATATCACCGGGGGCGCTTCAGCGCCCCCTTTAATTTTTATGCTAATATATTTTATATATGCCTAAGTTTTACATTGTAGCGACGCCAATTGGGAATATGGGAGACATCACGCTCCGAGCGATCGAAACACTTAAAAGTGTTGATTTGGTATTGTGTGAAGATACAAGAGAAACAAAAAAAATTTTGGATAAATATCATATCAATAAACCAACGATGAGCTATCATGCCCAAAGTAAGCTCGCTAAAATAGACAAAATTTTTGAATTATTAGAGGGAGGAAAAAATCTTGCTCTGGTTTCCGATGCTGGCACTCCAGGGATTTCTGACCCAGGGGCCTTGTTGGTTTCAAAGATAAAAGATAAATTTGATGAAAAAGAAGTACAGGTTATTCCTATTCCTGGCGCTACGGCTTTAATAACAGCACTTTCTGGCTCAGGATTACCCACTCACGAATTTACTTTTCTCGGTTTTTTGCCACACAAAAAGGGGAGAGAAACTTTGTTCAAGGAAATCGCGCAGTCAAAACGCACTATGGTATTTTACGAATCCCCGCACAGAATTCTAAAAACCTTAGAATCGTTAGCAAAATTTTGTCCGGATAAAAAAGTTTGCGTTGCAAGAGAGCTAACAAAAATTTATGAAGAATTCAAAACTGGAACTCCTAAAGAAGTTTTAGAATATTTTAATAAAAATTCTGATAAGCAAAGGGGGGAATTTACAGTAATTATAGCTTAGAAAAATTATAACAAATCTTCTGGATCAACCTGTATCTCAAAAGATGGAGGAAGAGAAAGAAGTTTGTTAAATAAATTTTCGTCAATTGTCGAATTTGCCAAGAGCTCAGGTAGAGACCATTTTTGTGGATCTATTTTTATCAATGCGTTAGTAAGATATTTATCTTTTAACCGTGGCATAAATCCACTAAAAATTTCTGGGAAATATTCTCTAAACATTTCTTCTAATATTTTTCTTGCTCTTATCGTCTGCTCCTTATCTCCCAAATGTGTAATTTTTACAAAACGTTTAAAGGGCGGATAGCTTAATTTTTTTCTTTCTTCTAATTCTTGACGCACAAAAGGTGATAAATTTCCTGATTTTATGGCAATTATTGCTTCGTCATTATCATTTTTAGTTTGGATAATAAATTTTTCTGTTGTATTTTCTGTTATCAACAGTACAATTTGGATAATCTTCTCGCTCATTTTAAAGTTTGGTATGCTCCAAAGTGAATCAAAAGAAGCAATAACTGAAAGTGGAATTTTTTTATTTAGATAGAAAAAAGTCATTTCTGTGCCCACAAGTATTGCTCCTTCACTTTTTTCGAAATCTTCTATAATCTTTTTTGCACCACTAGTTGTTTTTGCGGATTCTTTATCTAATTGAAAAACTTTTGTTTTGGAAAAAATGTTTTTAACTTCTTCAAATACAGTATCAGTACCGATACCGAGGGGTATTAAATTCCAGCTTTTACAAGAAACACAAGCGATATCTCCCTCCTTTTCCTTTTCACACTTATTGCAAACAAACATCCTTTTTTTACCCTTATGAGACATATAAAGTACCAACGGAGCTTCACACTTTTCACAACTTACGATTTCACCACAATCTCTACACACTGTCATGGTTGCTAATCCTTTTCGTAAAGAAAATATAAAGATATTTTTTTTATTTTCTAGGGTAGTTTTTATTTTCTCAATGCTTTCATCGTTAAATATTTGGAATTTTTTCCCCTCTTTTTTTTCTTTTCCTAAAATTTCTATGTTACCAGCAAAATCAATCCTATAAGATAGAGGGTGAAGAGGATGTAAATTGTCTACTTCTTGTCTTCCAATTGTTTCAAAACGTAAAATTTCATTTGCCATTATAAATTTTGCGTTTATTTTTGAAGCATAGATTTCTGCAAAAATCCTTAAATCAAAATGTGGCTTTTTGATCATTTTATAAGCATTTGAGTTTTCATGTTCCAAAATTATAGTACCAATATTTTTTTTAGGAATAGACAAAAAAGGAGGAGTCCCCATAATCAACACTGGATGAGAAGAAGTTATTATTTTTTCATAAGTTATTAAATTTTTTTTAACACTTATACCGCTATGCAGAGAAAAAGTAAATTGTTCGATACCTTTTGATAATTGGAGAGCAAATTTGTCTATGTCAAATTGAGTTGGGAGAATTAAAAAAATAGATTTTCCTCTTGCAAAAGATTCACGAACAAGGGTTTTGTATATAGAAATGCGGTCTTCTAGTGGATACTGAAATAGTAATTTTTCAGCTCTTAGATTTTTACTTTCTATACTATTTTCATTGTCTTTTGTCTCATTTTTTATTTTTATGATTTTATCATATGCTTCTATAAAAATATTTGGGATTAAAGATGCTATGGTGTTATTTTTGTTTTGTGCAAAATATTTACTGGTATCTAAAGTGGCATCAATAAATTCTTTCAAAAAAACAGAGTTTCCTTTGTTTTCAATTATTTTTTTTAAATTAAACTTCATCCCCTTTATGTCACTTTTGGCTTCTTTTAATTCTTCTACGGAAGTTACTAAAGCTAAATTTTTTTTATTTCTTATGGGCACAGAAACTATGTCTCCAATAGATATTTCTAAATTGGTAAAATAAGTTAAATCGCCTTTTAATACAGCCTTTTTAAGTGGTATAACAGATATTATTTTCATAAATTTACCCCATCGTGATCGCGGATTTATATATTTCATTCTAACATGAAAATATGCTATATTGTTTTTATGGGTTTTTTTTCACGTAAATTAGGAATAGACTTAGGAACAGCTAATACTTTAGTATTTGTCCCAGGTAGGGGGGTAGTTTTAAATGAGCCTTCGGTTGTGGCAGTTTCTGAACAAGACAACAAGATTTTAGCTATCGGTTTTGAAGCGAAAGATATGATTGGCAAAACCCCTGATTCAATAATTACTTATTGTCCAATGAAAGATGGAGTTATTGCAGATTATAGGGTGACGGAAGCAATGCTTCGGTATTTTATTAGTAAAGCAATGGGTAAATTTAGTTTTTTAAAACCAGATGTAATGGTATCTGTTCCGGCAGGAGTCACCTCTACTGAAAGACGAGCTGTCGTAGAAGCTGCGATACGTGCTGGCGCTAGAAATGCATATGTTGTTAAGGAACCGATTTTAGCAGCTATTGGAGCCGGTATCCCTATTTATGAATCAAAAGGTTATATGGTGGTGGATATTGGAGGAGGTACTACGGATGTAGCAGTCATTTCTCTCGGTGGAATTGTGTCTTCAACCTCAGTAAAATGTGCTGGAAATAAAATCGATCAAGCGATAGCAGATTACATTAAAAAAACTTTTAATCTAGCAATAGGAGATAGAACCGCTGAAGAAGTAAAAATAAAAATCGGTGCAGCAGTTTCTTTAGATGAAGAGCTTCGAGTAACGATTAAAGGTAGAGATTTTATACAAGGGTTACCAAGATCAGCCCAAATAGGTACCAATGAAATTGTAAAAGCAATCGATTCAGAATTAAAACAAATTATAAAAGCAATAAAAGATGTCTTACAAGAAACTCCTCCCGAACTCGCATCTGATATAATTGATCATGGAATTATAATGACTGGTGGCTCGTCTCAATTACGAAATTTAGTTGATTTAGTATATCGAAAAACAGGAGTTAAAGCGACCTTAGCAGATGACGCTCTTTTTTGTGTAGCAAAAGGTACAGGTATTGCTCTTGAGCATTTAGAGGTTTACAAAAAAACTGTTTTAAGTAAAAAATAATGTCTATTTTGGAACATTTAGATAAAAATAATTTTCATCACGCATATTTGATAGAGGGTGTGCGGGATGAAATTATTCCGGAAATCATAAATTTTTGCGAAAGTATTAATATTAAAACTTCTAGTAATCCTGACTTTGTTCATATTTCAATTGATAATTTTAAAATCAATGAAGCGTTTGGCTTGCGTGCAATGTCTTCAAATAAAAGTTTTTCATCTAATAATAAAAAAATATTTATTATTAGTGTTAATAATTTTTCTCTTGATGCAGAGAATGTTTTACTCAAAATTTTTGAGGAACCAATGCCTGATACCCATTTTTTCTTAGTGGTGCCAGATATCAATGCTCTTCTAAAAACACTTATTTCTAGATTTTATTTAATTAAATCAAGTAAAAAGTCTAATTTGGAACATGCAAAGGCAGAAAAATTTATCGCTATGCCTCTCAAAAATAGAATTGATTTTATAAAGGAGTTATTAGAAGAACCAGAGAAAGAAGATGAGGAGGGAAATGAAATAACTATTTTGGATTCTACGCGTTCTAACGCTTTAAAATTTTTAAATGATTTAGAAACCATTTTTCATAATAGATTTATATCTAAGGGCTTTTTTGATACACAACTTTTTGAACATTTTTTAAAAGTCCGTGAATTTTTACGTATGCCTGGCTCGTCCGCAAAAAACCTAATGGAATCTATAGCATTGATTATTCCCAATTTTTAAATTATTTTTTTACGTGATATAATACATATATGCAATATAATTTTTCTAGTTTTAAAATAGCGCTTAAAAAGGTAGAAGAGTTTTTAGGTAAAGAATACAGTCAATTAAACATTGGCCGGGCATCACCCATGATATTAGATGGTGTATCTGTTGAATCATATGGTTCATATGTTCCGCTTAAAAACGTCGCTTCTATATCGATAGAAGATCCGAAAACATTACGCATTGCTCCTTGGGATAAGAGTCAAATTAAAGGTATTGAAAAAGCTATAGTTGGTTCAAATTTAGGGTTATCTGTTGCTACGGATGATCTAGGTATAAGAGTTATTTTTCCACAATTAACTACTGACACAAGAAAAACTCTTATAAAAGTTTTAGGAGAAAAATTGGAAGAACAGAGGATTACGGTGCGCAGGGAACGAGAAACTGTTTTTCGTGATATGGAAGCAAAAGAAAAAGAAGGTAAAATGACAGAAGATGAGATGTTTCGTGCAAAAGAAGAATTACAAAAAATTATTAATGAAACAAATGACAATCTAGAAAATATCTTTGAAAAAAAAGAAAAAGAGGTAATGGGATAATTTATGAGCATCATTATATTTATAGTAATCTTACTGGTTTTAGTTTTAGTCCACGAGTTTGGTCATTTTTTTACAGCGAAATTTTTCGGTATTCGAGTTGATGAATTTGGTTTTGGTTTTCCACCAAAAATATTTAGTTTTAAAAGGGGAGAGACAGAATATTCCTTAAACTTGTTGCCTTTGGGTGGATTTGTAAAAATTTTCGGAGAAAGTGTTGATGAAGCTGATCTTTTAGAGGTAGGATTTTTAGACAAAGAAGAAACTGCTGAAAAAATGGAACTGGCTAAAAGGAGTTTAACAAATAAACCAAAATGGCAACAAGCATTAGTGCTTTTTGCTGGAATTTTTGCCAATTTTTTATTAGCTTGGCTTTTATTTTCTTTTGGTTTTATGTCTGGACTTCCGACTTCAGTTGGTAATGAAGTATCTGGATATAAACTTTCTGATGTAAATCTAGTCATTACTTCTGTTTTAGCAAAGTCGCCCGCAGAAAATGCCGGTCTAAAAATTGGTGATAAAATAATAAACATAAAAAGTACTGACAATTTCACAACTTATGTTGGTCCGGAAACTATTAAATCTTTTGTAGTTGAAAGCAAGGGAAAAGAAATCGATATAGGATATATACGTGGAAAAGATACAGAGATAAAGCTCGCGAAAATTACTCCGACATTAAATCCGACAGATGGGAAATTAGCAATAGGCATATCAATGGATCAGATTGGGACAGCTAAATTGCCATTTTTTGTGGCTCTTTGGGAAGGAATGAAGCTAAACCTACTAATGACGAAAAACACCGCTATTGGGCTTTATACGCTTATTTCTGACGGTATAAAAGGAAAAGGAGGCTTTGCTTCAGTGACGGGACCAGTCGGAATGGTGGGAATCGTGGGAGATGCTTATCAATTTGGTTTTGTTTACTTACTATCCTTTGCGGCACTTATTTCTATAAATTTGGCAATTATTAATTTGCTTCCATTTCCAGCGCTCGACGGTGGACGTCTTTTCTTTTTATTAATTGAAAAAATAAAAGGTTCACGTATAAATCCTAAAATTGCCAATACTCTCAACATGCTTGGATTTTCTCTTCTCATACTTCTTATGCTCGTCATTACTTTTCACGATATAGTTAAATTATTTTAATATGAAAAAGATTAATATCGGCATACTTTTTGGCGGGAAATCAGCTGAACACGACGTATCTTTACAATCTGCTAAAAATATTATATCTGCATTAAATAAAAAAAAGTATCAAATCACTCCTATAAAAATAGATAGAAATGGTCAATTTAACTTTTCTAGTATAAAAAAAATAGCGGTAATTTTTCCTGTACTCCACGGACCATTTGGTGAAGATGGAAGTATGCAAGGGCTTTTAAAGCTTGCGGGTGTGTCTTTTGTAGGACCTAGTGTTCTTGGTTCTGCTGTCGGGATGGATAAAGAAATAACTAAAAGAATCTTGAGAGATAACGGTATTCCAGTTGGTAAATTCTCTACATTTTTGTTAAATGAAAAAATAAGTTTTGAAAAAGTGAAAAAAGAACTCGGTATACCACTTTTTATCAAGCCAGCAAACATGGGTTCTTCGGTTGGAATTAATAAAGTTAGAAACGAAAAAGAATTTAATAAAGCAATCGCAGAAGCATTTAAGTACGATACAAAAATAATCATTGAAGAATTTATTGATGGAAGGGAAATTGAGTGCGCAATGTTAGGCAACGAACATCCCATAGCCTCCTTGCCTGGTGAAATTATCGCAAATCAAGATTTCTATTCTTATGATGCTAAATATATTGATGCGGGATCAGTAGCTATCATTCCTGCTAAAATTGATAAAAAAACAACAAAAAAAATTCAAGAACTGGCAATTAAAACATTTCAAGCGTTAAATTGTGAAGGAATGAGTCGGGTAGATTTTTTCCTTAAAAAAAATGGGAGTGTTTTAGTAAATGAAATAAACACCATTCCTGGATTTACCGATATCAGTATGTATCCGAAATTGTGGGAGGCAAGCGGAATCCCGGTATCAAAACTCTTAGATAGACTAATTGAGTTAGCCATAGAGCGTTTTAGAAGAGAGCAAAAATTAAAAACTACTGTTAAATAAATATCCCGTGAAAAATAATTTTCCTCTTTCTTATGTTGAGCTTTCTAGAAAGAACTTAATTCATAATATTAAGCAATTTAAACATTTGGCTAAAAAGGGAACCATGTTTTCTGTGGCTATTAAAGGAAATGCTTACGGTCACGGAAAAAGTGAAGTTGTTAGGATACTTGAAAAGTATGTAGATTATTTTCAAGTAGACAGCATAGAAGAGTTAGAATTATTACGAAAAATTAGTCATAAAAAAACTTTTGTTTTTGGTTATGTACAAAAAAGCGATCTGGCGCAAACAATAAAATTAGATTGTATTTTATCTGTTTTTTCTATTGAACAGTTGAAAGAATTAAATAGACTGTCTAAAAAATTAAAAAAATCACAAGAAATTCATTTGCCCGTTGACGCATATTTAGGAAGAGAAGGATTTTTATTAGAGGATTTACCGGGAGTTTTTGCAGAAATAAAAAAATGTAAATATATAAAACTTACCGGTATATATGCGCATTTTGCCAACATAGAAGATACCACAAATTTTTCTCATGCTCAAAAACAAATTTATGAGTATGAAAAAGTGTTAAAATTAGCCAAAAAATTTGGTTTTAAAGGTTTACAAACGCATATTTCAGCTACTTCTGGACTTTTGGCCTATGAAAAAAATAAAGGAATAAATCCCCTAATTCGTTTAGGGATAGGTGTTTATGGTATGTGGCCTTCAGAACACTTAAGATTGCTTTATAAAAAATCTAAATTCAACCTCAAACCTGTACTTACCTGGAAAACAAAAATTGCGCAAGTAAAAATTTTACCTAAAGGAAATTCTATCGGTTATGGATTAACATATATAACAAAAAGGGAAACAAAAATTGCAATAATACCACAAGGTTATGCTGACGGTTTTGATCGTAGTCTTTCTAATAATGGTTTTGTTTTGATCGGTGGAACTCGTTGCAAAATCCTAGGAAGAGTGATGATGAATATGTTTGTGGTAGACATAAGTCATCTTTCAAAAGTTGAGAACGAGAATGATGTTGTGATTTTAGGCAAACAAGTAAAAGCAGAAATTTCCGCCGAAGAAATGGCAAAAAGAATTGATACTATTAATTATGAGGCAACCACACGTATCAGCCCACTTTTACCGAGAATCATTATTTAGGCTTGCTTTTCAAAGCTTTTTATACTAATCTATATGTATGTCACAAGATAGACTTATAAAACTTGGCTGTGGAACATGTAAGCGCATAAATTACTGGTCCAGCAAAAACAAGAAACTCGTAACTAAAAAAATCGAGCTTAAAAAGTATTGTAAATGGTGCAAAAAAATTACCAAGCATAAAGAAGTAAAAAAATAGATTTTTTACTCTATTTTTGCTACACTATAGACGACCAATGGGTCGTTTTTTAGTGTTAAAGGGGCGATTAGTTTAGTGGTAGAACGAAGGTCTCCAAAACCTTTGGCGGGGGTTCGATTCCCTCATCGCCCGCATTGAGTAAAAATTGGCCTTTCTAGCATCTTAAATCCATTTATACACTTATATTTCAAGGTGTCTCCAGATAGGGTGAGTTCGGAAAAGATTTTTTGTATTATAAGTTTCTTTTCTTCTGGTTTGGCAAATGAATAATATAAATACGCATCTTTTAAGAGTTCGGAAAGAAATACAATATCTTTTACGACTTCGTGAATAGCAACATCAGAAGCGTTTTCTTCTTTGCATATATTTTGCAGTTCGTCATTGAGTTTTGTTTCTTCAGTCAAAAATCCTTCCGGTGTATAAACGGCACTTCTAAGTAGAGGAAGCTTGTTTTCTCTTAAATATGCCAGGTCCTCACGAATTTTTCGTTTTCTGCGTTCAATTTGGTTCAATTCTTTTTGGCGTTTTTCTTCAAGCCCCTTTAAGTCATTTTTTACTAAAGCATCAATTTCTTTTAATTCATTATCTGTGAAGGATAAGTTAGATATTACTTCTCCAACCTTATCTTCAATTTGCTTTGCATTTATACTTCTTCTTGTATTCGCACATTCTTTGGTGCAACGAGCGCCATAGTAATCTATGCCTTTCTTGGTGTAGGGGGTATAAACCCTGTCGCAAATATCACACCTCAACATTCCACGATAAGGATAATTTATTTTTTCTATGTAATGGATACTTACTTTCTTCTTTTTTAATATTTCTTGGACCTTATCAAAATCTTCTTCAGAGATCAAAGCCTCATGACTATTACTTTTTGACCAACCATTGGGGTTATCTTTATTCCTCATTTCGCCAAGATAAAAGCGATTAGATAATATTCTAGCAACTCCATTAAATGTCACAGGACGGCTTATTTTTTCAAGCACTAATTCTTCATCAGAAAGCATTTCTTCTGGTGTTCTCCTTCTTTTGGCAGGGGAAGCAGTCAGACCTTGTTTATTAGCCCATATTGCAAGTTCTGCTAAGCTCCAAGTACCATCAAGATATTTTTTAAATAATTCTTTAACCATAGGTCCTTTTTCGGGGTCTATTGGCTTATTTTTTGAATCTCCCGTGTTTATATACCCAACAGGGGCTCTATAGGTGCATATTCCTTCTTCCCTTAGTTTTTTGTTTTGATTGCATACCTTTTCACTAATTACCCTAGAATAATGCTGTGCGAACATTCCATCTACATCCATATGCAATTCTCCAGCACTGCTTTTAGAATCATATTGAGTCTGAACGAAGCGTATATCAACTCCTTGTTTTATCAATTTTCTTAAAATACTATCATCATTTTTATTACGGCTTGCTCTATCCCAACATAGAAAAATAGCCCCCTTAAAATATCCATTTTTTAAATCTTTTACAAGTCTAAAAAATTTTGGTCTTTCAATTTTATAACTAAAAGTTCCATCATCATTAAGATTGAAGGTATCATCTTCTTTAAACCCAGTATGTCTTTCTTTTATCATCCCAGCTGTGCAAAAACCAATAATATCCAAAGGAGCAATTTTAAGATGCTCTCTTTTGGCAAATTTAATACCCTCAGAAACCTGATAAGCTAAAGAATTTTTTTGATTTTCCGTATCATCAGTACTTTTTCTAGAATAAATTAAATAGTAATCTTTATATGGTTTTTCATCTTGTTGTTTTTTGTTCATAAATTTGTTTACGAAGATTTTCCATAGAATATCCCTCAGATATTAGTCTACCTCTAATTTTTTTTAGAATAAAACATAATCCGGAGATATTTTCTAGTTCTTCTTCAGAAAAGATATTTTCTTTTAGTTCCTGAAGACCGAAAGAGGGACAACGAAGTGACTCATTGTTGCTACACAGCAAGTCTCGTTGCCCCTCTCTAGGTTCAAAATTATTGTCACTTATTAACCTGCTATGTAGCTTATCCATTATACCACATTTACTTGGTTTTTGATAATGCCTTTTCTATCTCATAAAGGTCCCTTTCCGTGAAATTATTCGCTATTCTTAGGTATCTTCGGTATTTTTTTGTTGGTTTCCCGCGATAAAATTGCCTTTTTACGTTTTTTTCAAAGTACTTATATGCCTTGTCTTCGTTTGTAAAAGCCCTCCACATCCCTCTTCTTAATCTCTTGCCCTGATTACAACTATCATAGGAAAGATTGGAACAATACCTACATCCAAAATAATCTCCCGTAGAATATAAAATCCCGACTCTTCTTCCGCAATAAACATTCTTAACATATAAGCCACATCTAAAATACCACCTAAATCCACCAAAATAACAGGGGATTTTTACAAGATCAAATTTATAATCTTTATCTCGGTAATTTTCTTCTGACTCCCAGCTCTTCTTAACTTTGTAAATGAATCTCATATGGGAATTATCATTATCAGTATGAATTTCAAATCTAATGTTTCCCGTTGGCTCTCCATTACAAGACCATCGCAGACTCCCATATCTGGTCCATCCTTCTCCTGAATTCAAATATTTATTTTTATTTAACCAGTAGATACTGATGGACTTTTCACCATCCACTGTGCCTCTTCCCCCTGAGTAAAAATATCTAGCCATATATTTTCTGATTACCTAAATCAATAGAGATTCGTGCAGTTAAAATCCGACCTCCTCTGCAGTTAGTCCCGTAAGTGGTTCTTGAATAACGTTCACATCATTCACGATGTTCACATCTTCACCTTTTATGTCCTCATCAGTTATTCCATATCTCTCTTTCCAAAAACCGAGTCGCTCTTTGTTTCTTTCCAAATTAAGAACATAGCCTTTTCTTGTCTTGTAAGGTTTCAATTGCATCTTTGAACGAAGATACCAACCTATCTTCCTTGGGGTTAGTTTCCCATCAAAGTCAAAAATGTCTTGGTTCACATATTCAGCTATTTCACCGACAGTAATTTCTTTCTTATCAGTATCGTGTTCAAATTTCAGAATTGCAAAAATAATATCTGATTCTCTAGAGAGACCTCTATCCGCAATAAGCTCAACATTATATTTTTGAACGAAATCTTTCAGGGATTCCTTCATTTCCTTAGACTCAATAATTGTCATCAAAGGAATAACAATTTGGTGTAATCTTGGATGGACCCCTTCAATCATTGCCTCATCAAATACAAGTTCTTTGTGAAAATTTTTGAAACGCCACATAAGAAGTTTATTCCTTAGCTCCAGGGCTTCATTCCAAAATTCGTCACTTAAGCGTCTCGGTATATCTTCCCGGAGCTTTCCTCGTCCCATTTCTTCTGTTAAGAAACGGCTCTCTAGTGCCTTATCACTAAAGGTTTCTCTAGTAGCAATTATTTTAGGAGAGAACACATCATATGCTTTTATTTCAAGCAGTTCCTTGCCTTGCATTCTAAGTACTGATCCACCTTTCTGATAGCCCATATTAAGTATTTTGACTACGTCAGTAGTCATATCACTAAACCGCATATCAGCCTCATCTAGCACCAAAGTGCCCTTAATTTCGTCTAGGATGCGAAATATAGGGGCTGTAGTTGTTGCTCCGCCCGTAAATATAGGACGATAACAGATGGCCCCTATTGCTTGTAAAAATCTACTTTTCCCGCTTCCAAAATCTCCAATAGCCCTTAGGTAAGGGACCTCATGAAAGCAATCAAATCTCCAAGTAAACAGAACATAGTATGATGCAATCTGCTCGTAAATTGGAGAGATGTCTAAGTATTTATGTATAAAGTTTTTGGTATCTGTAATTAATTTTTCTTCGCTTTCATATTCAACCGGCAGAGAGGGAAGGAGAACTACTCCCTTTTTTACAATATCGCTTTTGGCATCAAGGGGGTAAAATTCTTCCCCGTTATCGCTTTTTATCGTGTCTAATAATTCAATTTCGTTGTTCTTATAAACAGCAAACTGAGTTTTTTCCTCTTTTGGGTTATAAACCGTTTCCACCACCTGGCCGTTCAATATCATAGAGGCTTTTCTAATTTTTCTTTTATTCTCATTCATATGTTTATTTAATTATTATTTTGATAAAGTTTTTCTTTTAGGAGTTTGGAAGCATAGAATAATTTTCTAGCATCTACTTTTACTATTTCCTCATCTTCTTTTGCAAAATTAAACTCATGGATTAGTTCTTCTGAGTCTAGTCTGTTTGCAAATATAAAACTTGCACGTTTTTGACCTTCAAGACGATTAATATTTACAAGTTCAAATCCTTTAGCAAAGAGAAAAACTGCTAGGCTAAAACTTGTAGTTGTGAAGTATTTATCTTCATTTTTCATACATATTTTTTAAATTATTTACTAATAAAAAAACCCGCTTTCGCGGGTTCGTCTTACAACGAGCTAAGTTTAGCATTTTATTTTTTTCACTAAAATCGTTACGATGGTGGTTATTTTTATAAGGCTCTAAGTTGATAGTATTCAACTATTTTTTTATTATCTTTACTATGTATTGAATCTATATCAGCTACCTCATTAATTAATGATAATAGTTGTCTTCTTGCTCCGCTATATTGATCCTGTCCACCCATTGTTCTTATTATCTCATCCTTTTTACATTTTAATGTTTCTTTTTTCTTGAGAAAACATTTCAATAAACGTAATGGACCCAATTTAATTATTTGAGATTTTTTGCCATTACTATTACAAAGTTGCTTGCTTTTTTCATTAAAAAACAACTTCGATTTTCTTACTTCTGTCTGGTCCAATTTACTGATATTTTGATTCCTTTGCGCTTCAGAGAATTTTTTATTTAAATGGAGTTTAACTTTATAAAATTTTTCCTTATCTCTTTCGGTATATTGGTCAATCCATATTTTTTCTATGCAAAGATATTCTAGATTTTCTAATGCAGATAAGGTATGAATAAATAAATACTCCTCATTTTTTATAACAGCACCCGAATATTTTTGAGTTGGATATTCTATGATAAAATCATCACCGTATTTTTCTTGCCTAGCCGATAGAGCATTCACCGTTGCTTTTTTTTGCTTTTCAAATAGCCAATAATTTTTATCTTCAATAGATAACTTATCTTCTATAAAATCCTTAATATATTTTTTTATATAAATTTCAATTATTTTTTTAGTTTTTTCTTTTAAACCAGAATCAAATGAAAAATAATCAATCATATTAGGGAATTGCCTAGAAACCCTTACGATATCAGTAAGATTGAATTTATTTTCTAAAATTAAATAAAATGACTTATTTATATCAACGAGATTATATTCTTGCATGGTTTCTAGCATTTTTTGATGTTCTGTTGTAGAAAAGCGGTCGTATATTTCATTATCAAATTCCAAACCCTGAATATTTTTAACCCCTAATTCTTCAAGTTTATAATGTAAGAATACAGCAACTAATGATTTATTTTTCTCTATTCCAGCTAAATCATAAAAACATAAATTATTTTTCCCCAAAATTCTTTTTCCATTTAAGTAGGCCCAAATTATAAAGAATTCGGAGTCTTCCATATACTTTTTTATATTCATATCTTTATTCATATACTTATACTTATTGTGTGAACATGTGAACATTGTGCACATTATATAGGCATAATAACACTTCTCTTGTTATTTACAATGAAAGTTGTATGATTAATGTAATACAAATAATCTTAAGTATTATATGAAAAAATATCTTTTAGGTTTACTTTTGATAGTGTTTATTGTTCCTTCAGTTGCTTTTGCCCATCGTTCTGGTTGTCATCGCTGGCATTCTTGTCCAAGTGATACAGGAAGTTATGTTCAGGGAGATGCTGGTTATATATCTCAGTATCCAACATATAAAGATGGTGTAACCACATACCCTGACAATCCTTTTTATAGAACTGAATATGGTGGTACAAAATATACAACTCCAGGATATTATTCTTTTAGTACAACAACTTATTCATACCAAACTAAACTTATCAAACTTGGATATTTAGCAGAAGGGCAAGCAGATGGCAAGAAAGGTCCTAAAACAACATCAGCAGTCAGGCAGTTTCAAAAAGATAATGGACTTGTTAGTGATGGTTTAATAGGACCAATTACAATCAAAGCACTAAACAGCAAATAACCTATGAAAAACTTTATTAAAGAAAATTGGTTCAAAGCTTTACTCCTACTAGTTCTTCTTGTCGGTATATCTATGATTTCTTTTTACAACAAAAAGGACTCTGGTTTGTTTAGAAGTTACATAGGGAACGATTTGTCAAAGGCAAGTAAAATAACTTGTGAGTATCCGCAAATCGCTAGTACTTTTTTTTCTGAAAACAAAATTTCAACTTTTTTAGATAATCAAAAAAATCCAATTATTTTTACATTTTCGGATTTCAAATCTGAAATGGATAAAGTAAGCGTGGTTGCATTTATTGAAGGGGCAAGAAAAGAAAATATCCCAGATGATGAAATTCTTTCTTATTTAAATAAAAAAGGTATAAATATTGAAGAGGGTGGTAATATAACAGATAAAAATTTGAATCCGACGTTGAGTTATCTTGATGCAACAAAAGAAATAACCACTGTTCCAATAGTTAAACTTTTAGACAATGAAGATAAAATCATATTTATAGATGGTTCTGGAGAAGGGTATATGGCGCTACACACTATTTTCAAGAAAACAGGAATTTCTATCTATTCAAAAAACGTTGATTTGCTGGGAACGCCAAGCGGAACATTATCAATGGGAAATTGTACTGGTTACTAACAAATTTATGGAAAAAGAAGATAAAGAAGAAAAACTGCCTAGATTTGAGAACAAGGGAAGCGTTGGGTATCTTAAAGATTTTGATAAAGAAACAGATAAGGGGAGAAAAACATGTAATTTTAGTTTTGCCTGTGTCACACTAATAATAATTTTTAGTAAAATATTTGACTTCATATCAACGGGCACAACAGTAATAGGATTGCTAATAGTTGTTTTAATCTGGATTGTGTACGGGTATTTATTTAAAATTTTAATGCTAGAAAATTTCTATACTCGAGCTAAAATTGGAGCATTAGAAGATGAAATAAATAATTTATGAAAAAAGAAAACATTGAAAAACTTGCATTAACTGTTGCCACCCTTATTGCTGATATTTCACAAAAAGTTGTTTCTTCTTGGAAAAATGAGTTGAAAGTTCTAAAAAATATTGAGATACATCCATCTGCATACGGTACGTTACTTCTAGAATCTGCTATTTTTGGGCATTATTATGTTGGAGAAAAATTTAAACAACATATGGAAAAAAATGAACAAAAAATATTTTCTAATGAATTAAATGACAAGATGGTTTTAGTGGTGTCTTTATTGCTTGATCATAAAGATAAAGAGAAAGATTTTGCAAAGCACAAGGAAATGATTAAAGAAATGTACGAAAACTTCGCACCAAGTACTCATAAATTTCTAGAGGGCTACAAAGGAAATAGCATACTTGATGTTTTTAGAATTAAGCTAAGACAGACTTTTAATGATAATAGAAGTTTTGGAATTAGATTTTTTGAAAACACTTTAAAAAATAAGATTATGATTAAATGGGCAGATTATATTTCAGGAAGTAAAGAAAAAAATGAAGAATTAAATGGAATATTTCTTGATGAAACTGTTATTAATATTTTGGCTAATTCCTTATTTTCTGAATTTTCAACTTTAGATTATAATCAGCTATGTAAAGAAATAAACGAAACCATTTAATAATTTATGAAAAAATTAAAAATTAATAAAAAATAAAATGAATACTAGCTTGGGTGTTGGGCTTCTGATTGGTGGAATTATTGGGATATTTATAGGTGCAACCTTTGGACCTTCCCAAAAAGATTATGAACGAGCAGTGGGACAGTGTAATGTAGTGCGAGACGATTATGTTTCTTCCCTAGAAAGGGCTATTTCAAATGTTGAGGAGGCAAATAATCAAATAGGTGATGCACAAGGTTATGCCTGGTCTTCTTATAATGAAATGGGAGAAGCGCTAGATAATTTATACGAAGTTAATGAAGTGGATGACCCACAGACTACTTGTTATTAGAAATTAGCTAGGGTAATAATGTATATAGTTCCCAAAATTATTAGTTAAGAATAAATAATATGGAAAATTTTATAGTCATTGCAATAGTTTTGGTTGTACTTATGTTGTATAGCACAATGAAAGAGATGTACCATATTCGTAAAGACATCTATTGGTGGAGAGAAGATTGGGAAACAATCAATAAAATTGATATTAAGAAAGCAAGTCTTGAAGAACAAGCCGATTTTGTAAAGAAAATAGTCGTTAAAATAACCGAACCTAAAAAATAATTTATGGAAAAGTTTAAAGAATACAAATATATAATTTTAGTAGGGGTGATAATTCTAGGACTTGCTTTTTATTGGTATGAATACCGACCAACTAAGATTAAAGAAGGATGTTTTGCTGAAGCCGAATTTGACCAAGTTGCAAAAGGAAAATATATTGGAGGTTATGAACGAACACTAATAGATAGGTATTACAACGATTGCTTAATGAGGTTTGGATTAAAATAATATAAAAAATGCTTAAGAGAACATGGATTAAATAAATAATTTATGGATAAAAAAACTTACAATACTTTAGGAATCATAGTTTGGTGGATATTTGCTATCACTATAGGGTTAACTTATTACGTAAATTATCATATGCCCCATGGACCTATGATTAACACGGGATATGATTGTGTTGAATATAACGACGGTCGTAGTAGTGCGTGTGGAGACCAGTATGTGGAAGACACTCGCAATTTAAATATTCCTGATTGGGCAAAGTTTTTGAGAGAATATTTTTTACTGGTGCTTATAGGAGAATCCGCTTTAGCTGTATATTTACAAATAAAGGGTGGTAAAGAATTTAGAGAATAATTTATGAAAAACTTCCTAAAAAATAATTGGTTCAAAATAATTGCTATCGGAATCTTGATCGGGGCAATGTGGAGCCATCCATACGGCTATTACCAGTTTTTAAGGTGGGTTGTAATGGTAACTGGAGCTTATTCTGCTTATATAGCATACGAGCATAAAAACAACACTTGGGCTTGGATTTTTGGTATTATAACCGTCCTGTTTAATCCAATCATACCATTCACATTTTCAAGGAGTGCTTGGCAACTTATTGACCTAATAACTGCAGGAATTATTTCAGTAGGTATTATAAGAAATAAGGATTAACTTATGACATTCATAATCGCCACATTGGTAATATTATTAGGAATAATTGTATTTTCTATTACGGTAAGCAATATTTTTTTAATATTGTTTTTTGCTATTCCGTTTACTAAAAAATTAAATAAAGTAAGTTTATTAAAGCACAATACCATTATTTATAGTTATCTTGTCGCGCTAATTTTGCAAATAGTAATTCTTTCTGTAATGACGTTAATTTTTTATATTTTCTTTTTTGATGGTCCATTTATTAGCTTGATGATTGGATATGGGTTTGGCATGCTAGGCATTGTTGTAAATTTTAAAAAATTTGGGCTTAATTTGAATAATTTTTCGGATTATTTTGAAAAAAATAAAATGTATTTTTGGGAGGAGCTCGTTGATAAATATGATAATAATATATATGGGTTACTAAGGTTTATAGTAGCCATGATTGAGGCCCCAGAGCATGCCATTAGGGTTGAAGAACCTGGAGTTCTTAGAAATAATCAAATAAACATAACACCAATTTTAGAACATGTTTTAGGAACAAGTGAAATTAGTTCTGCGGAAGATTTGCAAATGGTTATTGATGCACTAAAAGAACTTCCACCAGATATGGAATTTAATTCAGAAGATATGGCTGAAATAATGGAAAAAATCAAAACAAAAAGCAGTAAAAAATAATTTATGGATATAAGGGGAATATTACTTAAAATATTTATATTTACCCTCATCTATCTTATGGTCCTCGCTTGTGGAGGAGATTTGATCCCCGACAAGAAGGAAAATGAACAGTGGCACTGGAAGGATGTCATTAAATTAGGAATTTTTGTTGGCATAATTGTTCTTTTATTTGGAGGATTATCATAACAGGTTAAGTATTATATGAAAAAAACCATAAGATTTATAAAGGAGAACCAGGATGGTATTGAAGTTCTGCTCATCTTTGTCATATTTTTAGTGCTAGCATTTACTGGTGTACTAGATTGGGTTCTAAATAATTTTGTTACTCCTCTAATTGATGGATTTCATTCTGGTGCTAGCTCAGACTACATTCCAGGCGAAACCTTTCCTTATTAAATTTGTAGTGTGTGCAGATAAGCTTAGCTTAAACTAATTTTAACTATTTATATCTTTCCAATTTGAAATTAGTCTTATATTTTCAGTCTGTGTGGAAATGCATAATTCCTTATTTCTTATTTTTTCGGACATTTTTACTACCCCCCCGTCTATGCTAACAGCTAGATAAATGATAAACTTTTAATGTCGCGAAGACTTAATTTTATTAATGGCCTGGATTTTATTAGTTCTGAAATCCAAGCATTTAGCCCGCATGCAAAAAAATTATAAATATTTAACAGCCATAAGTGTATTTTTTGTTTCGGTTCTACTAATTTCCAACGTAGCTTCAACAAAAATCGTGGATTTAAAATGGTTTGTTTTTGACGGAGGAACTCTACTTTTCCCGCTTTCCTATATTTTTGGAGATATTTTGACAGAGGTTTACGGCTACAAACGATCTAGAGGTATTATCTGGCTCGGATTTTTTATGGCCCTAATAATGTCTGTGGTATTTATCGTCGTGGGTAAACTTCCCGCAGATGCTAGTTGGGGGAATCAAGTGGCCTACGATGCTATTCTGGGTTTAACACCAAGAATTGTTCTGGCTAGTTTGATCGCATATTTTTGTGGAGAATTTTCCAATTCATTTATTCTTGCGAAGATGAAAATTTTAACAAAAGGGAGGTGGCTCTGGACCAGAACCATAGGGTCAACATTAGTTGGAGAATTAGTAGATAGTTCTCTTTTTATTCTGATAGCTTTTGTGGGTATTTTCCCAGGTTCTCTTCTTTTTACATTAATAGTTTCTAACTATATATTTAAAACTGCTGTTGAGG
Source organism: Minisyncoccota bacterium (assembly GCA_041658325.1). Lineage (GTDB taxonomy): Bacteria > Patescibacteriota > Minisyncoccia > Phycocordibacterales > UBA9973 > UBA9973. Next base: position 28,787 of record JBBAAI010000004.1, read on the forward strand.
TATTATTTACTCCGATAACATATAAAATAGTAAGATTTTTGAAGAAAAGAGAAAACGAGGATTATTACGATACAGATACTAATTTCAATCCTTTTTTACTAAAGGAATAATTTTACTCAGATTTTTTGCACTAGCGTCAAACCATTTTATTTCCGGGTCACGCTTGAACCAAATCATTTGGCGTTTGGCATATTTGAGAGTTTCTAGAATTACTTTTTCCGGTGTAGGTTTCCAGTATTCAAAACCAAATTCTTTTAATCTTTTATCTGATATACCAGATCGTTTTAGTTTTTTAATTTCCTTTAATAAACCATCTTGAAACATTTTTTTTACTCTTCGTTCTATTTTCTTTTTTAATTTCTCTGGTGGTAAATATAAACCAATTTTTATAAATTTATACTGAGATTTTTTTTGTTTTATTTTCGGCACCTTACCTAGGGCCTTAGCAATTTCAATAGCTCTTATTAATCTAACTTTATTTTTGGAATCTATGTTTAGAGCGCGCCCGGGATCAATTTTTTCTAGATACTTAAATAATGCTATTGCTGATTTTGAGTATAGTTGTTTACGCAGTTTTTGATTCGGTGGAACTTCGGGGAAAACTATACCTTTTGTTATCGCATCAATATAAAACCCTGTTCCTCCACAGATGATGGGTATTTTATTTTTAGCTACGATATTAGCCATGACTGATATCACTAGTTTTTGATATTCTGCAACTGTAAATTTATGTTTTGGGTTTGCAACATCAAGCAAATAATTAGGAACACCATTCATTTCTTTTTTAGTAATTTTCCCTGTCCCAATATTTAAATCTTTATATACTTGCCGTGAGTCGGCAGAAATTATTTCACCATTAATTTTTTTAGCTATTTTAATAGCTAGGGCACTTTTGCCGGTAGCGGTTTGGCCTAAGATTACAATTACTTTTTTCATCCAACTTAACGAATTATTTTTATATCCGCTCCAATAGAGTTTAGTCGTTCTGCAATCTCTTCGTATCCACGTTTGATCATATACACATTTCGCAAGATTGAGGTACCTTTTGCCGCAAGCATTGAAATAAGAATAATCATAGATGGACGTAGAGCTGGTGGACAAACTACTTGAGCCGCGGCAAGAGGTGTTCCACCCTGAATATATACTCGATGTGGATCGGCAAGGGTGATATTTGCCCCTAAACGATTTAATTCAGCAAAATAGATTGCGCGATTTTCATAAACCCAATCATGAATCATTGTTTGCCCCTTTGCCCTTATAGCAATAGGCACAAAGAAGGGAAGATTATCTATGTTTATGCCGGGATAAGGATTAGAATGAATTTTATCTGAAAGGGCTTTTAGTTTGCTTGGAAAAATCTTAATGTCTGCGAGTTTAGTACGACCATTTTCTGAATAATATTTTTTTAAAATTTTGTATTTCAAATTCATCCTTTTTAATTTCTCAAGCTCTAGCGCAAGAAAATCAATTGGACATCTTGATATAGTAAGCGTTGAATCTGTGACGATACAAGCCGAAATAAACATCATAGATTCAATCGGGTCTTCACTATTCCAATATTCAATATTTTTATTTATTTCTTTTATTCCATAAATAGTCAGATTGGCGGTACCAATACCTTCTATTTTCACACCCAATTTTTCAAGAAAAAAACACACTTCTTGTACCATATAGTTTGCGCTAGCAAAACTTATTTTTGTTATCCCGGGAATTAGGGCGGCCGCGGTTAATACATTTTCACAGGCGGTATCACCAGATTCATACATCACTATTTCGGCTGGTTTTAATTTTTGTGAATTAATTTCATAATTTTGAGGAGTTGTTTTTATTTTTATTCCTAGCTTTTCTAAAGCATAAATATGCGCAGCAATGGTGCGTTTGCCCAAAATACAACCTTGTGCGTGAGGAAGGGGGAAGGATTTTAAATAATGAACCAGTGGCCCCATCAGCATAACGACAGAACGAGTCTTGATCGCCGACTCAACGTTTATGTTTTTTAAATCAAATTTTTTTGGTGGATTAATTTGAATGGTGTTTTGATCTAACCATTTTGTTTTAACTCCAATGCTTTCCAAAATTTCTATAACTCTTTTTACCTCTTCGATTCTTGCTATCCCATGAAGGGTAGTTGTGCCTTTATTTAAAAGGGAAGCGCAAAGAAGTCCAACGGAGCCATTTTTGGAAAAATTAGTTTTTATAGTGCCATGTAGTTTTTTGCCACCGCTTACAATAAAATCAATTGAATTACTATGCTGGGTTTGTTTTTTTTGCATTTCTATAGATGATAACGTATTATCGCGTTTTTTTCAATTATTGTGATAGCTTGTTATGCTATAGAAAAATGATATAATTTTTCTTAATATGAATAAGGACAAAGTAGAAAATATCATTAAGAAGATATACAACAACTTTTTAAAAGAGGCAGAGAATATTAAGCAGGAAATTATAACAAGCTCTATTGAACAAAGTATCAAAGAAAATGAACAAACCAGAAAACAAGAACCCGCTCGAGAGTAAACAAAAAAAGGAAGACAATATTAAATTAAGAAAAATTAATGCTTCTGAACCCATGTCTGAAAATCCCAGTACTTTTACTTTTGTAGAGAGTGTGGACGATAGGTCAATAGCGGTTACAATAGATATTGCTGAAAGAATTGAGAAAAGTAATTTTCCTCCTGAACAGAAAAAGCAATTAAGAGAAAGATTAAGGGTGGCATTTAAAAAAATTTTCAGTGTGGTTTCATTTGCTACCGTTGTTTTGGGTTCAGCGGCAGTAGCTGATTATAGATTAACGAGATACAAGGTTGAATCGAAAAGCTCAGGCAATGGGGAAATTACATATACACACGAAGATCAAAAAACGACACACATAATAAACGTGCTTGCAGGCAAAGAAAGACTAAACGAGGACGAAAAAAGGGAAATTTTAGATTCATTAAAGAATGAAGGTGATACTGATGTGAGCATCGATGACATGCTTTTAAAAGTGTCTCCCGGGGGTAGCGATCAAGAACTGTATGAAGCATTGTGGAATCTGGAAACTGAGTGCGGCAACCCAAAAATTAGGCTTACATATGGGCGTCATGACATGGAAAAATTTGGGATTATCTGCCATCTAGAACCTGGCACAAGTTTTTATCATCCAGCAACTAATACGGCATATTTAAACCTTAAGGGTTGGCAAAGTATCACTCATAAATATATTGCCGAATTGTCGCATGGAAAACAATATAAAGAAAATCCAGCCCCAACTACCCTTGTTGGGATAATGGATTATGCAAAGACGGTCAAGAGATACGCTTTGGGAGATGAGCACAGAGAAGATTATCGAAATTTGAAAGATAGTTATGCACGACTTTATCAAGAGCCAGGTACAGTAGAATATGAAGCACATAAGACCATAGAACCCCAACTTAAGTCGAGACTTGAGCAGCTTACTCCGCAGAAAACTGCTCGAGAAAAAGAAGAATTGGGGAGAAAAAAGCTAGCGTACCAGAAACAAATAACAGAGATTGAACAAGAAAAAGAAAAAGTTTTTTTGTCCTTACTTGATTCTCAAGCAATAGAAATTCAAAATATGATAATAAATAGTAAAGAACAAAATACAAATATACTTCAAGAAAAAATTGATTCTATAAAAGAAGAATATTCTAAAAAAATGAGTGTATCTGCAGAAAAATTTAATAAAAAAATTGACGACATAAAATAATAACCCGAACATGGGTATTAATAATTTTATGTGCCCAGGGAGAGAATCGAACTCTCATGTTGTTGCCAACAATAGATTTTGAGTCTATCGCGTCTACCAATTCCGCCACCTGGGCAATTCACACATTCTACACAAAATTATGCTCAAAATCAATTTTATATTTTAGAAAATATGCTAGAATGAATTTATGTCTAATTTATATTCCAATTCAATTTTTTGGATTGACACCGACAAAATAAAACCAAACCCTTTTCAACCAAGGCGCGATTTTGATGAGGCGCGATTGCAGGACTTGGCGGATTCTATAAAACAATACGGCGTTTTACAACCACTCATAGTTTCCCGAGTAGAAGTAGAAAAAGAAGGCGGGGGACTGGTAACAGAATATGAATTAATCGCTGGGGAGCGAAGATTAAGGGCTGCGAAGCTTGCATTAGTCTCACAAGTGCCTGTTGTTATTCGTACTGGAGATACAGCGATAATGAAGCTGGAGCTGGCGATTATTGAGAACTTGCAACGTGAAGATCTGAACGCTGTTGATCGCGCTCGAGCTTTTTTCAGATTAGTTACTGAATTTAAATTTACTCACAATGAAATCGCCAAAAAAATGGGCCGAAGTAGGGAATATGTTTCCAATTCATTGCGTATCTTGAGTTTGCCAGAGGAAATTTTGAATGCCTTATCTGAAGGAAAAATGACCGAGGGACACACCAGGCCGATTTTGATGCTTACAGATCACCCCGAAGAGCAATTAGTCTTGTTTAAGGAAATTATCTATAAAAAAATAACCGTGCGCGAAGCAGAAAGATTGGCTAGGAAAATAGCTTATGATCGTGTTCGTAAAAAAGAGTTTATGCCCGACCCAGAAATTACTGAGCTTGAAGAAGAATTCCAAGAAAAATTAGGCACTCGAGTGCATATAGACAGAAAAGAGCTGGGTGGACAAATAAAAATTGATTTCTTTTCCACGGAAGATTTACGAACAATTTTGGATTTAATTCATAAATCTGAAATTGAAAAAAGGCCGATTGAGATGCTTGAGAATCATATTGCTCAAAATAATCTAGAAAAAGAAGAAATTATAGAAGCGGTAGATGACAGAACAAAAGAAGAAACAGAAAAAGACGAGACTGACTTATACAATATCTCTAATTTCAGCGTCTAATTACGGCCGAAGGATTTAAGTCTAGCTAATAGGCTATTCTTTTCTAAATATGACTTGATGTGTTTTTTAGCGAGAGCTGTTTTGGCATATTCCAGCCATTTATTCGATGGTCTTGAATCTTTTTTAGTTATTATTTCCACGATGTCTCCGTTTTTCAATTTTGAAAAAATCGGTAACATTTTACTATTTATTTTTGCCGCAGAAGTATGATCTCCGATATCCGAATGTACCGCATAAGCAAAATCAAGAGGAGTTGAGTCTTCTGGCATATCTATCACGTCTCCCTTGGGAGTAAAAATAAAGATACGATCATTAAAAAAATCCATTTTAAGATGATCAATGAACTTTTTAGGATCGTCTGGAGAATATTTTAATTCCTTAAGCTCCTCAACCCATTTAAATTTATTTTTATCGTCTTTTACTTTTTTATGACCTTGTTCCTTATAGGCAAAATGCGCAGCGATACCATAAGCAGCTTCGGCGTGCATTTCTTTTGTCCGTATCTGAATTTCTGCCACTCCGCCCAAGCCAGTAAAAATAGTCGTGTGGATAGAACGATAGCCGTTTGGTTTAGGTACAGCGATATAATCTTTTATTCTGCCGGGTAGGGGATTCCAAATCGAATGTACCAATCCTAAAACTCTATAACATTCTTCCATGGTATCAACGACGACTCGAAGCGCTACGACATCATAAATCTTTTCTATATCCATATCGTATCTCAAAAGTTTTTTATATAAACTATATTTGTGTTTTATTCTGTAATCTGTTTCAATAAGTTTTATTTTATTTTTTGCTAATTCTTTTTCTAATCTTTCCCTTATTTCCGTAAGATGTCTTTCATAAAGTCCCTTTTTTTCTTTTATTATTTCTTCTATTTGTGTATATTCTTTTGGATAAGCATATGGAAAAGCGGCATCTTCCAGATAGCCTTTGAGTTTTCCCATTCCGAGACGGTTAGCCAGCGGCGCATAAACTTCAATTGATTCAATGGCGATCCTGTTCCTCTTGTCTTCCCGCACAAATTCAAGCGTCCTTAAGTTGTGAAGTCTATCAGCAAATTTGATAATAACTACTCGTAAATCATTCGCCATAGCAATAAAAAATTTCCTTAATGACTCCACGTGTCTTTCGTGTCCTCGATATTTCAAAGTTCCTAGTTTTGTTACTCCTTTTATTAAAAATAAAACATCATCGCCAAACTCTTTTTTTATTTCTTCTTCTTTTGTCGTGGTATCCTCTAAAACATCGTGCAATAAACCAGCAACGATGGTTTGCACATCCATCCCGAGCTTAGCTAAAATTTTTGCTGTTTCAAAAACATGGACAAAATACGGATCTCCGCTAAGTCTTTTTTGTCCAGAATGAGCTTTTTCCGCAAATTCACAAGCTTTATTTATGAGATCTTCTTCTTTTTTATTTACACCTCTTTCAATAAGATCAGTAATTTCCTTTACATTTGTCATAATACGATTATAACACTAGGCATCTATCTTTGGTATTTTGTGTGGATTATGCATTTTGCAAGCTTTGTTAGAACAACGTTCCGGTATGGTTTTTGTGCCTTCCATCATTAAAGATCCACAAAGTTTGCAGATATTGCCTGTGGGTTTAGCTTTAATCGTAAATTTACAATCAGGATAATTCGAACAAGAATAAAAAATTCCGAATCTTCCACGTCGCTCAGTTATCGTTCCTTTTTTACACAAAGGACAAACAACTCCAGTGCTTTTTCTGGCTTCCTCGGCTTCGTCTTTTTTAATAAATTTACATTTGGGATATCGGGAACAAGAAATAAAAGTGCCAGTGCCATCACGTCTTTGTCGTATAATTAATTTTCCTCCTTTTTTCTCCCCGCACTCGGGACACATTTCTCCGGTTTCTTCTGGACCTTTTAATTCTGTGCCGTCTAGCATCAAGGCTCCATCGCAGTCTGGATATCTAGAACAGGAATAAAATTTTCCTCCGCGGGAAAGTTTAATAATCATTTTGCTCCCGCATTTTGGACATTTTATATTTTCTGGTGCCTCACCTAAGTTCGTCGCTTTTTCTAATTTATCTTTGGCTTTTACGTCTTTGGAAAAAGGTGTATAAAAATCTTTCAGAGTTTTTTCATATTCAGTTTCGCCACGAGAAATTTCGTCCAACTTATCTTCCATGCCAGCCGTAAAAGTATCCGAAATATAATTAGCAAAATGTTTTTCCAAAAAGTCAGACACCACTTCACCGACGTCGGTAGGGAACAATGTCTTGCCTTCTTTGCGTACATATTCTCTGTCTTCTAGCGTTTTCATAATAGAAGCATAGGTAGATGGTCTACCAATATCTCTCGCCTCAAGTTCCTTGATCAATCCTGCTTCGCTATATCTGCCTGGTGGTTCGGTAAATTTTTCTTCGCTACCTAAACCTAGCAATTTTAATTTTTCTCCATCCTTACATAAAGGTAATTCTACGTCATCACCTCGTGCACCAGCATCCACAGCCAGCCAGCCTGGAAAAATTAGACGAGAACCATTTGCAGTAAACGGAGGTAAATCTTCATGTCCGTCAATAATTGCAGTGATTTTTGTTTTCAACAATTTTGCATCTGTCATTTGAGATGATATCGCGCGTTCCCAAATAAGTCTGTAAAGCCTGTCATAATCATCATGGCCCGTGTGAAGCTTGTCTATGTGAGTCGGTCGGATAGCCTCGTGCGCTTCCTGAGCATTTTTTGATTTTGTTTTATAAATTCTCGCTTGCGCATATTCTTTGCCGTATTCTTTATTTACAAATGAAAGAATTTGTCCCTGCGCGACGCTAGAAAGATTCGTACTGTCTGTTCTCATATAAGTAATATGTCCAGCCTCGTAAAGCTTCTGCGCTATTTGCATCGTACGCGAAGGAGAATATCCTAAACGAGAACTTGCTGTTTGTTGCAAAGTCGAAGTAGTAAAAGGCGCGCGAGGAGAACGTTTCTGCTCTGATTCTTTCACTCCACTAACAACCCACGTACCTTTTTTACCTTCAGTTAATATTTTTTCAACTAATTTTTCGTCTCTAGGTTCTTCACTACACTCCAAAGTAATTTTTGCATTCTTTTGTGTTTCAAATAGTCCTAATATTTTCCAAAATTTCTCCGGCACGAAAGCGCGAATTTCACGTTCGCGTTCCATTATTATGCGAAGAGCAGGGGATTGAACGCGTCCGGCGGAAAGTCCGTATCTTACTTTTTTCCAAATAAGACCCGACAAATCGTATCCCACGAGTCTATCTAGCACCCTGCGTGCCTCTTGCGCCTTACGTAGGGCTGTGTCGATCTTGCGCGGATGCTGTAATGCTTCTTCAACAGCTTCTTTCGTAATTTCATGAAAAGCTACGCGCGCTATTGGCGCTTTAACCTTTTTATCACTTTTTAAAAGCGTTTCAATATGCCAAGCTATCGCTTCTCCTTCACGGTCGGGGTCTGTTGCTAACATTATCTCTGTCGCTTTTTCTGCCAACCCTTGAAGCTCGTGTACAATTTTTTCTTTTCCTTTAGAAATTTCATAATGTGGGATAAATCCACCTTCTATATCAATTGCTTTTTTATTTGATTTCGGTAAATCACGAATGTGTCCGACCGACGCGCGCACAGTAAAAGCGCCTTCAAGATATTTCTCGATCGTCTTTGCTTTCGATGGTGATTCAACGATTAATAATTTCATTTGTTGCTAAGTATTACACGAAATAGTTTTTTAATGCAAATTAAACCAATCTGATCTCACCCAATTCTTCTTTTATCAACCCTTTAATTTCCATCACGGAGAGAAGAGCGTTGGCTGTCGGTGTTGGCATTTTCATTGCGCGGATTAGGTCATCGCGGGGGATTGGTTCGCGGAGCAAGTCCACAACTTTCTTTTCTTCTGGTAATAAATCTAAAAATAATTTCGCTTGTTTTTCTTCTTTCCCGGGAATTTCAAAACCGAGCGCTTCTAAAACATCTTCTGAAGAGGTGATAGGCGTCGCGCCAGCGCGAAGTAATTTATTTACCCCCTTTGAATTTGAAGAAAAAATTGATCCCGGCACAACTAATAAATCTCTATTATATTCTGTCGTTAGTCGAGCAGTGATGAGTGTACCAGATTTTTCTTCAGCTTCTATGATAAGCACGGCTTTGGAAATCCCAGCCATCAACCTGTTGCGCATGGGGAAACTCCACGTCGTCGCCTTGAAATCTGGTTCAAATTCAGAAATCAAACATCCGCCGTATTCCACAACCTCATCCATCAATCTTGCATTTGTTTTCGGATAAATCGCCTCAGCCGACAAACCTGACCCAGGAAAAACTAAGGTCTTGAGCCCGACTTGCATCGCTTTTTTGTGCGCAATAGTATCAATGCCCATAGCAAAACCGGAAACGATAACTATCGGATAGCCCTTGAGCCCGGCAATTATTTTTTCACAAGCTTCTTTGCCGTAAGAAGTAAATTTTCGCGAGCCGACAACAGAAAGATATATCAAATCTTCTGTAGGCAGTTCGCCAATAACCCAAAGGTCTTCCGGTGGTTGAGGAATTTCAAGTAGTGCTTTCGGAAATTTGTTTTTTGGTAATTTCTTTATCTGCATGATATAATCATAACATGTTAGATATTAAATTCATTCGCGAAAATAAAGATATCGTACAAGCGGGAGCAAAGAAGAAACAAGTAGAGATTGATATTGACGCGCTTATTAAGCTTGATGACGAACGCTTAAAAGAACTCAAGGAAGTAGAAGAACTTCGTAGCGAAGTAAATAGGGTTTCCAATGATATTGCTCGCGACCAAGATTCGGCGCTAAAAATTCAGCTCATTGAAGAAATGCGCACGGTCAAAGAAGAAATTAAAGTAAAAGAAGAAAAGTTAGCAAAGATTACGGAGGAGTGGCAAAAAACAATGCTCCAGGTACCCAATGTTCCAGATATCTCTGTACCAGAAGGAGGCAGTGATGCCGATAACCAGGAAATAAAAGTTTGGGGTGAAAAACCAAGTTTTTCTTTTGAAACAAAAGATCACGTTGAAATAATGAACAATCTTAAAATGGTTGATTTTGAAAGAGGCACCAAGGTGCATGGTTTTCGAGGATATTTTTTAACAGGAGGGGGCGCACGACTGTCTTTCGCCATTTGGAATTATGCTATGGATTTTTTTAGCGCTAAGGGATTTACTCCGATTATTCCACCAGTCGTTGTTCGTAAACAAAATCTATATGGCACCGCTCATTTACCCGGAGATGTAGAAGATTATTATATGACTCAAGATGGTGATGCTTTAGCGGGTACAGCCGAAGTCCCGCTTATGGGCATGCATGGAGGAGAAGTGCTTGATAAAAAATTATTTCCAATAAAATATTTGGGTTTTTCTCCTTGTTTTAGAAGGGAAGCGGGAAGCCACGGAAAAGACGTAAAAGGATTAATTCGCGTGCATGAATTTTATAAAATGGAACAGGTTGTTTTGTGCGAGGCTAGTCATGAACTTTCTGTAAAACTACACGAAGAATTAAATAGAAATACGGAAGAGTTTATCGAAAGTCTCGGAATACCATATCGTACGGTTATAAACTGTGGTGGTGATTTGGGTTTAGGACAAGTAAAAAAATATGACATAGAGCTCTGGGTGCCAAAAGAAAATAAATATAGAGAAATTTCTTCTGCCTCTTATTTCCATGATTTTCAAACTCGCCGATTTGGAATCCGTTATAAAGATGAAGCAGATAAAATACATTATGCGCATTCCTTAAATTGCACCGCCATTCCGACGCCTAGGATATTAGTCTCAATGATAGAAAATTTTCAACAAGCTGACGGCTCTATAAGAATTCCAGAAGTTTTGCGTAAATACATGGGTGGAAAAGATTTAATAAAATAGAAAATTTGAGATGCAAAAAAGAAATGTTTTAAATTCTCCGCGTCTTGTAGAATTAAAAAAAAGAAGACAGAAAGCGATTTTGAATAAGGTTTTAATTTCTCTGTTAGGATTTTCGGTAATTTTTATTTTATTAGCCTATATTTCTCGTTTTGATAATTTAAATATTACCGAAATACAAATTAGTGGCAATAAAATTTTAGAAACTGAAATATTACAAACAACAGTAGAACAGCAGATTTCAAATAAATATTTATGGCTTTTTCCTAAAACAAATATTTTAATATATCCCAAAAACGCGGTTAAGGAAGAATTGAAAGAAAAATTTAAGAGACTAAAAGATGTAAATTTATCAATAAAAAATAATAAAATTTTAGAAGTTTCTCTGACTGAACGAATAGCAAAATATACTTGGTGTGGAACCGTTATGCCTGCACAGGTAGACCCTCTACAAAAAAATGTGGATACTCAAAAATGTTATTTTTTAGATGAAGACGGTTATCTCTTTGACGAGGCGCCATATTTTTCTGGAGAAGTTTATTTTAAATTCTATGGATTAACAAACTTAAACGATGAGGGAATTGGAGCAGGATTTTATTTTTCTGAGCCAAATTTTAAACAATTAATTTCTTTTAAAAATGCACTTGAAAGCATGGAACTTAAACCGACCTCTTTATACATAAAAGAAAATGATGATATTGAAATTTTTCTTTCCCGAGGTAAAACATTACCCACTGGACCACGGATAATTTTGAAAAAAGATTCTGATTTTGATAAAGTAGCAGAAAATTTACAAACCGCAATTACCACCGAACCCCTAAAATCAAAATTAAAAAATAAATACTCTTCACTTTTATATATTGATTTACGATTTGGAAATAAAGTTTACTATAAATTTCAATGATTGATTCAGGATTTTGGAAAAAATTAAAAAAACCCTTCTTCTGTCTTGCGCCAATGTCGGATGTTACCGACATTGCTTTTCGTCATATCTTGGCAAAATATGGCAAAAATAGAGAAAATAAAGATAAAATTGTTTTTTGGACGGAATTCGTAGCCGCGGATGGCTTGTGTAATAAATTAGCTAAAAAAAAGCTTTCACACATCTTAGAGTTTTCAAATAGCGAGCGGCCTATCGTAGCGCAGGTTTTCGGAGCTAACCCAGAAAATATGAAAAAAGCTTGTCAGCATATTGCGAGCCTAGGTTTTGATGGAATAGATATAAATATGGGTTGTCCAGATAAATCAGTAGTCGCCCAGGGCGCAGGATCGGCTTTAATTAAAACTCCGACACTCGCAAGAAAAATAATTCAAGCTGCCCATGAAGGAATAAAAGCTACCGGACAAAATATTCCAGTATCAGTAAAAACAAGAATTGGTTTTACTAAAGAAGATATTGATAACTGGATTCCGGAACTCTTAAAAGAAAATATTTCTGCCCTAACTATTCATTTACGCACCACTAAAGAGATGTCACTCGTTCCGGCAAACTGGGAGCATATTAAAAAAATAAAAGAACTCATTAAAAAAAGCGGAAAAGATATACTCCTCATCGGAAATGGAGATATAAAAGATATGAAAGATGGAGAAGAAAAAGCCATGCAATATGGTTGTGATGGAGTAATGATTGGCCGTGGAGTTTTCGGTAATCCGTGGTTCTTTTTACAAAAAGAAAACAAAGATATTTCGATCGAAGAAAAGCTAAAGGTTCTAATAGAACACACCTATCTTTTTGAAAAGAAACTTTCCAAACCGAAACATAAAAGTTTTGCAGTGATGAAAAAGCATTTTAAAGCTTATGTAAATGGTTTCGATGGGGCGAAAGAGCTCCGTGTAAAATTAATGGAGACAGAAAACGCTAAACAGGTGGAAAAAATAATTAATGATTTTTTAAATTAAATTTGATATAGTTATTTTATGCATGATTTAGCCCTATATCGTAAATACAGACCCAAAAGCTTTAAGGAAGTTTTAGGACAAGATCATGTTGTTAAAGTATTGGAAAGTTCAATACAGACTAAAAAAGTCTCGCATGCATATCTTTTCGTGGGTTCAAGGGGTACAGGAAAAACTTCCATGGCTAGAATTTTTGCAGACAACATAGGTGTTTCAGCCAATGATCTTTATGAAATAGATGCCGCTTCAAATCGCGGGATAGAAGACATAAAAGAGTTACGCGACGGTGTGCGAGTATCACCCTTTGATTCAAAGTATAAGGTTTACATCATAGACGAAGTACATATGCTTTCCAAAGACGCTTGGGGAGCTTTACTAAAAACTTTAGAAGAACCACCAAAGCACGTCATTTTTATTTTAGCTACCACAGAATTTCATAAGGTACCAGAAACCATCATTTCTCGTTGCCAAGTTTTTACTTTCAAAAAAGCCTCAGATACAATCTGCAAAAAAATGTTGCTTGATGTTGCCAAGAAGGAAGGCTTCGAATTAGATGCGGGAAGCGCAGAACTTTTAGCTATTTTAGCTGACGGATCATTCCGCGACGGCTTGGGAGAATTGCAAAAAATATTGAATTTCTCTAAAAGCAAAAAAATTAAAAGAGAAGATATAGAAAAAATTACCGGCGCACCGAAGACTATATTAGTAAATGATTTTATTTCTGCGATATCCGAAAAGGATTTAGAAAAGGGGATTAAAACCATAAAAATTGCTTCGGATTCTAATTTGGACATGAAGTTGTATTTCAAATTAATTATTCAAAAATTCCGTATGGCAGTAATTATTAGATACGCGCCAAAATTACAAGAAGACATGGCGGGAGATTTAGGAGAAGAAGATTTAGAATTTCTAAAAAACTTAATTAAAGAAGATAAAAGGGGTATGCTTCGTTCTGGAGCACTTGGTATTTTATTAGAAGCTTATCAAAATATGGATAACGCATTTATCACCGAACTTCCGCTAGAGCTTGCATTGATTAAAATTTTGGGGCAGGATAAAGAAACAAGTTAATATTGGGAGATCGTCTAACGGTAGGACAGCGGCCTTTGAAGCCGTGAATCTTGGTTCGATTCCAAGTCTCCCAGCCAAAAAATAGAATTCGTTTTTTCGCCAAAATAATCCAACCGAGAACTTGAGAATTTTTTTAAAAGTACTATACTAGAACCTAGTTGAAACTAAGCTAAGTTTTATGTTCTTCTGTAAGGAGGAGTATGGAGAAACCGACGTAGAAGCCCGGAAACCCAAACCGCCCCCACCACTTGAGGGGAAAGGAGGTAGATCCGATGTAACGCTCGACGAAAGGTTGTCTCCTCCAAAGCTCCAAACCCTGAAGTGTTTGTTCCACCCCGGGAGAAGGTCGTCTAGGCCTTCTCCCGTTTTTTTATATAAATAGATAAAAATGTATTTAGTTAAACACATAAAAACGAAAAAAGCCCTCAGGATCTTTCCAAAATAATGGTGAATCTCTAAGGACCTTGATTAGGGCTCTGGGGGAGGTCTGAGACCTCGTGTTGGTCTGAGACCTCCTCCCAGTTAGTTGAAATGCCCTAGTTGTGGAGCGTAACCCTGCTCCAGGGTGATTGCCGCTCATTGAGCCGGCTTCTCGACAATGTACTTTGTTGTGGTTTGCGCTAGGAGTCCCGTGACTCCTCACTAAGCGAACTACCTGAATTGCTCTATCAGATAGAATAACATATGTTATAAAAAATGCAAATGCAATTTTGTATGATAAAATTAAATATGCTTTTTATAGAACCCATTCGTAATTTTTATGGTCGCTTTGAACGACCAATTTCTTCTTTCTCGCTTATTTTTGGATTCGTTTTTGACGCACTCACACTCAAGCGAGTAGACATGCTTTGGGAAAATATTTGGATTTTAGGTCATATTGTTATCGTTGGAGTATTCATAACATTAATTCATCTTCAGAAAAATGAAGAAGGTGGTGAAAAAAATCCTAAAAAAGCCCATTTTTGGTATGTTAATATATTGCAATTCTTCTTCGGGGGAATTCTTTCAACTTATTTAGTCTTTTATTTCCGAAGCGCAGATATTTTTGTAACTTGGCCATTTATCCTTATTCTTCTTCTTGCTTTTATAGCAAATGAGTCTCTAAAACAGCATTATATTAGATTAAGTTTTCAAATAAGCCTTTTTTTTCTTTCTATTTATTCGTTCGCAATTTTTCTAATACCAATAATAATGCACCGGATCGGAACTTGGATATTTTTACTTTCTGGGTTTATTAGTCTTATTTTTATTGTATTATTTCTCATAATTTTGTTTTATTTTATAAAAGATAGATTTGCTGAAAGTAAAAG
Organism: Minisyncoccota bacterium; assembly: GCA_041658325.1. Taxonomy (GTDB): domain Bacteria; phylum Patescibacteriota; class Minisyncoccia; order Phycocordibacterales; family UBA9973; genus UBA9973. The sequence continues at coordinate 43,802 of JBBAAI010000004.1, forward strand.
ATTAATCATATTTTTAATATCAGGTATTTTTTTACTAGTTAATTTTTTGTATTTTACTAATCTAATTCCGCCGATTCCACTTTCTCTCAAAGATGCTGGGGTATACCACTCTATTCAAAAAAACAATGATGGTAATTATGTTGTTACTTATGAAGATTATGGATGGAAAGAATATCTGAAATTATATCCAGATTTTTACAAAACAAACGGAACACCTATTTATGCATACAGCGCTATCTTTTCTCCGAAAGAGCTTAATATTAACATAATTCATGAGTGGCAACGTTACGATGAAATACAAAAAAAATGGATAACCGAAAGAGAAATAAATTTACCAGTAATCGGTGGGAGAGACGGCGGTTTCCGAACATATTCTATGCGTTCAAACCTAACAGCGGGGAAGTGGCGAGTAAATATTAAAACCATTCATGGTCAAACTATTGGTCATTTACGATTCAACATCATACCGACCAACATTGAACCTTTGCTTACGATTACAATAAAATAAATGTGAGAGATAAAATTTTGTATTTTTAATCAAAACGTGTACTATAATAGGATGTTGCTTCGAATTTTGGCTTCAGTTTTATTGTTATTTTCTATACTTTTTATGCCTTTTTGGGCATCAACCTTACTGGTCCTTCTGGGAATGATTTATTTTAATATATTTTGGGAGGCAGTTGTTTTATTCCTTTTATCTGACTTACTTTACGGAATAAGAGAAGAAAAATTTTATGGAGCTATTTTTATTTCTTCGGTAGCAACCGGGGTGCTTTTGATTATTACAGAAATAATCAAAAAGAAACTAAAGTTTTATAATTAACATCATTGACGATGATAACAAGGATATTTAAAAAAAATACTATAAAAAATAAAAACTTTTTCGTAGAACCTGACGAAATTTTTCTTGATTCAAAAAATTTACAAAACTTTGATCGTCAGCAATTTGAGGGACGAATAGAAAAACCAATTCCCAAAAAAACTATTATATTTCTTGGTGTTTTATTTTTATTTTTTTCAGGAATTTTCGGAACTCGTCTTGCTTATCTTCAAATACAAAGAGGGGAGGCATATTTTAAACGAAGTCAAAATAATGTTTTAGAAAAAGCTATTATTTTTACAGACAGAGGAATAATTTATGATCGTAAAAAAGTAGAATTAACTTGGAATAAAAAATCGGAAGAATTGTCTATTCCCATCCGCACATATTTGTCACCTGGTTTTTCACATTTGTTGGGTTATGTAAGTTATCCAACTCAAGATAAAACGGGGAATTACTGGCAAGGCGACTTTATAGGAAAAGATGGATTGGAAAAACAATATGATGCTAAATTAAAGGGTGAAAATGGATCAAAAATAATAGAAACAGATGCATTGGGAAAAATTTATTCAGAAAATATTGTAAATGCCCCTAAACAAGGTGCTGATTTAGTAACGACCATTGATTCACGAATACAATCAGAATTATTTACTCTTATTAAAAACCTTTCAGAAACAAGAACTTTTACCGGGGGAGCAGGAATAATTATGAATGCTCAAAACGGAGAAATTATAACTTCTACTAGTTTTCCAGAATATAATTCTGAAATTCTTTCACTAGGAAAAGATGCCCCAAAAATTAAAAATTATCTGACAGATAAAAGAAAGGTTTTCTTGGACAGAAATATTTCAGGTTTATATACGCCAGGCTCAATCGTTAAACCCTTTTTTGCTTTAGGTGCTTTGGTGGAAGGAATAATTGATCCATATAAAAAAATTCTTTCTACTGGTTCTATTTCAATTCCTAATCCATATTTCCCAGATCAAAAGACTGTTTTTAAAGACTGGCAAGTAAACGGTTGGACAAACATGATGGAAGCCCTTTCAGTATCTTCCGATATCTATTTTTATGAAATTGGAGGTGGATTTGAAAATCAAAAAGGACTTGGTATTGTAAACCTAGAAAAGTATGCAAATCTTTTTGGTTTTGGAGATAAAACTGGAATTGATTTACCAGATGAGAAAAAGGGCACTATTCCGAATCCATCCTGGAAAGCAACAAATTTTAATGGGGATCCTTGGCGTATTGGAGACACTTATCACACCGCTATTGGACAATATGGTTTTCAAGTAACTCCCATGGAAATGGTCAGGGCTGTGGGCGCAATCGCAAATAATGGAAAACTCTTAACCCCACATCTAATATTGGGTGACGTTGAAAAAGAAAATCAATTTTCTGTAATAAATTACAAAAAAGAATATTTTGATATCATACACCAAGGGATGAGACTTGCGGCAACTTCTGGAACAGCTGCATCATTAAATGTTCCTTATGTGCAGGTTGCAGCCAAAACTGGTACTGCTCAAATAGGTATAGCAAAAAATAAAGTTAACTCTTGGATTATTGGCTTTTTCCCATACGATACCCCTAAATATGCCTTTGCAATAATGATGGAGGCTGGACCAAATACAAACAATGTAGGAGCTTCTTCTGTTATGCGTCAACTTTTAGATTGGATGTCTGTAAATACTCCAGAATATTTTGAATAATTGAGTTTGCATTTTATACATCCATGAAATATAATATGTCTATGAGTAAAGCACGAATGCTTTTGATTTTGGGAGTATGGGTGGCAATATTGCCATTCCTGGGTTTTCCTTCTTCCTGGAAAGATCTTTTGTTTGTTCTTTCTGGAATAATCTTAATTTATTTTAGTTATACTTTATATAAGGATTCTAAGATAAAAGAAGATGGGAAGAAAACTTTTGATAATTTTAGAGAGAATAAGGATTTCAATGAAGATAAACCTGGAACAACAACAGAAATACTACAGGAAAATAAATTAAACTAATAAAATATAAAAACTAATGGAAAAATTTTCTAAAACAAGATACTTGATAGTCACTGTTTTGTTTGTGATTATTTCTTTTGTCTCGGGTATTTATTTCGGAGTCAGCAATCGTTCTGAGATAGAAAAAGTCGTAGGACTTTCTGGAAAAGAAACACAAGTTACAACCCAAACTGATTTTTCTCCATTTTGGAAAGTTTGGAATGCCATGAATGAAAAATATCCTACAGCAAGTAAGATATCTGATCAAGATAAGGTTTATGGGGCAATTTCAGGTCTTGTAAGCTCTTTAAATGACCCATATAGTGTATTTTTTAATCCAGATGAAACAAAATCTTTCGAAGAAGAAATAGCTGGAAATTTTGATGGAATTGGTATGGAAGTAGGAATAAAAGATAAAGTACTTACTGTTATTGCTCCACTTAAAGATACTCCTGCTCAGAGAGCTGATATTAAATCAGGCGATAAAATTCTTAAAATTAATAAAACAGTTACAACAGGTTTAAGCGTTGAAGAGGCGATAAAATTGATGCGTGGACCAAAAGGAACAGTGGTCACACTATCAATTTTTAGAGAAGGAGCAGAACAACCAAAAGAAATAAAGATTACAAGAGACACTATTAATATACCGACCCTAGAAACAGAAGTAAGAAAAGATGGTATTTTTGTGATTAAACTTTATAGTTTTTCTGCTAATTCTGCTAATCTTTTTCGTAATGCAATAAAACAGTTTATAGAATCTGGAAAAGATAAATTGTTGCTTGATTTAAGAGGGAACCCTGGTGGTTATCTAGATGCATCTGTTGATATGGCAAGTTGGTTTTTGAAAGGGGGAAAAACCATTGTAACTGAAGACTACGGTAACAATAAGACATCTGAAGTATTCAGAAGTAAGGGTTATGATATATTCAATGATAAATTAAAATTCGTGATTTTAATTGATGGTGGTTCTGCTTCTGCTTCTGAAATTCTTGCTGGCGCGATGCAAGACAACGGGCGCGCTAAATTAGTCGGCACACAAAGTTTCGGCAAAGGTTCTGTGCAGGAAGTCATTGATGTCACTCCAGACACTATTTTAAAAATTACAGTTGCGAAATGGTTAACCCCAAAAGGAACTTCTATTTCTGATAAAGGTCTAACTCCAGACTACCTTGTAGAAATCACTCAAAAAGATTTAGATGCAAAAAAGGATCCACAGATGGACAAAGCAATCGAATTATTAAATAATTAAGAACATGAAGGTAATTTTTTTACAAGATGTTCCTAGGGTAGGGAAAAGGCATGAAATAAAAGAAGTAAACGATGGTTATGCTATGAATTTTTTATTTGCCAGGAAACTCGCTGAACCCGCAACCGCAAAAGCAGTCGCTGAATTAGAAAAAAAGAAAAAAAATATTGAGATAGAGAGGGAAGTACAGGAAGATCTTTTAGAGAAAAATTTAGAAGAAATAAAGGGAAAAGTTTTATTGATAAAAACAAAAACAGATGAAAAGGGACATCTGTTTTCTGGTATCCACAAAAAAGAAATCGTTGAAGAAATGAGAAAACAAAATCATGCTGATATTAGTGAGGAATTTATTTCTTTAGAAAAACCAATTAAAGAAATAGGGGAACACGAAATCCAAATTATTATAAAGAATAAAAAATCTTCATTTAAACTAATAGTAGAAAAAATTTAAAAATCCCCGATGAAGGGGATTTTTATTTTAATTCTATTTAAATTACATTAACCGTCTTTTTCACTGCAGTTCTACCATTAAAAGAGGTTTTACGCTTAGACCCGAACTTAACAGTGCCGTCCTTAAGAGCAAAAAGGGTATGATCCTTTCCTGTAGATACATTAGTACCTGCTAAAATAGCTGTACCACGTTGTCGGACAATCACAGAGCCTGATTGGGCTCTTTCTCCATCAGCAAGCTTGATACCGAGGTATTTAGGCTGTGAATCTCTTAAATTTTTGGCGGTTCCGCCGGCTTTTCTATGTGCCATTTGAAGTTATATTATTTAATGTTAAAATTCTTATATAAATTAATACCAAAACAGTATAGCTAATTCCATGGAAAAAATCAAGCAATTTTTAGAAAGCGAAAAAGGGAAGGATATTTTGATAGTTATTATTGTAATTTTGGTTGGTTTAGGGTCATTTGAGCTAGGTAGACTATCAAAGGAGGCTAATTCTTCAGGTATAAAGATAGAATACGAAGGTCAACAGCAAGCAAATGCTTTATCGGGGATAGAATCAAACTCTGACATTTTTTATAATTCTCAAATAAACAGTACAATTTCAAATTCTGGAAAGAATTTCTTCGCTTCAAGTCGAGGAAGTAAATACTATCCGATAGGATGTTCTGCTGGAAAAACTATTAAACAAGAAAATAGGATTTACTTTACGACAGGGGAAGAGGCTGAACAGGCTGGTTATGCGCTTTCCAGCTCATGTCAGTAGTCCGTATATAGTGTCGCACAATATATCTTTGCGACACTATAATTTAAATAGGTATAAAGGATAAAGCTCCAAGGGCACTTCCCTAATTATCGCTGAATTTTTAGATTATCGGCTGCTTTGTCAAAATCTGTGGGTTTACCATCACGAATACGTTCCATATTAGAAATAAAAGCTTTCCAAAAAATATTAATCCAAACATCATTCCACAAATAAGAAGCTGGCTTTGCTAAATAAGTAGTCCATAAATTTCTAGCCTCTCCCCCGACATATGTTATGTTTTCTTGACCCGTAGGACTTTCTACAACAGATTTAATACTTACACGAAAATAGCTGAGTACTAAAATAATAATTACTCCTAAAACAAGAATTCCTAAAATACTTATTCCGCGTTGTGTGTTAAAGTTTTTCACTTTATTTTATCTTAAGACACTTCTAAAGAGAGCTAAAAATCGATCAAAAATTTCACCAAAGGTTATTCCGAAAAATCTCATTAAGACTAAAGCAACCACGATGATAATAATTATTTTTAAAAAACCACCATTTTTATTCTTTATATTATTCTTCATATTTATATTTTAACATAAAAATATTTATTTAAAAAACAAAATTATTTTCTAGCATAAACAGATGGTAAATAATACAAAGGATCAAGATAAGCATTAATAGGCGCGATCGGTTGAGTTAAAACTTTACCAGGGCAGGATTTGCTTGGAAGACTTTTTACCTCAGCAGCATTAGGGGCATAGACTGAAACATGTAAATGAGGACCCGTAGAATAGCCCGTATTGCCACTATAAGCCACTATTTGTCCCCTTGCTACTCTTTCCCCCATAGTTACTTTTACTAACGAAAGATGCCCATAAGCGCTTGATAATCCATTATCATATTTAATAAATACGAAACGACCAAAAGAAGCCCCAGGGCATTGAGTATCTGTGTCTCCAAGCCCTTCTACGATTCCTCCCGCCATAGCTTTAACCGGAGTACCTACTGAAGCCCTAAAATCTACCCCACTATGAGAACCAGAAGCATATAGTCTTTGAGAATCTATTGTTTTACCAAAAAGTTGAGTCACTAAAACATAATCAAGTGGCCAAGAAAAAATTCCAGCGTTGGGTAATTTAGATGGATCTAAAATATATTTGAGTTGTGATTCATAATCACGAAGCTCTTTTTCTAGCGCATCTTTTTGGGCTAAACGGTTTTTCAATATTTTTTGGTAATTCGTTTCGCTATTTTTAGTTTGTGCTAAAAGTCTCTTTTTTTCAATCGTATTTTGCTCAACAATTTTTTTCTGATCCGCTAATTTATTTTTTAAATTAAGTAATTCATTTTTAGCATCTATTGTTACCTTTCTAGTATCTTCTAATTCTCCTTTTATTTGTTTTAATTCTGTTGTTTTATTTCTAAGTTTTTCTAGAACAGTTACCGTATTGTCAATATCATTCCAAATTAAAGAAAAATTATTAGAAGAAAGAATGTTTTCTACAATACTTTCACTTTCAAATTCACTAATTTCCTTTATGCCAATAGAAATCGCATTAATATTATTAGAAATAGAATTTTCTTTAGTTCCGATATCTTGACTTAAGCTTTGAATCTTAAAATTTGTTTTCTCAATTTTATTTTGAGTTACAGCCATATCTGCATTCAACTTTTTTTTAGTCAAATCAAGTTCTTTTAGTGATTTACTTAAAGAATTTGATTGCTCTCCTAAACTATTAAGCTGTGCTTGGTAAGAAGCTATTTCTTGTTCTAGTTTTTTAATATCAGAATCTTTTTCTATTATTTTATTCTGAATATCTTCTGTATTTTGTGCAAAAGAAAAAACCACTGGAATTATTAATAAAATCCCAAACAAAAGAAAACTAAATAGCTTCTTGTAATCTAGATAATGTTTCATTTTTCCCTAAAATCTCCGCAATTATAAACGGATCAGGAGATTTATCTAACCCAGAAAGAGCAAAGCGTACAGGATGAAGTAGCTCTCCCCTGCTTTCTAATTTATCTGCTATTGACATTAGTGCGCTTTTTATGTTTTCTTGACTAAAATCTTGCTCATTTAAACCTTCTAAAACATTTATCGCTTGTTTTATATTTTCAGATATCTTTTCTGGTAAGATATTTTTAAATATTAATTTATTTTTTTCATATTCTGGCCGCATGGAAAAGAAATCCAACTCCCCCCTTGCGACCATCTCTTTTACGTCTCCCCATTTAGAAATTCTTTCAAAAATAATAGGAATAAGTTTTGGATTTTGTATTTCTGCCGGCAACCATTCTAAAATATTTTTTTCAATTTCTTCTCTGGAAAGTAATTTAATATGTTCCTTGTTCAGCCATTCTAATTTTTCTGGATTAAAAATCCCACCACCTTTTTGGACTTTCGCAATATCAAATTTTTCTATTAATTCAGCTAAAGAAAAAATTTCTTGTTCTCCTCCAGGGTTCCATCCATTAAGCGCCATAAAATTAAGTAACGCATCTGGTAAATAACCTCTTTTTTTGTACTCAATCGCTGGAGGAACAGACTCGTCTCTTTTTGAGAGTTTAGCTTTTTCTTTATTCAAAATGAGGGGCAAGTGAGCATAAATAGGCCTCGGAGCTCCGATGGCTTCTTGAATGAGAATCTGACGAGGAGTATTTGAAGCGTGCTCTTGTCCCCTGATCACGTGAGTTATTCCCATTTCAAAATCATCAATTACTACCGTTAAATGATAAAGCGGTTCATTCATATCACGAGCAATAATAAAATCTCCCAAATCTGTCGTATCTACTGTAATATCTCCCAAAACTAAATCATTAAAAGTAACTTTTTTGTTTGGATTTTTGAAACGAATTACTTCTTCTCTCTGCCCTTCTTCTGTTGGTGTTTCTTTGGATAAATAGGCAAATCCATCATCTATCATTTTTTTTATATATTTTTGATGTAATTCTAATCTATCAGACTGCCTAAAAAATATGTCATATTTCAAACCAAGCCAATCAAAAAGTTCTAGAAATTCATCTTCGTATTCTTTTTTAGATCGCTCTTTGTCTGTATCCTCGCTTCTCAAAATATAAGTTCCACCATTTTGCCTTGCAAATAAAAAATTAAATAAAGCGGAACGAATTCCCCCAACGTGAAAATGTCCCGTCGGACTCGGCGCAAATCTAGTTACAACTTTATTGTTTGGCATAATGCTATTTTAGCATTTATTTTAAAAAAATTTAAATTTTTCCCTCCCCATACATCTTTGCTTTCGTCATTGGTCCTACCATACCATCTTCGATTAGGTTGTGGTTCTTTTGCCATTGTTTTACAGCAAAGAGAGTTTTCGAACCAAAGAGGCCATCTACTAGTAGATTTAAGTT
>JBBAAI010000005.1:0-11412 GCA_041658325.1 Minisyncoccota bacterium
GTGCCACATCATAAATCCTGAAGACCAATGGGGCTCTCCGCCGGTACGAATAACAAAATCAACAGAGGGAAGATCTTTTGTCCATAGAAATTCCTTTATTGATTCATAATTGAATTTTGATGTGTGTGACTTTGATCCTTTCTGGAATGCCTCAATCATTTCTTCCCTTCCGTCGTATCCAAACAGTATGGTGAGGTTTCCTTTGTGAAAATGCGCCGTGTCACGTTCAGCATCCTCGATTAACTTTGAGAGAACTTTACTTTTTACAATTTCTTTTCCTCGTCCTATCACGCGCATGCGTATCTCGTTTTTTCTCAGTGTTTCCGAATTCAAGATTTCTTTCAACTCCCTTTCAAAGAGTTTTACAAGGAACGATACTTCTGTTTTTGATCTTTTTTTCAAGTTATCTGCCGATGTTCCCCATACAGTCATATATTTAACTCCGCGTTCAAATCCCATTTCTGCGATCTCATGAACTCGTTTTGCGCCTTCGCGGTGACCCTCATAGGGGAGTAATCCTTTTGCTCGCGCCCATCTCCGATTTCCATCGGGGATGATGGCGATATGATGTGGAACTTTTTCCATGTTCACTTATTATACTAATTTATTTTTATTGTGTGTATTGACCGTGGTTTTTTTGTATGGTTTAATTCACCTTTTTTATTACGCGCGAAAGATGATAAAATACGCATATAAAGAATGATTAATAAAAAACGTCTTTTTGTTGTAGGGGGAATATTTATACTACTTACTGTAGTAGGAAGTGGGGGGTATCTTTTTTGGAATCTTTATGAAGAAAATGGAATTCTCGGAAAGAATATCGGTTCATTAGAACAATCACTCGTAATCACAAAAACACAACTCGAAAATACACGTAAAGATAATTCTAATCTTACAGAATTATTGGGAAATGAACGCGGGGTAAATGAGAATCTCTCAAAGAATCTCGAAGATCAGTTTGCAAAGAATACTGCTTTGGAAAGTCAGGTGGTGGGTATCTCTGGAATGGTGATGGATATTTCTGGAACCGTTGGCACACTTCAAAAATTAAGTCAGACCGACAAAGAACTTTTGCAGAAGTATTCGAAAGTTTATTTTTTGAGTGAAAATTATATTCCTTCTCGGCTTACCGGCGTCTATAGGGATTATCTGTACGATTCGAGTGTTGAAAAAAGGATTCACGCGGGAGTGGAGCCATTTCTTGTTGATATGATAAAAGGGGCAATGCAGAGTGGAATTGATTTGAAGATAATTTCCGCGTATCGGTCATTTGAAGAACAAATATCGGTGAAAACGGGATATAAGATCGTATATGGATCTGGGGCGAATAAGTTTTCCGCTGATCAGGGATATTCAGAACATCAGCTTGGTACGACAATTGATTTCACTACACCAAAATTGAAAACGCTTTCGTTACAACTTGAAAGTGATCCGGCGTATACATGGCTTACCGAGAACGCATATCGGTTTGGATTTGTGCTCTCGTATCCAAAAGGGAATTCATATTATCAGTATGAACCGTGGCATTGGCGATTTGTGGGAACTCAACTCGCAAAAAGACTTCATGATGAAAATAAATATTTCTATGATCTGACTCAACGTGAAATTGATTTATATCTCGTTTCTATTTTTGATCGGTAACAATATTAAATAATAAAAATACGCGTTTTTCCGCGTATTTTTTTATTTTTTAGATCTGAAAAATTCCTATCATTTCTCTAAAAATTTCAGAGTCAATTTTCCATTCTGGATGGCCTTCGACCATTTTTATGAGTTCCCATCTTTTTAGTCCGATTTTTGCAAATGCCGAGAGAATTTCTGGAATACCAATGTGGTTTCTGTTGGTATCATAATTATGACTCCAACCGCCCTTCCATATTATTTCCAATAATGCTTGTGGATGATTTTCCGCAACCCACCCAAGACGTCTCATTGTTCCGTCTATCTCGATTGATATACGATCCTCAACCGGTGTTTTGTATTTCATTCGCTTCACATTTTCTCCTCTTCTGTTTTAAATTAGTTTCTGAATACACCATAACAGGTGAGTGTATTTCCTGTCAATTTTTTGCGGAAAATATGTTTCATCAAATTTTCGATTTATGGAATCAACATCGCTTTTCTGTTAGGATAGCGCTAATGGATAATAAAAAGCTGTGGGATGTGATTGTGGTTGGGGGAGGACCGGCGGGCATGATGGCGGCAGGAGTTGCTGCAGAAAAAGGAGTTAAGGTTCTTATTATTGAAAAAAATGATACGCTTGGCAAAAAACTTCTTATCACTGGCGGAGGAAGGTGTAATCTAACAAATTCCGAATTCGACAATCGCAAACTTCTTGAAAAATTTAAAAGTGACGGAAAATTTCTTTTTTCCGCTTTTTCGCAATGGAGTGTAAAAGAGACATTGGATTTTTTTCATACAAAAGGGATGGCGACAAAGGTGGAAGAAGGCTTGCGCACATTTCCCACGTCTAATTCTTCACAGTCTGTGTTGAATGTTCTCGCAAAATATATGCAGAAAAATAAAGTAACGGTATTTTCTGGTTCGCCGGTGGCCGAAATAACACGTGAAGGAAAAGAAATTATTGGAGTAACACTGAAAAATAAAAAACTTATACGAGGGAAATCTATTGTTATTGCAACAGGTGGGACGTCGCATCCGGAAACCGGTTCGACGGGAGACGGATTCAGGTGGCTTAAAAAAATCGGCCACACAATTATCACTCCAACTCCTTCGCTTGTACCGATTGCGATAAAGGACAGATGGGTAAAACGACTTTCGGGGACAAGTCTTTCAGATATTAAACTCACGGTATTTCTTGATGATAAAAAACAGAGTGTAACAAAAGGGAAAATTCTTTTTACACACGTAGGAATAAGCGGTCCCACGGTGCTTAATATGAGTAAAGAAGTTGGTGAGTTATTACGGTATGGAAATGTTGTCCTCTCACTTGATTTACTCCCAAAGGAAGATTATGGAACACTGAATAAAAAACTTCAAGATTTATTTAAAGAACACGATAAGAAAAAATTTCAAAATGCTCTCACAAATCTTATTCCATCCGCGATGGTTCCTCTCGTCGTAAAACTTTCTCTTATTAATCCGGATGTTCAATGTAATAGTGTCACACGAGAAGAACGCTTAAGACTTGTTACGGTATTGAAGGGTACCCCAATGCATGTGAGTAAACTTCTTGGTTCCGATAAGGCTGTTGTGACGAGCGGTGGGGTTGTGCTTCATGAGGTGGATTTTAAAACGATGCGTTCCCGACTTTTTCCGAATCTTTATCTTGTGGGGGACATATTAAATATTGATCGCCCGTCGGGCGGATATAGCCTCCAACTTTGTTGGACTACCGGATTCGTCGCAGGAACAGCATCTGCAGAACATACAAAATAATTATTACTATGGAAGAACCAATATTCCCAATGCGGGTTAATAAATATTTAGCACGTGAAAAAAATTCTACACGAAGAGAAATTGACGAGCTTATCAAGAAAAAGCGGGTTTTTATAAATGGTAAGTGTGCGGTGCTTGGCGATAAGGTGGAAGAAAAAGACAAAGTAGAAGTTCGATTTCGGGTATAATAAAAACATCTATGAGTGAGCCAACAGAAAAAATTTTTACTGTCTCAGAATATATTGAGATATTAAACACGTTTTTGAAACGTGAAGAAATTAAATTAATCGGCGAAGTGTCGCAGGTGCAGAAAGCGGTTTCGGGTCACGTATATTTTTCGCTGAAAGATCAAAATAGTGATGCGGTGATGAGCTCTGTGATATGGAAGGGGAATTATATGCGGTGCGGAATCAATATGGAAGTGGGAATGGAACTTGTGCTTACCGGTCATCCGCAAATATACGCTCCAACGGGCAGATTTTCTTTCGTGGCGGATACCATTGAACTTCGTGGTGAGGGGGCGCTCAAAAAAGCATATGATGAGTTAAAAAAGAAACTTGAAAAAGAAGGATTATTCGCCCCCGAACGAAAGCGTCTGATTCCAGAACTTATCCATAAAATCGGAGTTATCACATCCCGTGAAGGAGCAGTCATCCATGACTTTGTAAATAATTTAGGGAAATTTGGATATCGAGTGAATTTAGTGGATTCGCGCGTTGAGGGACAGCAGGCAGTGAAGTCGCTCATTGAAGCAATACACACACTAAAGAAAAAAGATATTGAGGTGCTTGTCATTATTCGCGGAGGAGGATCTTTGGAATCGCTTCAGGCATTTAATAATGAAGCGCTTGTCCGAGAGGTGGTGAACTTCCCGGTTCCTGTCATTGTGGGAATTGGTCACGATAAAGATGTTCCGCTTGTTGCGCTTGCCGCAGACGTGATGGTTTCCACTCCGACTGCCGCGACACATTTGATTAACCGTTCATGGCAGGAGGCATATGCAAAAATTGGTCAAATGTCACAAATTCTCAATCGTGTCGTGCTGGGGTTTAAAAGAATTTATGCGGATTTGGAATTGTCATGGAGTTCGCTTCTTGATCACACCGCGGAGCGGATAGAAGCAGTAAAACAAAAAATTGCATTTGCCGAACAGACGATAAAATTTAATGATCCAACACGCCAATTGAAATTCGGATATTCGATAGTGCGAAAAGGAGGAAAAGTGGTGAAAAATGTTCGAGGTTTGGAAAAAGGGGATTCGTTGAATGTCCAATTGAGTGATGGAGATGTCGAATCAACGGTTGATCGTGTTACTATATAATTATGGCGAAAAAGGAATCAAAGCAGTTTAAAGATCAATTAAAGGAAATAGAAAAAATTCTTGAATGGTTTAACGCGCAAGAAGAATTGGATGTTGAGGAAGCCCTCGAAAAAGTGAAGCAGGCATCGGCGCTTATAAAACTCAGTAAAACAAGACTCAAAGAGGTGGAAAATGAGTTTAAGGATATAAAGAGGGAGATTGAGGGGGAATAAGTAAAAAAGAGGCAGATGTGCCTCTTTTTAGTTAGTGAGTGTTTGGAATTTTGTTAGAACGAGATCAGTTTTTTAAGGTCCTCAAAAAACTGTTCGTTGTCTTTGAAAATTAGAGACTTCATACCAAGGTTTTCTGCAGCATCAAGATTTTCTTGTTTGTCGTCTATAAAGATACTTTCTTCTGGCTTTATATTAAGTTTTTCGAGAATAGACATAAAACATTTTTGATCTGGTTTTTTCAATCCGTCATCGCATGATATTTCTAGCGCATCAAAATCTTCATAATATTTTGGGGGTATAAGAATGTTTTTAGACAAATGAAATTGAGTTGAGAGAATAGCTACTGCATATCCTCCGGTTTTCAGATCTAAAATAAATTCATATAATCCCTTGTTTTCAATTACATTTTTCTTGTAGAGATCTTCAAAAAGCTCTTCTATTTTTTTCGAAGGGATACCCAGTGTTTGCGAATATAGTTCTAGAGTCTCCTCTTTTGATATTTCTCCTGTTGAAGATTTGCGATAGATATCAATAGTGTCTTTAAAAATCTCATCGGGGGTTTTATCAATATCTTCCAATAAAAAACAAACTTCTTTATAGGAGGTGAGAAGGTTCTTATCTGTTCTTTTTTTGGTGTCTTTTGCCAACAAAAGAACGCCGCCGACATCAAATATTAAAGCTTTTATCATTATTATGATGATAAAAGCTTTAATATGTTAAATCAAACAACTATAAATTAAACACACCAGAAGGGTATGCTTAATTTATATTGGCTGGCCGACTCGAGTTCAGACTTTTAGGAATCATGCGACTTCAAGTGGTTTTATTTTGTCATTTCGACGGGTCTCGAGCAGACTAACTCTATATTTCAAAAACAATGATTAGTGGCATGTGGTCGGAAACATCAACTTGGGGGCAATAAGAATCCAAAATCTTAATATCCGAACTTATAAAGATCATATCTATAACAGATTCTTTTTCATTTGCTTTGTTTTTTCGTTTAAAATTAACTGTTGTATTGAGTTTATCTTTGAATGGATTATTCAGAATTTTTTCAATATTATGTATAGTGTTGGTTTTAGGGGTGATATTAAAATCCCCACTAAGTATTACGTGATTTTTATCACTGACCTGTTCAATAATCTTTTCACTCATTTTTATTTTTCTCTTACTATCCGATTTATCTTTATCCCAGATGCCTTGAGTATTAAATATGTTTAACTTTTTACCTTGAACATTCAAAATCACATACTGTAAGTTTCTTGGTACTAGTGAAAAATCTTCCGTTGAAAAAATAAACTCTCCATAAGGAACGTCATAGAAAAATGTTTCCTCGTTGAGTATCGGATATTTTGATAAAATAGCCTGACCCTGATTTACCTTAATTCCGTTTTCCACCACATAAAAGGTTGGGGCAAAAGAGACGTGTTTATAGCTAAGTTCTTTTTTGAGAGTGCCCCACGAATTTAGCCATTTGGGGGACATTTTTTCTCCATCACAAACTTCTTGTAAAGAAACTACATCTGGGTTTTCTCGCTTTATAAACTCCACAACAGATTCTAAGAGTTTGCCATACCAGATATTTAGATTTAGAAATTTGATTCGCATTTATAGGGTGAAAATAATTGGTTGGAAACAGGAATTCGAATCCGTCTCGTGCGCTCGAAATGCGTAGTGAAATCGAGCGGGATAACCTATCACGAGTTGGCTGGCCGACTCGAGCTCAGACTCTTGGTAATTAAGCTCTGTAAGGCGAACTTAAATTAATTTTACTCTATATTTTTTGACGCGTCTCGGGCGCGCTACAAAATCAAGTTTTTTCGAACTTAGTTATTAAACTTTCTTTTTCATACTGATACTTGTCAACAAAAGATTAAGCAATTGAGAAATCACAAGAATATAAATCAAATTTTTCTCCCATTCTTGTAATTTATTTTTGTAATAAAAAGTATCCAAATATCGTTGGTGTGGACCGGATGCTATTTTAGCTTCTATCGGGTTAACCATCTTGAGATAATCTTGCATAGTATTTATTTTATTTAGTTCATCTTGTGCAGGTGGGAAGTCGTACAATAGTGTGTAGAAATCATTGTAAGCACCTTTAATAGAATTTATTGGAGGCTCAATCCCAAACTCTTTCTCAACTAATAAAAGATTATGATTACTGGTAAAGATGCTGGCAGTAAAATAATAATCATCTATAGTATCTTGAGCTTTTCTTATTTCTGCTGACAAATAAAACAAACAAAGAGATATCACAATTCCTATAATTCCCAAAATAATTGCAACAATTTTTGTCCAATTCCTATTTTTGTTACCCATAAAGTTTAAAATCGGTTAAATATTGTGCTGGCCGTTTTGAGGTAGAACCGTTGGGGTTCAAGCCTTGTTTAGCTTATTTTAATTATCAAAATAGATTATTTTCGACGTGTCTCGATCACCTATTTAAATTAAATCTTTTATGAATGAAGTTATCCAATCTTCTTTCCAATTTTATCCTTACTACTAATAACTAGACCTGCAAAAAATAATCCAAACAACAACAAATCACCTTCAGATTCCCTCAAAAACTTTGCCCAGCTTGGAATATTAACTCCACGCAAATCTTCTTTATATTGTTCTCCACATGGGCCCCTGTCGTCATTTCGGCAAACAATCTCTCCTGTAGGGTAGCTTGAACCGTGGGGTAAATAATGATTGACATAAAATGTTAGCCCCAAAATAACACTAAAAGTAGCCCAGATAATTATTGCTAATGATTTTCTAAATCTGCCACTTACAGAGTCTGATAATAAGAATTTAATAAATAATCCATAGATCAAAAATGCGGTATAAAATATTTGCTTCCAATAAATATCTAGTGATACTAGGAGAATAATGAGGATAATGAAACCTAAATTTTTCTTTATCATATTACTTTAATACTTTTCAAGTGCCTATTAATTTTGATACAAAGGATGACCACTCTTGTTTCTTTCTAGACAATCAGGAGAATCTTTACCAATTATACAATCTTCTTTGCTTGGGTTTTTGCCAATATAATCTAAAACCAACATTATCGCAATACCAATGAGTAAAATAAAGGCGAAGGTTATTATTGTGTCTTTTATCTTTCCTATACCTTTAATTATATATTCCCATAATTCTCGAGCGGAATAACCTATCACGAGGTGGCTATGTTTTTTGATTCAGTATTAAGACTCCTAGTTGGTATAAGAATTTTATGCAGTTTTGTTTAACCGAGTAGCGACCTCGATGACATATCCATCAGGATCTCTAAAATCTATGGTGTATGCAACACTCCCTTTATATGAATATTCAACCGGACCACGAATAATTGGCATATCGTTGTTCCTCAGAAAACTCGCTACATCCTCTACCACATTTTTTGAATTTGCCTCAAAACAAATATGACGAGGCCCAATGTTTTCTTTGAAAGAAAGAATTTTTTCCATGAAATATATTTTAGTCATTCCACATCGGAATCCATTCGATTCGTATTGCTCCCAACCAATTATATTAAAAAGTTCTTTATAAAAAGATATTGATTTTTTTAGATCAGAAACCCAAAACTCAATATGTTTAATTCCTGCCATAATCAAATGCTAAAACGCCTGCTAAAAATAGCAAGCGTTTTAGTATAGCCCCGCTGTCGCTACGCTCAGACAGGGCACTTGATTTTGCGAACGCTTCGCATGGTAAAATCTAAGTGCTGGGTGTCTGGGTCAGTGTTGGAACCTTTTTATTAAATAATAAGGGTTAAATTCAATTATTGCCCCCAATCAACCAATTCAGTAAAACGAACGTAAAAACCAAATGGATCAGCAACTCTAAAATCCCACTTATTCCAACGTTTTAGTGTTAATGGTTGAGCAATTTGTTTTTCTGGAATTTTATCTTTAACTTCTTTCCATAACTTTTTAACATCAGAAACTGGAACAGTAATTTCTACCGCATAACCACGGGGTGTGTTTGGTGGAAAATCTTTAAAATGGGAATGTTGCGATACTTTTTCTTTGTCTCCATAAAAATTTAAATGGGTTTCTCCTATTTCATCATTTCTTACTAAAACTAAATATCCTAAATCACTATTACCACCAGAAACTGGGTCATATCTAAATTCTGTAAAGCCAAACATGCTATAAAAATCTCTTGCGATTTGAAAATTCGGGATATGTAATTCTATTACTAAATTATTTGTTACTTTCCCTGGATTTGGATTATTCATACATTTATATTATCACAAAAAAGTTGCTGATAGATTAAGATTTTGATCTAGATAAACAGTTCTAGAAACCTCTATTTCTAATTTTCTATACAAAGCTGGGGGATAGGGTATCCTACGTTGAAACTTCGGAATACCTACATAATATCTCTCAACTTATCCTTCTTCAAGGACTCGGAATTAAGCAATCGCTTGTATGCAAATGCTTTTCCTGAGCCGCTTTTCAAATATTGTTCAAAATCTTCTGCTAATTTTTTATTTTCAAAACATGAATACCACACGAGTCTCCATGGAACATACGGTACGGTTGCCTTAGATTCACCAGTGTTATGTTCTTCAAATCTCTTCTTTATATCTCGTGTTGAACCGAAATAAAAATTAGAAGATTTTGAACTCCAAAGTATGTAAACGTAGTGCATATTTTCTGGCTGGGAGTTTGGTACGTTATTGGAACCCTTTTAACATAAAATAAGGATTAAAATAAGTTTGCTTTTTGCTTTAGCAATTTTAGCGAAGTAGCATAGGCTATACTCAAAGGAATTATTATAGATCCCGTAATATTTTTGTTATTTTTTGAATCATAAAGAACCACATTATTATTTCCCATATTCATATTGCCGTTAACAATTCCAATAACATTTTTCTTACCTTTTCTAAAAAGAGGAGCGCCACTATTTCCACCAAGGTTAATACTGTTAATTTGTAAGTGTTGATAAGAGTCTCCCCCAACTGTAGTTTCGGGAAATGATGAAATTATTCCTACATTGACTGCAAATGGAAATTTATCATTACTATATCCATGAGCTAGTTGAAAACCACAAAATATAATGTCGTCGCCATAATACGGAGTGTCTTCGAAATCTATTTTGAAATACTTAATATTTTTTAATGGTTCCTTTAGTTTTAAAATGGCAATATCATATTTTTCATTGAAATTTTTAAGCTCAACTCCCTTTTTTATTCCATTAGGTAATTCGATTTCTAAATTTAAAATGGTATTTTTGAAATATTGTTCAAGTTTATTATGTTCATCACCTATATTAATTGATATAAAATTTGGCAATAATCTTAATTTATTTAGCTCAGCTCCAAAAACAACATGAAAACATGTTAAAAGTTCTCCATTTTTATTTATAAAAAATCCAGACCCAGCCGCAAATTTTCCTGTACGGTAATTTACAAGGATTCTTAGTAAACGTTCCTTTTTATAACGCAGAGATGGACCCTCTAATACAAAAACCTGAAAAACAAAACCGAGCGCAACTAGCCCTAAACCAATTTTTAATAATATAGGATTTGCTGTAGAAAGAGCAGCAAAAATCGTGCCAAATAAACTTATGAATAACCCTAATCTTCCTAGTTCTTTTTCACTCATAAAAATGATTTTACAACAAAAATTCTTATTTGAAAAGTGTTGGTTGGGGGACAGGGATTCCTTCTACTCCATGATTTTAAATTCACTTTGTTCAAATAAAATCATTCCCCCGAAGCCACGGACTTTTGCTTTATCTTGCAATGCAAGCGCAAAAATTCCGTTCGAATCCCTTCAACGAGATATAAATTAAACACACCGTAAAGATGTGTTTAATTTATATTGGCTGGGGGACAGGGTATCCTACGTTGAAACTTCGGAATACCTACATAATATCTCTCAACTTATCCTTCTTCAAGGACTCGGAATTGAGCAATCGCTTGTATGCAAATGCTTTCCCCGAACCGCTTTTCAAATATTGTTCAAAATCTTCTGCTAATTTTTTATTTTCAAAACATGAATACCACACGAGTCTCCATGGAATATATGGTGCAGTTGCCTTAGATTTGCCAGTATTATGTTCCTCAAATCTTTTCTTAATATCCCGTGTTGAGCCGAAATAAAAATTAGAAGATTTGGAACTCCAAAGTATGTAAACGTAGTGCATATTTTTGCGAAGCAATTCCGAAGCCTTGGCGAAGGATTGCTGGGGGACAGGGATTCGAACCCCGATACCCGCCTCCAAAGGGCAGTGTCCTACCGTTAGACGATCCCCCAAAATACTAACTATTAACATGTGACCGTTAACTATTAACAAATTACTGACGACGGATTAATTTCTTTTTAAACCCGTTTAACTGTTTACCAATTTGAATCAATTTTATTTCAAGTTCGTCAAATTGACCTTTTGATATTAAACCATTATCACGTGCAATATCAAGACCCGCAACCACTTCATTTAACGACCCCATCGCGATATTAAAGAAGTGATTCATATCAACAT
>JBBAAI010000006.1:0-8778 GCA_041658325.1 Minisyncoccota bacterium
CAAAAAAGAAAGCATTAATATTGGGAAATAAAGAGTTGTTAGTAAAATTAAGCAAAAGTTGTGAGTTTGTTGATGGCGGAAGGAAATAAAATAGTGAGCTTGTCGAACTATCCCTCCCTCTCCGCCAGTTTGTACTTTTTGCGAAATCATAAGAAGTTGCCTCGGCGCGTTGCGCCTCGGCATGGTATTTTCCCGCCAGAATCCAAGCATTTTTGAGGGGGAACGAAAGCGTCCGCTCGGCAATGCGGAAGTTCGAACCAATCTTTTTGAGAAAATCCCGAATTGTAAGGTACCCCATTCTTAAGACAAAGATTCATTTACAAAATTGTTTGAATTATGTATCATTACAGTATCAAGAAATTATGCTATATATTTTATTCTATATACTATAATGTTAAACAATAACGAAAGCAATGTCAAATAACATTTCGGACAATTTAAGGAAGCTACGGGGCAAAAAGGGCTATTCTCTCGAAAAGATAGCTCGGCTTGCTGATTTATCGCTCAACACCATTGTTAAAATAGAGAATGGCGTTAATCAGAACCCGACAATCAAAACCCTGACCAAGATCACCAAGGCGCTTGAGGTTGGCGTTGACGATTTAATAAAATGAAATTATGGCAAACTTAACCACAATTGAGAAGCAAATTTTAGAAAAACTTTTCCAAATGAATGGTGGTTATGTTTTGAATTTCTCTGATAGGACAATGGGCGAATTTTTTAGAGATGATGTCGGCATTGATATTTATACTCAAAAATATAATTACGCCAGTGGATCAAAAGCAAATCGATTAAGGGGTTTATGGCTTAAAACAGATGACAAGTCAGCTGGCAAAATCATATTGAAACTTATTGAATATATTGAGAGCCAAATTTTAATTGATAATCTTAAACGGGCTGATTTTCCAGTCGATAGGATAAAAGCCAGTAAAGAAATTGCTGAAAAACTGCTTGGTAAAAAAGTTGAAGCGAAAGAGAACCAATCTAAGGCCACATTCAAAAACGGCAACATCAATATCACCTTACAAAAGGAGGTTTTTGATCATGTTCAAAAATTACTAAATGATGGACATTATTTTAATGCCGTAGAAGAAGCTTATAAAATTGTTAGGGAAAAACTGAAAGACATAACTGGAAAAGAAAAAGCAACAGACGCTTTCAGCAATTCAAATTATGAAAAGATTTTTGGCCATCAGCCCGCTAATGATGTAGAAAAAGATTATTTTGAAGGCGTAAAATTCTTACACATGGCAATTCAATTTTTGAGAAATGAAAAGGCGCATACTCCCGCCCGTGATTTAGATAAAAATCTGGCTATTCACTACATATCATTGGCGAGCTTGGCCTACGATTTAATAACGAGAAAATAATTATGGCAAAAAAAGATTATACAAATTGGGATAGAAAAGAGCTGATCAAAGAGATTGACCAGCTTCGCAAGCGCAAAAAATATGGGCTTGTTTGGGAAGATAAGCCGGAAGATGTTGTTGAGAAATGCAAAACCGAATCGCCTGTTTTGGAAGAAGTGAAAAGCAAAGAAATTATTACCGACCCAGACAAACCAGTAAATTTACTTATTGAGGGCGACAATTATCATGCCCTTTCAGTTTTGAATTACACACATAAGGGTAGGGTTGATGTTATTTATATTGATCCACCTTATAACACAGGGAAGGATGATTTTGTCTACAATGATAGATACATTGACGCAGAAGATACATATCGGCATAGTATGTGGCTTTCATTTATGTACTCAAGATTAGTATTAGCTAGAAAGCTTCTCAGGAATGATGGGGTTATTTTTATCAGCATTGACGATAATGAGCTTACCAATTTAATGAGTCTGTGTAATGGCTCCGATTTGTTTGACGAAAAGAACTTTGTAGGAGTTTTGATTCACAAAAATAACTCAAGCAAAAATCAAGCAAACCTTTTGAGTATTTCCACCGAATACATGCTTGTTTATGCGAAAAATAAAAAAGCTTTGACTGGAAAAAAGTGGCGCATTGCAAAAAAGGGAGCTAGGGATATTGCGAATATGTTCAATAAGCTTAAGAACAAAGGTTTGTCGGTTGATGAGATCCACGAGCAAATAAACGAGATGTATTCTAGGCCCAAGTACGCTCATTTAAGCAGGTGGAATAAGGTTGACGAAAAGGGTGTTTTTGCCGACGCTGATTTATCTAGAGAGGGCGGACCGACTAATTTTACAATTATTAATCCAACTACAAATAAAAAGTGTGTAATTCCACCACGGGGTTGGGGTAAGAATTATGAAGACTTATTGCAAATGCAAAGGGATAATTTAATTTGGTACGGTGATGAAGAGACACCTCCGCGCGTCAAGGATTATATTCAAGATGACAGAGAGATGGTCCCTGATAATTTTATGTATTTTGATAACTCCTCAGACACTCGCTTGATTAAAGATATGTTTGGCGATCTAGTTTTTGAGAATCCAAAACCCAAGGATATGATTAAGCATGTAATTTCGATGGTGACAGATAAAAGTGCTTTAATTTTAGATTTTTTTGCTGGTTCTGGAACGACAGCACAGGCGGTTCATGAACTAAATGCTGAAAATAAAGATGCTAGTTATCAATATATTCTTTGCACAGATAACGAAGTTGAAAAAAGGAGGATAAAAGAACTTGAGAAAAATGGACTGTCAAAGGGGATGTCTAAATATGAAATAGAAGGAATTTGTCAAAAAATTTGTTATCCAAGAATTGAAAAGGTAATCAATGGGTATGTGGCAAAATCAAAAAAGAAAATAAAAGGCATCGGCGGAAACCTTAGATACTATCGAACAGCCTTTGTTCCCGCTGATCCAACCGATAAAAATAAAACTGCTCTCACAAAAAAGGCAACGGAGATGCTTTGCGTAAAAGAAAATACCTTCGAAAAAGTCAAATCAAATAAAGATTACGTTATTTTTGGCAACAATAAAAGATATACAGGAATCATTTATGATCATCAAGCGATTGATGATTTCAAAAAAGAAATTGCTAAGATTGACGGGAAATTCAGCGTCTATGTGTTTTCGCTTGGCGATGATATTTTTGATGAGGAGTTTGCGGATATGAAAAGCAAGGTAAAATTATCACCAATACCAGAAGCGATATTGCGAGTATATCGCAGAATATTTAAATAATTGGGAAAACTATGCAACTAAAAGACTATCAAAATACAGCTATAAAAAAACTTCTCTCAAGAAGCAAGGAATTGCTGGCTCAAAGCGGAGAAAAGAAAATAATTTTCAAAGCCCCGACTGGTTCCGGCAAAACCATAATGACGGCGGAGTTTTTGAAGCAACTTATTGACGACAAGGAAATAAAAACTCCTTTGTCGTTTATTTGGACGGCTCCAAGAAAATTACACACCCAAAGCAAGGAAAAACTAGAAAAGTATTACGAAGATACGCGAGCGATTGAATGTTCTGATTTTGAGGATTTACTAGACAAACAAATTGCGGAAAATGAAATTTTGTTTTTGAATTGGGAAAGCATAAACAAGAAAGACAAAAACACTATTGTTAAAGAAAACGAGAAAGAGTTTTATCTCAGTAAAATTGTTGAAAATACCAAAGACGAAGGGCGAGAAATTGTTTTGATAATTGACGAAAGTCACCATCACGCTACAAGTGAAATTTCCCAAGATTTGATTGCGGATATTGCCCCAAGGTTAACGATTGAAGTTTCTGCAACTCCTATAATTCAAAATCCTGATGAGATTGTTTCTGTTCCGCTTGAGGATGTAAAACTGGAAGGAATGATCAAAAAATCAGTTATGTTAAACCCAGGTTTTAAAAATGTATTTTCCGGAGATAATTTAAAAACTACTCTTGCAGACGGAACTGATGCAATGGTGTTAGAGGAAGCATTGAAGAAAAGAAAAGAAATTGCAAAAACATATCAAGAGGTAGGAATAAACATAAATCCGCTTTTACTTATCCAGTTACCTGACAGAAAAACACAACAAGAGGATTTGATAAAAGATGAGATTACGCGAATCTTAAAAGACAAGCACGGAATGACCACAGAAAACGGAAAGTTGGCAATTTATTTATCTGAAGAAAAAGAGAATCTTGAAAACATCGCAAAAAATAATCAAGAAACTGAAGTTTTAATTTTCAAACAGGCAATTGCTTTGGGTTGGGATTGTCCAAGAGCGCAGATACTTGTGCTTTTCAGAGATTGGAAAAGTCTGACATTTTCAGTCCAAACTGTCGGGCGTATTATGCGTATGCCTGAACCTGATACTGGTCATTACAAACAAGAAATTTTGAATCATGGTTTTGTTTATACCAACCTAGCCAACATTGAAATCAAAGAGGATATGGCTAGAAATTATGTAACTATTTACACCAGCAAAAGAATAGAAAATTACAAACCGATCAAACTAGAATCTGTTTATCGTTTGCGCCAAAGAGAAAAAACTCGTTTGAGCCCGCATTTTATTAAACTTTTTTTGCAAGAGGCAAAAGAATATGACTTGGAAAAGAAAATAGAAACAAAAGGGCAAAAATTAGAGCTTTCCTTGATTTCTGACTATGAAGCGGAAAGCGTTGATAAACTCGTCAATACAGAAATGAAAGGCGAAGCCAAAATTAATACCGAAAATGAAACGGATTTGCAGAAGCTTTACGATTATTTTGTTCGAAATAATCTCACGCCTTTTTATCCAGAAGACCGCTCAATTGGCAGAGTAAAAGAGGCAATTTATTATTTTTTCAGAATGCGTTTAGGTATGGAATATGCAGATCGTTTTGCTGAAATTATCAATATTGTTCTTAGCCCGAAAAATATCAAGCATTTTGTAAATGTCATTGATAGCACCAAAGCAAAATACATATCCGAAACAAAAAAACGAGATATTAAACTTCAAAAAATATCTGGCTGGGAATTACCGGAAGTTTTAAATTACGGCGGAAACTATATAGAGTTGAAAGCTAAAAAATCAGCAATGCAACCATTTTATTACGATAATAAATGGCAAACAGAAGAAGCTTTTATTAAATTTCTTGAAAAATCTGATCAAATTGAATGGTGGTATAAGAACGGAGATAGAGACGCAACATTTTTTGCAGTTTCTTATATTGAAAATGGAGAGCAAAAATCTTTTTATGTAGATTTCGTTGTGCGTTTCAAAAAAGGTTTGCTCGGTTTATTTGACACAAAAAGTGGAAACACGATAAAAGATGCGAGAGAGAAAAGCGACGGATTGCAAAATTACTTGAAAAAACACAAAGAAATTTTCGGCGGGATAGTGGCAAACACCAATTCGAAAGATTTTTCAGGTCGTTGGATGTGCTACAAAGGGAAAAGTATAGAACTTAACCCTGATGATTTTTCTAATTGGGAATTGTTGGAAATTTAACTATGGAAAATTATCTTACAAAAGGATCGGTTTGGCGAAAATGGGATTTACAGATTCAAACTTATTTGGACCCGCGTTGGACTTGGCCAGATAATTACCCTGCAGGAGAAGATAAAGAAACTGAAAGACAGAATAAGTTTAACATTGATCTTATCAATCACTGCGTAAGCAACAATATCGCAGTTGTTGCTATTACTGACCACAATACTGGAAAGGCCATTGATCCTCTGTTAGCGAAAAATCAGGAATTGAAATATCCAATAACAATTTTGCCAGGTGTGGAGGTTATCAGTTCAGAAGGGATACACCTGCTTGTTATTTTTAACCCCGATATAACAGAAAATAGATGGCCGACATGGAATGAAACGATCAATAATTTTTTAACCGCAATTTCAATGCCTCAACCGGCATTTAATGGTGAGAATAATCATACCCCCGCAACTGCAAATTGTACGGCTGAAGATATAATCATGAAAACTAGGGAATATAGTGGCATCGCTATTTTTGCCCACGCTCACTCAACTAACGGCGGGCTTTTTTGTAAGTCAGATGCCCGAACAAGAAAGCGGCTACTCGAGATTGCTAATATTCTCGACGCCGCATGTGAATTACCGAATAAAGAAACAAGGATTACGGAACTTACGACAAAACTCACCGATCATCAATATAATATTAAAAACTTTGCAATTATAAACACATCCGATTCTCGGAAGATATTAGATATAGGGATAAAGTTTTCTTGGATTAAAGCCGACCCAACATTTGAGGGTTTAAAGCAGATCATATTTGAGCCACAAGAACGAGTAAAAATTCAAGAGCATAATCCATTTGATGATAGGAAAAAGATATATTTCGATTCCGTAAAAATTGTTGGTAGTAAAAACTTTATTGTTCCCGATGTCGAGATTTTTCTGAATAGAGAACTCGTAGCAGTCATTGGTGGGCGTGGTAGCGGAAAAAGCGCCTTACTAGAATCCGTCGCCTTCTTAAACGAGGAGCATACAAAACAAGATCAGAATAACAAACCCAAAATAATCGAATTTTATAGACAGAATACGGAAGGTAAAGAACCCGCTCCGGGCTTCGACTTAGAAACTGAACTTATTGATAAAGATAATAATAAAGAATCGCACAAGAAATCCCTTGAAAACGAGGAGAGCTTGGGGCTACCCTTTTTGTATATTGGACAAGAACAATTAAGTGCGCTCGCTACAAACGACAGAGAGCTAACTGAAAAAATTTGCGAGGTGATTAATCTTGATTTTGCAGAACTTAAAAAAACCGAGCTTGTTGAGCAAGCAAGAGAATATCTTGCAAGCATAGAGAATATACAAGCAGAACTCACTGATCTTTATAAAAAATATTCTGACTATAAAGATAGTGATTTTGGTCTATGGTTAAATAAATTCATAGAAAAGAAAGAGGAGCAAAAGAAAAAACTTTCTTCTAAAGAGACGAAGGATTTACTCGATGATATTGGGAAAGCAACCGAGCGAGGATTAAAACTAAAAGATTTTAAACAAAGCCTTGAACAATTAAAACTTGATCTTAGAAATATTGGAATAAATAAACAAATAAATGCGCTAAACAAAACGCTCAAAATTATTTATCCGAATGATACTGCCGTTATCCCTAGCATTGATTTTGCACCGCAAGAGAAATTTATTGACGAAAAACAATCTTTGATTGATGAGGAGATGAATAAATTACGCTCCCTAATCATCGAAAAGAAGAAAGCTCTGATAGCACTTGGTCTTAAAGAAGATATCAGCGTATTGCTACAATCCGCAGAAACTATCGAAAGGGAGATTAATAATGCCAAGAAAGATAAGGAAATTTACGGAAAGAAGTTAATTTATCTCAAAGAACTAATGATATTGCGAAATCGTCTTTTTGGGACGATTGAAGGTTATCTAACCAATAACACTACGAAAATAGACAATAAATTCGTTGAGTTTAAGGATTCGCGCGATGAGTCAACGGCAGAAGAAAAAGAGTTGTTCTCGAGTATTATCAAGGATGTGTCTGTGGAGGGAACGATTATCTTTGATCAAGACATATTTTCAAAGTATTTGCTCGAAAACTGTTTTGATAAGCGTGTAGTGAAAAATGTAGAGGATGTAAAAGCGTTAGTCGCCAAAAGAAACGAAAAAGGCGTGGCAAAAGATATCACACTTGAAAATTTGAAGAAATGGGTTGAAGAAGAATTGGACACCTTTTTACTTTCAGATTCTTTAAATTCACGCGGTCGCGAGAATTTTACCAACTTTATTTTTACGAGATGGTCTGAATTTTTAGGAGTTAAGGCAATTGTTAAATTAAAAGGTATCCCCACCGAGAAGCTATCTGTTGGTCAACGAGGGACACTTTTGCTAAAAATCTATCTTGCAACAGCAACAGCTAAACAGATTTTTATAGTCGATCAGCCTGAAGATAATTTAGATAATCAATTTATAATGAATGAGCTTGTTCCTCTTGTCCGTCAGATTAAAAAATCACGCCAAATTATTCTTTCTACTCACAACGCTAATCTAGTTGTAAATGCAGATGCGGAACAGATTATAGTGGCTCGCCTTGACGGAGAAAATCGGGATTATGTGAGCGGTGGCATAGAGGACAAGTTTATCAATACGAGCATTAAAGAAATTCTTGAGGGTGGTGAGGACGCGTTCAGAAGTCGAGAAAATAAGTATGGGATGGGAGTTATTTAATCTGTCCGCCGAAAAGTTTTTGGGGCCCCGCACAACAGCAAAGCTGTCTGCGGGATAAACTCCGCCAATACAAATTAAATATACCCTTGCGGTATACTTAATTTATATGTACTGGCTTATGTTTATTTTTGGAATGATTGCCGCCTTTGGCTTTTGGTCTCTTTCTGCGGGGAAATATGAAGGTGATGGGATAGAAAGATCGATTCGTCCAAAGATTGGGATATATCGAATTCATATTCATCACTGGATATGGTGTACTATAGCTTTTATCCTCTGTGTCTTTTTTGAATTCTATAACCCACTTATACTTGGCATTTTGGTCGGTTCGATAACACAAGGTCTTTCTTATAGAGATAGGTTTGTTATTTTTTATAAAGATGAAGATTTTGAAAAGATTTATTCAAAATATAAACTTGATAAATGATGTAAGCTCGTGTTAGTGTTAAACGCAGAAAAGCTTTAGTGCTCAAACAACTAAAAAAAGGGAGAGTTAGGTGATAACTCGAATACGGAAAAAGATACAAATGCGAGCAGCAGAACTTACCGCCCTCGTCGTTCAAGGATTGTTTGTAAGTGCGTCGACATTCGTATATGAGGTAGTTTTTTTTACCATTGCACAAGATACGTGGGGTTATATTCGCCTCCTTTATAATGGGATAAAATACATAACATTCCACATCCCAGCGA
>JBBAAI010000007.1:0-5329 GCA_041658325.1 Minisyncoccota bacterium
ATACCCTGCCACCTCATCACAGTTCTTTGTATCGTCTGTCATGATAAAAAGAATGGATTTTTTGCCCATAGGTTTTAATGCATCGTATGTTTTTTGCCATTCCTCAATACCAAGATTTATATAATCTTTGTATTTTTCGCTAAATAATGTGCTTTGATTTTCTTTTAACTTTCCTCGGCTCGCCGCGTCTGGCACAACCGGATTTTTTACCACTCTTTGATGTATCGCTTCAACAAGTGGATAATCAGAAATTGTTTGCACAAAAATAGAGCCGTCATTCTTTTTTGGCGTGGCCGTTAGATCAATCTGTAAAGACAATCTCGTGCCTTTTTGTTTTAGACGATTATCTATATCCACAATAGATTTAACCCAAGCTGATTTATCGTCGTGTAAATGATGAGCTTCGTCATTGATGACAATAAGTTCGTCAATATCTCTCACAATCATTCCAAGGTCAACAGTAGAGTCGCTCGTTTTCGTAACTGGCTTATCACCCAAGAAATACGCAGAAGTATCCTCGTCGTCTACGCTTGAATCTTTTACATCACCCTCAAAAACTCTGTGGATATTAGTTAAAAATATATTTCCAGTGTCAGAAACATTGCGTAAATCATCCTGTAAATGCAAAGTCATCTGAAAATCATCCTGCCAGTTTTGCCCTTGGTATCCATTTTCCGGTAGAACAGGGTCGCTAAAAAATATCTTCAATCCCTCAAAATCATGTTTTATCCTCTCAAAAACAATGACATTCGGGGTTATTAAAAGAAAATTCTTTGCTAAATTAGAATCTTCCTCATATTTTTTATGAAAATAAGCCCACGCAACAATCAAACTCATTACTTTTGTTTTACCCGCTCCCGTCGCCATTTTTATTACAAAGCGAAGCCACTCCTCGGTAAACATTTGCGGGCTTAATACGCCGGTAGAATTGTAGCGAATGAGATCGTATTTATCTTTTACTTTTGCCACTTCATAGAGCCATACAACTGTTTCTAATGCCTCTCGCTGTGCGAAATAGTATTTGAAATGAGAAGACACGCCATATTGATCATAAATGATATGTTCTTCCTTAAACCACCAATTCAAAAGTGCTTTAGAAGTATCACTCGCTCCGTCATAATTTTTATCTCGCCATTCTTTTACTTTCTCACGCAAACCAGCAACAAGAGGGGGTAAGAGTTTTTGAATAGCTCCTTTTTCCCGCAAGTCCTCGTCAGCAGGAAACCACCGAATGTTCGGGTCAAGTATTGCGTATGGGTCTTTTGGAAAATCTTTGTGTAATGCCATTAAATAAATTTAAAATAATTTGTCTTGCTTTTTCTCCGACTCATTTTGTTTTTTCATTAATTCCTCTTTTTCTTTTTCCTGCTTATAATCAAGATTAATTTTCAAATTTCCTTTTGGGGATGAAATTGGAATAGTATCATTTCGCTTCAAAAAATTTTCGCTTAGCAGCCAGTTACATTTACCTCTAATTCTTCTTGCAATATCTTCAGATAATTTTTCTTCTGGCGTATTTGGATAAAGTAGCCTGGTTAACTTTCTGGCAGAAAATTCAGTATTAATTTTACTAAATTGCATGGCAAAAGATAATATTTGTTTGCTTTGTGCATCTAATGTTAAAAAATCTGAACCAAAAAGTTCATGTAGTTCTGAAGAAAAATCCTGTCTAAGTAAATCATCGCTTAATTTAAATATTTTAGTACTTCCAATATTTTTTGATACTACTAATTTCTCAGATATTAACTTAATTAAAGAATTCTTTTTTTGGTAGTCAAGAAATTCTTCCGAAAGATTTATTACAAAATAACCAGAATTAATTAAATCATGTGCTTTGTATAAATAAGCAAGAATTTTTTTATCATTTTCATTTAAATTTGGGACGATAAGGTACTTTTTAGTTTCAAGCCATATTTCAATTTCTTTATTTACTAGCGTCTTATTTGAAACTGTAATCAAAACTCTGCCAGAAAAATCAACTGCCAAGGTTGGAATATCAATTTCTCCAGCCAAACATGATTTTAAGAGCAGGGAAAAACCTTTTCCCTCTCCTTCAGCACTAGTATTTCTAAATAAGTATTTCGCTATATTTGGATTTGGATGTTCTGTTTTGCCTGGAAAAATAAAGTTATACGTATACATCTTATAATTTAATAGTCCAGGATTCTCAATAGATATTTTATCTTTATCTATTTTTATAAATATTTTTTGGTCTGTATCATAATCTCTATGACAAATCGCATTCACTACGATTTCTCTTAAAATTTGGGCAGGAATTATCGGTTTTTCTATCTGCGACCCATCTTCCATGACGATCCTTTTTGTAGAGATATTCTTTGCGATCCAATCCATAGATAATGCAATTATTTTAAGTAAGTCTCCTTCAAAAATATTTTTATTTTTCCCTCTGTCGCCAGCTAAAATATCAATACCGCTTTCGTCGGAAACTTGTATGACCGCCTTATTGCCAAGATATTTTTCAGGATTAAAACTAAAACAAAGAAGTCCAAAACGGGTTGGATGTAAATTCTGAATGATATTTTTTGATTCTAGGAAATTTAAATATTCTTTGGGCTTAGTATCTCTATCAACACCAATATTCAATTTTTCAGCATATTGTTTAATCAAGGAAAAATCGAAGTCGTCTAGTTTACTATTATTTTCCACCCTTAGTTCTGGTGGAGGTAATCGGTGGTCTAGAATCATTTGCTGTTTCCGAATATCTTCCAACATATACTTAGGCATTTTTTCATCTCGTTGCCCAATTCTAATAAATGTACCAGATTCAATTCCTCTGCTTTTTATGAAAATTGGCCTCCTTATTAATTCATTTATCTTCTTAATGTGAATTTTCATTATTGGCAGGTCATATTTAGGAAGGTTTTCTGTAGAAAGTTGAAAATCAGTTTCAGTTAAATTCATTTCATTTCTCGCAAGATTCCTTAACTTTGTTTCTTGATCTTCTGCCGCCTGAATGCCAAAAAACTTTAATGGTTCATCTTTTTTTTGATGAATACCAAGAATAATATCACCACCGTCAGTATTGGAAAATGCTGATATTGTTTCTAATAATGAAGAGGAAATTTCTTCCGCTTTTTTAAAATCCAAATTAGTTGGTTCATAAACTGGTTTTGATTCCTTAAGGAGTCTAATTATCTCTTCATTTTCAATCATATTTTTACTTCAATTATCTTAGTCGTATCATTTCCAAAAATGTCCACGACCTTTACGGCTATTTTGTGCTTGCCTTTTGTCGCCACCTTTGGGGAAGTAACAAGGTCAAGATTTCTGTTCTTTTTTGTGCGGAAACTCTGCCATTCATTATCAAAAATATAGTCGCCAGTCCAGACTTCTTTTTCCTTGCCATCCTCCACAACTTTGATGATTTCCTTTCTGCTAGAAAAATCAAAATCTACTGCCCAATAATCAATCCAATCGCTCCATTTTTTAGTCAAAATCTCCTTTGATATTTCTTCTGTCTTTTTATCTTTTGAAATTTTTACAACTTGACCGTCTTCTACCACCACTTTAGATCCGCCGGGGCGTAATGCCTCGGCAATCTCACCAGAATCATCTTGATTATAAAAAACAGAAAAATCAGTAAGCTCTATTGATATTTCTTTATCATTTCCTCTCCCTTTAACAATCGGCTTCGCCTCAATAAACGCCACATCATAAAACTTTACTTGCCCTTTTTCTACCGCTTTTCTATCAAAAACCTCCCTCGGAATTATTCTGAAAGCAATATCAATGCCTTGATCTTTGTATTGTGAAAAATCAAGTCCCATCTCATAATCAAAACCAAGCACATCAATTTTAGTTATTCCTTTTTCTTTACACTCTTTCACAATATCCTGCACAAGTTTTGAAGAAACAGGCGTATTGATAGGCCCCACCGCCACGAGGCGATCCCTTTTCTTGCCGATAACATTCACAAAAGATTCTACCGGCTCCGCTTTGTACGCAGAAAGTATAAGTTTTACAAATTCCTTTTCTTTCCTTTCGGCTTGCTTTGATTTCTCCTCTGCTCGTAAATCATCATTTATTGCGAGGAAATTTTCTCTCTCATATCTTCCAACATTTAGAATTTCAAACGCTCTGAAATTTTTACTTTCCTTTTTCAATTCCCTCTGTACTCCAATCATTCGCTTGCGTGAAGTATGAATTCCGAATTTTCCTAAATCAGAACCAATCCATTTTCTACCAAGTTTTTCAGCAACAGCGAGAGTCGTACCAGCACCGCAAAAGAAATCTGCTACAAGATCACCCTCATTGGTGGATGCACTTATGATTCTCTCCAGTAGTGCTTCGGGCTTCTGTGTCGCGTAGTCGGTGTTTTGAGTTTTATCGGCAGGTTGTAAACAAGCTATCTTCCATACATCATCAACTCTTCTTACATCTCTCATTTGATACTGCACATTACCACTCTCATCTCTAGCATTTATTGCTTTTCCTTCAAAATATTTTCTTTTTAATTGCTTAACGGGTTGGTCTCTCTTTTCTTCTTGTGGATTGAAAGTATAATTTGAATCTTTATTTTTTACATAAAACAATATTCTGTCATGTGCGGAGGAATATTTTCTAGTACCACTCGCCATTTTATTATAGTAATACCAAGATATATCACCTAGGAAATTATCTTTTCCAAAAATCTCATCTAAAATACATCTTATATAAGAATTTGTTTTCCAGTCGCAGTGCACATAAATACTTCCGTCTTCAGCGAGTAACGAATACATAAGTTTTAGTCGCTCATAAAGCATCGCATTAAAACTATCCACCCCTTTACCCCATGTATCACGAAAAGCGATCTCCTCTATGACGGAAGGTTTCTTTTTAAACTCATCTTCTCCTATTTTTATATCAATAGAAAAATCTGCGCCTACATCAAACGGCGGGTCAATATAAATCAATTTCAAACCGCCTTGCGCTTCTATTTCTTTGCGAAGTGGTCCATTTTTGAGAGAGGAGAGAATCAGTTTATTGTCTCCCCAAATCAATTTATTCGTCCATCCGGTTATTTGTCGTCCTGTTGTATCAAAAAGAGAATTTTGATTGCCGAATTTTGCATCACTTCTTGGCTCATCTATTTGCTCAATAACTTGAAAAGGCAAGACAACATTCGTTACCTCATTTGTCTTTCCATTCCAAAGAAGCTCAACCTCTCTGTCATCATCAAACAACATAAAACGATACTTTTCGGGAAGCGGTTTCCCCGCTTCCAAGTATTTCACAACATCTCTTTTTTCATTATCAGTTAATTTCATAAATTATTTCAAAAGCTCACTACTTGAAATTCCAAGCGCTCCAGCGATTTTTTCCAAAGTGG
>JBBAAI010000008.1:0-3003 GCA_041658325.1 Minisyncoccota bacterium
CTTCAGTAGAATACTTTAGATATTTTGCAGACAACCCTAATAATCTTTTAATATTAAGTTGTTATCAGGGACCTGGTTCAATGGGTAGAAAACTTCAGGATGGTGATAAAAAAGTAAGAGTTGAATCATCAGATGGAGTTCAGGATATTGAGGTTAAAATGAGAGTTGAATTAATGAATGGATTGTCTCCACATTCAGGAAGAAATGAACTTCTTTCTTTTTTTAATAATATGTATCCAAAACCAAAAAGAATACTTGTTAATCATGGGGAAGTTTCAAAGTCTTTGGATTTGGCATCTTCGCTTTACAAACTTAATAGGATTGAAACGAGTGTTCCAAGAAATCTTGAGATTGTGCGATTGAGATGATTTAATTATTTAGTAGTAACAGAATGGAAAAGTTTATAAAGTTCATTTTTGTGAAAAAACCATGATTACAAACATATTTCCAGTAAGTGAAGCAAGACCCTTAATTGCAATTCCAAAAGATATTCCTCAAATAGGATTCTTTGGTGGAGAACAGGGAAAGGAAATAGATGCTTCTATTAAGAAAGACTATAAGGATTTTTCAGTTATGCAAGTAGGAAATTATTCTGATGGGAAAATGAAAGGTTCAAATTCATTTTACGTTGTTGGTGTTCAAAGTAAGCTTCCGTTTGGAGTTAGAGTTTCTACTCAAAGTGATTTAGAAGATGTAATGAGAAAAGGTGTTTTAGATTTATCAGGAACATACGAAGACTCAGGTTTAGTCTTAAGAACAGTTGGAAATCCAAATTCATATTTAGCTGTAAATTTAATGAAACAAGTTAATGAAAGGCTTGGAAAGAAAGCAAAAATGCCAGTTATGATTCCACTTTATGGAATGGGGCTTGTAAAAGATCAAGATTCACCCCATGGATTAGCTTTCAAATTAAAAGATGATGCTGAAATTATTTATTCTCCAATTTTAAACAAATCAAATGGTAGTAGTTTTAATTCTGAAGATATTAATATTAAAATAGGACTTCCAACAAAAGTTGGAAAGGGTAACAGAACTCTCTGGACAAGAGACTCGGGTCTGTCTAGGCTGTACCTTGACTGGGACTTGGATCTTGACTCGGACGGCGATAGCTTGGCGGACTCTAACGGTAATGGCAGGGTGGTTCTTGTTTCGACCGCCGAAGGCGGTTCGCAAGCGTTTTTCGATGAAAAACTATCTGAACTTCAAAAGATAAAAGACGAAAAAATTGCAAAAATAAATGAGGATTATATAAAAGCAGAGAAAATTCTTAGGGGATAAAAATATGGCAGAAAGTAACACATTAAATATTGCATGGCAATCTCAGGAAAAAGTTCCTGGATTAATTAGTGGAGATGATGCATTAATGATTTATAATTCACTTCCAGAACAAGCAAGAGTTGGTTTAAGATATGATGAATCTTCTAAAACTATTGTGGGTTCAACTCCTTTTGCAGTTGCTAATTTAGATGTTTTTGCTCAGAAATATGGTGCAAGAACACCAAATCTAAAAGATTTAAGTAGACCAGAAATTATGAGAATTGCTAAAGAAAAACATTATATTGATTCAAGAAATTTAGTTGTAAGATCAAGAGAAGACCCTAACTGGTCTAAAAATAATTCTTTGCTTAAAACAATTTATGAATTAGCAGAACAAAAAGAAGGAAGTATAAAGCACCCATTTATGATTGAGGGATTTAGTTTTGTTCCAAATTCAGAGGATAAAAATGGTTATGGGTTTAATCTTGTTGCAAATTCAGATTTTAAAGTAGTTCAAGATGAGAGATTTGACGGAAAATACAATGGAAAAAGTTTTTCTGAAGTTGATGAATTAGGAATTCCTAAATTTTATAAAAATGGAAGTAGAACATGGTTTGCTAAGAATAAAGGTCTGTCTGGGCTGTACCTTGACAGGGGCTTGGATCTTGACTCAAGCAACTATGACTTGGCGGACTCTAACGGTGATGGCAGGGTGGTTTTTTTAAAGTAATTGCCGAAGGCATGCAAAAAATTTTATGCATGTTCTAATAATATAACTTTTAACACGATTATAATTAATTTAAAAACATTATATTTCTAATAGAATTCTCAGCCATACTCTAACGAGTGTTGCTGAGCCACACGCCAATTTATTAGCGCATCATTTAGATTTATTTTAAGCCATAAAGTACAATCGCAACATTAAGTAGGATTAGTTTTTTCTTACGAGGAAAAATTGATTGTAAATAAGAAATATTTACAACGAAATATGAAGCGATAGTGAAAGGTTCAGAGATGAACTTTTTGAAATGATAAACTGGCTATATCTTTGGGGTCTGTCTAGGCTGTACCTTAACAGGAACTTGAATCTTAACTCGAACAACAATAACTTGGCGAACTCTAACGATAATGGCAGAATGGCTCAATGGCTGAGGCATCATAATATGAGAACCTATAACAGATTATATGAAGAAATTTGCTCAATGAATAATTTAGCAAATGCTTGGAGAAAAGCAAGAAAAGGTAAAACAAAGAAAATTTACATTATTGAATTTGAGAAAAATTTAAGAGACAATTTACTTCAATTAAGAAAAGAACTTTTAGAGCAAACATACAAGCCAGAACCGTTAAATACATTTATTTTGCGAGACCCAAAAACAAGAAAGATATCCAAATCTGCTTTTAGGGATAGAATAGTTCATCACGCTCTTGTAAGAATAATCGAACCTATATTTGATAAGACCTTTATTTATGATAATTGTGCAAATAGAAAAGAGAAGGGAACTCTATTTGCCTTAGAAAGATTTGATTTATTCAAAAAACAAATAACTAATAATTTACATTCGGAAGCATTTTGCTTGAAAGCAGACATCAAGCATTATTTTCAAGAAGTAAATCAGGAAACTTTATTGAACATAATAAGAAAAAAAATTACTGATGAAAAAACAATATGGCTAATTAAACAAATTTTAAGCAACATTTCAGTCAATCGGGGGGGGGGGGCGAATGGGTTTTTGAAACGAAGAA